>MELN01000075.1:4711-12762 GCA_001768675.1 Actinobacteria bacterium RBG_16_64_13 | reverse complement strand
GCTTCGGCGGGCCTCCTTTTTTCTGCGCCAGAATGTCAATGGCGCCCAATGGCACTTGTCCGGTGTCGCCTTCCGCCCCAACGAGAAGGGCGACCTTGCGGCCGCCCTTCTTACGTGCTGGTATGTGTCGCCGGTTACTGGTGGCGGTGCTCCACCAGATTGTCGACCACGCTCGGGTCGGCCAAAGTGGAGGTATCGCCCAGATCGTTGATCTCGTTGGCGGCGATCTTCTTGAGGATACGGCGCATGATCTTGCCGCTACGAGTCTTCGGCAGGCCGGGAGCCCACTGGATGACGTCCGGAGTGGCGATGGGGCCGATCTCGGTGCGCACGTGCTTGACGAGTTCCTTCTTCAGTTCGTCGGAGGGTTCGATGCCCGCGTTCAAGGTGACAAAGGCGTAGATGCCCTGCCCTTTGATCGCGTGAGGCATGCCCACCACGGCGGCTTCAGCCACGGTGTCGTGGCTGACCAGAGCGGACTCGACTTCGGCGGTACCCATGCGGTGGCCCGACACGTTGATGACGTCGTCCACGCGGCCGGTGATCCAGTGGTAGCCGTCGTTATCGCGGCGGCAGCCGTCGCCCGTGAAGTACAAGCCTGGATACTGCACGAAGTAGGTCTCTTTGAAACGCTCGGCCTCGCCGTACACGCCGCGCATCATGCCCGGCCAAGGACGACGCATGCACAGGTTGCCCACGCCCGGCCCGGTGATCTCTTCGCCGTTCTCGTCCACGAGTACCGGCTCGACACCGAAGAAGGGGAGGGTGGCCGAACCCGGCTTGATCTTCATGGCACCCGGCAGCGGCGTGATCAGGATGCCGCCCGTCTCTGTCTGCCACCAGGTGTCGACGATCGGGCAACGTCCGCCACCGATGAGGTCGTGGTACCAGAGCCACACTTCCGGGTTGATCGGCTCGCCCACGGTGCCCAGGACGCGCAGGGAGGACAGGTCGTGCTTCTTGACCCAGTCATCGCCTTCGCGGGCGATGGCCCGAAGGGCGGTGGGGGCGGTGTAGAAGATGTTGACCTTGTACTTCTCCACCACCGACCAGAAGCGGTCGGGGCCTGGGTAGCTCGGGATACCCTCGAAGAGGACACCGGTGGCGCCGTTGGCCAACGGACCGTACACGATGTAGGTGTGGCCCGTGACCCAGCCGATGTCGGCGGTGCACCAATAGACCTGCTCGGGATGGTAGTCGAAGATCAGCTCGTGGGTCATGCTGGCGAAGAGCAGGTAGCCCCCCGTGGTGTGCATGACGCCCTTGGGTTTGCCCGTCGAGCCGGATGTGTAGAGGATGAAGAGCGGATCTTCGGCATCCATCTGCTCGCAGGGGCAATCGGTGGTGATGCCGGGAGCCGCCAGTTCTTCGTGGTACCAGGTGTCGCGGCCATCGACCCAGGGGATATCGGCCACGCCGGTATGCTTGACCACGATGCAGGCTTTGACTGAGGGGCTCTCGGCCATGGCGGCGTCGGCGGCGGTCTTGAGCGGGGTCGGACGGCCGCCGCGGAGACCGGTGTCGGCGGTGATCATGAGGCTGGCTTCAGCATTGATAACGCGGTCGCGCAGGGCTTCAGCCGAAAAACCGCCGAAGACCACGCAGTGGACGGCGCCGATACGTGAGCAGGCCAGCATGGCTACGGGGAGTTCGGGGATCATGGGCAGGTAGATGACTACCCGATCGCCCTTTTTGACGCCCCTCTTCTTGAGCACGTTGGCGAATTTGGTGACCTCTTCCCAGAGCTGCTTATAGGTGATGGTCCGGGTGGACTCGGGGGAGTCGCCCTCGAAGTAGTAGGCGACCTTGTTAGCTACCGGAGTGTCCAAATGTCTGTCAAGGCAGTTGTGGGACACGTTGAGCTTGCCGCCTTCGAACCAGCGGATCTTCGCCTCGGCGAAGTCGTGGTTCTGCACGCTGTCCCACTTCTTGAACCAATCCAGTCTCTTGTCGGCCTGCTCCGCCCAGAACGCGTCGGCGTCGTCGAGAGAACGCCGGTACATCTCCTGGTACTGGTCCATGCTCGAGATCCAGGCGGTCTTCCGGAACTCAGCCGGAACGTCAAAGATCTTCTCGTCAGGGGCTTCGTTTGCCACAGTTTCCTCCGGTGCACGTTTGATAGAAAAAGAACTCACCCCGACGTAGTATCGGGGATTGAGCGCAAAACATATGTAGGATAGCACACGTCTTCGCGGCCAATTCCCGCCGGGGTACCTGCCCATTCCCGGACACGGCGCGGCTTGGTATGAGACAGTATGCGAAGCGACAGCGAGGAGGACGGATGTTCATTCAGGTGTGTGGCGCGGCGCGTGAGGTCACCGGCTCGTGCTACGTGGTAGAGGTTGGGGACACCCGCTTTCTGGTGGACTGCGGGATGCATCAGGGGGGAGAAAAGGAGTTCAAACAGAACTTCGACGCCTTCGCCTTCGATCCCCACGAGGTTGACTTCGTTGTGCTCACGCACGCTCACATCGACCACTCCGGGCTCTTGCCCCGTCTGGTCAAGCAGGGCTTCTCCGGATCCATCTATGCTACGCCGGCCACGTGTGACCTGGTGGAGATCATGCTGCTGGACTCGGCGTATATCCAGGAAATGGAAGCCGAGTGGCAGACGCGCAAGGCCCGCCGGGCCGGGCGGCGGGAAGTGGATCCGCTCTACAATCAGGACGACGCGCGCAAGACCATCCCCAAGCTCAAACCGGTCGACTACGGCAAATCCAGGGAATTGGCCCCAGGAGTGACCGCGTTCTTCCATGACGCCGGGCACATCTTAGGCTCGGCTTTCCTCGAGCTGAGGCTCGAGGAGAAGGGCGAGAAGGTCAAGGTGCTGTTCAGCGGCGACCTGGGACAGCCCGATCAGCCCATCATCCGCGACCCGGAGATCATTGAGCAGACCGACTATCTCGTCATGGAGTCCACGTACGGAGACCGGCTGCATAGCCACAACGGCGAACCGGTGAAGGAACTCGCCGAGATCTTGAAGGAAGCCAAGCGCAGTGGCGGCAACGTCGTCATCCCCGCCTTCGCGGTGGGACGTACCCAGGAGTTGCTCTACTTTCTCCGCGAGATCCTTGACCAGAGCGGACTGGACATGCACGTGTATGTTGACAGCCCCCTGGCTTCCCGCGCCACGGAGATCTTCCGGAGGCATCGCGAGGTGTTCGACGACATGGCCTGGAGACTGGTGGGTGAGCCGGGCGGCATCTTCGATTTTCCCCAATTGCACTACACGTCCAGCGCTGAGGAATCGAAGGAGCTCAACGAGAAGAAGGGCGTTGTGATCATTTCGGCGAGCGGCATGGCCGACGCCGGGCGAATCCGCCACCACTTGAAGCACAACCTGTGGCGTCCCGAATCCCACATAGTGATCGCTGGGTTCCAGGCCCGGGGCACTCTGGGCCGGCGCCTGCTCGAAGGAGCCGACAGCGTGCACCTTTTCGGCGAAGAGATCGCGGTGAAAGCTCACGTTCATGATCTCACCGGGCTCTCCGCGCATGCCGATCAAGGTCAGCTTCTCGCCTGGGCCGGGCACTTCGCGCCCCCGCGGCTGACGATCCTGACTCATGGGGAGCCTGAATCGGCGCTGACTCTCGGCAAGTTGCTCGAGGAGCGTCTGCATTTCAACGTGATGGTGCCCGAGAAGTACGACATCATAGAGCTCGGCAAGAAGTAGCCATGGCGGCGCCCGACATGCGGGCCATGTTGTTCGAAGCGGCCGGCCGGCCGCTTCGTGAGGCGCGGGTGGAAGTGCCGGCGCCGGGCCCCGGCCAGGTGCGGATCAGGGTGGAGGCGTGTGGGCTTTGCTGGCCCTCGCCCCTCAGGTGCCCGTGCGTGCCGAAGTGGAACTGTTCGGCCTCGAAGGAGCGAACGAAGCTCTCGAACGTTTGCGCGGAGGGCGAATCAGGGGAGCAGCAGTACTGGTGCTTGACCGTCTTTCCACTTGAGATGACGAGCGTGGCCGGAAGGTCCGCGCTTGTGAAGGGGGTGAGTGTGTGCCCATCCGTCCGTTGGTCTCATATTCGATAGAGCGGGTTGAGGTGCTAAGCCCTGAGGGGGTCGTCGACGACTCCCTCATGCCCGGCCTTGCTCCGGAGCAGATATCACGCCTGTACGAGTACATGGTGCTCACGCGGCAGTTCGACGATCGCATGTTCAAGTTGCAGCGGCAAGGACGGTTGGGTACCTTCGCTCGCGTCGCCGGCCAGGAGGGAGCGCACGTCGGGGCGGCCTTCGCCCTGCGGCCGGACGACTGGCTGGTTCCGGCGTTCCGAGAGACAGGGGCGCTGATACTGCGCGGCCTGCCTTTGGTGCAGTTGCTGCAGTATTGGGGGGGCGACGAGCGCGGCGCTGCCTTCCCCCAGGAGTTGAGGACGCTTCCGGTGGCCATCCCAGTGGGCACCCACATGCTGCACGCCGTCGGTATCGCCTGGGCTATGAAGCAGGCTGGTGAACAGGCGGCCGTGCTGACCTCCTTCGGCGAGGGCGCCACTTCGGAAGGCGACTTCAGTGAAGCCATGAACATGGCCGCCGTCTTCAAAGTACCTGTGGTGTTCTTCTGCCAGAATAACCAGTACGCCATCTCTGTCCCCTATACCAAGCAGACCGCCTCGCCCACGGTGGCGCAGAAGGCGCTTGCTTACGGGATGTTCGGAGTGCAGGTGGACGGCAACGACGTGTTCGCGGTGTACCGCGTCGCCATGGAGGCGTTGGAGCGGGCCCGGACCGGACACGAGCCTACGCTGATCGAAGCTCTCACGTACCGCGTGATGGACCACACCACCTCCGACGACGCCCAGAGGTACCGTTCGGAGGAAGAGGTGGAGCCCTGGCGGCAGCGGGATCCCATCGAGCGACTGGGGCGCTATATGAGGACAAAGGGGCTCCTGGACGACGTGGGGGCGGCCGACGTCCTTGCCCGGGCCGACCAGAAGGTGGCCGACGCCGTCGCAGCCTTCGAGGCGATCGTGCCGCCCGGACCGGAGGAGATCTTCAACCACGTATTCGCCGAGATGACGCCACAGTTGGTCGAGCAGCAGGCGGAATTGATGGCCCGACTCGCAAGGAGGCGGTGATCATGGCTCGTCTGAACATCGTGGAGGCCATCGACCAAGCCCTGTCGCAGGAGATGCAGCTCGACAGCAAGGTGATCATCCTGGGCGAGGACGTCGGCCGGGACGGGGGAGTGTTCCGGGTGACGGACGGCCTGGTGCAGCGCTTCGGTGAGGAGCGGGTCATCGACACGCCTTTGGCGGAGTCGGGCATCGTGGGCATGGCCATCGGTATGGCTATCGCCGGCTATCGTCCGGTGGCCGAGATCCAGTTCGCGGGATTCGCCTATCCCGCATACGACCAACTGGTTTCACACGCGTCACGGATGCGCAATCGCAGCCGGGGGGAGTTCACCGTCCCGCTGGTCGTCCGCACGCCTTACGGCGGTGGCATTCGGGCTCTGGAGCACCATTCCGAGAGCATGGAAGCGGTATTTGCCCACGTGCCCGGGTTGAAGGTGGTCATCCCGGCGGATCCCTATGAAGCCAAGGGTCTCTTGGCCGCGGCCGTGAGGGATCCCGATCCGGTTATCTTCATGGAGCCCGCTCGCATCTATCGGGCCATTAAGATGGAAGTGCCGGAGGAGACTTACACGCTTCCTCTGGGCAAGGCCCGAGTGGTCCGCGAGGGCAAAGACGTTACTGCTGTGGCGTGGGGAGCCCACGTGCGCACGTTGCGGGACGCGGCTCAGCGCCTGGAGGCCGAGGGGGAGGCGGACGTCGAGATCATCGATGTGCGCACGCTGTCCCCGTTCGATTTCGAGACCGTCGTCGCGAGCGTGAAGAAGACGGGCCGCGCGGTCATCGTCCACGAAGCCCCGAGGAGTTGCGGCTTTGGGGCGGAGATATCGGCCCAGATTATGGAGCGGGCTGTGCTTCAGCTCAGGTCTCCCGTGATCCGCGTCGCCGGGTTTGACACGGTTCCCCCGTTGGCTAAGTTGGAGGACTACTATCAACCCGACGCCGATTCGGTCGTCGAGGCGATCAAGAGCACTCTCAAGTTCTAGCGAAGGAGCGCGCCGTGCAGTACGAAGAGTTGTTGGAGCTGTTCAAGGGACGGCGGACGCTGCGGGCCATCAAGCCTGACCCCATCCCAGACGAGATGGTGGACAAGCTCCTTGAGGCTGCTCGCTGGGCGCCGACCGGTTTCAACATGCAGCCACTCGAGATGCTCGTGGTGAAAGATCTTGCGCTGCGCTCCGGCATCAAGCAGATCGTAGATGACTACCGGAACAGCGACTTCTTCGCCTTGGAAGCCACTCGCGAGGAGTGGCAGGGCTCCCCGTGGACTATGCAGACGCATGGGCGGTTCGATACTCCGCTGGCGCCGGTGTTCATCCTGATCATGGGCGACACGCGGCGCCGAGTAGGCCTCCCCATGGCGGCACGCTACTCCAAGGAGAAGGGGGACTCGATCTTCGAGTCGTCTCTCTCGAACGGCTTCATATACATGTGGCTCGCGGCCCATAGCCTGGGCCTAGCCGCCCAGCCCATCTCGGCGGTGAAGTACCCGAAGCTTCAGGGGCTCATCAAGGACCTGCTGGATCTTCCGGATTTCATCTACATCTATGACATCTTCCTGATCGGATACAGCGCGATGGAAGGTGGACCGGCGGCGAAGCTCATGCGTCGTCTGGACGAGATGGTCCACCACGAGCGTGCCGCGGATGACGAATTCTTGAGCGAAGAGGAGCTCCGGAAGCAGATCATCAAGCTCCGGGCAGGCAACGTGGCTCGGCACGCGGAGGCGGACAAGATCAACGAGTGACTGGGCGCCGCGGCGGGGCGTCAGGCGATTCGGGAGGGACCGAAGTGGAATACGAGGAGTTGCTCGAGCTGGCCAAAAGCCGCAGGACGATCCGGGCGCTCAAGCCCGACCCGGTGCCGGCCGAGATGATCGACAAGATGCTTGACCTTGCCCGCTGGGCGCCCACCGGCTTCAATCTGCAGCCCGCTGAGTTCTTGGTGGTCGAAGACTCGAACCTTCGCCAGGCGGTCAAGAAGATCGTCGACGAGTGGATCGAGAACGACTTCTACGCCTTGGAGGCCACCCGGGAGGAATGGCAAGGCCCTCCATGGACCCTGGAAACACGCGGGAGGGTGGGTTGCCCTCTCGCCCCGGTCTATATCTTTGTGCTGGGCGACACGCGCCGGCGGGCCGGTCTGCCCATGAACGCCCGATACGAGAGGCAGAAGGGCGACTCGATATTCGAGTCGTCGCTCTCCAATGCGTTTCTGTATCTATGGCTGGCGGCGCAGAGTCTCGGTCTGGGCGCCCAACCGGTGTCGGTGGTCAAGAACGGGCGGGTCCAGGGTTTGGTCAAGCACTTGCTCAATCTGCCCGACTTCATCTACGTCTACGAACTGCTGGTGGTCGGATATGGAGCGAAGGAGGGCGGACCACCCGCCAAACTCATGCGCCACCTGGACGAGGTGGTCCATCGAGGCAGGGCTCGGGACGACGAGTTTCAGAGCGAAGAGGAACTGCGAAAGCAGATACGCAAATTGAGGATGGGCAACGTGGCCCGCCACGAGGAGGCAGAGAAGAAGAGTTAGCGAGGGGTGCGCGCAGGCATGCGACTGCGCGCACCCGGTGCTCCGCCCCGGCGGCGCGCGAAGCGCCGGCCGGGGCCACCGCGACAAGGGGGTGGTAGCTATGGCCTACGAGTTCAGGTTCCCGGATGTCGGCGAAGGGATCACCGAGGGAGAACTCCTTGCCTGGAGGGTGAAGGAGGGCGACGTGGTGGCCGAGGATCAGACTTTGGCCGAGGTGGAAACGGACAAGGCGGTGGTGGAGTTGCCGTCACCGCGCGCGGGCCGCGTGGCCCGGCTGCACGGGGCGGAAGGCGACATCATCAAAGTGGGCGACGTGGTGGCCACCATAGAGGAGGGCGTGGCGCCGGCGGCTGCGGCACCGCCTGCGTCTACTTCCGCGACCCCGGTTTCGGCGCCCCCCGTCGCGGCGCCCGAGGCGCCGACCCCCAGCCCAGCTATACCACCTGA
>MELN01000075.1:0-4518 GCA_001768675.1 Actinobacteria bacterium RBG_16_64_13 | reverse complement strand
CGGGACCGGGCCCGGCGGCCGCATTCTGAAGCAAGACGTGGAGGACATCGCCGAAGCGGCAGCCTACGGGGTTGCAGCGCCGAGTGCCGCTTCGAGCGGCGCGGTCCGGCGCCCCGCGGCCGCGCCCGTCGCGGCCGGGGCGCCGCCCGGAATGGCCGCTGCGCCCGCTGCACCGGCGCCCCCCATGGCCGGCGGGCTGGCGGCCGCTGCGCCGCCGTCCGCTCCACGCACCGCTCCGCCGGCTGAGGCGGCGCCTGTCATGGGCGGGGTGCTGCAAAAAGAGGCGCTTGGTCTCGTCGAGATCGTCCCGTTCAGGGGCGTCCGGCGGACGATGGCCCGGCATATGGCGGAGTCAGTGGCCAAGCAGGCCCAGGTCACCACCATGGATGAGGCCGATGTCACCATCATCAAGCGCATCCGGGAGAAGGAGCGCACCGTCGCAGCCGAAAGGGGCGTGCGGCTGACCTATCTGGCCTTCGCGATCAAGGCCTGCACCGCCGCGCTCAAGCGTTTCCCTCGACTCAACGCCGTTCTCAAGGAGTCGGGCGAGGAATTCGTGCTCAAGCGTTACTACAACATCGGGATCGCCATCGACACCAAGAGCGGCCTCGTGGTGCCCAACATCAAAGCCGCCGACACCAAGAGCATCTTCGAGATAGCCGCGGAGATCGTGGACCTGGTCGACCGGGCTGAGCAGCGCCATCTCGGGGTGGACGAGCTGCACGGGGGCACCTTCACCATCACCAACTACGGCGCGATAGGAGGGGTCTACGCCACCCCGGTCATCAACTATCCGGAAGTGGCGATCCTGGGCATGGGACGAGTCCGCGAGCTGCCGGTGGTCCACGAGGGGAAGGTCTTGACTCGCCTGCTGCTCCCCCTCTCGCTCACCTTCGACCATCAGTTGATCGACGGCGCCGAGGCGGCCCGTTTTCTCAACCTCGTCATGAGCTACCTTGAGGATCCGGACCTTCTGCTGCTGGAAGGCGCCTAGTGGAGCTCGGCGGCTGCGAGGCACTCCGGGAGGTCTTGAGCGATCGCCAGGTTATTCTGCTGGCGGCGACCGCTGCGGAGGCGGAGCCGCTGCTTGCGGCCTTGTTGAGCCCCCAGACGCATGTCGTTGCTACGAAGACGGTGTACCTGGGCGAACTGGGACTGCGCGAGCCGGGCTCACCGGCAGCCGCGCCGACAGGGTCGGCTGGGTCCCGGGCCGTGCCTGTCGCGCTGGCCATCAGCGGATGCGACAAGGCCAACGCCGCCCATATCCTCACGTGTCTTCTTCAGGCGATGGCGCCGTCCACACCGCGCCTGGTGCTGCAAGTGGGCATCGCCGGAGCGTTCCTCTGCCCCGGACCGCGCCTGGGGGCCGGTATCGGGGATGTGGTTGTCGCGACCCGGGAGGCCTACTCCGACACCGGCAGCTCCAGCCCCGAGGGCTGGTATTCCGCCGCCGACCTGGGTCTGCCGATCGCCCGCGTTCGCGGCGCCGAACTTGCCGGCGCGTTCCCGCTGGATGAAGCCCTGGTCAGAGCCGCGGCGACCGCTATCGAGGCGACCACTTGGCCGGGAGCGCGGCCCGCGGTCCTTGTCGGGCCCTTCGTCACCGCGTCGCGGGCAACGGGACGGCGTGACGAAGCCGAAGCCCTGGCCCTCCGCTGGGGCGCGCTGGCGGAGTCCATGGAAGGTGCGGCCGCGGCGCACGTCTGCGCCTTGTACGGGGCGCCGTTCCTGGAAGTCCGTGGCGTTAGCAACTTGGTCACCGACCGGGACCGGGAGTCCTGGCAGGTCGAGCGTGCCATCGCGGTGGCCGGGCGGGCGGCGCTGGCTGTGGTCGCGGCGCTGGATCGTCTGCTGCTGGATGGCCCGCGTCTGGACCGGGGGTGACATGGCGCCGCTTCGTCTCGCCTATTCGCCCTGCCCGAACGATACGTTCATCTTCCGCGCCTGGGTCCAAGGCCTCCTTCCCGGCGCCCCCGCCGTGGCGGAGCGGCTGGAAGACGTCGACACGCTCAATCAGTTGGCACTGGCGGCAGAGGCGGATGTCGTCAAGGTCTCGATGCATGCTTTCGCCTATCTGCGGGACGGCTTCGCGCTGCTACACTCCGGCGGCGCCATGGGCCGGGGGTGCGGTCCCCTGGTGGTCGCTCCCAAGGACGGGAGGCTTCGTCCGGCCCCCTCGCCACAGCGGGTAGCAGTTCTGGCCGACGAGCTTACCCGCGCCCGCGTCGCGATCCCGGGAGAGCTCACGACGGCCGCGTTGCTGGTGGGGCTGTTCACCACCGGGCTCAGGCACCCGGTCGTCATGCCGTTCGACCGGATCATGCCCGCGGTAACGGCGGGCGAGGTTGACGCCGGGGTGATCATCCACGAGGGCCGCTTCACCTTCGGCTCCCACGGTCTGCGTCGCCTGGTCGATCTCGGGGAGTGGTGGGAAGAGACCAGCGGGCTGCCCATCCCTCTGGGCGGCATCGCCGTTTCGCGGTCCCTGGACCGCGACCTGCAGGCCGAGATCGAGCAGGCCGTCCTTTCCAGCGTGGAGCATGCCCGAGGCGATCCCGAAGCGGCCATGGGCTACGTTCGGCGGCATTCGCAGGAGATGGATCCGGCTGTTTGCCGCGCCCACATCGAGCTCTATGTGAACGACTTAACCCTTGGCTACGGCGAAGAGGGCGAGCGGGCGATACGGCACCTGCTGGAAGCCGCGGCGGGCCTGGGAGTCGTCCCCGGTACGGACAAAGGGCTCTTTTGGGACGACTGAAGGGTTCGTAGCGGCACCGCTGGCTCGACGGATCGCCCCAGCGCCTGCCCGGCCCTCGGGCTGGGCCGTCTTGCCGCGGCCTTCAGGCGACCGGCGCGGTGGGGGCCCACGCCCCGCGGCTGCTATCCTACCGGTCTGATGCTTCATATCACCGACATCTCCAAATCGTTCGGCAGCCAGACGCTTCTGGACGAAGCCAGCCTGCACGTCAAGCCCGGCATGCGCGTGGGGTTGGTCGGTCCCAACGGGGCCGGCAAGACCACCCTGCTACGGCTCATCGTGGGGGAGATGTCGCTCGACGGCGGCGAGATCAGCGCTCGGAAAGACCTGCGCATGGGCTTTCTGCCACAAGAGATAGAGGAGATCGCGGATCACGCGGTCATCGACGAGGTGCTTGCCTCTCACGCCGAGGTCCTCACCGCCGAGCGGCGGATCGCCGAGCTGGGCCAGCAGATCGGCCAGGCCTATGCCACCGCCGAGCCGGGAAGCGCCGCGGCGCCGGACGGGAACGGGTCCCACCCTGACCCCGAGGAACTGCTGCACGAGCTGGGGGCCCTGCAGACCGCCTTCGAAGCCGTCCACGGTTATGAGCTGGAGACCCGGGCTCAGACCATCCTGCGCGGCATGGGCTTTCGCGACACCGACTTCAACCGCCCCATCGCCGAGCTCTCCGGAGGTTGGCGTATGCGGGTGGCCCTCTCACGGTTGCTGCTCGAGCAGCCCGACCTGCTGCTCATGGACGAGCCCACCAACCACCTCGACCTGGAGAGCCTCATCTGGTTGGAGGAGTTCCTGCTCACCTGGCCGGGGGCGCTCATCGTCATCAGCCATGACCGCTATTTCCTCAACCGCATGGTAACCCACGTCGCCGATCTCGACCGGGGAACGATCGACCTCTACGCCGGCGACTATGACCACTTCGAGGAGGAGAAAAAGCAGCGATACGAGGCTTTGGTGAACGCTGCTAAGAACCAGCAACGCGAGATCGATTCGGCCGAGGCCTTCATCCGCCGCTTCAGAGCCAAAAACACCAAGGCCAAACAGGTTCAGCAGAAGATGCGACAACTGGAGAAGACCGAACGGATCGACGCGCCAAGCCTGGAGCGCAAGACCATCAAGTTCCGGTTTCCCCAACCGCCGCGCACGGGCCGGGTGGTCGCCGACATCAAACACGCGCGCAAGAGCTACGGCGACAACGTGGTCTACAAGCGTCTGGACTTGGTCATCGAACGGGGCGAGAAGATCGCCCTGGTGGGGCCCAACGGCGCGGGCAAGTCCACGCTGCTCAAGCTCCTGGCCGGAGCTATCGAGCCGGACGGCGGTGCAGTGGTGCTTGGGCACAACGTGCGCCGCGAGTACTTCGCCCAGCACCAGCTCGAGGTCCTTCATGCCGGGCGCACCGTGCTCAAGACCATGGAGGAGGTTGCCGGGCCTGCCGGACGCCTGCCCGAAGTGCGTGGCTACCTGGGCACCTTCCTCTTCAACGAGGACGACGTGACCAAGAAGGTAGGCGTTCTTTCGGGGGGCGAAAAGGCTCGTCTCGCTTTGGCCCGGATGTTGATAGACCCAGCGGGGTTACTCCTGCTCGATGAACCGACCAACCACCTGGACATGGACTCGCGCGCCGTCCTTACGGAGGCGCTCCGCCAGTTCGAGGGGTCGGTAGTGTTTATCAGCCACGACCGGCATCTGATCAACGCCATCGGCACCAAGGTGATCGAGGTGCGCGACGGGCGTCTGACCCATTATCCGGGGGACTG
>MELN01000074.1:4418-6853 GCA_001768675.1 Actinobacteria bacterium RBG_16_64_13 | reverse complement strand
GGAACGCCGCCCGTTGATCCAACGGACAAGCGCATAGGCCACCAGCCCACAGAGCACCAGAGTGACCATCGCGTGGCCCGACGGCATGCTGCCAGAGCCTGGCTGCCCCACAAGCGCCGACCCTTCAAGAGGACGCGCCCGCCCCACCAGCGCCTTGGCCACATGCAGCGCCGCCCAGCTCACCATCAGTCCGCCGGCGGCCACGGCTGCCCGGCTCCTCTTTCCCCAGACGGCATGGAGCAGCACGAAGGCACCCCCGAACACGCCGAGGAGCGGGTCGTCGCCAAGCAGGGTGAAGAGCCAGAACGCCCTGTCCCAGACAGGGGTCCGCCAGGCCACGAAGGTGTCGGTGACATGCTGGTCCCATTGCGCGAGCGCAGGCCAAGTTCGAGAGGCGACAGCAAGGCTCAAGAAGACGGCGAGAAGCACTGCCGCTGAGGCCGCGGGCCACCAGCGCCGACCCCGCGGTCCGTCCCGCCCCGCCGCACTATTCATCCGACCGCCGCGAGCGGCCCGTTCACTCGGCCTTCTCGACCGGGTGCCGCAGGACCGTCTTCAAGTTCTCGGGCTGGGCGGTGCGGGGATCGCCCAGGTAGATCTCGTGATGGCGTCCGCGGAAGACGTAGCCGTTCGCGTGGGCGAACGCCGCCATCCTCGCCAGCGTGTGGGGCTCGTCCAGGTAGGGCCCGATGTGCAGGGTCTGAATGCAGGTGCCCTCGGCGAAACGCTCCAGACGCAACCGGTCGAGCGCTTCTGTGCCGCCCCACTCTTTGGCATGCTTTTTCCGCAAGTGGTGCAGCGCTTCGGTGAACATCTCCTCCGAGATGTGGTCGGGCTGCATGATCATGAGAGTCCAGAGCCATTCCTGAGAGGTGGCGTAGTCGGCTCCGCCTTCGGGCGTGGTCCATAGCCCTTCGAGAGACATCACCGTGTAGTCGATGGGATCGACCGGCCTTCGCTTCGACACGAACTTGAGCGTGTAGGAAATGCCGAACAAGGCCCCGATAGCCGCGGCGAATTCGGGCGAGTCGCCGGGGAGCACCTCGGGCTCGATCTGACCGTCGATCATGGCGAACTGCATCTCGGGCACTTCCACCACAGCGACTTCCTTGGCGGAAGGGTGATACAGATGCTTGAGCTGCTTCTTCAGGTCCAGCTTCACGAGGTCCGCCATGGCCCCTCTCCTTGCTCCACCTGCGCGCCCGTTGCTCCCAGTCAGGCTAACCATACCACCGACGAGGCGGGTCCATCTGCCAGCGGGCCGCAAGGCTGCTCACCGACCGCCGGAAGCCGCCCGGGTCGCCGCACGCGGCGGGGTTGCGGTTCTGCCCAGACGGGTACCAACTGACCACGCGAAAGGTACCCATCTCGAAGGAGCAGCGATGAAGGACGTTCCCCAGCCCTACGCCGTTTTTCGGGCCAGATTCCCCCAGATCTTGGAGAAGAACGAAGAATTGGGCCAGCTCATCCACGACCATGGCGGACCGCTCGACGACAAGACCCGCTGGCTCATCAAACTGGGGATCTCAGCGGCCAGCCGCCACAACACCGGCGTCGTGACGCACGTAGCCCGCGCCCGCGCGGCAGGTGCGACCGAAGAGGAGATCATCCACGCCCTGCTCCTGGTGATCCCCACCTGTGGCTTTCCGACCTTCATGGAGGCGTACAACCAGATCAAGAGCGAGTAGCTGTCGTATAGTGGGGATACGGCATGCGTGCTCGCGTGCGACTCGGTGACAAGCTGAGGGGGTTGGAATGAACACGGGTTCCATGGCTTCGGACTGGTACTACGCCAAGCGAAATGGGCCTACAGGCGCACCTGGGCAACAGACCGGCCCGTTCACCTGGGAGGAACTCTACTCGCATGCGAAGGCGGGTGAGTTCAGCAGCGACGACCTGGTCTGGAACCCTCGGCTGCCCGAATGGACTGTAGCCGCGCAGATCCCGGAACTCTTCCCGGCAGCCCAGCCGCCTAGCCAACCCGCGGCCTACCCATATGCCACCCAGTCCGCCGGCGCCTACCCCGCCACCCCGCCCGCGCTCTCCGGCCGCCGGCGCTCCTGGCTCCTCCCGGTGCTCATCCCACTCATCGCGCTGATCCTGGTCGGCGGCGGCCTGGGGGCGTACTTCGGCTTCATCCGCGACGGTGACGACGGCACCACCGACACCTCGACCGTCAGCACCGATACCACCTCGACCACGGAGGGGCAGACCGCCGGCGTCGGCGCCATCGAGATCAAGCTGCCCGACTCCGCCAGCCTGGTGACCACCGAGCAGTGGGGTGAAGTTCCGGTCAACCAGATCGGTGTAATCCTCGTCGAAGGCAAGGACCGCAAAGACGCCCAGGCGATCGCCACTGCGCTCGGCGGCACGGTCGTGGGCGAACTCGAGTTCCTGAACGCCTACCAGATCGAAACGGCCGGGGCCACCGAGGC
>MELN01000074.1:4003-4400 GCA_001768675.1 Actinobacteria bacterium RBG_16_64_13 | reverse complement strand
CCGCCGCGGCAACTCCGGGGGTCGAACTGGCCTTCCCCAACCAGCAGGCCTATTCCGACGAAGAGATCTGGGGGGTACGGAAGAGTCCGCTCAACGACCCCATGTATACGGGGGCCAACGGGGAAGGCTATGGGCTGATCGGGGTCCAAAAGGCCTGGGACTACATGAAGGGCTCGGGGCTGGAGCCCTCCGCGGTCCAGGTGGGGGTCGTGGACAGCGGCCTCTACAAGGGTAACCGAGAATGGGACGGCGAAGTCAACCTTACCTTCCCAGACCAAAACGCCGGCGAACTGTACTCCCCTGAGAAGTCGGACGACGGCCAAGACGACCCCACCGGTAGCCACGGCACCGCGGTGGCCAGCATCATCGGGGCCGACCCGAAGAACGGCGGCATGGT
>MELN01000074.1:2217-3997 GCA_001768675.1 Actinobacteria bacterium RBG_16_64_13 | reverse complement strand
GGGGGTCGCCGCGAACCTGGGCGACAAGCTGACGGTGTCGGTCATTGACACCTTCGCCCCTCCCTATGGCTCGAACGCGGTTTCCACCCCCGATTCCAACGACCCCACCAAGATCACCACGTCCAAAGGCAAGACTTACTCCATTGGCTCTCTGGCCGCGATGCTCAAGCAGGTCGAATCAGGCTCGAAGGTGATCAATTGTTCCTTCGGCGCCGTGAAGCCCGGCGCGGAAAACGCCTTGCTTGCCTCCGCCTATCGCAAGTTCTTCGAGAAGATGTCCGCCGACCATCCCGACGTCATCTTTGTCTGCGCGGCAGGGAACGAGGGCACCAAGAACGTCGGCCTCACCCCGACCAACTACTGGCCGGCAGGGGCGGCATCGGGTCTCTCCAACGTCATCACGGTCGGCAACGTGCTGAACTCCGGTGACAAGTGGCAATCGAGCAACACGGCGGGGCAGGGCGGCGAAGTCACCCTGGCTGCTCCGGGCCACCAGGCGGTTCAGGGGGCGTTTCCCGATGGCGAGGTGGTCAATGAATATGGCGGTACCAGCATGGCTACGCCTCAGGTGTCGGCGGCGGCCGCCCTCCTCATCTCGCTCGATCCCACTCTGTCCGCCGCGCGCATCAAGGAGATCCTGTCCACAACGGCCCAGTCCGGGCCGGCTGAGTTGGGCGGCAAGATCCTCTCGATCAACAACGCCGTGCTCGAGGTGATCAACGAGGTCCGCAAGAAGCAGGGCCTAGAGCCGCTGACGGCCGAGGATCTCGAGGGCGGCGGCGTCGTGGACGCGGTGGCCGTCAGTGTCGAAGGCGAGCCCAACGTTTACCTGATCAAGGGCGTCGTGAAGGCCGTGCCCCATGACGGCACCTTCCTCGAGATCGAAGGCAGCGAGAACGCGGTGCTCGAAGACGAGAGCTCGCATAAGGCCGACACGCCGGGACAGTTGGAAATGACCAAGGTCACGATCACCCCAACCGAGGTCGGCACCGACACCGACACCGAGGTGACCGTTACGGTGACCCGGTCGGACAACGACGCCTCAAGTGTCATAACGTTTTCGAAATACGACATCAACGGGACCTGGGTGGGAACCTTCACCTTCAGCGAGCTGAACTTCGACGAAGAAGCGGCCTCCTCCTCCGAGGGCTTGGAGGGCTGCGACCTCGGGGTCATCTTCCCCGTACTGGAGAAGTTGCAGGGCGTGCCTATCCCGATGACCATGGAGATAACGGCCGACGCGAACGGCAAGGGTACCGCCGTGATTAATCTCGACGTGTCTTCCATCGACCTGGGGGAAGGCGTGGACGCTTCAAACTCCGAGCCAAGCACCATCCCCTTCACCTACTCCGGCCGGATGTTGACCTTCCACCCGGAGAACACGGGAGACTCCACCGGGTCCATGACCGGCACGGTGAGCAAGAAGGGCAACAGCCTGGTGATCGACGGGACACTGAGCGGCGGAGGGACCGGCTTCTCAATGATGGCGGTCTTCTCGGTGACCAAGCAGGAGTAGCGGGCGCGGGCGCGATAACTCGACGGCGCGGCAACGACAGTGGCCCGGCGGTCCTCCGCGTGGCTCCTTGGGCAGCGCGTCGGCGCACGAGGGCGGGCGCGCCCTCGTGGCCACTCAGCTCCCGCTCATCTGCACCAACCGCTCGACGTCGGACCCGCCCTCGACCTGCCGGGCCTCGATGAGCCCGATGCCCGGGGCATAGAGCTTCTCCTCGGCCACACCCGGTTCCAGGGGCGTCCACTCCTTGGTCTTCAAGACGCCGTC
>MELN01000074.1:1287-2106 GCA_001768675.1 Actinobacteria bacterium RBG_16_64_13 | reverse complement strand
GATGATCCCAGGCTGCGCCCCCTTCACGCCGGCCTCCCACGTGCCGGCCGTGCTGACCACCTCGCCGTTCTCGTATTCCTTGGTGTCCTCGCCGAAATACCAGACGTTCCCCTCGCTGTCCTGGGCGTACCAGTCGAGGGTCGCCTCCACCAGCTCGCCGTTGATGTAGGCTTTGTCCGACACCACCACGCAGTCTACCCCCATGATGCGCTTGGTCTCCGTGAGCACGGCGACCTCGACCCGGGTGGCGTCTTCTCCGCTCGTCCCTTCATAGACGAAAGTGGCCCCGGGTTTCAGAGGCATGTACTTGTTGTCGATGGTGGTGGAGAAATCCGCGGCGTCGATAGAGACCGTGGTCGTACTGCCCGGCGCCACCGACGTGCTGGTACCACCGTCACCCCCACAGCCCACGACCGCCGCGGCCGCGATCACAGCCACCAAGACCGCCGAGGCGGTGCCCCACACGCGTTTCATCACGCAGTCCTTTCCCTCTCGCTGGCCGCACGCAAGTGCCGGAGCCGGCACGGTTTGGTGGTACCCAGTTCGGGTGCTTGTACACACAATCCCGGAGGAACACCATCGGGATACGTGACGCGATCGTGGACGGGGGACGCTGCGCCGGAACGCCGTGACTCCACTAGACGGGCTTCCACCGCCCCTAGCGCCCGCCGTCGTCTTCTCCGACATGCCTTCCTCCCACCCCTACACGGGCGCTATCGACGATCTGTCGGGTCGCGGGATCATAAGCGGTTTCAGCGACGGCACCTTCGGGCCCGGCAAGCTGGTCACCCGCCAACAGTTCGCGAAGATGATCGTGCT
>MELN01000074.1:0-1272 GCA_001768675.1 Actinobacteria bacterium RBG_16_64_13 | reverse complement strand
CGCGGGAGTGAAGCGGTAGTGCGAGAGCACCGGCGGTCCCGGCCTCGTGTCATATACTGGGGGGTACGCGTGGGGCACGCGCATCGGTGAGCGAGCGGAGGAGGATCGCCGTGAGCACTGGGTCAATGGATTCTGATTGGTACTACGCCAAGCGAGGCGCGTCCGCGGGACAACAGGTGGGTCCCCTCACCTGGGAGCAACTCCATTCGCAGGTTCAGGCGGGAGACCTCGGTCTTGACGACCTGGTCTGGAACCCCGCGCTTCCCGATTGGATCCCGGCCGCACAGATCCCCGGGCTCTTCCCGGCGGTGGCGCAGGCCACAGTCGCGTATGCCGTGGCGCCCCTCGCGGCCGCGGCGCCGCCCGCCGCCCCCCGCCGTCGCTCCTGGCTGCTACCCGTCCTGATCCCGCTCATAGCGCTGATCCTCGTGGGCGGTGGACTCGGCGCGTACTTCGGATTCTTCCATGATCGCGACGGCACGAACGGCGGTGGCTCGACCGCCAGCACCGAGTCGACCGTCAGCACCGAGTCGACCGGCGAAACCACGGGCGCAGGCCTTGGAACCGCTGAGATCCAGGTGCCCGACCCCGCTTCGCTCGTAGACACCACCCAATGGGGACAGGTGCCGGCGAATCAGTTGGTCATCGTACTGGTGGACGGGGCCGAGAAGAAGGATGCCGACCGCGTCGCCGAGGCTATCGGCGGCTCCGTGATAGGCGAGATCGAGTACATCAACCTCTACCAGATCGAGTTCCCGGGCACGAGTGAGGCGGAGCTCCAAGCCGCGCTCGTCACAGCCGAGGCCGACGAGAAGGTAGAGCTTGCCAGCGTGAGCGAGCAGACCTACAACGACACCGAGATCTGGGGAGTGCGGCAAAGCCCGCTCAACGACCCCGCCTACCAGGGCAGTTTCGGCAAGGGCTACGGCATGATCGGCGTGGACAAGGCCTGGAAATACATCAAGGGCTCCGGGATGCACCTTTGGGGAGTCAATGTGGGCGTGGTGGATTCTGGCTTGTACACGCCGAGCGGCGAGTTCGAGGGCGACGTCAACATAAGCTACCCGACACAGGGCAACGGCCAACTGACAACGCCCGCTCAAGGAGAGACGAACGCGGGCGTCAAGTATGACGATCCGGACGGTAGCCACGGCACGGCGGTAGCCGGGATCATCGGCGCGGATGCCGCGAACGGCGGCCAGGCGGGCATAGCCTCGATCCTCGGGAACAAGCTGACCATCTCGGTGGCGAATCAGTACGCACCACCGTACG
>MELN01000073.1:49088-54862 GCA_001768675.1 Actinobacteria bacterium RBG_16_64_13 | reverse complement strand
CGGCGAGTTCCGCGCCGTCGGGGCTCCCCGCCTCCCCCGTGGCTGCGCGGGCCCGCAGCAGAGGCTCCACGGTCCCTTCCCACATCTCCTTCAACTCCCAGGGCACGCCGGGTAGGGCGACCACCAGGGTCTGGTTCAGTTTGATGGTGAAGCCGGGCGCCGTCCCCGAGATGGGAATGGGGGACGCACCTCGCGGTAGCGAGGCCTGCTTGCGATTGGAAGCGCTCATGACGAATCCCCGCGATGCGAACCGAGCTCGGATCTGATCGAGCAGGTCTTCGTGGTGCTCCAAAGGGCGATCGAGGGCTTCAGCCGCGGCCTCACGCGTGAGGTCGTCCTCGGTGGGTCCGAGCCCTCCGGAGAGGATGAGCACCACTGGGCGCCGGGCCAGGCTTTCCCGTATGGCCGCGACTATCGCGCAGAGATTGTCCGTTACGCACAGGGCATGAGTGGCGAAGATGCCCAGGTCGAGCAGGCGTTCTCCGAGGTAGGTCTGGTTGGTATTGGCGGTGTCTCCTCGCAGAAGCTCGTCGCCAGTGAATATCATCTCGGCTGAATCGCGCATTACTCGCGTCCTTTCCAGGGGTCGCCTAGGCGTGTATCATACCCGTTCACCACTGAAGTGCTGATGGAGTGCGAGGAAATGACCCAAGAAGCCACATATGCGACCGAGCGGCGCGCAAGCGCCCTGACCCCCGTCGGGACCGGTTCGCGGTGGCATCATCAGCACAGCGGTTCTTTTCGCGGCTGGCAACCTTTGTGGTTCTAGCCCCTCGCGGTACGCGGGGGGCGCCTCCAGTGGCCGGGATGACCCGTGGTCGTCGTGGCCGATCCGGCGCGGTGATGCGCCAACTGGCTGGTAAGTGAACACGAAGGGGAAGACGTGAAACAGCAAGCCGACATCCCAGAGATCAAGTACGATTCCCGCGGTCTCGTTCCGTGCATAGTCCAGGAATGGACCACCGGGGAGGTCCTCATGCTCGCCTACATGAACGCCGAGTCGCTCCACAAGACCCTCGAGACCGGCACTACCTGGTTCTTCAGCCGCTCGCGCAACGAATTCTGGAACAAAGGCGCGACCTCGGGCCACTTTCAGAAGGTGCGCGAACTGCGCTACGACTGCGACGCCGACACGTTGCTCGCCATCGTGGAGCAGACCGGCGCGGCGTGCCACACCGGTGACTTCACCTGCTTCGACGGCCGATGGCTCAGCTCTCCCACCGGAGAGCGCCCTCCGTTCCGGCAGCCTCATACCCGAGAAGGGTAGGGAACAATGACATCCGGTAGCATCACCGCAGCGCCCTCCCGCGAAGAGGCGCGGGAGCTGGCCGCATCCTACAACGTCATCCCGGTGGCGCATGACTTCCTCGACGACACCGAGACCCCGGTCTCGGCCTTCCTCAAGCTGCGCCAGGCGGCCGGCTGCTTTCTGCTGGAGAGCGCCGAGCAGGGTCTCCGGCTCGGCCGCTACTCGTTCCTCGGCGTCAAGGCTTGGGAGAGCGTCCGTCTCAAAGGTTCCACCGTGACCGTCAGGCGCTCCGGAGTGGACACGTCGTGCGACCTGGACGGCAACGATCCCTTCGCCTTCATGGCCGAGCATCTCAGCCGCTACCGGGTGCCCTTGCTCGAAGGGATGCCCCCTTTCGTGGGTGGCGCCGTGGGCTACTTCGGCTACGACTGCGTGCGCCACGTGGAGCGCCTGCCCGAGGGCCCGCCCGACGATATGGGCCTTCCCGACATGGCCTTTCTCCTGACCGACGTGATCGTGGTGTTCGACCATCTGCGTCACACCATCACCTTGCTCACCAATATCTTCTGCGACGAGGAGCCCGACCTGGACGCGGCCTACACGGCGGCGGTCGGACGTCTGGCCGAGGTGAAGGCCCGGCTGCGCGCCCCCGTCCCGCCTCCCAAGTGGAGCCT
Organism: Actinobacteria bacterium RBG_16_64_13; assembly: GCA_001768675.1. GTDB lineage: Bacteria > Actinomycetota > Thermoleophilia > RBG-16-64-13 > RBG-16-64-13 > RBG-16-64-13. The sequence goes on along the minus strand of MELN01000073.1, from coordinate 52,939 downwards.
CGATCGCGACCGGATCGCGGATGAGCGGGCGGGCGCAGTGGTGCGCTCCAACTTCGAGCGGAAGCGTTTTCTGGCCGCCGTCGAGCGCATCCGCGAGTACATCTACGCTGGAGATGCCTTCCAGATAGTGCTGTCGCAGCGCTTCGAGCGGCAGGTAGCAGTGAGCGGCTTCTCCATCTACCGGGGGCTCCGGGCCGTCAATCCAAGCCCGTACATGTACTACATCGCCTTCAGGGACTTCGAGGTGGTGGGCTCCAGTCCGGAGCCGCTGGTGACGGTCACCGGCCGGCGGGCCGAGACCCGGCCTATCGCCGGCACCCGGCCTCGCGGGGCTACCCCGGCCGAGGACGTGGCCCTAGCCGAGGAGATGCTCTCCGACGAGAAGGAACGCGCCGAGCACCTCATGCTGGTGGACTTGGGGCGCAACGACCTGGGCCGCGTGTGCCGCTCGGGGACGGTGAAGACCGAGGAGTTCATGGAAGTGGAGCGCTACAGCCACGTGATGCATATGGTGTCGTCGGTGGTAGGGGAGTTGCAGGCGGGAGGGGGCGCTACCGACGCTCTGCGGGCGGTCTTCCCCGCCGGCACCGTGTCGGGAGCGCCGAAGGTGCGGGCCATGGAGATCATCGACGAGTTGGAGCCCACGCGGCGCGGACCCTACGCCGGGGCCATCGGCTATCTGAGCTACTCGGGCGACCTCGACTCGTGCATCTATATTAGAACGGTCCTCGTTCGGGACGGCCGGGCCTATGTACAGGCGGGGGCGGGCATCGTGGCCGATTCCGACCCAGAGCGCGAGTACGTGGAGACCGAGAACAAAGCCCGGGCCATGCTTCGGGCCATCGAACTGGCGACCGCTCAAGAGGAATGGGAGTAGGTCATGATGATGACCACGACACGAAACAGACTTAAGCCGGAGCAGAGTTTTTCTCTTGGTCAAGATTCGGCAGGTTTCCCGGCGCCGGGATTGAGCGACCTCCGAATACTGGTGATAGACAACTACGACTCGTTCACCTACAACCTGGTGCAGTACTTGGGAGAGATCTCGGGGACCACGATCAGGGTGTTCCGCAACGACGAGATATCGGTGGCCGGCATCCGGAAGGAGCAGCCCACGCACGTGGTAATCTCGCCGGGGCCCTGTACTCCCGACGAAGCCGGCGTCAGCTTGGAAGCCGTGGCCGCTTTGCAGGGAGAATGTCCCGTTCTTGGGGTCTGTCTGGGCCACCAGTCCATCGGACAGGCGTACGGCGGCAAGGTGATACGAGGCGAGGCGCCCGTGCACGGCAAAACCTCCATGATCCATCACGATCGCCGCACCATCTTCGCGGGGCTGCCCCAGCCGTTCGTCGCGACCCGCTACCACTCGCTTGTGCTGGACCGCTCTCTGCCGCCGGAGCTCGAGGTCTCTGCCTGGACTCAGGATGGCGTCATCATGGGCGTGCGGCATCGCGAGTTCGCGGTGGAGGGGGTGCAGTTCCATCCCGAAAGCCTGTTGACGGCGGTGGGAAAGGATCTGCTGCGCAACTTCCTGAGCCATCGGGGGGCACGGAGGTGACCCGGGCCCTACCACTGGCGACGGGAGCCGGACTGACCCCCGGAGCCGAGCGGGCGCCTTCTTTCACAGAGACCCTGCAGTGCTTGGCCGAGGCGCGCGATCTCACTCGTGCGCAGGCCGCGTGGGCGCTGTGGCAGATCGTCGACGGCACGGCCGGCGACGCTGAGGCGGCCGCGTTTCTCATGGGCCTCCGGGTGAAGGGGGAGACCGCTGAGGAGATCGCAGGCCTGCTGGAGCCGATGCGCCGGCTGGCGATACCGGTGGAGACTCCCTGTCAAGACGCTCTTGTAGACCTCGTGGGCACGGGGGGCGACGGTCTGGATACCTTCAATATCTCCACGACGGCCGCTTTCGTGGTGGCGGGGGCGGGTGTCAAGGTGGCCAAGCACGGCAACCGGGCGGCCACCTCGCGCTGCGGCTCCGCCGATGTCATGGAAGCCCTGGGGGTGCGGATCGATCTCACGCCTTTGGAAGTGGCGGCATGCATCGACCGAGTAGGCATCGGCTTCATGCTCGCCTCTTTGCACCATCCCGCGGCGGGTAAGGTGGCCCACGTGCGCCGCGCTCTGGGCGTGCGCACCGTGTTCAACTTCTTGGGGCCGCTGGCCAATCCCGCGGGAGTGCGCAGGCAGTTGCTGGGAGTCTGCGCTCCCGAGTACCTGGGTGTGTTGGCGGGCGTATTGGCGCGCGTTGGCTGCGAGCACGCCCTCGTAGTATGCGGGCACGGAGGCATGGACGAACTGTCGGTCTCGGGTCCGAGCGCGGTCGTGGAAGTGAGGGCGGGGGAAGTGGGCGAGGCCTACACCCTCGAACCGGAAAGCTGCGGGCTCGCCCTGCACGAGCTGGCCAGCCTGCGTGGAGGGGACCCCGCCGAGAACGCGGCGATCACCCGGCAGGTCCTCGGCGGCGCCGGCGGCGGGCCGCGTGACGCGGTGTTGCTGAACGCCGGCGCCGGTCTGTACGTGGCGGGCGCGGTGCCTTCGATAGCCCAGGGGGTGGAGCGGGCGGCCGCCTCCATCGACTCCGGCCGCGCTGCCAGGGCTCTGGACGCACTGGTGGCGATGTCCAGCCAACTGGCCGAGGCGCGCAGGTGAGCAAGGGCGCCCCGACCTATCTCGACCGCATCGTCCCGTTGGTGCTACGCCGGCTGGACGAGCGCAAGGAACGCCTGCCTCTGGATGAGCTGGCGGCTTCGGCCGGGGTAGGTGCGCTTCCGTCATTCGCCGACGCACTCCGCCTGCCCGGGGTGTCGCTTATCGCCGAGGTGAAGCGGGCGTCGCCCAGCAAGGGCCCCATCCGCCCCGACCTCGACGTCGGCCAGATCGTGCGGGCGTACGAGGCGGCCGGGGCGCGGGCCGTGTCGGTGCTCACTGAAGAGGATCATTTCCGGGGTTGTCTCGAGGACCTGCGGGTCGCGGCCGCGAATACCGGGCTGCCCTTGCTTCGGAAGGACTTCATCGTGGACGAGTACCAAGTGCATGAGGCCCGCGTCTTCGGGGCCTCGGCGGTGCTGCTGATAGCCGCGCTTCTGGACGACGAGAGGCTCCAGGGCCTTGCCGGGCTGGCTTTCCACCTCGGTCTGGACGTACTGTTAGAAGTGCACGACGCGGCGCAGATGGCCCGGGCTTTGCGGATCGAGGGGGCCGTCATCGGCGTGAACAACCGCGATCTACATACCTTTTCGGTCTCGCTGGATACGACCGCGCGGCTGGCCAGCCTGGTCCCCCCGGAGAGACTGCTGATCGGGGAGAGCGGCATCGAGGATCACGCCGACGTGATTCGCCTCGCCCGACTTGGGGTCGACGGGATCTTGGTGGGCGAAAGCATATTGCGGACGGCCGATGTGGGTTGGGCAATACGCGGGCTGCTGCAACCAGCCGCGCCGGTGGCGTCGAGACCCGTGGATTACGCGCACAAGAAGGAGGCTCGATGATCAGATCGTTGCTTGTGGCGGTCGATTCGTCCACGCACGCTCGGGCAGCTCTGGAGCATGCGCTGGAAGTGGGCAAGATGTACCAGGCCCGGGTGACCGGTCTCCATGTGCTCGACATACGCTACTTGGAGATGCCTCCCTATCTCGACTATTCGTATGCATTCGAGGCAGTGCCCCCGGCGCTGCTCCCTCTTGACGTGGCGGATAAGTTCGAGGCCAAGGGCGAGCGTATCCTCGGGGACTTGCGCGAGAGCGTGACGCGGGCGGGACTGAAGGTAGAGACACGGATGGAGGAGGGTGTGCCGGGCCAGGTGATCGCGGACTTGGGCGAGGCCTACGATCTCGTGGTGATGGGCAAGA
>MELN01000073.1:47442-48994 GCA_001768675.1 Actinobacteria bacterium RBG_16_64_13 | reverse complement strand
GGCCTCTCAAGAAGGCGCTGGTGTTGTTCGACGGCAGCCATCCCGGGAACCGGGCCCTGAAGTTGGCCGCCGACCTGGCGATACACGCCGGCGCCGAGATCGGCGTCTTGACGGTGGACGATGATGCCCAGAAAGGGACGGCGACCATAGCTGAGGCCAGGGCGTATCTGGACCCGCTCGGACTGAAGGCCGCATACGCGGTGGTGCCGGGGCGGCCCGCCGAGGCGGCCGTGGCAGCTCTCGTCAAAGATCCTGCTGACATGGTCATCATGGGGAAGCGCGGCCACTCGCCGCTCCGCCACCTCATCCTGGGGGGAGAGGCCGAGCAACTCATGCGCTCTGTGGAGCTGCCGGTGCTCCTGGTCTCATGAGCGGCCAGGAACGCATGGTGCGGCTTCTCACGCAGGAGGGCCCGAGGCAGATAGAGGCGGCACAGCTACCCGAGGCTCTCGCCCGGTTGAGCGATCCCGAGGGCCCGGTCACTTGGATCCACACCGACATCCGCGCCAGCGTCGTGCAGGCGCTCGACGACATGGGCCTTGATGAGATCGCGGTCAAGAGCCTCCGTGACGGGCCCGAGCGCCCGCGCGTGGAAGAGTTCGCCGATCATCTGTATGTGTCGCTCTTTTCGGCCGACCATATGGCCGCCCGGAAAGAAGCCCCCCCGATCGAGTGTCCTCCCGGCCATGTGCCGAGCGGAGGCGCGGGGCCCGCCGGCGCCGCGGGCGTCCCGTGCGAGTTACCCCGCTTGCGGGAATTGCGCCTTTTTCTGGGCCCCAGATGGATCATCTCGGTGGGCCATGTCCACGACGACGACTACGCGAGCGTCGCGGACCGGGTCAACCGGCAGGTATTCTCCCGGGGGCGCGGAGCCAGTTTCATCGCGTACCACATCTGCGAATGGCTGGTGGAAAGCCTGCAGCCGGCTTTGGAGGGACTGGACGATCGCATCGATGCGTTGGAAGACCAGGTGGTGCTGGCCACCGGAGAGGCTCCCATGCAAGAGCTCTTCAGCCTCAAGCGCGACCTCGTCGATCTGCGCCGGCGTGTGGCGCCTCTGCGCGACGTCATGCAGCGCCTTGGCTCGCACGGGGTGCTGTATGTGGAGCCCGAGACCGAGGTCTACTTCCGCGACGTGCATGACGACGTCATGCGGGTCATCGAACTGCTCGACACCTACCGCGACATTCTCTCGTCGGCGTTGGACCTTCACCTGACGAGCGTGTCGAACCGGTTGAACAGGGTGATGAAGCAACTGACCGTGGTGGCCACCATGTTCATGCCGCTGTCGTTCATCGTCGGGCTCTTCGGGACCAACTTCTCGCGGATGCCGTTCGACAGTCTGGTGTGGTTCGTCATCATGTTCGTGCTGATGTTTCTTTCAGTGGTGGCCATGGTCTTGTTTACGTGGAAGAGGACGTGAGTCATCGCCGGGCATGAGCGCAGCACCCACCTAAGGCAGGCGGTCGCACCGCCGGCGAGCGGTTTCCCGGCTGGGCCCGCGGTCAAGATCTGCGGCCTCACTCGGCTGGAGGACGTACTTCTGGCCTGC
>MELN01000073.1:47030-47352 GCA_001768675.1 Actinobacteria bacterium RBG_16_64_13 | reverse complement strand
AATGCCGCCTGCCCCTCACGGTGGGGGTCTTCGTCGACGAATCCGCCGATGAGATCGCCGACGTGGTGGCGGAAGTCGGTCTTGGTTGCGTGCAACTGCATGGCACCGCAGGACCCGGAGTGAACCGGGTGAGGACGGCTCTAGCCGGCCGCGATCTTGCCGTGGTGATAATCCGGGCCGTTCCGGTGTCGGCCGAGGGAGTCGCCGCCGCTACGCTCAGGGAGAAGGTGGCCTCGGCGTGCGCGGAGGCCGACGTGGCGCTACTCGACACCACGACGGCCGGGAGGTTCGGAGGAACCGGGACGGTCTTCCCCTGGGCCAC
>MELN01000073.1:40910-46911 GCA_001768675.1 Actinobacteria bacterium RBG_16_64_13 | reverse complement strand
GCGATCGCCCGGAATCAAGGACGCCAGCCTCCTGGCGCAGCTCTTCGACCACGTCCGGGCTGCGACCGGGCCGGGGGCCGGCCCGATCCACCAGGAAGTCAGAAGACGACTAGAGGAAGGACCAGCGAGGTGACATTCCCCCAGCGCTTCGGCCCCTACGGCGGCCGCTATGTGCCCGAGACTCTGGTGTCGGCTCTCGAAGAGCTCGACGAAGCTTACGCGACCTACCGTGACGATCCCGCATTCCTCGCTGAGCTGCGGGTTCTCCAGACAGATTATGCGGGCCGGCCCACGCCGCTCTTCTTGGCGACGAGACTGAGCGAGCGGACGAGATGCAAGGTGTATCTCAAGCGTGAAGACCTGGCCCATACCGGCGCCCACAAGATCAACAACACGCTCGGTCAGATCCTGCTCGCGGTACGCATGGGCAAGAAGCGCATCATCGCCGAGACGGGCGCCGGTCAGCATGGGGTGGCCACGGCCACGGTGGCTGCGCTCTTTGGCCTGGAATGCCACGTCTACATGGGTGAAGAGGACATCCGCCGTCAGGAGCTGAACGTCATACGCATGCGGCTGCTGGGAGCGGAGGTGCTTCCCGTCGCAAGTGGCAGCGGCACTCTGAAAGACGCCACGAACGAAGCCATTCGCGACTGGGTGGCCAACGTCGAGACCACCCACTACATAATAGGTTCGGTGGTCGGTCCGGCGCCGTATCCCACCCTCGTCCGCGATTTCCAGACTGTGATAGGTCAGGAGACCCGCCAACAGGTCATGGCGAAAGAAGGGCGTCTGCCCGACGGCCTGGTGGCATGCGTGGGGGCGGGCAGCAACGCCATCGGGATGTTCCACGAGTTTCTCGGCGAGCCGTCGATCCGTCTGGTGGGGGTCGAGGCGGCGGGACTCGGCCTCGACAGTGGCAAGCACGGCGCGTCGTTGGCTCGGGGAACGGCAGGGATCCTGCACGGGAGCTACTCCTACGTTCTCCAGGACGAAGACGGCCAGATCCAGGAAGCCCACTCGGTGGCGGCGGGTCTCGACTATCCGTCGGTAGGGCCGGAGCACTCCTATCTCAAGGACGCGGGGCGAGTGGAGTACGACAGCGCCACCGACGAGGAAGCGCTGGCTGCCTTTCAAACCCTTTCTCGGCTGGAGGGGATCATCCCGGCGCTCGAGAGCGCGCATGCGATCGCGTACATGTTGCGGGAGCGGGACGGCGGCCACGGCTTCTCGGCCGATGACGTCGTGGTGGTCAACCTGTCGGGCCGGGGCGACAAGGACGTGTACAGCGTGGCCGACGTCCTGGGGGTGAGGTCATGAGCACCTCGACCGGCAGCGCTCTGACCGGCATATTCCGCGAGGCCGGGCATCCGCTGCTCATGCCATACGCGGTCGGCGGCTACCCCGACCTGGCCTCGTGCCGGGAGATCATCCGGACCTACGTGAAGAACGGGGCTCAGCTCGTCGAGCTGGGCATACCTTTCTCCGATCCCTTGGCCGACGGTCCGGTCATCCAGGCGGCGTCCCAGGTCGCTCTGCGACAGGGAGTGCGTCCCGCCGATGTTCTCGACTTGGCGGGAACCGCTTCCCAAGAGGGAGCGGGCGTCGTCCTGCTGAGCTACCTCAACACCATCCTCGCCTTCGGCGGGGAGCGCTTCTTCCACCGTTGCCGGGACCGCGGGGTACTTGGAGTGGTGGTGCCGGACGTGCCCGTGGAAGAGGCCGCCGAGCTACAGGCCATCGCGAGGGCACACGGGGTGGACGTGATCCTGCTCGCCGCTCCTACCAGTACCGACGCTCGGCTGGCGCGCATCGCTGGAAACGCTTCAGGTTTCATCTACTGCGTGTCGACCACCGGAGTCACCGGAGCCAGGACCTCGCTACGCACCGACCTGGCCGAGTTCGTCGCCCGGGTCAGACGGCACACAGACCTGCCGTTGGTGGTCGGTTTCGGGGTGAGCACGGCCGAGCAGGCCGCCGAGGTGGCGGGATACGCCGACGGCGTGATCATAGGGAGCGCGTTGGTCGACCTGGTGGCGCGGAGCAAGCGGTTCGACGAGGCTTTGGCCGAGATCGGCCGGCTACTCTACAGGGTAAGGAGTATGCCCTCTTTCTCGAGGTAATCCTTGAGCGCCTGCGGGCGCACTCCATAGAGCGAGGACAGATAGGCGAGATCATCCTTGCGGATGGTGAGCATCTCACGCGCGGGGTCGTTGCGCAGCTCCCGCAAGAAGGCCAGGTAGGTCTCCAGCGGCCGCCGCTCTTCGGGCTCGAGCCGTTCGAGGCAGTCGAGACGGATGCGCAGGGGGGCATTGCTGGTCAGCGCACGCTGGAATTCGGGCTCGTTCTCGATGTCCAACATCGACATGGGAGATAGCCCGTAGATCGTGGCGAGCTCGCACAATCTGTCGAGACTGAGGCTGCGCTTGCCGCGCTCGTAGGCGCTGAGTGTGGACACGACGAAGGAGCCTCCGGACCGCGAACACACTTCCTGCAGGCTCATTCCGCGGTCCTGCCGCATGCGGCGGAGCTTCTCGCCTACCAGTTCAGCGTAACGCTTCTCTTTATCTTCGTGTCTCTGTTCCATGTGTTCCATATGAAGAATTGTAGCAGTAGAGCAGGCAAAAATCTACGCAGACGGCACGTGTTCGACGTTCCGCTATAACTCATGATTCTAGAGGCGCTGAGAGATTCCTCCGCCCGAGCCGGATATTCGCCGTGTCGCGCCGCGGGATGCCGAAGGCGGGGGTCGAACCCGCACGAGGTGTGAGCCTCACTGGAGTTTGAGTCCAGCGCGTCTGCCAATTCCGCCACTTCGGCACGATCAAATGACGCCGGCTATTATAATCGATGGGCTGAGCGAACCGCGACTGTTCCACGAAACGGTGGACGGTTCTGCCCAATGGAATAGAGGGTGAGCCGCTGAGCCTGGGCGCCCCTGCGTTCTCGTTTGGCGCGTCGATGGTGTACAGTGGAAATCGACTTCTGAACTTCTTCGAGTGGAGTCGCGATCCGGGCTGCCGGGTCGCTTTTGTGCCGCCCATCGAAGCTCTCGCGGCATGCACGCACCCGTGGTGGATGGGTCGGGCAATGTTGCTACAAGACGTGGAGGTTGACGAATGGAGAAGCTCATCATCACCGTGGCTACGACCGGAGCCATGACCACCAAGGAGAACACTCCCTACTTGGCCACTCAGCCTGAGGAGATAGCCGAGGAGGTCTACGGGGCGTATCAGGCCGGTGCCGCCATCGCCCACGTGCACGTTCGCACCGAAGAAGACAAGCCGACCATGGCGCTCGACAGGTTCGAAGCCACCGTCGGCGCCATTCGCGCCAGGTGCCCGGACATCATCATCAATATGACCTCGTCAGGAGGCCTCGGCTTCAGCGACGAGGAGCGCATCCATCCTCACACCGTGCTGAAGCCCGACATGGGCACCTTCGACGCCGGCTCCATGAACTTCTACCAGGGCGTTTTTCTCAACTCCCCGACGTTCCTCGAGAAGCTGGGCGCGGCCTACATCGAGAACGGCATCAAGCCCGAGGTCGAAGTCTTCGACGCCGGCATGGTGTGGAACGCCAAGCGCCTGCTCAAAGACGGCTTCCTGAAGGCCCCCGTTCACTTCCAGTGCTGCATGCACGTGTTCGGCGGCATGGAGGGCAACGCGCGCAACCTGGTCCACTTGGTAGACTCGATGCCCGAAGGCTCGACCTGGTCGGCGTTCGGCTGCGGCCCCACCGCCAACCTCGTCATGGCCATGGCCATCAACATGGGCGGCCACGTGCGGGTCGGCATGGAAGACAACGTCTATCTGAGCAAGGGCGAGCTCGCGAAGCACAACTACGAGTTCGTCGAGAAAGTGCAACGCCTGGCCGCCGAGTTCAAACGGCCGGTGGCCAGCGTGACGGAAGCCCGCGCCATCCTGGGGCTGCCGCCCAAGAAGTAAGGAGTCGCACGACCGGACGGCGTGGCCGTCTGGCCGGTCCACTCAGCCCGCGCCTGGTGCGGCTGCCGGCACGATCCGGGTTCACACCAGGAGTGCTAGGCCGGGCTGTCCAACCGACATCGCGACGATGGTCGCCCGACGTAGGGAGTGAACGAATGAAGAGGGTTTCGATCAGCGAGGCAGTCCGGTACGAACCTCCGGCGCACCATGACTGCGCCTGCTACAGGCTGCAGGGGAAAGACGAGACGGGGACCAGCCAGTTCTCCCTGGGCTGTTCTCACTTCCTCCCAGGCGGCGGAGCTGATTTCAGCCCCGCGCGGCCGTTCGATACGGTCTATGTCTGCATCGCGGGCGAGATCACCATCACCGACAAGGACGGCAAAGACATCGTTCTCAAGCCGAACGACTCCATCTTCATCCCCGGCGACGAGGGTCGTTCCATCAAGAACAAGACCCAGTACCCGGCGAGCATGTACGTGATCCTGGGCTACCCGGTCTGAGCACCATCACAGAACCAAGAAGTGTGAGGAGTAACAATGGCTGATCCAGTCCCTTTCAGCCCGGAGCAGGTCAAGAAGCTGTTCGACCTGACCGGCAAGACGGCCATCATCACGGGTGGAGCCGGTTTCCTGGGGCATTCGCTGGCTAAAGGCCTGACCCTGTACGGGGCCGACGTGGTTCTCAGCGGCCGGACTCTTGCCAACCTCGAAAGCACAGCTGCCGAGGTCAACGCCTTCGGAGGCGGCAAGGCTGTCGCGGTGGCTTGTGACGTGGTCGACGAGGCCAGTGTGGACAATCTGGTCGCGAAGACCGTCGAGATGTTCGGCAAGGTCGACATCATGATCACAGTCGGTGGCATCGCCGACCGGTATCCGGCCGAGCAGTTTCCCATCGACGCCTGGCAGAAGGTCATGGACATCAACGTGCGCGGCACGTGGCTCTCTTGCCAGAAGGCCGGCAAGTGGATGATCGAGAACGAGAAGCCCGGCAAGATCATCACCATCGGCTCCGTTCGCGGCTCCGCCGGTCATCCGGGCGGCTACGGCGCCTACGGCACCTCCAAGGGCGCCGTCCATCTGATGACCCTCCAGCTCGCGACGGAATGGGCGAAGTACAAGATCAACGTCAACTGCATCGCCCCCTGCATCTTCTGGACCCCGCTCACCAAGCAGGTCCTCGAAGACGAGAAGCTGAAGCAGATCTTCCTCTCCAGGATCCCCTGGGGGCGGGCCGCTATCCCCGACGACGTCATCGGCGCCGCTCTCTATCTGGCCGCTCCCGCGTCCGACTTTGTCACCGGTACCATCCTGCCCGTGGACGGCGGGACTGTCGGCGGCTGATCCAGCCTGCAAACGGGGGGAGGGGCGGCCGCCCCTCCCCCCGGGGCGTTCCTCAGAATTCGGAGAGGCAACTTGGAGTTACCCGAACGCATGTCGACCAGCGCGATCGCCAGTCTGTTCAGGCTCGACGGCAAGGTTGCCCTCGTGACGGGCGGGGGCGGAGCTCTTGGCAGCGCTATCGCCCGGGGACTCGCCGTGCACGGTGCCGACGTTGCGCTGGCAGATTGGGCAGCGCCGGCGATGGTCACGGTCGAGGAGGAGATCGCGGCCATCGGGCGGAAGAGCCTGGCCGTTACGGTGGATGTGACCGACGAGACGAGCGTGGGGCGTATGGTCTCCGCGGTAGGCAAGACCCTCGGTCACATCGACATCCTGGTGACGACGGCGGGTACCGCCAATCGCATCCCCATGGAGCAGATGCCTGTCGACGAATGGCAACGGATCCAGAACGTGAACGTGCGCGGCACCTTCCTCTGTTGCCAGAAGGTGGGAGTCCAGATGGTGAGTCAAGGATCGGGCAAGATCATCACCATCGGATCGGTACGCGGATTCCAGGGCAACCCTGGCGGATACTCGGGCTACACCACGTCCAAGGGCGCGGTCCACGCGCTTACCAAACAGATGGCGACCGAATGGGCGAAGCACAAGATCAACGTCAACTGCATCGCTCCCGCCATCTTCTGGACGCCGCTCACGAAACAGGTGCTCGAGGACGAG
>MELN01000073.1:40521-40899 GCA_001768675.1 Actinobacteria bacterium RBG_16_64_13 | reverse complement strand
TCCACCTGTCGCGCATCCCCAGGGGCCGCGCGGGCGTTCCCGATGACTTCGTCGGTGTCGCGGTCTTTCTCTCTTCGGCCGCGTCGGACTTCATGACAGGTGCAATCGTCAACGTAGACGGAGGCTGGTTGGCATCGTGAGAAGACTTGAAGACATCAAGAAGATCGCCATCATCGGCGGCGGCAATATGGGGCACGGCTGCGCCATGGTGTTTGCCGGTGCCGGCTACCCGGTCGGGCTATACAGCCGAAAAGCCGAGACGTTGGAGAAGGCCGTCGAAGGCATGCGGAGCGACCTGACTTTCCTGGCCGAACGCGGGCTCGGAAAGCTCGAAGACGTTGGGGCCACCGTGGCTCGGGTGGCGACCCCGCAAAGCAT
>MELN01000073.1:32832-40502 GCA_001768675.1 Actinobacteria bacterium RBG_16_64_13 | reverse complement strand
CCGATGCCGACTTCGTCCTCGAGTGTGTCGCCGAGGACATGACGCTCAAACAAAACACGTTCCAGAAGCTCGACCAGATGTGCAGGCCGGAAGCCATCCTGGCGACCAACACCTCGGTGATGAGTCCCACTGAGATCGCGAGCACCAGCAGCAAGCGCGACCGCATCCTGGGCACCCACTGGTGGAACCCTCCGTTCCTCATCCCGCTCGTCGAGGTGGTGCAGACGGAGGAGACACCGGCCTGGGTCATCGATGTCACCATGGGATTGCATCGGGCCATCGGCAAGCATCCTGTGCACGCCAAGAAGGATGTGCCGGGGTTCATCGCCAACCGTCTGCAGCACGCTCTCTGGCGTGAAGCCATCTCCATCGTCGAACGCGGCATCGCCGACGCAGCCACTGTTGACGAAAGCCTCAAGTACGGCCCGGGCCTGCGCCTCCCCGTGCTCGCCCCCCTGGAGAACGCCGACCTGGTGGGGCTCGACCTCACCCTGTCCATCCACAGCTACGTGCTCAAGCATCTGGAAGACTCCCACGAGCCTTCGCCGCTGCTCAAAGAGAAGGTCGAGAAAGGCGAGTTGGGCTTCAAGTCTGGCGGCGTCGGCTTCCAGCGGTGGACGCCCGAAGGGCAGAAGGCCCTGCGCGCCAATCTGCTCGACTACCTGACCAAAGCCATCCGGGAGATGAAGGAGAAAGAAGCCAAGTAGGCCCGCCGGTCAGGCACGCCTCGAGGCGATGAGGGACGATCCGGGCACATTCGTGTGCTCGTATGTCGCAACGTAACGAATAAGGAGAAGAAGGTTTTCCATGGGTAAGAAAGTGTTCGTTGACCTCAGCCACCCGTTTGGCGCCGATATCCCGCTTTGGCCGTACTTCAACAAGCCGGTCATCGACACCATGCATGGCCAGGCGAAGTCCGGTGTTCTCAGCCAAAAAGTCACGGTCGTGATGCACGCCGCGACGCATGCCGACTCGCCGCGCCACGTCATGGAACGTGACTTCAACGGTGTCCGCGCCCGATACACCCACGAACTGGCGATCGACGCTTACTGCGGCACCGCCATCTGCCTTGACGTCAAGTGCGAGGCCTGGGAACTCATCACCGACAAGCATCTGGACGACGCCTGCAAGCGCGCCAACTTCGATCCCAAGGAACTCAAGGGTATGGTGCTCTGCCTCCGCACCGGTACGCACCTGTTGTACGACGACAGCAAGGACTACTACCACTATTCGCCCGGCACCGGCCTCAAAGCGGGCCAGTGGATCGAGAAGTACATGCCCAAGTGCGTGGCTATGGACATGCAGGCCCTGGACCATCCTCTCCATACCGCCATGGGCAAGAACGGCCCCACCCAGATGAACCTTCCCGGTAGGACCGGCCGTCCGATCACCCAGGAGTATATCGACAAGTACGGCACCGAAGCCTACGCGTGGTTCGATCGCGAGGTGTTCATCCAGACCTTCGGCATGGACAAGTACATGGCGGAGTACGGCAAGCTGGAGAAAGCCGGCGAGTGGGGCACCTGGGAACCCTGCCACAAATACATGATGGGCAACGGCATCGTGGGCATCGAGAACCTCGGCGGCGACCTCGAGAAGGTCGTCGGCAAGCGCTTCCAGTTCTGGTGCTTCCCGATCCGCTGGTACATGGGCGACGGCACCATGGTCCGCGCCGTTGCGGAGATCGATGAAGCCGACCTCAACCCGGTTCCGGATAGGGTGTACAAGTACGGCTGCATCTAGGATCCCGATCACGATCATCTAGATCCGACCCCCTGCCGGTGGTTTCCGGCAGGGGGTCTTCTTTCGCGCAGAGGCCGCGGGGGCGGACCGTGCAGCGGGGTGCTATTCCGGAGAATGGGATTTATGCGCATGGTGGCGCGGGGACCTACAAGTCGTGCGCGTGCGGACCGTACACTGTACGCTAGGTGTAGCTTCCAACACTTGGATTCACGGGATTTGGGGAATAAACAACGGCACCGCGGCTAACGGATCGGGCGGAGGTAGGCAGGTATGGGAAAGATTGAAAGACTGACCAACTGCACGACGGGCGGTCCCGTCTTCGTCGATGTGCAGGACGGGAAGATCGTTCGCATGACACCCATCGATCTGGACGAGAACGACGCCCAGGGGTGGACTATCGAGGCCCGGGGGCGCTCGTTCAAGCCCCCGCGGCGGACGACGCTATCGCCGCACGCGGTGGCGCAGAAGTCCATGGTCTATTCACCGAAGCGGGTTCTCACCCCCCTTAAGCGGGTGGACTTCGATCCCAAGGGTGAACGCAATGTCCAGAATCGGGGCGTGTCCGGTTATGTGCCGATCAGCTGGGACGAAGCACTCGACATCGTGTGCGACGAGATCGTCCGGCTGAAGCGGGAATACGGCCCAGGCGCGATCCTGACTACTCCTGGCTCCCACCATTTGTGGGGCAACGTGGGCTATCGCCACAGCACCTACTTCCGTTTCATGAACCTGATCGGGTACACCTACGGTGAGCACAACCCCGATAGCTGGGAAGGCTGGCATTGGGGTGCCACGCACATGTGGGGCAACAGCCACAGGTTGGGGATCCCCGAGCAGTACGATCTGCTTGAAGACGCCATGAAGAACAGCGAGATGATCGTGTTCTGGTCGTCTGATCCGGAGACCAGCGGCGGCGGCATCTATTCAGCTTTCGAGAGTACGCCGCGCCGGTTCTGGATGAAGGAACTCGGGATGAAGATGGTGTTCGTCGACCCCATGTTCAACCACACCGCCGGCCTCTTCGCCGACAAGTGGTTCGCGCCGAGGCTGGGAACCGATGTGGCCTTCGGGCTCGGCATCGCCTACACGTGGCTGACTGAAGACCTCTACGACAAGGATTACATCGCCAAGCGCACCACTGGCTTCGACGAGTGGAAAGACTATGTGCTCGGCAAGAGCGACGGGCAACCCAAGACTCCGCAATGGGCAGAGGTGGAATGCGGCATTCCGGCGCGTGAGATCCGGGCGTTGGCTCGTGAGTGGGGCGCTAAGAAGACCATGCTGGCCGCCGGCGGCCTCGGTGGTTGGGGTGGCGCCTGCCGGTCCGCCACGGGGAACGAGTGGGCCCGGGTCATGGTCGCCCTGGCCGCGATGCAGGGCTACGGCAAGCCGGGAAGCAACATCTGGGGTACCTCTCAAGGCGCGCCCAGTGACGAATCGTTCTTCTTCCCGGGGTATGCCGAAGGTGGTATCTCGGGCGACGTGGACAACTCAGCGGCCGGCTACGAATTCGTGTACCGCATGTTCGCGAACACTCGCGGCGCCACGAGAACGGCCCACCACTCCACCGAGGGCCAGACGGTCCCGCGCATCAGGATCCCCGAGGCCATGATGCACGAGAAGGTGGAATGGCGCGGAAAGGGCTTCTGCGGCTCGTCGATCCAGTCGCAGCTGCAGAAGTACCAGTACCCGGCCGCCGGCTATCCGCACGTCCAGATGTACTGGAAGTATGGGACGTCCTTCATCGGCACCATGACCGAGACCAACCGCTACGTAAAGGCGTACCGCGAGGGCAAAGTCGGCATGGTGGTGAACCAGTGCATCTGGTTTGAAGGCGAAGCCCGGTTTGCCGACATCATCCTGCCGGCCTGCACCAACTTCGAGCGTTGGGATATCAGCGAATTCGCCAACTGCTCAGGCTACATCCCTCACAACTTCACGCAGACCAACCATCGCATGATGGTGCTCCAGAAGAAGTGCATCGAGCCGCTGGGCGAGTCGAAGTCGGACTACGATATCTTCCGCATGTTCGCCGAGCGTCTCGGAATCGGCGAGATCTTCACCATGGGCGGCAAGGACGAGCTCCAGTGGGTGAAGGAATACTTCAAGGCGACCGACCTGGCCAAGAACATCACCTGGGAAGAGTTTGAGAAGAAGGGCTACTACGTGGTGCCCTTCCCCAAAGACCACAAGTCCACGCCGGCCATGCGCTGGTTCGCCGAAGGGCGGGTCAAGGACACCCCTGACTGGGGCCCGCATCCGGCGGATACCGTCGCCCTCAGCACTTTGCAGACCGCCAGCGGCAAGATCGAGTTCGTGTCCAGCAGCCTCACACGGTTCGAACAGGTGAGCGGGGTCGTGGATCCGGAGCGGCCCCCTCTGGGCCCGCAGTACATACCGAGCTGGGAGGGCCACCGGACGACTGAGCTCTACAGCAAATACCCCCTGCAGATGGTCTCTCCGCATCCCCGCTACAGCTTCCACACAATGGGCGATTCAAAGGAGAGCTGGCTGAACGAGGTCAAGGACCACCGGGTGCTGGTCAATGGGCACCGCTACTGGCTCATGCGCCTCAACACCAAGGACGCCGCCGCTCGCGGGATCGAGAATGGCGATCTGATCCGGGCCTTCAACGACCGGGGCGCCGTGATCCTGTGTGCCCAGGTCGGAGAACGGGTCCCCGCCGGGACGGTGCACTCATATGAGTCTTGCGCGGATTACTTGCCCCTGGGAGAGCCGGGATACTCTCCGGATACTTCCGGATGTATCAACATTCTGGCTCCCAAACGCTTCATCACGCCTACTTCCACAGCCATGGCCAACAACTCCTGCCTCATCCAGGTGGAGAAATGGGAAGGAGCGGTTTGAGCTCCTTCCAGAACAAAGCCTTCGGCCGCCGGGACTGCGCTAGGTGGCGCGATTCATCGTCCTCAGTCGCGCGCGTAGCGCCGCTGCGCGCGCTCCCTGCGTCCTTGACCCCCACTCGCCGATCGCACCCCGGCGACGAAGCTTCATTCCGAAAGGAGCCTGCCAAATGAGGAAATGGAACCTCATCATCGACTGCGCCCGCTGCCACGACTGCAACGATTGCTTCCTGGCGGACAAGGACGAGTTCGTAGGTAACGACTTCCCTCCCTACTCCGTGGCGCAACCCTGGTCGGGGCATCGTTGGATGAACATCCACCGCAAGGAACGAGGGCAAGTCCCCATCGTCCAGGTGGTCTATCTGCCCCAGCCCTGCATGCATTGCGAAGAGGCCCCCTGCATCAAGAAATCCCCGGCCGGCACGGTCTACAAGCGGGAAGACGGCATCAATATGATCGACCCGGTGAAAGCCAAGGGCCATCCGGAGATCGTCGAGACCTGCCCGTACGGCGCCATATACTGGAATGAGGAAGCCCAGGTGGCGCAGAAGTGCACGGGATGCGCGCACCTCATCGACGAGGGCTGGACCGAGACCCGCTGCTCGCAGGTATGCCCCACCGGCGCCATCAAGCTCGTCTTGGCCGACGACGCCGAGATGGCGAAGATGACGGCTGCCGAAGGGCTGGAAGCCTACCAGGCCGGCCTGGGTACCAAGCCCCGGGTGCTCTATAAGAACTTCTATCGCTGGGACAAGGTCTTCGTCTCCGCGAGTGTCGCGTACAAAGACACGGATGAATGCGCCGAAGGCGCCAAGGTCACGGTACAGTCCGGCGGCGCCAAGGCCGGCGAAGGCGTGGCCAACAACTACGGCGAGTTCGTGGTTGACAAACTGGGGCTAGGCGGTCGTTACGACGTCACGGTCGAAGCGCCCGGCTACCAGGCGTACTCCACCGCGGTGACCCTCGACAAGAGTTTGAATCTTGGCTTGATCGTGCTCGAAAAGGCTTGAGCCAGTGGCGAGAGCCGGAGGCCGGCAGAGATCACCCGCGGCGGGGCGCCCGGACGAGGAAAGTGACTTCTTCGTCCGGGCGCTTGGCCGCGGCCTCGTCATCCTCGGGCTGTTTGACGTAGAGCACCCCGACTGGGGGCTGAGCGAGATCTGCTCGCGAACGGGCATCTCAAAGACTACGGCCTACCGCATGCTGAGAACGCTGGAGACGATGGGGTATCTGGTCTATGAAGCCCGGACCGAGCGGTACCATCTGGGGGCGGCCACGATTCCCGGGGCCTACCTCGCCCTTTCGTACGTGGGCTTCGTGCGCGCCGCCCACGCCTTTCTCGAGGAGCTCGCCGAAGCCACGGGCGAGACTATAGAACTTACCGTGGGAGCCGCCGCGGGCGCCGTGGTGGTGGACGAGGTCGCGACCACGCATCCTTTTCGGTTGAACCGGCCGATCGGCCGGATCTTGGACACTCTGGCCAACTCGTCGTTTCGCATGCACGTCGCCTTCCGTCCAACGGCCGAGCGACGCAGGATCGTCGGTGCGGGCTTGGCCCGTTTGACCCCCAACACCGTTACAGATTCGGACGAGATCATGAAGCGGATGGAGTCTGAAAGAGACGCGGGCCTCGCCTACGACATGGAGGAGCAGGACTTGCGGGTGTGCGCGGCCTCCGCGCCCATTCTCGAGCGTGACGGCAGCTGCAGGGCGGTGCTCACCGTCGTGGCGCCGGTCGAGCGTTTTGGACCTAGGGAGAGGAAGAAAAAAGCCGAGGCTCTCAAGAGCACCGCGGCTGCGCTGAGCAAGTCGCTGGGGGGGAGGGGCATCGCCGGTTGACTTGAAGCGGGAGGCGGTGGCATAGTGGGAGCTAGAGTACACAAACGGAATAGCTATTCCGGACTGTGGAATGTCCGAGGAGCGTCAAGGAGGCGGGATGGCAGAAGACCGAGCCAAGAACAGCAAGTCGGGTGAACGCACGCTGGTGCGGGACATCAGCTTCTGCGGCGTGCCCGAGAACGGATCGAACGCATCGATGGTCGATGTCAAAGATGGCAAGATCATCCGTATCCGTCCCATGCACTACGACTGGAAGTATGATCCCGAGAAGGACATGAACCCGTGGAAGATGGAAGTGCGGGGGAGCACCTTCGAACCCAGCATGAAGACCCTCATCCCGCCCTATTCCATCGCTTATAAGAAACGGGTGTATTCGCCCGCCCGCATCCGCTACCCCATGAAGAGGGTCGACTGGGATCCCAAGGGCGAGCGGAATCCGCAGAACCGCGGCAAGAGCAAGTATGTTCGTATTTCTTGGGACGAGGCGCTCGACACCATCGTCAGCGAGATGAACCGCATCAAAGAGAAATACGGCCCGACTGCCCTTCTCTATCAGTGTGACCAGCACGGAGAGAACAAGGTCGTCCAGGCGTGCCACGGCGCCGGCCGCAAGCTGCTGCCTCTGTGGGGCGGCTACACGCTTCAGATCCGTCAGCCGGACAGCTGGGAAGGCTGGTGGTGGGGCAGCAAGCACTTCTGGGGCTGCGAGCCTGTGGGCCAGGGCAAGCAGAGCAACCTGCTATACGACGTGGCCAAGAACTGCGAGCTGCTCCTGTTCTGGGGCTGCGATCAGGAAACCACTCCGTGGGGCTGGCAGGGCCAGCTCCCGAGCCGCCTGTCTTACTGGTACAGCGAACTGGGCATCAAACAGATCTATGTGTGCCCGGACATCAACTACGCGGCCGCGGTCCACGCCGACCGGTGGATTCCCGTCCTTCCCAATACCGACGCGGCTCTCTATCTGGCCATAACCTACGTGTGGTTCAAAGACAACACGTACGACAAGGCCTACCTCGCCACTCACGCTGTGGGCGTGGACAAGTACGAGGCCTACGTGATGGGTGCGGAAGACGGGGTGGCGAAGACCCCGGAATGGGCGGCTCCCATCTGCGGTGTGCCGGCGCGGGTCATCAAGGCGCTTGCCAAGGAGTGGGCGTCGAAGCGCACCAGCGTAGTGATCGGCAACGGCGGTCCCGGCATCCGAGGTCCGTACGCTACCGAGCC
>MELN01000073.1:24111-32804 GCA_001768675.1 Actinobacteria bacterium RBG_16_64_13 | reverse complement strand
CAGGGCCTGGGCAAGCCGGGAGTCAACCAGGTCAAGATGATCGAGTGGGGTCTCTTCGACTTCCCAGATCAGTACGCCCAGCCCAAGCCGTTCCGCGTGCCCAACCTACGTACGGCCTACACGGGCGGGCACCCGTCGGACCTGAACCACCCGTCGCTCCCCAAGACCTTCGTGCCCAAAGCCATCCTCGAGGGCGAATGCGACTGGTGGGGTTGCGAATCGGAGACCGCTCCGCGCGAAGACCAGTTCGTCCACCGTTTCTATCCGGCGGAAGGCTGTTCCAAGATCCACGCGGTCTGGACCGACTCACCGTCGTGGATCACCTGCTGGAACTCCGGCAACGACTACGTCCGGGCCATGCAGCATGCCGACATCGAGTTCATGTGGGCCCAGCACCCGTGGCTGGAGAACGACGCGCTGCTGGCCGACATCATCCTGCCGGTGAACACCAAGCTCGAGGAAGACGACATCGCCGGGGACATCTTCAGCGGCCAATACAACCTGCTCTTCCCCGAGCACAAGTGCATCGAGCCCCTGGGCGAGTCATTCAGCGACTACGAGATCGTCTGCAAGCTCGCCGACCGCCTTGGCCTGCTGGAGGAGTACACTCACGGCAAGTCCATACCCGAGCTAATCAAGTACGGGTATGAGACCTCCCGCTGCGCGGACCTCATCAGCTGGGAAGACCTCAACGAGAAGGGCTACCTCGTCATCCCGACGGCCGATGGGTGGGAGAACGAACCGGCCGGCTTCCAGAGATTCTACGAGGATCCGGAAGCCAACCCGCTCACCACGCCCACCGGACTACTCGAGTTCGAGTCCACAGGGCTCGCGGAGAACTTCCCACTCGACCTCGAACGGCCTGCGGTACCCAAGTGGGTAGCCCAAGGCATCAGCCACGAGGAGACCGTCGGCACGGAGCGCTCTAAGAAGTATCCCTTGCTCGTGTGCTCCAACCACCCGCGGTGGAGCGTGCATTCGCAGCACGAGGACATCACCTGGCTGCGCGAGATCGAGACGTGCAAGATCACGGGTCCCGATGGATACCAATACCAGCCGGTCTGGCTGAATCCCTCGACCGCAGAGAAGCGTGGCATCAGGCACGGTGATGTGGTCTCGATATTCAACGACCGGGGCACGGTGCTCGGCGGGGCGTACATCACCGAGCGCATCATGCCCGATGTGATCTACATCGACCATGGCGCGAAATGGGACCCGATCGAACCGGGCGTCATCGACCGAGGCGGCGCCATCAACACGATCGTCCCGCGCCACACCACGTCGAAGAACGCGGTCGGCCACGCGGTCAGCGGCTTCCTCGCGGAAGTCGAGAAGACCGACCTGGAGGCGCTCAAGCGCAAGTATCCCGATGCCTTCGAACGGCCCTTCCACCCCTGCGCGGGTCCCGGCTTAGAGGCCTGCATCATGGGAGGTGAATGATGGGCAAGGTACTCGTCATCAACTACGACATCTGCAACGGCTGCTACAACTGCCAGATCTCCTGCAAGGACGAGCACGTCGCCAACGATTGGTCGCCGATAGCCAAGCCGCAGCCCGACACCGGGCAGTTCTGGAACAAGGTCTACGACAACGTCCGCGGCCAGGTTCCCAAGGTCATGGTCACCTATGAGCACAGCATCTGCCAGCACTGCGACGACGCGCCGTGCATCGCGTCCTGCAACGTGCACGCCATCTACAAGCGCCCCGACGGAGCGGTGATCATCGATCCCGACAAGTGCCGCGGCAACCGGATGTGCCTTGCCGCCTGCCCGTACGAGAACGTGATCTACTTCAACGACGCGCTCAACATCGCCCAGAAGTGCACCTTCTGCGCTCACCTGTTGGACGATGGCTGGAGTGAGCCGCGCTGCGCGGACGCCTGCCCGACCGGCGCGTTCACC
The DNA here is from genome assembly GCA_001768675.1 of Actinobacteria bacterium RBG_16_64_13. GTDB lineage: Bacteria > Actinomycetota > Thermoleophilia > RBG-16-64-13 > RBG-16-64-13 > RBG-16-64-13. Next base: position 30,903 of record MELN01000073.1, on the reverse strand, counting down.
TTCGGCGACGAAGACGAGCCGAAGATGAAGGGCCTCATCGCGAAGGCGCAGCCTCTCAAGCCGGAACTGGCGCAGGTGAAACCGAGGGTGTACTACATCGGCCTGCCCAAGAAGTTCATCGCCGGCGCGGTGTTCGACCAAGAAGCCGACCTGTGCGTGGACGGTGTGACCGTGACGGCCACCAATAACGCGTCGGGGGAGAAGGCTCAAGCAAAGAGCGACAGCTACGGCGATTTCTGGCTAAGGGGACTGAAGAACGGTGTGTACACCCTGATGATCGAGAAGCCCGGCTACCTGGCCCAGAAGTTCGGCCCGGTCGACGTGACTCAAAAGGACCTCAACGTTGGCGACATTGCCATCTGGAAGGCGTAGCAGGTTGACGTAGTTCGCAAATCAAGCTGTGGCATCCCGAGCCCGCCTGGTGGAGGCGGGCTCGGGGGCCAGGCAAAGGAGCGATGAATGCGGTTCATCGACGCGCATCTTCACAGCGACATGATCGAGGATATCCAGCTTCAGAAGCTGGTCATGATGGGCATGGAAGCGGCTGTTGTGCCGAGCCCGCACATGTTCCTCGGCAACCCCCCTGTGGATACCCTGTTTCGGGTCTGGGACCGGTTTGTGACTTTGGAGGTGACGACGGCCCAGACGCTAGGCTACGAAAGCTTCGCGTCGCTCTCCGTGCCGTTCATCGGTCTGGGACAGTCCGACACCGAGAAGGCACTGGCAGCACTCCCCGACTTGTTGGAGAACGAACGGGTCGTGGCCATGGGTGAGATCGGCCTGGACACCGGCAGCGAGTACGAGAAGGATCTGTTCCGCGAGCATTTGCGCATAGCCAAGGCTCGCGATCTCCCGGTCATCCTCCACACTCCCATCCGGCTCGCCCCCCAAGGGGCCAAGGTGACTCCGCTCATCCTTGAGATCATCAAGGAGGAAGGCTTTCCGCCGGAAAAATGCGTCTTCGATCACGCAGGCGAAGCCACGCTCGACTTTCGTATGAACACGGGGGGCATGGTCGGGCTCTCGATCTGCTGGGACAAGATGCCTCCGGAGGTCGCGGCCCGTTACGTGATCGACCATCCCGACAGGCGGGACAAGGTCATAGTCAATTCTGAGTTGGGCGGCGAGGGTAACGACTACTTCATGGTGCCGCGTGTAATGCTGGCCATGAGGCTTTTCGGCCTGGATAAGACCACTATAGATCAAGTGTGTTATCAGAATCCCAAGGAGTTCTTCAAGCTGCCGGTTGAATAGGACACAGTGGTTATGCAGGCGGGTGTAGAAGTGGCCTGGACATGTTGCTAGTATTGCCGTGTGTACATGGTCCTTCGCGGCCCGGCTTGCGGAAAAGGGCGTGGGAATCACTCGCAGAGGAGGTGCTGGAGTCAGATTCTTGGACCTTGGGGGGCGAGTCGGCGAGCAGGGTGGCGCGGGTCGGATTGATGGCGGGCCGACAGGGCTGCACAGTCGACTCGGCAGAGTGGTCGGTCGACGCTTGAAGCTCTGGCCGGCCAACACAGAGCGAGAGAGGAGCGGCAAGGCGAACATGGACAGGAGTGGCATGGAAGACAAAGAGAAGAGCCTGATCGACGGCAAAGAGGTCAGCCGGCGCGAGTTCCTCAAAATAGCTGGCATCGCCGGCGCGACTATCGGTGTGGGTGCCGGTCTGGGCGGCCTCGTAGCCGCTTGCGGCGGCGAAGAAGAGACTACTACTACGGCCGGTCCGGTCACGACCGCCGGTGGTGAGACCACGACAGTCAGCGCGGTCGAGTTGGGCCGCGAGCTCAAGATCGGTTTTGTCGCCCCAATCACCGGCCCCCTGCAGTTGTTCGGTGAACCCGACCAATACTGCGTCGAGCGGGCCCAGGAAGCGTTTGGGGATGGCATCGTCTGCGGAGACGGGAAGAAGCACCCCGTCAAGATCATCCTTATGGACAGCACGTCGGACACCAACCGTGCCTCTCAGGTGACGGGCGACCTGATTCTACGAAGGCGTGGACCTGATCACGGCGGCCTCCACTCCGGATACGGTCTCTCCAGTGGCCGAGCAGTGCGAGTCGAACGGCATGCCCTGCATCACCAACGACGCCCCGTGGCAATCGTACATCGCTTCGCGCGGCAAGCGGGGAGACATCACGCAGGTCTTCAAGTGGACCTACCATACGTTCTGGGGACTCGAGGATGTCCAGGCGAACTTCCTGGACATGTGGAGCCAGGTGCCGAACAACAAAAAAGTCGCAGCCATGTTCCCCAATGACAACGACGGCAACGCTTGGCTGCCCGGCTGGGCGCCGGTTTGGGAGCCTAACGGCCTCCAGGCGGTCGTCCCCGCCCAGTTCCAGAACCTGAGCGACGATTTCACCGCCCAGATCACCCAGTTCAGGACCGAAGGTTGCGAGATCGGCATGGGCGTGTTCTTGCCGCCCGACTTCACGAACTTCTGGAACCAAAGGGCCCAGCAGGGTTGGAAGCCCAAACTCGGGACCTACGCAAAGGCGCTGCTGTTCCCAGGAGCGATCGAGGCCCTCGGGGATGTCGGGGCGGGTCTGACCACCGAGGTGTGGTGGATGCCGACCCACCCGTTCACCTCACCGCTTCTTGGTGGCGAAACCTGCCAGCAGTTCGCCGACGAGTACACCAATCGCACCGGCAAGCAGTGGACCCAGCCGCTGCTGCACTTCATCGTGTTCGAGATGGCGTGGGACGCGCTTAAGCGGGCCACCAGTGTCGACGACAAGGAAGCCATCCTGGCGGCCATCAAGACCACGAAGATGGATACCATCGGCGGTCGCATCGACTTCACCGAGCCGGTGGTCGGTGCTACTCCACCGTTCAAGGTAGGACCGTGCCACATCGTGGAGAACGTCTACAAGACTCCGCAGGTGGGCGGCCAGTGGCGCAAAGGCACGAAGTGGCCGTACGAGTTGACGGTCTGCAGCAATGCGGGCGTGCCCGACGGCAGCATTCCGAAGCAAGACACGGTCCAGCCGCTGGCGTAGGCTGTACCCTTCTTGCGCAGGTAGTTTCGACCCGGTAGTTGCCCACGGGAGACCGTGGGCAACAACCGGGTCTTCTATTAGGTCCGCCGCGAGGATGTGGGCGATCCTCGGTGTACCGGCTTGCAGCAGTGTCAGGAACGGGAACACGGTTGGGCGTGGAGGTGATCCCAGTTGACGAAAGCGCTTGAGACCCAGGGCCTTCGAAAGTCGTTCGGCGGGGTCTTGGTTATAGACGACCTCAGCATCAGCGTGGACCAAGGAGAGGCGCTGGGCATCGTGGGCCCTAACGGGGCGGGAAAGACCACCTGGTTCAACCTGATCACGGGCGCCGTGCACGCAGATGGCGGCAAGGTGCTCTTCCAAGGCAAAGACATCACCGGGCTTTCCCGGCACGAGCGCTGTCGTCAGGGCATAGGCCGGACTTTCCAGATACCCAAGCCTTTTTCGGGCATGACGGTTTTCGAGAACGTACTCGTAGGGGCGACGCACGGGCGGAGAATGAGAGAACGGGCCTCGTACGGGCATTGTGTGGAGATCCTGGAGATGACGGGTCTACACGACAAAGTCAACGTTCTTGCCGGCTCGCTCACCTTACTGGATCGCAAGCGCCTGGAACTGGCTCGAGCTCTCGCCACGGACCCCAGCGTGCTTTTGCTGGACGAGATCGCGGGGGGCCTCACCGAGGCCGAGGTCCAGGAGCTTATCGAAGAGATCAGGAAGCTCCAGGCCACCGGGATCACCATCGTGTGGATCGAGCACATCGTCCATGCCCTGCTGGCCTTGGTGAACCGCATCACGGTGATCCAATTCGGGCGCAAGCTGTGCGAGGGTGACCCGCGCGAGGTCATGAGCAGCCAAGAAGTCCAGGCCTGCTACATGGGAGGGACGCTGGCATGAGCCTTCTAGAGATCGAGGCCGCCAACGTCTACTACGAGGACTTCCAGGCTCTCTACGACGTCAGCCTGAAGGTGGAGGAAGGGGAGATCTTCGCCTGCATCGGGGCCAATGGCGCGGGCAAGTCGACCATGCTCAAGACCGTGTCTGGCGTGCTCGTGCCGCGGCGGGGCCGCCTCCTCTTCGATGGGAAGCCCATCGACCACATGGCCCCATACCGGCGGGTGGAATTGGGCATCTCGATGGTGCCGGAAGGCCGCCGGGTGTTCCCCAGCCTCACCGTGCATGAGAACCTGCTGGTCGGCGCCTACCGGGGGCGCCCCGGTCCGTGGACCGCCGATGGCGTCTATGATCTGTTCCCGCTCCTTCAGCCCCTGAAGAAGCGTCAGGCTTCTGGTCTGTCGGGGGGGGAGCAACAGGCGCTGGCCATCGGCCGTTCGCTCATGTCCAATCCTCGCCTCATCCTTATGGACGAGGTCTCGTTGGGGCTGGCTCCGGTCGTCATCAAGCGTATCTACGAGGCTTTCAAGACTCTGCTCGATTCCGGATGCACGATACTGGTGGTTGAGCAGGACGTCCAGCACGTGCTCACGGTGGCCACCCATGTGGCCTGTTTCCTTGAGGGCAGGATCGCCCTGCAGGGCACCCCCAGAGATCTGACGAACGACCAGATAACCGCGGCTTACTTCGGAGTATAGACATGGATTGGCTAAACCAAGGCGTCCAGGGAATCCTCTTAGGCGGCCACTTCGCTCTGTTCGCCGTAGGCCTTGCCCTCGTTTTCGGGACCATGCGCCTGGTCAACCTGGCTCATGGCGACTTGACCATCGTCCCCGCCTATGTCGCCCTCCTCATGATCAACGCCATTCATTTCAGCCCGTTCTACTCGATCCCCATCACCATGGCCATCATGTTCGTGGTCGGGTATCTGCTTCAGCGCGGATTGCTTAACCGCGTTGTGCAGTCGGGTGACGTGGTCGGGGTGATCCTGACCTTCGGGATCTCGATCGTCATACAGAACGCCCTTCTCCTGGGATTCACCGCCGACAACGAGCGCCTCAAGGCCGGCACGATCGACTCCCTCAGCATCAGGATCAACGAGAACCTGGCCATCGGCTGGCTGCCTCTCATCATCTTTCTCGTGGCTCTGGTGGTCATCATCGGGTTGCAGCTATTCCTCAACCGAACCAAGATGGGGCGCGCTTTTAGGGCAGTGTCTGATGATCAAGAAGCGGCCAGGTTGATGGGTATCAATACCAAGCACATTTGGGCGATGGCGATGGGGGTAGCTCTGGTCATCGTCGCGATCGGCGGTGTGATGCGGGGCATCCGCACCACGTTCGACCCCTCCTTCGGTAGTCTGAGCCTCATCTACGCGTTCGAGGCGGTCATCATCGGAGGCATGGGCTCGGGCTGGGGCACCTTGCTGGGGGGCATCATTCTGGGGTTGTCGCAGACCCTGGGCGCGCGGGCCTTTGGCCCGCCCTGGTCCATCCTGACCGGGCACGTGGTCTTTCTGATCATCCTTGCCTTGAGGCCGCAGGGCCTCCTCGCAAAGACGGTGACGTCATGAAGGCGGCCACTTCCGCGACTGCAAGTGGCGACAGGCAGTTCTCCGTGCATGTAGCGAGCCGGGTGAACCAGGTGGTGCTCGGTGTCGGGATCATCATCGTGGTTTTCTTCATCCTGTTCCCGTTCTTCGGCGGCACACCGATGACGCGCCGCCTTGTGGACTTCCTCTCGCTGCTTGCGCTTTCCCAGTTGTGGAATCTGATGCTGGGATACGCCGGCCTCATCTCGGTGGGGCAGCAAGGTTACATCGGCATGGGAGCCTACACGCTGTGGCTGTTCGCCGACGTGCTGCATGTCCACCCGTTCGTCGGCGTGATCTTCGCAGCTTTCGTCGGCGCGATCATCGCGCTGCCCTCCGCGGCTCTGGTTTTCAAGCTCAAGGGGGGGTACCTGGCCATCGGGACTTGGGTCCTCGCGGAGGTCCTGAAGACCGTCGTGGCCAACATCAAGCAGACCGGCGGCGGTTCAGGGGTCACGGTGGTAGCCGCCCGCGACATGGAGGTGTCGGTGCGGATTCAGGGCACCTATTGGTGGGCTCTGGGCGCGACGCTCATAGCCATCGTCGTCACCTACTTGTTGCTCCGTTCGCGCACCGGCCTGGCCTTGAAGGCCATCCGTGACAATGACCTGGCCGCCGAGAGCTGCGGCGTGAACCTCTGGCGCACGAGGCTCTACACCTTCGTCATCGCAGGCGCCGGGTGTGCTTTGGTGGGAGCCATCTCGGCCATCCACGTGCTGTTCGTGCAACCCGCGGCGGCGTTTAACATCAACTGGACCGCCTACCTCGTCTTCATCACGGTCATCGGCGGTGTGGGGACGATTGAAGGGCCCATCATCGGCACCATCATCTACTTCGTCCTCCGAGAGACGACGGCCAAGTACGGGGAGTGGTACTTCATCGTACTGGGCCTCCTTGCCATCGTCGTTACCGTTTGGAGCCCGCGCGGCATATACGGTTACATCGCCCAGAAGACCAACTTCTACGTCTTCCCGCTGCAGCGGAAGCTGCGCATCGTGGGAAGAACGGCGGCCTCGCAAGAGATCGCGGCCGAAGGTGGCGAAGTCGCGGGGTAGTGCGGACGGTCGTCTCATCGACCGGGCAGGCCGCAATGTCGGCCCCCCCGGTCGGTCTTCATCTTGTTGCACGAACGACTATCGCGGCGTGGCGGTGGCAGAAAAGAGAGGGAAAGAGATTAGCGCTGACCTGCATGTGCGTTCTGTCACACGCGCCGTCTCGATTCTCGAGCAGTTCATGCTGGAACGGCCCGCTCCCAATCTCACAGAGATCAGCAGCGGGATAGGTCTGAGCAAGAGCACGACGCATCGG
>MELN01000073.1:4987-23884 GCA_001768675.1 Actinobacteria bacterium RBG_16_64_13 | reverse complement strand
GGGGGCCAGCCGATCCGGGTGCTTTCTATCGAGGCCGGCAAGCACGTGGCCTTCAACTGCGGCGCAGCCCAGCGGGTCCTTCTTGCCCATCTGCCCGATGCTCGCTGGGAAGAGGTAGTGGCAAGGCACGCCCGGCGCCTGACTCAGTATTCCGTCGTCAGTAGGGATGAGTTGGAGCGCGACCGGCGAGAGATACGGGAAAGAGGATGCGCCGTCGGCTGGGAAGACGACGCACTTCACGCCTGCGGGCTCGGCGCGCCTGTGCGCGATGCGGGCGGCGCGGTCATCGCCGCGGTGAGCATCCTGGGCATCGTCCAGCGCTTCCCGGCGGAGCGGCTGCCCACTCTCATCCGCCGGGTCATGCAACTTGGTGACGACCTGTCGCTCAGGCTGGGCTACGCTCCGCGCGAAGGGGACTCGCAGGGCCCCTCGTGTGGTTAAATACTGGCAGGCCCGGGCTTGGCGCACGCAAGTCTCGGGGCTTTCGCTCCAAGGGGCCAAAGGGAGGAGTCATTCATGCCCAGTTGGATTGGCGGTTGGGAAATAGCGATCGTCGTGGTGCTGATCCTTGTGATTTTCGGCCCCAAGAAGCTGCCCGAGTTGGGTTCTTCGCTCGGGAAGTCCATCCGGGGCTTCAGAAAGAGCCTGAAGGAAGGCAAAGAAGAGGTCAACACCACGGTTTCTGAGGTGCGCGACGCCGTGGGTGTGGACGAGGTGAAATCGACGGTGGCCGAAATGCGCCAGGCCGTTGACGTCAAAGATATGAAGGACGCGCTGTCCCTCAAGGTTGACACCGGCGAGCCGGCGACGCCGGACACCACGACCAAGACAGAATAGACCAGCACCGCCCACCAGGGGGTCTCCGTGGCGGGAGGAGAGAGTTTCGTCTACCTTGAGATCGCGGAGTCTGTTCGCCGGCTCATAGTGTCTGGCGAGTTGACCGCCGGCGCCCGTCTCCCCTCAGTCAGGGCGATGGCCCAGCGCTGGAGGTGCACCCCCAACACTGCCAGCCGCGCCTACTCTCGACTGGCTCAAGAGGGCCTGGTGTCCGCCCATCGGGGCGGAGGGACGCGCGTGGCCTCGCAAGCGGCCGGATCTGCCGAGCACACGCCTCCCGAGTGGCAGTGGGCCAATCTTGTCAACCGGGCCGAGACGTATCTTCTTGAGGCCTTGAACAGGGGGCATTCCGCGGCACATGCGGAAGCGGCGCTCGTCGCAGCTATCGCTCGCTGGCAGGAAATGCGCCGCCGGCCGGCGGATGAGGAGCCTGTGGCTCCCGCGAGTGCGGACGAGCTTAGGTTCTCAGGCAGTCACGACCTGTCCGTCGAGATCCTGGCGAGGTTCCTCAGCGAGCAGAAACCGGCAGTGAGTCTTTCGACCGACTTCATCGGGAGTCTGGGGGGCCTGATGGCCCTGGCGCGCGGCGAAGCCGATATTGCCGGTTCACATCTATGGGACGAGGCCACAGGGCAATATAACGTTCCGTTCGTTCAGCGAGTCTTACCCAACAGGCGGATCGTTCTGGTCAACCTGGCGCAGCGTATCCAGGGTCTCATGGTCCCGACGGGGAACCCCCAGGGGTTGGGCGCGATCCCCGATCTGAAGAAGCCTGGGGTGGTCTTCGTGAACCGCCAGCCCGGGTCGGGCACTCGAGTCTGGCTGGACGTCCGGCTGAGAGCTGCCGGAGTATCGTCGAACGAGATCCGTGGATACGATAAGGAGGAGTCCACCCACATGGGAGTCGCATGGGCAGTCGCCGAAGGGCGAGCCACTGCGGGCCTTGGCATCGGAGCTGCGGCGACCGCCTATGGGCTGACCTTCATTCCCCTGGGTCAGGAACGATACGATCTGGTCATCCCCTTGGAGCGCTGTGAGGACTTCGCGGTTCAGTCGCTTCGTTCGGTGGTCGGCTCCCCGCCGTTCCGGGAAGCGGTGCTTGCGTTGGGCGGCTACGACGTCTCCGAGACGGGAGTCGAGACCAGACTCGTCTGAGCGGCGGTATCCTTGGCCGCTGTGATGTTAGTCTTAGGGGGAAGGCTGATCGCAAGGAGGATACCGTGCGCGCCACCCTGACCAGAGACGACGTCATCCGCATGGTCGAGGAGAACGACATCAAGTTCATCCGGCTATGGTTCACGGATGTACTCGGCTTTCTCAAGAGTCTTGCCATGACGCGCAGGGAGCTGGAGTCGGCGCTCGATGAGGGCATGGGGTTCGACGGTTCTTCCATCGAGGGCTTTGCTCGAATCCAGGAATCCGACATGGTGGCGATGCCGGACCCCTCGACCTTCGCGATCCTGCCGTCGATGCCGGAGAACGGGCGGACCGCGCGCATCTTCTGCGACATCCTCCAGCCGGACGGCACGCCGTACGCCGGCGATCCTCGCTACGCGCTCAAGCGCACTCTGGCAAAGGCAGCCCAGATGGGCTACACGATGTACGTGGGGCCCGAACTCGAGTTCTTCTATTTCAAGGACAGTGCCCGCACGGAGGTATTGGACCGCGGGGGTTACTTCGACCTCACTTCGCTCGACGTCTCCACGAGCGTCCGCCGGGATACGGTGACCGCCCTGGAGGAGATCGGCATCGAGGTCGAATACGCCCACCACGAGTGCGGGCCGTCCCAGCATGAGATCGACCTGCGCTACAAGGACGCGTTGACCATGGCCGACGCGGTGATGACGTACCGGCTGCTGGTCAAGGAAGTCGCCGACGCCAACGGTATCCATGCCACCTTCATGCCGAAACCCATGTTCGGCGAAGCGGGGTCGGGCATGCACGTGCATCAGTCGCTTTTCACGGGGGAGCGCAACGCCTTCTTCGACCCCCACGACAAGTACAACATGTCGGCGGTCGGCAAGGCCTATATAGCTGGACTCCTCCAGTATGCGAGAGAGATGTGCCTGGTGACGAACCAGTGGGTCAACTCGTACAAGCGTCTGGTGCCGGGCTACGAGGCCCCGATCTACTGCTGCTGGGCCAGGCGCAACCGCTCCGCGCTGGTGAGAGTCCCCATGTACAAGCCTGGCCGGGAGCAGGCCACCAGGGTCGAGCTCCGCAACCCCGACCCTGCCGCCAACCCATATCTCGCCTTTGCCGTGATGCTGGCCGCGGGTCTGAAAGGCATCGAGAAACGCATCGAGCTGCCGGCCGAGGCCACTGACAATATCTACGAGATGTCGCCGAAAGAGCGCAAGGTGGCCGGTATCCGCTCGCTGCCGACCGAACTGGAAGGGGCCATAGTCGCGTTCGAGAACTCGGAGTTCATGCGCGAGGCCCTCGGCGATCACATCTTCGAGTACCTGATCCGCAACAAGCGCGCGGAATGGGATGCCTACCGGGCTTTCGTCAGCTCCTGGGAAGTCGATCGCTATCTAGAGATCCTGTAGGTCACGTGGACAAGGGCCCGCTCTTCTTGATCGACGGCAACAACGTCGCCTATCGCGCGTTCTTCGCGTTACCGGAAGAGATCGCGACGTCGGGCGGCTTTCCCACCAATGCGCTGTACGGGTTCTGCCTGATGATGGTGAAGATACTGGCGGACTACCGTCCGGAGGAAGTGATCGTGGCCTGGGACTCGCGAGAAAAGACTTTCCGCCACGAGGAGTTCGAGGAGTACAAAGCCCAACGCAAGCCGATGCCCGATCAGCTTTCCCAGCAATGGCCCTACTTCACCGAGCTGTCGTCCGCGTTCGGATGCGTCAACTTGGCCGTCCCGGGGTTCGAAGCCGACGATATCCTGGCCACTCTCGCTCGGCAGGCGGAGGCGGCCGGACGCGAGACGGTGATCGTCACCGGTGACCGGGACGCGCTGCAGTTGGTGGGCGAGCACGTGAGCGTCATGGCCAACACGCGTGGAGTGTCTGAGGTCAAGATCTACGATGCGGCGGCGGTCGAGGAGAGATTCGGGGTGCCGCCCCGGCTCATACCCGACCTCATTGGACTCAAAGGCGACACGTCCGACAACATCCCCGGCATCCCCGGAATCGGGGAGAAGACGGCGGCTCAGCTGCTGGCCCAGTTCGGCGGGCTTGAGGAGGTGCTGGCGCACGCCGACGAGGTCCCCGGCGCCAAGAGGAGGGAGTTGCTTCACCAGCATCGCGAGCTCGCGCTTCTCTCGAAGCGTCTGGCATCTCTCGAACACGACGCTCCCATCGACATCAACGCCGCGGAGGTCATGCCCCATCAGCTCCAACGCGAGAGTCTCGAAGAGCTGTTCGACCGGTTCGAGTTCAGCACGCTTCTGGGACGGGTAGCGCCGCTCCTGCAGGCTTCGGAGCCGCAAGGGCGGCGGTCCGGCGGCTCGTCTCTTCCGGCGGCTCGACCCTTTCCTGCGGCGCCCGGTGAGATCGAGGGTCTTCTCGACTGGTCCGGCGCCATCGGGCTCGCGGCTGCTCAGGGGCGCCTCTGGCTCGCCCAGGCCGGCCCGGGAAACACTCCGGACGACTACAAAGAGTTCACTCTCGTGCGCGTGGACGAAGCAGACGAGCGCGCCGTGGTTCTTCGGCCTCTGCTCGGCGGCAGCAGAGCGATCTGCCACGACCTCAAGGCCGCGCCGACGCTGCACCGGCTGCTGGACCAAGCGGGACATGACACGTATTTGGCCGCCTACCTGCTCGCCCCGGGGCGGAGGGAGTACCGCCTGGAGGAACTGGCCGGCGAGGCCGGCGTCGGGCAGCCTGTGGGTCCGATCGAGCCCGGGGCGGTCACGGCCGCGCTGGTGGTACCCGTGGCGACGGGGCAAGAGCAATGCCTGCGCGACCAAGGGATGTGGGAACTGTTCCGGACCATCGAGCTACCTCTGACGCGGGTGCTCATCGCGATGGAGCAGGTGGGGATCCACTTGGATTGCTACCGCTTGGGCGAGATCACAGGCAAGATCCAAGACCAGATGGAGGGGCTCGAATCCTCCATATACGAGTTGGCGGGCGAGCAGTTCAACCTTGGCTCGCCACAGCAACTAGGCCGTGTCCTTTTCGAGCGCCTCGGGCTGGCGCGTCAGCGCAAGACGAAGACCGGCTACTCCACCGACGCCAAGACGCTGGAGGCTCTTCGCGACAGCCATCCGATCGTGTGTCACCTGCTCAATCACCGTGAACTATCCAAACTCATGTCTACCTATCTGCTGGCCCTCCCGCAGGTCGTCGATCCTGTTACCAGCCGGCTGCATACCACGTTCAACCAGACCGTCGCGGCTACCGGACGGCTGTCGTCGAGCGATCCCAACCTGCAGAACATCCCCGTCCGGACGGCCCTGGGAGCCCAGATCAGGCAGTGCTTCACGGCCGTTGCCGGTCATCTATTGGTGGTCGCCGATTACTCGCAGATCGAGCTGCGCATCATGGCGTACCTGTCGGGGGAGACCGCGCTGCTCGAAGCGTTCGCGCGCGGAGAGGACATCCACACCAGGACGGCGGCGGAGGTCTTCGGGTTGCCTGAGGACGGGGTCGACACCACGCACCGTAGGTATGCCAAGGCCGTCAATTTCGGCATCATGTACGGCATCTCGGCTTTCGGGCTGGGTCAGAACCTTGGCATAGATCGCGAAGAAGCCGCTGCCTACATCGAGCGGTACTTCCAACGGCTGCCTCGGGTGAAGGCCTTCATCGAGGCGACCATCGAGCTGGCCCGGCGGCAAGGGTACGTCGCCACTGTCTTCGGGCGCAGGCGGCCGATTCCCGAGCTAGCTTCCGGCAGCTTCCAAGAGCGGTCGCTGGGGGAGCGGCTGGCTGTCAACTCCGTCATCCAGGGCAGCGCCGCGGACATCATCAAGGTGGCAATGATCCGGTGTCATGAACGACTCGAGCGGGATTTCCTCGGATCGCACCTCGTGCTCCAGGTGCATGACGAGCTTGTCTTCGAGGTGCCCGAGGACCAGGCCGAGCCGGTCCGTGCGGCGGTTGTGGAGGAGATGGCCGGCGCCTTCGCTATGCAGCCTCCGTTGTGTGTCGATGCCGGGATAGGACCAGACTGGGCAACAGCCAAGTGAGCTTCTATAGCCGACGTTTGCTTTTCCTATAGGCCTCGGTATACTACCGGCACATGAGCCGCGTTAGGCCGCGGCTTAATTACGCGTTCCTTTGGGAAGGAAACAGAAACTACATGCCAGACCAACAGATCGACGACAACGTGCAGCCCACCGACGAAAGCGCAGAAAAACTGCAAGGCGGCCACGAGCTGATGATCGAGGTAGATGGGAAGATGATTCCCAACTACGATGCCACGATCATGACGTTCGAAGAGGGGGATATCGTCACCGGGACCGTGGTCCGGGTCGACAAGGACGAGGTCCTGGTCGACATTGGCTACAAGAGTGAGGGTGTCGTTCCTGCCAACGAGTTGTCGATCCGGAAATCGGTCGACCCCTCGGAGGAAGTGTCGGTCGGCGATATCGTAGACGCGCTGGTTCTGACCAAGGAAGACGCCGATGGAAGGCTGATTCTTTCCCGCAAGCGTGCCCGGTTCGAGCGGGCCTGGCAGCGTATCGAAAAAGCGGCCGAAGAAGGAACGCCCGTTACCGGCAATGTTATCGAAGTGGTCAAGGGCGGCCTTATTCTGGACCTCGGGGTGCGGGGCTTCCTGCCGGCCTCTCTCGTCGACATCCGTCGCGTGGCCGAGCTGGACGAGTTCCTGGGCCAAGCGCTGGAATGCCGCGTGATCGAGCTCAACCGCTTCCGCAACAACGTGGTCCTCAGCCGTCGGGCCGTGCTTGAAGAGGAGCGCCGCGGAGCGCGCGAACAGATCCTCGACCGTATGAACGTCGGCGATCTGGTCACGGGCACCATCTCCAACATCGTGGACTTCGGGGCCTTCGTCGACCTGGAAGGCATCGACGGTCTCATCCATATCTCCGAGCTGTCGTGGAGCCATGTCAATCATCCGTCCGAAGTGCTGACCATCGGTCAGAAAGTCGAAGTGCGGGTACTCGACATCGACCGCGACCGGCAGCGTATCTCGCTGGGGCTGAAGCAGACCCAGAAGGATCCGTGGCAGCAGGTGTTCGAGAATCGCCAGGTCAACGAGATCGTGCACGGCCAAGTCACCAAACTGGTGTCGTTCGGGGCTTTTGTCGAGATCGAGGAAGGCGTTGAAGGCCTTATCCATATCTCCGAGCTGGCTCAGCATCATGTGGAAGATCCATCCGAGATCGTCCGTCCCGGACAGGAAGTCAACGTCAAGATCATCGAGATCGATCCCGAACGCCGCCGGCTGTCCCTCAGCCTGAAGCGTTTGGAGCCGGAATACCGCATCCACGAAGATGCCATGGCTGAAGAGGGTGAAGAAGGGGCCGAAGACGAAGGCTACGAGGCCGTAGCAGGGGCTTCTGAGACCGAGTCCACACAGGGCGACGAGACGGTCGGCGAGACCGAAGGTGCGCCTGCGGAAGAGGTCGCGCCTGCGGAAGAGGTCGCGCCCGCGGAAGAGGTCGCGCCTGCGGAAGAGGTCGCGCCTGCGGAAGAGATCGCGCCTGCGGAAGAGGTCCCATCCGCGGCCGAACCTGCACCTGCGGAAGAAGCCGCTCCTGCGATCGAAGAGACGGCAGTGACCGAGGAGGCGCTTGCCGCCGCGCCCAAAGCGGACGCTAATGCGGCGGCCGAGTCAGCCGATACTGAATAAGAGGCCGGCGCCCAGAGACTGGAAAGCCTGAATACGAGGCATGATACGGGGGCGCCGCAGGGCGCTCCCCGTGTTTCTGGAGGTATTATGAGCCGTGAGCGGCGCAGAATCGTGGCCGTAGGCCTCACCGGCGGCATAGGTGCGGGCAAGAGCACGGCGCTGGCGCTTTTTGCGGAGCTTGGGGCTCTGACCTTGTCGGCCGATGGGCTGGTCCACGACCTCTACTCCCGTTCTAAAGTGTCGGGCCGCGTCGCGGCGCATTTCGGGCCCGATGTGTTGGACGCGAACGGGGCGATCGACAGGTCACGTCTGGCGGAGATGGTGCGGGGACAGCGCGAGGAGCTGGCCTGGCTCGAGGGCCTCGTGCACCCTCTGGTCGCAAGGGACATACGGGGTCGTCTCCGGGAGGCTCCTGGGGGGACGGTGGTAATCTGTGAGGTTCCTCTACTTTTTGAAGCGGGTCACGAGGCCCTGTTCGATCTCATCGTGACCGTGGAGGCGGGCGCGGACAGTCGCCGCCGGCGCTCCACCCATCGTTTCGATCTCGACCAGTTCTCCGAATTGGAGGCGATGCAGGCTTCCAGTGAGACTCGGGTACAAAGGAGCGATATGGCCTTCTTCAACGACGGCGATCTCGACGGACTGCGAGGATTCGTGCGCGAGGTCTACGACCGCGCGACGGAGCTGCTCAAGGAGGGCAGGTGAACGAGGAGCATTCGATTTGGGAGCATCATCGGGCCATGTCCGAGACACTCACTCGCCGGAGGCACCGGCGCCGCGTGATACGCCTGGCAGTATACGGGGCGCTTCTGGTGATCATCGCGGTCGTCGCGGCCCTGATCGTGACCGGGAGGACCGTGGTGCCCGTGTTCTCGGAGCAGATCTTTCCTATCCACTACCGCGCCGAGATCGCGGCGGTTTCGGAGCAGTACGGGCTTAATCCATACCTGGTATCGGCTGTGGTCAAGACCGAGAGCGGCTATGACCCCGCGGCGGTCTCGTCGGCGGGGGCCGTGGGCCTCATGCAGGTCATGCCGGATACGGCAGAGTGGATCACGGGACTCAACACCTGGCAAGGCGGGTCACGCCCGGTTCTGGCCGATCCCAGGGACAACCTCCAGCTGGGCGCCTGCTATCTGGGGTACCTGCTGGAGACTTTCGGATACGAGATCCTGCCGGCATTGGCCGCGTACAATGCGGGCCAGGGCGCCGTGCAAGTGTGGGTCGACGAGGTGGGCGGGGTCGGACTGCTCACGTTGGACGATATCCGGTTCCGGGAAACGAGGGATTTCGTCGAGCGGGTGCAAGGCTACCTGGACCTCTATTACCGCATCTATCCGGATGCCTTTGTCGGGATCGACGACGCCTCGTGACCTTCAGCTGGATCTGAGCGCCCTGCTGCCGTGAGCCCGTTCGAGTTGCGCGCAGAGTACCAGCTGCAGGGCGACCAGCCCCAGGCGGTGTCGCGCCTGGTCGACGGGGTCAGGCGCGGCGATCGCTATCAGACCCTTCTCGGTGTGACCGGGTCGGGAAAGACTTTCACCATGGCCAACGTCATCGCCCAGGTGGGCAAGCCCGCTTTGGTCATGGCTCCCAACAAGACCTTGGCGGCCCAGCTCTGCAATGAGTTCCGCGAATTCCTCCCCGAGAACGCCGTGGAGTATTTCGTCTCCTACTACGACTACTACCAGCCGGAGGCCTACCTGCCGGCCACCGACACGTATATCGAGAAGGATTCCTCCATCAACCAGGAGATCGATCGACTCCGCCACGCGGCGACCTCCGACCTGCTCATGCGCGACGACGTCGTGATAGTCGCGTCGGTGTCGTGTATCTACGGACTGGGCTCACCGCAGGAGTATCTGGGGCAGGTAGTACTGCTCAAGCAGGGCGACGACATCAGCCGGGACGAGGTGTTCGCCAAGCTGGTCAAGATCCACTATGAGCGCAACGACATGGGGTTCGTCCGCGGGAAATTCCGGGTGCGCGGAGACAGCTTCGAGGTATGGCCTGCATACGACGACCACGCGCTACGGGTGAGTCTGTGGGGCGATCAGGTAGAGGAGATCGTCAAGGTCGACGTTCTCACCCAGGAGATCGTGGCCCGGCTGCCGGCTGTGGCGATCTATCCGGCCACTCACTTCGTCACCTCCGAGGACGCCATCGAGCGCTCCCTGGTGGAGATCGCCGATGAGCTGGAACTGCGGGTGGCCGAGCTCGAAGCCCAGGGCAAGCAGCTGGAGGCTTTCCGGCTGCGCCAGCGCACCCAGTACGACATGGAGATGCTGCGCGAGTTGGGCTACTGCAACGGCATCGAGAACTACTCGCGCATCCTCGCCGGCCGGCGCCCGGGCGAACCGCCCTACACTCTTCTCGATTTCTTTCCCAAAGACTTCCTCGTGTTCATCGACGAGTCACACATGACCGTGCCGCAACTGCACGGCATGTACGAGGGCGACCGCAGCCGCAAGACCATGCTGGTGGAGCACGGCTTCCGCCTGCCTTCGGCGTTGGACAACCGCCCCTTGCGCTTCGACGAGTTCATCGAGCGGGCGCCACAGTTGGTGTTTGTCTCGGCCACGCCGGGCGCGTGGGAGACCTCGGTGTCGACTCAGGTGGTGGAGCAGTTGGTGCGCCCCACCGGTCTGGTGGATCCTCGGGTGGAGGTCCGGCCCACCAAGCACCAGATCGACGACCTCATGAACGAGATTCGGGCGAGGGTGGACAAAGGCCAGCGCTCACTGGTCACCACTCTCACCAAGAAGATGGCTGAAGACCTGACCGACTACCTTCTGGAGATGGGCTTTCGTGTCCGCTATCTGCATTCCGAGGTGGACACCATCGAACGCATCCGCGTGGTGCGCGAGTTGCGTCTGGGCGAGGTGGACGTCCTGGTGGGCATCAACCTGCTGCGCGAGGGACTCGACCTTCCCGAGGTGACGCTCGTCGCCATTCTCGACGCGGACAAGGAAGGCTTCTTGCGGGGAGAGACCGCACTCGTACAGACCATCGGCCGGGCCGCCCGCAACGTGGAAGGCACGGTGATCATGTACGCGGACAAGCGCACCGTGGCTATGGAGAGGGCCATCTCCGAGACCGACCGCCGCCGCGCCGCGCAGCTTGTCTTCAACGAGGAGCACGGCATCGAGCCGCGGACGATCGTGAAGGCAGTCTCCGATATCGCCGAACTGCTCGGCATCAGCGGCAGCGTGCCCTACAAGGAGCGGCGCAAGACCGCACGGGGTGAGGAGATGTCGGCTGAGGAGCTGGAGCGGCTCATGGCCACCCTGGAGGAAGAGATGTTCGAGGCCGCCGAGGACCTTCGCTTTGAATACGCGGCTAAACTACGCGACGAGGTCAAAGACCTGGCCCGCGAGCTCGCCCGGCTACGCGGCGACGCGAGCGGGGGCCGGCCAGCGCCCCGCTAGCTGGGTTGGCTTCCGGCCTGGTCCGGCGCGACCATGGACGCGAGGACGGTCTCGACGAACGAACGCCACAAGGCCAGGGTGCTCGCGATGTCGACACTGCCTGGTTCGGCCAGAAGCTGCACGGCCAGACCGTCGGTGAGAGCCACCGTCATAGCCGCCAGGTCGCGAACCGCGACGGGCGCGTCTTCGGTGCGATCGCCCCAGAGTGCTCTTGTGTTCAAGTCGCGGTAGGCGCGATAGAGCTCGGCCAGTTGTCTCGCCATGGATGGGGTCTCAAGAAGCCGGGGCAGAAGATCGTAGAGAAGCCGGTACGACTGTGTGTCGTTCAGAATGGCCTCAAGGGTGTCGACGACGAGGCGAGAACGGTCCTCCGTGCTGGAGAGCGCCGACAGCCGCTGCCGCGCCTGCCACAGAGTGTCCGACACCAGTCCGTCGACCAGGGCCACGAGCAGGCCGCTCTTGGAACCGAAGTAGTATCGGATGAGCGCCTTGTTCTCACCAGCCTCGCGACCGATGGCTTCGACCGAGAGTGAGTTGTATCCGGAACGTGAGAGCAGCCGCCGGGCGGCGTCGAGCAGGCGTTGGGCGGTCGGAGCGAGACCCGGTCCGGCCCCGGGAAGGCCCGGGGTGCGCGTCCGGGGTTTCTTGACGGCCTGGCCTTTTGCCCGGCTCGTCGAACGCTTGCCCGGTCCAGTGTCCGACTCGGGTTTATCCACCACCGCTCACCGTTGGCCTCTCTGCGGTTCGGCACCCTGCAGAAGCACTCCAGGTGAATACTAGCACGCTTGTCAACGGATTAAACATACGTATAATTACAAGTGGCTGACTACCGCTTTGTGCAGCGCGCCTGCCGGCGCTTGCGTCCCTGTGATGGTCGGCGCGAGGCGCTTGACTGCAGCCAACCGGAGTAGTATAAGAAGCATTATACGAGTGTATAAACAACCAAGACCGACATGAAGGGCGAGTGACCGGAGGAACAACATGATCGTCGGCGTCCCCAAGGAAGTGAAGAACCACGAATACCGGGTGTCAATGGTGCCCGCGGGTGTCAAGAGTCTCGTGCGCAACGGCCACACAGTCATCGTCCAAGCATCGGCTGGAGAAGGTTCCGGCATCTCCGATGGCGAGTACGAGGCAGCGGGGGCTACGATCGGCCCCACGGCTGAAGCAGTCTTCGCCGCAGCAGAGATGATCGTCAAGGTCAAGGAGCCGCTCCTTCAGGAATACCCTGTCCTGCGTGAAGACCAAGTGCTCTTCACCTATCTCCATCTGGCTCCGGCTCCGGAACTCACGAAGGCTCTGCTCGGGCGGAAGGTCATCGGCATTGCATACGAGACGGTGCAACTCGAGAACGGCTCGCTGCCATTATTGACCCCCATGAGCGAGGTGGCCGGCAAGCTCTCGATCCAGGTGGGCGCCCACTGGCTGCAGAAAGAGAACGGCGGCAGCGGCGTTCTTCTGGCTGGAGTCCCGGGCACCCCTCCCGCGAACGTGGCGATCATCGGGGGCGGGGTCGTGGGCATCAACGCCGCCAAGGTCGCTCTGGGCATGGGGGCCAACGTCACTATCCTCGACGTCAACCTGGACCGTTTGCGCTACCTGGCCGATGTGCTTCAGGGCAGACTCACGATTCTTGCGTCGCACGAGGTCAACGTGGAGCACGCTGTCGCCGAAGCCGACCTGGTCATAGGTGCGCTGCTCATCCCCGGCGCCCGTGCCACCAAGGTGGTGACCAAGGCCATGATCTCTCGCATGAGAAAGGGCTCGGTCATTGTCGATGTGGCCATCGACCAAGGGGGGTGCGTGGAAGGCTCGGTCCCCACGACGCACGAGAGGCCGGTCATCGATGTGGACGGAGTGACTCTCGTGTGCGTGGCCAACATGCCCGGCTGCGTGGCCCGGACCTCGACGTTCGCCCTCACCAACGCGACCTTCCCCTATGTGTCGAAACTCGCCAACCTGGGGTACAGAGCCGCGCTCAAGGCGGACCCGGCTTTGGCCAAAGGCCTGAACGTCATCAAAGGAAAGCTGGTCTGCAGCGCGGTGGCCGAGAGTGTCGGCATCGAATGCGCGTCCGTGGAATTGTGAGGAAAGGAACAAGATGATCTCCGAAGCCGAACTGAAAGAGCTGTCGTTCCCGGATGCTCCCCGCATGGTCACCCAGGTGCCTGGGCCGAGAGTGAAGGCCTTGATGGAAGAGTCGGCCAAATATGAGGCCTTCACGCGAGGGGGCGCCGACTTCCCCGTGATCCTGGAGCATGGAAAAGGCTCCACCGCGAAAGATGCCGACGGGAACCTGTACATCGACATGGCCGCGGGCGTGGCTGTGAACGCGGTCGGCCGCGGCCATCCGAAGGTGCTCGAAGCGATCCGCCGGCAGAGCGGCGCGATCATGCACACCACCGACATCACCAACCCCAAGCGGATAGAGCTTGCCAAGAAGGTTTCGGAAGTCATGCCCGAGGGGCTGAGGGGCAACTGCCACACCTCGTTCTTCCAGGCCGGCTCCGACGCTGTCGAGACGGCCATCAAGTTCGCCCGCCGGCATACGGGGCGCTCGCAGATTATCGCCTTCCAGGGCGCGTACCACGGAGTGTGGTGCGGGACTTCAGCCCTTACCACGGGATACAACTATCGCCATGGCTGGGGGCCGCTGATCGCGGGGGTGACCCATGCACCCTATGCCTACTGCTACCGTTGCGCCTTCAACATGACCTACCCGGCCTGCAACATGCAGTGCGCCAAGTACATCGACTACATCCTGAACACGCCGTACACGGGAATGGACGACGTGGCTGCCGTCATCGTGGAGTCCGAGCAGGGCGAGGGCGGCTATGTGGCTCCGCCGCCGGAGTTCTTCCAGATCATCAAGCAGGCGTGTGAGAAGAACGGTTGCCTCTACGTCGCCGACGAGGTCCAATCCGGCGCCGGCCGGACCGGCAAGATGTGGTGCGTAGAGTACTCGGGGGTGGTCCCGGACATCCTCACCTGGGGAAAAGGCATGGGTGGAGACCTGCCTATGGCCGGCATCACCTATCGAGCCGACATGGAGAAGAGCCTCTCCCCAGGTTCTCAGCCCAGCACGTTCGCTGGTAACGCCCTGAGCTGCGAAGTCTGCATGACCAACATCGATCTCATCACCGATCCGGAGACCGATCTGCTGGGGAGAGCGGTGTCCCTTGGCGCGGAGGTCAAGGATCGTCTGACGCAGGCCATGAGCTCTGTGAAGTGCATCGGAGAGGTGCGCGGCCGCGGCCTGATGGTCGGATGCGAAGTCGTGGCCGATAGAGAGACGAAGGAGCCGCTGGAGGGAGCCAAGGTCGGGGAGATCGCCATGAGGCTGCTGAACAGCGGCGTGCTCATGACTCCTTGCGGACGGCATGGGAACGTCTTCCGGTTCATGCCTCCACTGACCATACCGCGGGACTACGCCCTGAAGGCGACCGACATCATGATCGACATCCTGCGGGATTACTGAGCGGTCGCGGGTGCGCGGCGCGGCGTTTCCGGCGGTCCCCGGAAACGCCACGGACCTAGTCGACGCGGACCGACTTCACCTCTTCGAGGTTGCCGACCAGGGCCGTTAGCTTGGTTGCATCGAGGCCGCGCGGCAGCTTGAGTAGCAGATGGATGGTGTCGTTCTGGTCGTCGCCGGGCGCCACGGCCATCTCCTTTACCGCCACTCGGGACTGCTGCAGCATGTCTATCAGCTGCGCGAGCGGCGCATAGCCTGCCGAACGGAAGTGCACCCGCACTCCGACCGTCTGCCCCACGAGAGGATAGAGCAGCTTGTCCTCGATCAGGCGCAAGAGATACAGGCTGACGATCACCAGCGCAGTCGTTATCAGCGCCGCCGAATAGAAACCCTGGGCAGCCAGCAGTCCCACGGCGGCCACGGTCCACAGACTCGCGGCAGTCGTCAGACCGCGCACCGAAACACCGTAGCGGATGATGGCCCCGGCGCCGAGAAAGCCTATCCCCGTGACAACCTGGGCGGAGATGCGGTTTGGGTCAAAACCTGTGCTTTCGAGACCGTATGATGAAGCCAGGGTGAAAGCGGCCGCCCCCACCGACACCAGGATGTGAGTCCTGAAGCCGGCAGTATGCTCCCGGATCTCGCGCTCCAGCCCGATGAGCCCCCCGAGCACGGCTGCGATGAGGATGCGTAGAAATACGTCCAGAATGGGCATGAACTTATACTAGGGGCGGCCGCCGCCGGTGGCAAGCCGTGCCGCGCCTGCTGATGCCGGCCTGAGGTGACCTTCAAGAGGGGAGAAAGGGCGAAATGGACCCGAGCGGCAACGATATCGGCGTGGTAGGGCTTGGCGTCATGGGCCGCAACCTCGTGCTGAACATGGCCGATCATGGGTTCGCGGTGGCGGCCTACAACCGCACCGACGCGGTGACCCGTGAGTTCTCGTCGGAGATCGGACCGGCGAGGCGGGTGCAGCCTTGCTATTCACTCGGCCACTTGGTGGAGTCGCTCGAAGAGCCACGTCGCGTCCTGATCATGGTGAAGGCGGGGGCGCCGGTGGATGCCGTCATCGCCGAGCTGGTGCCAGTTCTTGGGCGCGGAGACGTCATCATCGACGGTGGCAACTCGTACTTCCAGGACACCCAGCGGCGAGGGAAGTCCCTTGCAGCGAAGGGCATCCACTTCTTCGGACTGGGCATCTCCGGCGGCGAGTACGGGGCCAGGACCGGGCCCAGCCTGATGCCGGGCGGGCCGAAGCACGCCTACGAGTCCTTGCGGGGCATACTCGAGGCGGTGGCCGCCCACGTCGATGGGGAGCCGTGCGTGACCTACCTGGGGCCCGGTGCCGCGGGTCACTACGTGAAGATGGTCCACAACGGCATCGAATACGGCTTCATGCAGCTTATCGCCGACAGCTACGCCCTACTCAAGCAGGTACTGGGTCTTTCAAACGAGGAGTTGGCCGCCGTCTACGCGGAGTGGGACGCGGCGGAGCTCGAATCATACCTCGTGGGGATAACTGCCCACATCTTCGGCCGGCGCGACGAGAAGACCGGGGGGTCTCTCGTGGACGTGATCCTCGGGGAAGCAGGGCAGCTCGGCACCGGCATGTGGACTTCGCAAAGCGCCATGGATCTGCACGTTCCCGGCCCCAGCATCGACATCGCCGTGGCCATGCGGAACCTGTCCGTCTTGGACGACCAGAGACAGGTAGCGCCCACCATGCTCCGGCCGGAGCCCGATCTACACGACATCGCCGCGCCCGCGCGGCAAAGTACCGATGGAGCCGCCTCCAGACTGCAGAAGATCGAACATGTGCGGAACGCGCTCTACGCGGGCCTGGTGATCACCTACGCGCAGGGCTTCGCACATCTCCGCGCGGCCTCTGAGAGCCTGGACTTCGGCCTGCGGTTGGAGGACGTGGCGTCGGTATGGCGGGGCGGCTGCATCATCAGGTCGGCGATCTTGCGTGACATCAAAGTGGCCTTCCAACGCCGGCCGGGATTGCCCGATCTGCTGCTAGACACCCAACTCTCGAGGGCCGTCGCCTCGCGGCGAAGTGATCTGGCCCTGGCGGTGAAGATGGGCGTGTCCGCGGGGGTGGCCGTTCCCGGGATCATGACCGCGCTTGCCTACCTCGATGCGTACCGGGCCGAATGGCTGCCCTCTAACCTAATACAGGCGCAACGCGACTACTTCGGGGCGCACACATACAAGCGCACCGACCAAGAAGGGATCTTCCATACCGACTGGCTGGGTGGAGGGGAGGAGTCATAGGTGGAGCACCCCACTGTTGACGGCGCCGCGTTTCATGCGGCGGCACCAGCGGCAGGCCCGCTGGTCGTGGTCCATCCGGATGCTGAAAGCCTTGCTTGGGCCGCGGCTGCCCTTTTCGTCGAAGAAGCTCGTCGAGCCGTGGAGACTCGGGGCTGCTTCACGGTGGCGCTGTCGGGTGGTTCCTCCCCAGAGCGGATGTACCAGCTTCTCGCGCGACCTCCCTTCTCGGGGCAGGTGTCTTGGGCCAAAGTACACGTCTTCTGGAGCGACGAGCGGTGTGTGGACGTGCACGACCCTCGCAGCAACGAAAGCATGGCCCGCAAAAACCTGCTCGATCATGTTCCCATCGCGCCGGGCCAGATCCACCCGATGAGGTGCCGGGCCGGCGCGGGCGCGAACGGCCCGCGCGACGCTTCGTCCTCGGCCGACGACTACGAACACCTGTTACGCAGCTTCCTCGGCGCCACCCGAGATGTCGGGGGGGCCTGGCCGTCGCGCGGCGAGAGGGGGAAGCGGGAGCGCCTCGACTTCGTCCTTCTGGGCGTGGGCACAGATGGGCACACGGCCTCGCTCTTCCCGGGTTCGGACGCGTTGCGCGAGACGGAGCGTTGGGTCACGCCGGTCATTGCCGGCGACGGCCCGGGGAGCGATGGACCGGTTGGCGCCGGCCCGGATGACAGAGGCGGTGCCGGCCGGGGCCTATGGCGTATTAGTTTGACAGCGTCCTTCATCAACAAGGCCGCCTCGGTTCTCTTCCTTGCCAGCGGCCGCGCGAAAGCGGCTGTGGTCGGGGAAGTGCTCGAAGGCCCCATCGACCCCGAACGTCTTCCGGCCCAGCTAGTCCGGCCTCAAAGTGGCACGGTGGTCTGGTACCTGGATGACGATTCGGCCGCCCTTCTCGCCGGGAGGTCCTCAGAATGAGCCAGGTGGTGGAGCCGCCTCGTTCCGACGCCCTGGTGTTCTTCGGTGCCACGGGCGACCTGGTTCACAAGGAGATCTTTCCCGCGCTGCAAAGGCTGGTCCGCGACCAGCGCCTCAGGATGCCGCTCATCGGGGTGGCCAGATCCCCGTGGACCGTCGATCAGCTGCGGGCACGCGCGCGCGAGAGCCTCGAGCAGAGCGGGGAATACGATGCCGCTGCGTTCGAGGAGTTCGCGGCCATGCTGCAGTATGTCTCGGGCGACTATGGAGCGCTTGGCACGTATGTGGAGCTGCGAAAGGCGCTGGGTGACGCGCAACACCCGCTCTTCTACATGGCGGTCCCACCGAGCGTATTCCCGGTGGTGACCGAAGCCCTGGTCGGTTGCAGGTGCACCGAGGGAGCCAGCGTGCTCGTCGAGAAGCCGTTCGGCCGAGATCTGCGCTCGGCAGAAGAGCTGAATAGGACACTTCAGAAGTATTTTCCAGAGGAGGCGATCTTCCGCATCGATCACTACCTGGGCAAGGAGCCCGTCCGGAACATCACCTATACGAGGTTCGCGAATCCTTTGCTCGAGCCCATTTGGGACCGGGACCATGTCCGTTGCATCCAGATCACCATGGCCGAGGATTATGGTGTCAAGAATCGGGGCCGTTTCTATGAAGAAGCGGGGGCCATCCGGGACGTGGTGCAGAACCACCTTCTCCAGGTGTTGGCGATCGTGACGATGGACCCCCCGGGCGGCGGGACTCTCGATACCTACCGAGATGAGAAGACCAGGCTGCTCAAGTCCGTTCTGCCTCTCCGGCTAGATCAGGTGGTGAGAGGACAGTACGCGGGCTACCGCACGGCTTCAGGAGTAGCGCCAGACTCCACCGTCGAGACGTATGTCGCGGTGAGGCTCTTCATAGACAGCTGGCGTTGGGCGGGAGTGCCCATCTACATCCGCTCCGGCAAGGCGCTGGCCACGACTGCCACCGAGGTGTTCCTCGAGCTCAGACGGCCGCCAAGAGAGACTTTTGGTGAGGTTGTGCCGCCGGGCTCGGGGCACGTGCGCCTGCGGCTCGGCCCCGACGTCGCCATCGGCTTGGGCGTGCGCGTGAAAGTGCCGGGAGACCGCATGGCCGGGCGAGACGTTGAACTCACTGTCACCTCGTGCCCGACCGACACCACGTCGCCTT
>MELN01000073.1:3172-4967 GCA_001768675.1 Actinobacteria bacterium RBG_16_64_13 | reverse complement strand
GCCATCCGCGGAAATCCTGAACTTTTTGCGCGGCAGGATGGGGTGGAGGCCTCTTGGCGCATCGTGGACGACGTCTTGGGCGACGTGACTCCCCTCTACCCGTATCAGCCAGGAGGCTGGGGTCCACCGGAGGCTGAGAAGTTCATCGGCACCGACGGGCCCTGGGTCGATCCGACCCCCGTGGGGCAGGAAGGCAGCGCGGCAGGTTCTGGTGAGGGCGCGGCGTCGATAGCTGCTTGTGAGCTGCCCGCGACAGGAGATCTACGTGAGGTATGACAAAGCAGTGGATAAGCGTGTGGCCGAGAGAAGGGCGGACATGACAGGAAACGAAGAGGAGTCATCCACAAAGGGGCTGCACGTGTGCCCGGCCAAGCATGCCGGCTGGCTTACGATCTCGTTGCGGAAGGCCATAAACAATCCCACGCGGATCCTGCGCGGGCTGGCTAAGACGGGCTATACCGTCGTCGATCTCGGCTGCGGGCCGGGTTACTTCTCATTGCCTCTGGCGGAGATGGTCGGCGGAACGGGCCAGGTCATCGCCGTGGACTTGCAGGCGGAGATGCTGGAGAGACTCAGGGTGAGGGCTGAGGCTGCGGGTCTGGCCTCGCGGATCCGCCTACATCAATGCGCCGCAGACTCGCTCGGCCTCGAGGCGAGCGCGGATCTCGCGTTGGCGTTCTGGATGCTGCACGAGGTGCCGGACAAGGAGAGGTTTCTCAAGGAGGTCTACGCCATCCTGAACGACGACGGCCGCTTTCTGTTGGTGGAGCCCTGGGGACACGTCTCAGCTGTGGAATACCGCAGAAGCGTCGCCAAGGCCACGGCAGCGGGTCTGAAACCGCTGAAAAGGGTCCGTGTCGGCTTCAGCCGAGCGACGCTCTTCGAGCGAGGAGACGTCATGATGGCCGAGGTGCCGGAGCACGGCGGAGGAGGTCTCCAATGAGCAAGCGGTGGATGGTCCCGGTCGTCGTGGTGGCGGCCATAGTGGCATCAGGGATCCTTGCCTGCGGCTCGAACGAGCCGATCACCAGCCTCGATCAACTGGAGGGTAAGCGCTTCGCGGTCCCGAGAGGGACTGTCGCCGATTCGCTAGTCTTGTCCAGAGTCAAGGACGCGGAGTTCACATACTTCGGTTCGGCCTTGGATTGCTGCCTCGCGGTGAAGGATGGGAAGGTGGACGCGGCAGCCTACGACGAGCCCATCCTGAGGAATATTGCCGCGAAGTACGACGGCCTGGTGATCCTTTCCGACATGATCACCGTCGACGACTACGGGTTTGCCGTGGCTCCGGGCAACCAGGGATTGAAGGCCGCCATTGATGACACAGTCAAGCAACTCAAAGACGACGGCACCTACGAGCAGATGGTCGAGCGCTGGCTGCCCGGCAAGGGTGCGCCGGGGGCAATGCCCGCGATTCCGCTGGATGGGTCCAATGGGGTTCTGACGCTCGGTACCGCGCCGGTCACGGAGCCCTTCTCCTTCATCGATGGCAGTCAGAAGGTGGTCGGCTTCGACATCGAACTGGCAACCTACGTCGCCCAGAAGCTCGGCAAGAGCCTGCAGATCATCAGCATGGACTTCGGCGAGATGATACCCAAGGTAGCCGCTGGCGAGGTGGACATGGTGGCTGCCTGCATAACTATCACCGAGGAGCGATCCAAGGCGGTCCTGTTCTCCGAGCCGTATTATCAAGGGGGGATCGCGGCTCTAGTAAGGAAGTAGCCGCGGCGGGTCCCAGGCGGCCGGCGGCCTGCCACCGCCGACCGGGCTCAGCCGACCGTCAGCGAGGCAGACT
>MELN01000073.1:839-3162 GCA_001768675.1 Actinobacteria bacterium RBG_16_64_13 | reverse complement strand
GCGCCGGTGGGCCAGGTTGGGTTTGGCGGCGCGCCCCTTGGCTGGAATAATGTGTGCCCGACGCCGCGTCGCTGACCGGCGAACGTATAGCTAGCGGGACCCACACGGACGGACGAAACGGAAGGACCACGGATGGCGCCCAACAGGCTGCTGGGAAATGACGCTTCGCCGCCGGAACGCGATGTGCGAGCGCGAGAAAACGAAGCAAGAAGCGCTCGTGGCGGCGCTACGGGCGCGACCGAGGACGCGCTATCGCGCCGGCCGGCGCGCTCTGGCGGCCGGGGCTTCGGTTCCCAGCAGCCTCCCAAGTACGATCACGAGCAGATCGAGACCAAGTGGCAGAAGGTCTGGGACGAGCAACAGACCTTCGTCGTCCCCAACCCGCCGAGTGGGTCGCGCCCCGGCGGCAAGGGCTCCGACGCCACCTATGTGCTCGAGATGTTCCCCTATCCGTCGGGCAGCGCCCATATGGGGCACGTCAAGAACTACACCATGGGCGACGTCATCGCCCGTTTCCGCCGCCATCAGGGCGAGCGCGTGCTTCATCCCATGGGCTACGACGCTTTCGGCCTCAACTCGGAGAACGTGGCCATCAAGACGGGAGAGCACCCGAGCCGCTTCACCGAGAAGGCCATCACCACCATCAACCGCCAGCTCCGGCGGCTGGGCGTTTCCATCGACTGGACCCGGGAGGTAGTCACCTGCCGGCCTGAGTACTACAAATGGACGCAGTGGCTCTTTCTGCAGCTGTACAAGAAGGGTCTCGCGTACAAGAAGGAAGCGCCGGTCAACTGGTGCTCTTCGTGCCAGACCGTTCTCGCCAACGAGCAGGTCATCGAAGGGGCGTGCGAGCGCTGCGACAGCCTGGTGGAGGCCAAGAAGCTGACGCAATGGTTCTTCCGCATCACCGACTACGCGGAGCGGCTCCTACAGGACTTCGACAAGCTCGAGTCGTGGCCGGATCGCGTGGTCACCATGCAGCGCAACTGGATCGGCAAGTCCGTAGGCGCCGACGTGGTCTTCACGATTGCGCCGCCGGCGAAGGAGCTGGTTCCGGACGCCGTCGACAAGGTGACGGTCTTCACCACGAGGCCCGACACGTTGTTCGGGGCCACCTTCTTCATCCTCGCTCCGGAGCATCCGCTGGTGGACGACCTGGTCCGCGGCCTGCCCCAAGAGACCGAAGTCAAGCGCTACGTGGCCAAAGCCATGGGCACCTCGGCCATCGAGCGGGCCAGCATCGAGAAGGAGAAGACCGGGGTCTTCACCGGCCGTCACGCCGTCAACCCGGTTACCGGCGGGCAGATCCCCATCTACGTGGCCGACTACGTGCTGATGGACTACGGCACCGGGGCCATCATGGCCGTGCCGGGCCACGATGAACGCGACTTCGCGTTCGCCAAGAAGTACGGGCTGGAGGTGATCGAGGTCATCGAGAGCCCGGCCGAGTTCAAAGATCAGGAGGGCAAACTCTTGTCCGCCTATCCCGGTGACGGGGCTCTGGTGAACAGCGGCCCCTTCGACGGACTGGCCAAAGCTGACGGCATCGTCAAGGTGACCGAGTGGCTCAAGGAGCAAGGCAAGGCCGACTTCGCCGTCAACTACAAACTGCGCGACTGGCTGGTGTCGCGACAGCGCTACTGGGGAGCGCCCATCCCCATCGTGTACTGCGAGAACTGCGGCGAGGTGCCGGTGCCGGACGATAAACTGCCGGTGCTCCTACCCGACATCACCGACTACGCTCCCAAGGGCAAGTCGCCCCTGGCCGCGGCCGAGCACTGGATGAACACCACCTGCCCGTCTTGCGGAGGCGCGGCCCGGCGGGAAAGCGACACCATGGACACCTTCGTGGACTCGTCCTGGTACTACCTACGCTACACCTCCGCCGACCGGGACGACGTGGCCTTCGACCGCGAGGCCGTGGACTATTGGCTACCGGTGGACCAGTACATCGGAGGGGTGGAGCACGCCATCCTCCACTTGATGTACTCCCGCTTTTTCACCAAGGTGCTCTATGACCTGGGTCTCGTGGGTTTTGAGGAACCGTTCAAGAACTTGTTCACCCAGGGGATGATCTACTACAAGGGCGCCAAGATGTCCAAGAGCAAGGGCAACGTGGTGAACCCCGACGAGCACGTGGCCAAGTATGGGGCCGACTCGCTGCGAAGCTACATCTTGTTCATGGGCCCGGGGGAGAGCGACGGCGAGTGGAACGACCAAGGAATCGAGGGCATGTACCGCTTCCTGGGTCGTGTGTGGCGCCAGGTGACCGACTCCATCGACGAGGGGCTGATGGGGGGCGGCGTAGGCAGCGGGGCCAGCG
>MELN01000073.1:0-818 GCA_001768675.1 Actinobacteria bacterium RBG_16_64_13 | reverse complement strand
GACGAGACCGCGCTGTCAGGGGCGGAGCGTGCCCTGCTCGTGAAGACCAACCAGGTCATCCGGAAGGCCACGGTCGACATGGGGGAGCGCTTCCACTTCAATACTGCTCTCGCTGCCATCATGGAGCTCACCAACGACATCGGCGCCGCTCGGGCCGGGGGCCTCGCGGCGACCGTCGCCGGCCGCGCCGTCCTCGCCCACGCGTTGGAAATGGTGGTGCGTCTGCTGGAACCCTTCGCCCCGCACATGGGCGCCGAACTCTGGGAGCTGATGGGGCGCAAAGCTGTCTGGGACGCCCCGTGGCCGCAGGCCGACAGCCGGTTCCTCACCGGCGAGACGGTGGAGTTGGCCGTGCAGGTGAACGGCAAGGTGCGCGACCGGGTGGAGGTTGCCAAACAGGCGGCCGATGCCGACGTGCTGGCGGCAGCCAAGGCGCTCCCCAGCGTGGCCAAGTATCTGGAGGGCATGACTCTGGTCAAAGAGGTCGTGGTACCCGGACGGCTGGTGAGTCTGGTGGTGAAGTAGGAAGGCGATTGTGCCCGGCCCAAAGATTTTTCCTGGGCCGGCGTAACTTTTCTGTCCTTTCTGCAATATCATGTGTGAGACGCGCGCTATGCGTTGTTTTGCACGCGTCTAGCAGCCGCCGGTATGTCGTTTGAGAGACGGCAGATGGCGCAGACGGAGCCGACGGACGAAGGAGGCATTGTGGGAAAGGGGGTGACTAGTTTGTTTCCTACTCCTACACCGCTTACTACCGTCGTTCCTTCCCATCCCTTACGGAGTTCCTGTGGGCTGTCCCCGCCCGATCGGCAGCGGCA
>MELN01000072.1:41539-48361 GCA_001768675.1 Actinobacteria bacterium RBG_16_64_13 | reverse complement strand
TGGTCATGATGTTCAGTGGCACCGACCCGAACTACTTG
Source organism: Actinobacteria bacterium RBG_16_64_13 (assembly GCA_001768675.1). Classification (GTDB taxonomy): domain Bacteria; phylum Actinomycetota; class Thermoleophilia; order RBG-16-64-13; family RBG-16-64-13; genus RBG-16-64-13. The sequence goes on along the minus strand of MELN01000072.1, from coordinate 48,323 downwards.
ATCTCCTGCAACCGTTGGTGGTCACCGACCCCGATGACCAACCTGGTGAGCTTCCAGCGTCCGCCTGAGTTCACGCAGCTGTTCGCGGACGCCAACGCTTCCACCGATGAAGCGGTCCAGCAGGCCAAGACCGGAGAGATCGTCAAGCTGATGCACGATCAGGAGCTGATGATTCCGATGTTCATCGAGCCCAACGGTCTCGTCGTCGCATCTTACGTGCACACGATGTATCCCGAGGAAGGCTTCATCCGCTGGGATTGGGCCAACTTCTGGATGGACGCGCACTAGGAGCCGACGCATCTAGATTCGCAGCCCGCACTCGGGGTTGCGACGCAGCGGTCCGCCCCCAGACCTCGGTCTGGGGGCGGACCGCGCCACAATGCACCGCAAGCCAGGCCGGAGGACGAAGGGAAGCACAAGATGGGATCAAGATATGAACACGTGTTCGAGCCTCTCCGGATCAGAGGAGTCGACTTCAAGAACCGCTTGGAGTTGGCTCCGCCGTCTCCGAACCTGGCCGACCGCGAAGGGAGAGTTACGACGGAGTTCGTCGACTTCTTCAGGGTATTCGCCCAAGGGGGAGTGGCCGTCCTCCATGTGGGCAATTCCGTGATCGACAAGAAGGAGGCAAGCGACGAGGAACGTCAGCTCGATCTCGCGAACGACGACTGCATCCTCTCCCTCACCCGCTTCGTGGAGATGTGCGACGGCTACGGGGCGCTTGCTTCCCTTGAGATCAACCACAACGGCAAAGACTCAGACCCAGGTAAGACGGGGAGAGCGGCCTACAGCGCTTCCTCTCTCGTACCGTCTCACGAACTGTGGCGCGCGCCGCTGCAGGGCAGGGAGATGCTCCCCACCATAGAGATGGATCACGCGAAGATCAGGGAGACCGTCGAGAAGTTCGCGGCCGCGGCCTACCGGTGCAAGAGGGCGGGCTTCAAGATGAGCATGATCCACGGTGGCCACGGCAACCTGATCCCCCAGTTCGTGAGCCCCCTTTACAACAAACGCAGGGACGAGTACGGCGGGTCCCTCGAGAACAGGGCACGCTTCGCCATCGAGGTGCTGGACGGCGTCCGCGAACGGTGCGGCGAGGATTTCGTCATCGAATACCGGATCTCAGCGGACGAGATCCATCCCGACGGCATGCATCTCGAGGAGATGCTCGGGTTCATCGAGCTGATACAGGACAAGGTCGACATCCTGCATGTGTCAGCCGGTCTGCACGGCGAGCTCCAGTACATGCGCAACTGGTGGCAGAACTACCTCATGGACAGGGAGTACAACGTCCACTACGCCGCCGATGTCAAGAAGGCGTTTCCGAACCTCGTGGTATGCACGGTGGGCTCGATCATGGACATCGGCAGGGCCGAGGAGATCCTGGCTTCCGGCAAGGCCGACATGGTGGCGATGTGTCGCCCACTCCTGGCAGACCCCGAGATGCCGCGCAAGTATGCCCTTGGCAGGGAAGAGGATCGCCGCCCCTGTCTCCGCTGCCAGTACTGCGGCTTCCGCCTGATGATTCCGGCGGTTATTAACTGCGCTGTGAACCCATACTTGGGCAATGAGACCGAGTTCCCGAAAGGCAAGGTCAAGAGGGCCGACGTGAAGAAGAGGGTCGCGGTCATCGGCGGAGGCCCCGCGGGCATTCAGGCTCTGTTGACGCTATGCGATCGTGGGCACGATGTCACGCTCTATGAGATGACCGATCACCTGGGCGGAAACGTGCTTCCCGGAGCCGCGCTGCCGTTCAAGCAGGACGTCAGGGACTATCTGGACTACTTGTTGCTCCAGGCGAACAAGGCTCCCGGGCGCATGCTCCTGAACACTGAGGCGACAAAGGAGATGCTCGACACAGAAGACTACGATGCGCTGATCATCGCCGTCGGATCGGAACCCATTGTGCCGGCCCTTCCCGGTATCGATAAGCCCCATGTGCACTGGGCGCCTGAAGCCGACACCGGTAGGGTGCAACCGGGGAACAAGACGGTCATCGTCGGCGCGGCCGCGGTCGGCATCGAATGCGCAGTGGGTCTCAAGCGCGCGGGCAAGGACGTGACCGTTATCGAGATGGCGCCGGACATGGCGAACCTCAGGGCTTCGACCGGCGGTGTCGCCATGGAGCTGCTGGGGTTGGTCGACGAACTCGGCATACCCGTTCGTCTCAACTGCAGGCTCGAAGAGGTGACCGAATCCATCGTGGTGTGCCGCGACACGGTGACCGCCGAAAGGATCGAGATCCCGGCGGACACGGTGCTTCTAGCTGTCGGCATGGCTGCGCGACATGCTGTTGCCGACTCACTGCGCCGCAGCGCCCCCGAAACAGAAGTGTTCGTCGTCGGCGACGCAGCGGAAGTGGGGAGTATCGCCACTGCCGTAAGATCAGCCTTCAAGGCCGCCGCCTACATCTAGGTAGCGGTCTCCAGGCGAAAGGAGTGCGCGGCGATGCCGAACGTGCCCGCTGAGAAGGCGCTCACGAGAGACCAGCTCCAGCGGAGGATCGGTTTCTACCGGTTTCTGATGCCGTTTGTGGCGCGAGAAGTTCGAGCGCCCAAGGGACTTCGTGGCAAGGAGCTCTTCCTCGATACCCAGGCCGGGAAGGTGCGCGCCCTGGCTTACAACCTGGAGAACCCCGAGAGGCTCCCGCTGTTCGTGAATATCCACGGCGGCGGCTTCACCATGGGTCACGCCGAGATGGACGACCCGTTCATGCCGGAAGTGGCCGAGAAGGCCGGCGTCAGGATCCTGAGCATCGACTACAGTCTCGCTCCAGAGAAGCCTTTTCCGACGGCGCTCGAGGAGAGTTATGCGGTGGTCAAGTATGCCAAGGAGCATCCGGAGGAATTCCGGATCGACCCCACGAGGATGGCGGTAGGGGGTCATAGCGCCGGGGGCAACCTCAGCGCGGGCATCTGCCTGCTCGATGCCGAGAGGAAAGAGCTGGGTCTCAAGACCCTGCTACTCGACTATGCTCCGCTCGACCTCCACACCGATCCCTACCTCAAGCCGCGGCCCAAGAAAGCGCTCCCTCCGAAGCTGTGCCGTCTGTTCGATCGAGCCTATTGCGGCGATAGGGAAGCGGCCAAGAATCCTCTGATCTCGCCCTGCTTCGCGACGGCGGAGCAAATAGGCTGCTTCCCGCGCACACTGCTGATCTCGGCAAGCGAGGACTCACTGGCCGGTGAGGAGGCGGCTTTCAGGGATAAGTTGATGGCCGCGGGAGTGCCGGTGACCTACAGGCTCTTTGAGGGCTCGCGGCACGGCTTCACCCACATGGGTGGTAGGGACGCCGCCGAAGCCTGGGGGCTGATGATCGATCATCTGAAGAGTCATCTGTCCAGACCCCACCTCTTGAAATAGTCCTGGTAGAAGGGGGGCTGCTCGTAGTCGGGGCGAACCGAAAGAGCGAAGCGCCGGAATCCCCGGTTGGACTCTTCAAAATGGTAGATCCCGTCCATCAGTTCCTTCATTCTGTTGGTCGGAACGGTCAGTATCATCTCGTCCTCCTGAGCGCCGGCACGCTCGAAATCGCCGGGGTCGGGCACGGTAACTTGGCATTTTCCCTGCAGCAACGAAGGGACGACCGAGTGCACGCAAGAGCCGATGGGGTCAAGGGTCGAGGTCACTTGGGTCCCGTTCAGGTATCTCAGAGCAAGAAGCAGATGCCGCAGTTGCCCGGGGTTGCAGTAGATCATGGTGAGGTCCGGGGCGAAGTCAGCCCTCTTTAGAGGCCCCACCACCATTCCGGAGTACTGCCCCACCGGCAGGCGCGTCGTGTCACGGGCGTGTTTTGCCGCCTCCTCCTTGTTGGCTATGAAGAAGGAATTGGTGAACCCGTCCAGATAGTCCGCGGGCGTCTCCACCAGACCGTACGAGATGATCGGTTCAAAGCACCAATGATCTTCCAGGAACATGGCCACCGTCATACCCTGGCGGCGCGCAAGCGAGAAGACCTGGCAGATGGCGTAGTGCTCGCCCCTGTCCTTCTTGGGCCGGATGGCTCCCTCTGGGATCTCGGATTCGCTCCCCAGCATCTTTATCGCGAGGGGATACGTCCTCAAGACCAGCATCTTCTCGAGATCCGCCCCGTAGGTATTGAATGTAGTCTCTGGATTCATGTCTACCGGCTCCCTCGGGTTTTGGCCGCGGCGTTCACAGATTCACACTATATCCCGCGGGCGACGGTATGTTTGTGCGTCCCGAAGGAGGGGTCTTGAGCGGTCAAGGGGGTTACTGAGAACATGCCGGACCCGAACGTGAACGAGGAACAGCCGACGCAAGAGCGCCAAGACTTCCGGGCGCCGGACGCCGACACCGGAAAAGTGGAGCCGGGTGACGAGACGGTCATCGTAGGTGCAGGCGCCGTCGGCATTGAGTGCGCCATAGGTCTCAAGCGCGCGGGCAAGAGCGTGACCGTTATTGAAATGGCCCCGGATATGGAGAGCCTCAGGGCTTCTGCCGGCGGCGTTGCCATGGAACTCATGGGGTTGGTCGACGAGCTCGCCATAACCATCCGCCTCAACCGCAGGCTTGAAGAAGTGACCGACTCCACCGTGGTTTGCCGCGACACGAGGAACTCCGAAAGAATGGAATTCCCCGCGGACACGGTGCTTCTCGCCGTCGGGATGGCCGCGTGACGCGACGTTGCCGACTCACTGTGCCGTAGCGCCCCCGAAACAGAAGTGTTTGTCGTCGGCGACGCATCAGAGGTAGGAAGCATCGCTACGGCTGTCAGATCCGCCTTCAAGGCCGCCGCGTATATCTAGGTGGCGGTACCCCCGTGAAAGGAGCGCCTCGCGATGCCGAACGTGCCCACCGAGGAGCCGCCAAGAATCCCCTGATCTCGCCCTGTTTCACGACGGTGGAGCAAGTGAGTCCTGTTCCACCCACGCTGATGATCTCCGCGGTTGACAGGAAGCTAGCAAGAAGCATAGTATCGAACCGCATCGAATACGGCGGTGTGTGGGTGCACGGAGCGGACGTGCGAGCGAGCCTGGGCAATGTGATCCTCGAGAAGGGCAAACCTGCCGCAAGGTGGGGGCGCAAAGCCATCGGCCCATTATGAGCTGCACAGGGCGGCCGGGCTGCCGGGGAAGGCAGTCGGTCGTCCTGTTTCTTACCCGCGAAACAGCTCATAGGGAGGCGGATCCATGAAGAGGCTCTTACTACTAGCCACTCTTATCGCGGTCTTTCTTTTGAGTGCGGCCGGAGCCGCGCTCGCGGCGCCCGGCGGGGCGACGTGGGGTGTACCCGGCGACTTTGCCACGATCCAGGAAGCCATCGATTCCTCAGACGTAGTGAACGGCGATACCATCGTGGTCGGTCCTGGAGACTGGGCTGGCGCTTTTGTCACCAAGGGCGTGACGATCACCGGTGGGGATGGAGCGGTCATATCGAGCGGTCCATTTCATGCCGGAGCGCAGGTGTACATGGGCTTCAGGCTTCTCGCGGGCAGCGGAGGAGCCGTCATAAGCCACTTGACCTTCGATGGCGCCGATCTGGCCATCATGAACGGTGCAGCAGTCGATGGGGTCACCGTCGACCACTGCGTCTTTGTGAACACGCTGCAGGGTATATCGAACTGGCGAGGGAGCGACTGGATCATAACCCACAACGTCTTCGAGGACCTCTGGGCCAGGAATGGCGGCGGCATCGCCGTGCTGATCGGGGACTTTGCCGGCACTACTGGGGGCGTGAACAACAACGTGGTCGCCTTCAACAAGATCTACGGAACGCTCCACCTCGGTGCCGGCGAGCAGGGCGGCTACAACGGGTCGGGCGTGAGCATCTACGCGGATTTCCGCTGGGGCAGCGCGGGTGCGCTTGAGATGAAGGGCAACGTCATCTCCCGCAACAAGATCAGTATGGTCAGTGAAAACCCCACTTTGGTCGACTTTGACGCCGTGGAGTTGAGCTACGCCACCTACCCGTACGCCCCGCCCGCCGACGAGATCGTGTGCGGCGTGATTCACGATAACTCCGTTCTCTTCAACGACCTTCGAGGCAGCGGGAACGCCATCGTCTTCACCCCCCTCGCACTCGCGGACTGCAACTTGGTGTCCCGAAACCTTGGCGATGTGCCCAACCGGGGGCATGGGGTCTCTCCCGCGGCTTTCTAGATGCCGGGTGACCTTCCGCGGATGGCCCCGTCAGTCCGGTGACGGGGCCATCGTCAGCCCGAGTTCCCTCTTCGCTTGTCGGCCACAGGTCTAAGTATCTTCACGTGCGGCGCAACGGCGCCGCCGGGCACCAGTCTCAGCCGACGGGCCGGCCGTTCCCGCGGTCGCCCCGCTTCGGGTCGAGTAGCGGGCCGTTCCGCAGATAGCTGGCGAACTTCTGGCGGACGGAATCCGAACGGCATTGAGGACAGCGCGTCTGCTCGTCTTTGAGAGAGCCGGTAGTCGCCACCTCATAGCAGTGCCCGCAGGCATTGCAGACCATGTCGCGTCGCGGCATCACTGCACCAGCGCTTCGTCGGCGACTCGGGTGAACACGTGGCAGCGGCGCGCGGCGGAACATGAGTGGTTCTGGGGACAAGCCTGAGGGTTGGTGATGATCATTCCTCGAGTACCTCCGCTTCGTGGGCCAACTGGCGCGTGAGAGCGCAGCGAACACGGTCGCATGGAGCGCATAACGCTGTCGATCCTCGTTCATGCTACTACGATTGCATTATCTAGCAATTGCGAAACAGGCCGTGTATATGTGGCAGCAAGCGCCGGAACGGGAAGGGTTTCATAGGCTGGGAGGCGCTGCAAGAGCGGGTTCGACTTCCGTCTCCGGC
>MELN01000072.1:39546-41525 GCA_001768675.1 Actinobacteria bacterium RBG_16_64_13 | reverse complement strand
GGACCGGTCGCGTCTCGGGGCCGGCGTTCACGGGTCCACCATATCCTGCCCGCCAGTGACCTTGACGCGGTCGGGGGCTTGTGAGAAAAAGAATCCTTGATTCGTGACGCCTCACTCCGAGAGAGGCCACGATTCTCGTTACGGGGAGCAAGGAGCAACATTGATCGGTGAAACGGAGCGCCAGGACTTCCTGCGAGAGATGGTCCAGCAGGACCTGGCCGCGGGGCGTATCAGCGGCGTGGTGACGCGTTTCCCGCCGGAACCCAACGGCTACCTCCACATCGGTCACGCCAAGTCCATCTGCCTGAACTTCGGCATCGCCCGCCAGTTCGGCGGGCAGTGCAACCTCCGCATGGACGACACGAACCCGACCAAGGAGGACGTGGAGTACGTCGACTCCATCACAGCCGACGTGAAGTGGCTCATCGCCGGCTGGGCGGACCACTGCCTGGGCCTGAAGCGTGTGGGTGATCTGCCGGAGAAGCGCTCCCTGGGGGGCGGAGAGGACTACTACCTCGCCCCGGTCATGCCGGCGGAGAGCCGCGGCGAAGCGCTTGAGCCGTTCTACGCCTCCGACTACTTCGAGCCGCTCTACGAGTACGCGCTGGAGTTGATCCGCAAGGGCAAGGCCTTCGTCTGCGACCACACGGCTGAAGAGGTGGACGAGATGCGCGGCGCGCCCGATCGGCCGGGGCGGGAGAGCGCCTACCGCGGACGGTCGGTGGCCGAGAGTCTCGATCTGTTCCAGCGGATGCGCGCCGGGGAGTTTCCGGACGGCGCCTGCACCCTGCGCGCGAAGATCGACATGGGCGCTCCGAACATCTGGCTGCGCGACCCGGTGCTCTACCGCATCCGCCACGTCTCGCACCATCACACCGGTGACCAGTGGTGCATCTACCCCATGTACGACTTCGCGCATGGCCTGAGCGATTACATCGAAGGCATCACGCACAGCATCTGCACGCTCGAGTTCGAGGTGCACCGGCCGCTGTACGAATGGATCCTCGAGGCCCTCGAGCTGCCGCGGGCTCTACCGCGCCAACGCGAGTTCGCGCGTCTCAACGTGACCTACACGGTCATGAGCAAGCGCAAACTGCTCAGGCTCGTGCAGGAGGGCTTGGTGCGGGGTTGGGACGACCCCCGCATGCCCACCATCTCGGGCATGCGGAGGCGCGGCTACCCGGCCGAGGCCATCCGCGACTTCTGCGAGCGCATCGGGGTCGCGAAGCGAGAAAACATGGTCCAGTTGGAGCTGCTGGAGCATTGCGTCCGCGAAGACCTCAACCGTTGGGCCCCGCGGGCCATGGCGGTTCTGCGGCCGCTCCGGGTGGTCATCGAGAACTACCCCGAGGGGCAGGTCGAGGAGATGGAGGCGGTCAACAACCCCGAAGACGCCGGCATGGGCACCCGCCAGGTGCCGTTCTCCCGCGTGATCTACATCGAACAGGACGACTTCCGCGAGGTTCCGCCGCCCAAGTACCATCGCCTGAGCCCCGGAGTGGAGGTGCGCCTCCGCTACGCGTATCTCATCACCTGCACAGGCGTGGTCAAAGACCCCGAGAGCGGCGAGATCCTCGAGGTGCGCGCCCGCTACGACCCGGCCACGCGCGGCGGCGACGCGCCCGACGGACGCAAGGTCAAGTCCACCATCCACTGGGTGTCGGAAGCCCATGCGCTCGACGCCGAGGTACGGCTCTACGGGACGCTCTTCGCGGTGGAGAACCCGGACGAGGTGCCCGAGGGCGAGGACTTCACCGGAGGCCTCAACGCAGGGTCGCTGGAGACCTTGCAGGGCTGCAAACTGGAGCCGTCTCTGGCCGCAGCGCTTCCGGGAGAGCGGTGCCAGTTCGAACGGCTGGGCTACTTCTGCGTCGATCCGGAGGACTCCCGTCCCGGTGCCCTGGTCTTCAACCGCACGGTGACGCTGAAAGACGCCTGGTCGAGGATCGAAAAAAGACAGACCGAAGGGGCGTGAGGGG
>MELN01000072.1:39131-39495 GCA_001768675.1 Actinobacteria bacterium RBG_16_64_13 | reverse complement strand
CCCCTTCGGCGGCGATGATAGAATTCCAACCGCTTTGCCCGGTGGTGTAACGGCAGCACGACTGGCTCTGGACCAGTTAGTCGAGGTTCGAATCCTTGCCGGGCAGCCATTCTCTCAGTGAGCGCCTCCGTGCGCGTGCCCGCAGGAAGTCGTATTCTATGTGCAGCATCGACTCGCCGTGGATCGGAGGGCGATGGTGTCGCCAAGGCTGTCTAAACAGGCGCGTGAAGAAGAAGCAACCGCAGCACTCGTCGAAGTGCTGCGGCTGGCGACTCCCGAGGTGGATGGACACGAGTTGATGAGGTCCATCCTCGAGCACACAAGAAACTGGGTGGGATGCCAGGCCGCCGGAATACGGTTGAGA
>MELN01000072.1:29563-39085 GCA_001768675.1 Actinobacteria bacterium RBG_16_64_13 | reverse complement strand
GCCGAGTTCGTGAGTCTCGAAAACAGCCTTTGCGCGAAAGGCCCAGACGGTGCGCCTCTGCGCGATCCCACCGGCAGTCTGGTTCTCGATTGTATGTGTGGCAACGTGCTCTTGGGTCGATTCGATGCGGAGAAGCCGTTCTTCACGACCGGCGGCAGTTTCTGGACCAACAGCACGACTGATCTTCTCGCCTCCACGACTGAGGCTGACCGGTTGACCCTCACCCGCAATCGCTGCAATGGCGAGGGTTATGAATCTGTTGCCCTCGTTCCCCTCCGCTCGGGAAAAGAGATCATTGGCCTTCTGCAACTGAACGACAAGCGGCCCAACCGCTTCACTTCCGACATGATAGCCAAGGTAGAAAGGGTGGCGGCAGGCATCGCAGTCGTTCTGGCAGAGAGACAGGCCAAGGAAGCTCTGCGTGTCGGCGAAGAGAAATACCGCACGCTGTTCGAGGAGAGCCTCGACGGCATTGTCCTGATCGGAGCGGATAGAAGCATTCTCGAGGCGAATCCGGCAGCCTGCTCAGTCTTGGGCATGACCGAAGGCGAGATCCGGGCGGCCGGGCGGGACGGTCTCCTGGCGCCAGGTCACAGGCGCGCCCCGTACCTGGCGGAACTCGAGCGAACGGGCAAGACGGCCGGAGAAGTGACGTTGGTCCGCAAGGACGGCACGCGACTTCTAGCGGAGTTCACTGCGGTCGCCCTGCAAAGGACCGCGGGCCCGCCGGAGTTCTTTGTGGCCTTTCGGGATATCACGGAGCGCACGCGGGCCGAGGAGTCACTGCGGGAGAGCGAGGAACGGTTTCGCCGTGTCATCACCCAGACGAAGGCGGGCTACTTTCTCATCGACCGGGAGGGCCGCTTCGTCCACGTCAACGATGCCTGGCTGGGAATCCACGGCTATGACTCTGCCGAAGAGGTTGTCGGCCGGCATTTCTCTCTGACTCAGGTCGAGGAGGATCTGTCTGCATCCCAGCGCATCGTCGAGACAATGCTAGCCGGCGGATCTGTCCCGGATGGCGAATTCTCCCATCGCTGCCGCGACGGGTCTGTCGGGTATCACACGTTCACCTTGAGTCCGGTGGTTGCTGAGGGCGCAATAGTCGCGCTCGAAGGATTCCTCATCGACACCACGGAGCGCAGGCAAGCCCAAGAGGCGCTGAGGGAGAGTCAGCGCGATCTGCTGGAGGCTCAGGAGCTCGCCCACATTGGCAACTACGTGTATGACCCGGTGACGCGGCAGCTAACCTGGTCGGAAGGCATCTATCGTATCTGGGGCTTGGATCCGAAACACGCGGCCCTCAAGGATTCGGTCAGGGAGTTGATGCACCCGGAAGACTACGAGCGACTAGAAAGCGCTGTTTTGACGGCGCTCAAGCACGGGACTTCCTACGAGCTCGAGTTTTGCATCTGCCGTCCGGACGGGGCCGCGCGGACCCTTATCACCACCGGCAAGCCCCAGTTGGACGCCACCGGGAAAGCAGTACTCCTGAAAGGAACCCATCAGGACATCACCGAGTACCGACGGATCGAGGAGGACTACCGCACGCTGTTCCGGGAGATGCTGGATGGCTTCGCCCTGCACGAGATCATCTGCGACAAGCAAGGAAACCCGGTCGACTACCGTTTCTTGGCGGTCAACCCGGCGTTCGAGCGGATGACCGGCCTCATGGGCGAAGGGATCGTGGGGCGCACCGTCATGGAGGTGCTGCCGGGCACCGAGCGGCACTGGATCGAGACCTACGGCAAAGTGGCTCTGACCGGCGCGCCGGCCTTCTTTGAGAACTACCACGCCCAGCTCGAGAAGCACTTCCAGGTGACGGCCTTTCGACCCGCCCCCAACCAGTTTGCCTGCATCTTCGCCGATGTCACCGAGCGCACGCGGGCCGAGGAGGCGCTGCGAGAGAGCGGAGCCAAGATAAGTGGCATCCTGGATAACATCAGGGTGGGCGTTTCGCTCATCAGTCCCAAGATGGAGATCCTCGAGCTGAACCCCCTGATGCGCGAACGGTTCCCCGGCGTCGATCTGGGACGACTCCCGATCTGTTACCGCACGTTCAACGACCCACCGCGAGAGGCGGTCTGCGACTACTGTCCGACCATCAAGACGCTGCAGGACGGCTTGGTGCATGAAGCGACGACCCAGACACCCGTGGCCGGGGCCGTACGCAATTATCGTGTCGTCTCGTCGCCCATCTGCGACGCGTCGGGCGAGGTGACCGCTGCGATCGAGATGGTCGAGGATGTCACAGAGAGCCTTGCCCTTGAGGCCCAGCTTCTGCAATCGCAGAAAATGGAATCGGTGGGCCGGCTGGCAGGCGGCGTGGCTCATGACTTCAACAATATGCTGGGGGTGATCCTCGGGCACGCCGAGATGGCGCTGGAACACACTGGTCCGGCTGAGCCGTTGTATGCCGACCTCACGGAGATTCGAAAGGCGGCCGAACGTTCCGCCGACCTCACTCGCCAACTTCTGGCATTTGCCCGCAAGCAGACCGTCGCGCCCAGAGTCTTAGACCTGAACGAGGCGGTGGCCGGCATGCTCAAGATGCTGGAGCGCCTCATTGGCGAGGACATCGAGCTGGACTGGCAACCCGGGACGGATCTGTGGTCCGTGAGGGTGGACCCCTCCCAGGTCGGGCAAGTCCTGACCAACCTATGCGTCAACGCCAGGGACGCCATCGCCGGCGTCGGCAGGGTGGCCATCGCAACGCGGAACAGCACGTTGGACACAGCCTATTGCGCTGCTCGCGTAGGCGTTGTGCCAGGAGAGTACGTGGAGTTGACCGTGAGCGACAACGGCCGTGGCATGGAGAAGGAAACGATCGGCCGACTGTTCGAACCATTCTTCACCACCAAGGGCGTGGGCGAGGGCACGGGCCTGGGACTGGCCACGGTCTACGGCATCGTCAAGCAGAACAAGGGCTTCATCGAGGTCGAGAGCGAACTGGGCGAGGGGTCGACGTTCACGATCTACCTGCCTCGGCACACGGCCATGGACGAGCCGGTCGAGATGGAAAGTGCGCCGGTGCCGGCGGCACGGGGCCAGGAGACCATCCTGCTGGTGGAAGACGAACCGGCGATCCTGAAATTGACGACAAGGATGCTGGAGAGCCGGGGCTACACCGTAGTGGCGGCAAGCACCCCAGGCGAAGCCATTCGCTTGGCCCGGGAGCACCCCGGCGAGATCCATCTGCTCATGACCGACGTGGTCATGCCCGAGATGAACGGCCGGGATCTAGCCAAGAACCTGCTGGCGCTCTATCCGCAGATGAGGCGCCTGTTCATGTCGGGCTATTCGACCGAGGTCATCGCACACCAGGGTGTGCTTGAGGAAGGCACGCATTTCATCCAGAAGCCCTTCTCGTCGCAAGACGTGTCCATCCAGGTGCGGCTGGCGCTGGACAGGGAAGAGTGAGACGCGCCTCTACGCGCGCTCAGTTCAGTTGGCTGACGCGATCGCCCAGTTCTTCGTAATGAAAGAGCCGCCTGTAGTCGATCAGACCCGCCATCGCGCCTGTGCGGTGAACCTTTATGCCCCGTTCTTCCAGGATGGCCACCGGATTCAGCCCACCGACGACGACTAGGCCCAGGCGCCCCTCGCTGACGGGTATCTCCAGGAGCGGCCGGCCGGGCCAGCCGATCAGGAACACCCCGCCGAGACCGACCTTGTCCATCTGGCGACCGAGATCCAACACATGGTCGCGGCTGTCGGCCGGGACCTCCCGAAAGCTGGCGCCGATGAGGCCGTTCCCCGTGCGCGTCGCTCCGACGTAGTCGGTCATGACGCTTCGGATGAAGATCTCCAGTGGATCGAGGGTCGTCGCGTCGTAGTTGATGAACTCGACGAATCGCGTGGCTTTGTGGTCGCGAAGCTCCAGAAGCCCGCCGAAACGCGAATTGGTCGGGATGCCATGAGACACCAGCACGCCATTCAGCGTGATGGAGCAGACCGTCCCGATGCCGACGCTCCCCTCGGGGACCGCGGTCTGTCCCACGTGCTCGCCCGGCTTGAACAAGGTCAGCAGCTTGCCCATGGCGTAGCCGGCGGCAAACACGTCGCGCATCAAAGGTATGGATCGTTCGAGCTGGTCTCGCTCGATGAGGCTCACGTTGAGCACCACCGTTCCGGTCTTGTTGAGCAGATCGAAGTCCATCTTGTAGGTCATCTGATCGATCTTGGCAGACAAGAACCCGACCTTCTCGAAGGCGCGGGCGTTGTCCAACTCATCCAGGCCGCGTTGAGTGGCGGCCCTTCCGTTTCTACCGAGATTCTGGGTAAGTCCGGCTTTGTCCATGTCGAGGAGATGGAAGCGCACTGTCCGCTCGCTGATGTCGTGGCCCATAGCCGCGAGCCGCTCGGTGATCTTGGAGCTGCCCAGCGGCTGACCGGCCTCGCGGAGCGTCCGCAGGATGGCAAGGCGTTTCTCTTCGGTCTTCTCCCTCATGGGCCGGAATATTACCAGGAAATCTGCCACTGACGAAAGGACAAACGGCAAAGTTGCCGCTCCGTGAGCACGGTGGCGCCGTGACCGATCGGGCTCTGGGTGTGTTAGTCGGCTCTCAGGGCGCAGCGGCGCCTGCTGATGGTCGGGGTTGGCACTCTAGCCGTTGCCGGAACACTACCGGCAATATTGCCATGTGGAGGCCGGCGTCTACCGGCAGTGGCCGGCGCCGAGGCCCGTATTTATGCGCAAAGTGGCCTTAGATGGTTGCTGTGCGACAATCCTGTTGATACAGTACCGGCAATGAGCTGCCATAACGGGCGAAGCAAAGCGCAGAGCGAGGCAAGAAGGGGCAGCCGTAGGGGCAAGGAGACAGAGCTTGTTCTTCGGAGGTTAGTAGGTGGCGATTGGCAAGCCCCGGCCACCAGGCTACGTGTACACGACGGCCACGGCTTGGAGGAAGGCCATGGAACTGAGCAACGTCGATACGATCCTCGAGAACCGCGGCGCGGAGCCGTTCGACATCATCGAGGTGCTGCAGGACTTGCAGGGATTGCACGGGTATCTCCCGGAAGAACTGCTGTGTCGAGTGTCGGAGTCATTCGCTGTTCCGCTTATCGAGGTCTTCCGTCTGGCCAGCTTCTACAGGGCGTTTAGCCTCAAACCTCGGGGGCGCCACCTGGTTACCGTCTGCCTCGGCACTGCCTGTCACGTCCGGGGAGCACCGAGGATGCTAGACGAGGTCGTCGCCCAGCTCGACGTTGAGCCGGGCGAGACCACGGAGGACCGGGCCTTCACTCTGGAGACCGTGAACTGCCTCGGGGCCTGCGCGCTTGGGCCCATCGTCGTTATCGACGGCGAGTATCACGGTGACATGTCCCCCGGCAAGCTGCGCGCGCTGTTGGGGGCGGTCCGGGATGGGGATCAGGCGGTGGTCGCGAGTGTCTAGATTGGTGGAGGTCAGCGACCTAGCCTCGTGCCGGGAAGGACTGACAAGAGAACGCAGCGCATGGCCCATCCGCGTCACCCTGTCGGGCGGTACCTGCGGAGAGGCCTCGGGATCGACGGGCGTCCTGAAGGCGCTCACCACGCAGTTGCACAAGGACGGCTTGGCGGAGAAGGTGCACGTGCGGGTGACCGGTTGCCAGGGATTCTGTCAAGAGGAGCCGCTGTTGATCGTCGAGCCGCTTGACGTCTTGTACTGCAATGTCAAGTCGGAAGACGTGTCCGAGATCGTCCGCGAATCGCTGGTGAACGGCCGTGTCGTCGAGCGCCTCTGCTTCGTGGACGGCGCCTCCGGCCGGACCGTGCAGCGACCGGCTGACTTGCCCTTCTTCGCCAAGCAAGACAGAGAGCTGATCGGTCACAACCAGTCGATCGACCCGTGCGACATCGGGGACTACATCGCAAACGGGGGGTATTCGGCGTTGGCTCACGTGCTGACCTCGATGAGCCCTGAAGCCGTGATCGAGGAGATCAGGGCCTCCGGCCTCCGGGGCCGCGGCGGGGGCGGATACCCCACCGCCCGCAAGTGGGAGCAATGCCGGGAGGCGTCTGGTCAGGAGCGCTACGTCATCTGCAACGCGGACGAGGGGGACCCCGGCGCCTACATGGACCGGGGGCTGCTCGAGGGCAATCCCCATTCGATCCTCGAGGGGATGATGATCGGCGCGTATGCGATAGGCTCGAATCAGGGCTACGTGTACGTCCGGAACGAGTATCCCTTGGCCGTGGCACACACGCGCGAGGCTATCGAGCAAGCGTGGGATCTCGGTTTGCTGGGGGAGCGGATCCTCGGTACTGACTTCAGCTTTGACGTCAAGGTAGCCCGCGGCGCGGGGGCGTTCGTCTGCGGAGAGTCGACGGCGCTGATGGCCTCGCTCGAGGGGCAGGTCGGCGAGCCCAGGTCCAAGGACATCCACACCGTTGAACGAGGCTATCTCGATCGGCCTACAGCTTTGAACAACGTCGAGACGTGGGCGAACGTTCCTCGGATCATCTCGAACGGATCGGCTTGGTTCGCCGGCAAGGGCACCGACCAAAGCAAGGGAACGAAGATCTTCGCTCTGACCGGCCACGTCAAGAACACAGGACTCGTCGAGGTGGAGATGGGCACGACGCTGCGAGAGATCATCTTCGACATCGGAGGTGGCCCGCAGAATGGCAAGCAGATCAAAGCCGTGCAGACGGGCGGGCCGTCTGGAGGCTGCCTGCCGGCGGCGCTATTCGCCCTGCCGGTGGACTATGAGGCCCTCAGCGCAGCGGGTTCGATGATGGGCTCCGGCGGCATGGTCGTGATGGACGACTCGGCCTGCATGGTCGACGTGGCCAGATACTTTCTCAAGTTCCTTAAGGACGAGTCCTGCGGCAAGTGCGTGCCCTGCCGGGTCGGCACCGACCGGATGCTCGAGATCCTCGCCGATTTCGCCGAAGGGCGTGGCACCATGGAGCAACTCGACACCCTGAAGGACCTCGCCTGGGCCGTCGGGGCGGGTTCGCTCTGCGCGTTGGGCAAGACCGCGCCTAACCCGGTCTTGTCGACGTTGCGGTATTTCCACGATGAGTACGAGGCCCACATCCGAGACCGGCGGTGCCCGGCCGGGGTGTGCCGGGCGCTGGCGCGGTACGTCATCGACCCGGATCTTTGTGCGGACTGCGGTCAGTGTGTCGAGGCCTGTCCGCACGGAGCGATCCTCGAGGCCGACGTCTACCAGATCGACCAGACCTTGTGCGAGCAATGCGGTCTTTGTGCAGAAACGTGCGTCGTCGGCGCGATAAGCAGAGTCTGAGGGAACAGCCATGGCAAGAACGGTGACCATCACGGTGGACGGGGCCACGATCCAGACGGCCGAGGGATCCAGCGTTCTGGACGCGGCCCTGGAGGCCGGTATATGCATCCCTAACCTGTGCCACATGCCCAGCGTGAGCCCCATCGGCGCCTGCCGGGTCTGCATCGTGGAGGTGGTCGACGACGGCCGCCGCAAGATGACTGCGTCGTGCACGCTCGGGGCGCGGGACGGGATGGTGGTGGAGGCGCACTCGGAGACCGTCCTACGGGCGCGGCGGCACATTGTCGAGCTGATCGTCGCCGAGGCCCCCAACTCCCGGGCGGTGCAGGATCTGGCAGCCCGGGTCGGAGTGACCCGCTCGCGCTACCCGATGCGCGACAAGCACTGCGTCCTTTGTGGCCGGTGCGTGCGTGTCTGCGACGAGGTTTGGCAGTCGAAGTCGCTCGGTTTCGTGGGGCGAGGGGGCGACCGCCACGTGGCGCTGCCGTTCGACAAACGGCCTGACCTCTGCAAGCGATGCAACAGCTGTGTCGAGGTCTGCCCCATGACGATCACACCATGCCCCGGGCCGATGGCCGTGCCGGGCATCTGCGGGCTTTGCGAATCCCAGACGAGCATGGTGGAGAACATTCCCGATACGTGTGTCATGTGTGAACTGGGCAGGGGCTTCCAGTGTGCCCGGTGGCAGCTGCGGGGGCTGTTGGCGCCCGCGTAGTGGGAACGCGCACCAAGCGAGTAATGCGTCCGTGACTACAAGAAGGAGTCCGTCGTGAATCTACAGCGACCCAACGCGAATGACGTGTCCCAGACGTCGAACCGCTCGCGAAGCGTGGTGCCGGGCTCCGGGCTGTGCACGCGGTGCATCGACGGCTGCCGGGGCAACTGTGAGGTCTTCCAGTCCACCTTCCGAGGAAGAGAGGTGATCTATCCTGGACCGTTCGGTTCGATCACCGCCGGCGGGGACAAGGACTACCCGGTCGACTACTCCCACCTCAACATCCAGGGCTACGCGTTTGGTGGAGAAGGCCTGCCTGAGGGCGTCGACGCCAACTCCGATACGTGCACGTTCCCCGATGTCAACGTCCAGACCGAGTACGGGTGGGACCGGAAGGTCAGGATGCTGGCGCCGGTGTTCACGGGCGCTCTGGGCTCCACCGAGATAGCCCGGAGGAACTGGGAGCACTTCGCGATCGGGGCGGCCATCAGCGGCGTGACCTGCGTGTGCGGGGAGAACGTGTGCGGTATCGATCCCCAGCTGAAGCTCGACTCGCGCGGCAAGATCACCTCCTCGCCCGACATGGACCGGCGGATCGAGACGTACAAACGCTACCACCGCGGGTACGGCGAGCTTCTCGTGCAGATGAACGTCGAAGACACCCGCCTGGGCGTGGCCGAGTACGTGATCGGCAAGCACGAGCTCGACACCATCGAGCTCAAGTGGGGCCAGGGGGCCAAATGCATCGGCGGCGAGATCAAGGTTGATTCGCTCGATCGGGCGTTGGAGCTGCAAAAGCGGGGTTACATCGTGACACCAGACCCCTCCGACCCGGTCACCCAGGCCGCCTTCCGGGACGGCGCCCTCAAGCAGTTCGAGCGTCACAGCCGGCTCGGCTTCATCGACGAGGAGGGCTTCCTGGCCGAGTGCGAGCGACTCCGCGGCCTGGGCTACAAGCGGATCACGCTCAAGACCGGCGCGTACGGGCTCCGCGAACTGGCCATGGCCCTGAGATGGGGTAGCGACGCGAAGATCGACCTCCTCACCATCGACGGGGCCCCCGGCGGGACGGGTATGAGCCCGTGGCGGATGATGGAAGAGTGGGGCATGCCGAGTATCTACCTACACTCGGCCGCCGCCGACTTCGCCGCGAAGCTGGCCGGGAGGGGCAAGCGCGTGCCCGATCTGGCCTTCGGCGGCGGCTTCAGCGCGGAGGACCATATCTTCAAAGCGCTGTCCTTGGGCGCGCCGTTCTGCAAGTCGGTCTGCATGGGGCGGGCCCTCATGATCCCGGGCATGGTCGGCAAGAATGTCGGGGTGTGGATGAACAACGGTGGGCTGCCCAAGACGGTCGGTCAGTACGGCAACACGCCCGAAGAGATATTCGTCTGCTGGGAAGAAGTGGCCGAGATCGTCGGCAAGGGCGAGATGCCCAACATCCCGCTCGGAGCCATCGGGTTCTACTCCTACGTCGAGAAGCTTCGCGTGGGGCTCCAGCAATTGATGGCCGGCGCGCGGGCCTTCAGCATCCCAGTCATGAGCCGCGGTAATGTGATGAGCCTGACGGAGGA
>MELN01000072.1:23930-29514 GCA_001768675.1 Actinobacteria bacterium RBG_16_64_13 | reverse complement strand
TATCGGGAAGAGGCGGAGGCGATCCTCTACAGCTAGATATGCGCGCAGGCGCCTAGTCGGTATACTGCCCCAGCATGGATGCGGTACTTGAGTATGTTCGACGAGAGCTGCGCTGCCGCTTGGAGCTGGCAGACGATGACGTGCTGCTCGAGAGCGCGGCGGCCCTTTCCGACCGTTCCGAGACTCGGGGAGCCGTCATCAGTCTCGTCAACTTCCGGGTGAGCGCATATCAAGGCAGCGGGCTCGCTCCGCCGGACCTTCTGGATTCCATGGAGCTCCTCGTCCTCTTCTCCTTTCGGTTCCGGCGCTACGAGGCAAGTCTCCAGAACCTGTACAGGACCGTCCGCTTGTTCCACGGGAAGCCCGCGTACACAGCGATGGACACCCATCCCGATAACGCTTTTCCGGCGCATATCGACAAGCTCTTCTTCACGCTCGTCCCCCTCGAGTTCGATGCTCTGAACGATCTCTGGAGGATGCTCGGCGGCCAGCTGTGGCCTTCGGTGCTGTACAGCATGCGCATGGTTCGGAGCAAGAACCTCTAACGCGAGGACCCGGCACGCGCGGTGCTCACTCCAGCTCGTACGGCCTCTCCACCGTGCTGATGGCTGCATCTACTTCGAACGAGTCGAGAGGCTCGATCGGCAGACCCCAGATCTTCATGCCTTCCTTGATGGCCTTGACGTTCTTCGCCTCGAGGAGCGCCTTCCAGCCTTCGTAGTCGCCACCGGGGAGAAGGGCGGGGATGTCTCTGTCAAGCTCGGCGTCTGTGCGAGGCTCGTTCCCGACCTCGCGGTCCCACTCGTGCATGACCTCGTAGGCGTTCACGTCTGCTCCCTTCTGGTCGATGCCCCTAGTGTAGCCTCTCCGTCGCCCTTGGACGCACTCTTTTCGGGCGTCCGACCACCCGTTATACTGTAAGGCGTATAACCGACCGACGCATAGGCACCAGGAGACCGCCAGGATGGACGATCGGAGTGGCATGAGGACGAGGTTTGCGCTCGTCTTTGCGGGCACGCTACTTGCCGCGTGGTCGTTTGTGGTCTCGTGCGGCGGCGGGGCGCCCACGGAAAGTCCGCAGGCTTCCCGGCCGAGTCCCTCCGTGGAGTTGGTCGTGTCGGCCGCGTCGGATCTCTCCCCGGTGTTGGCTGAGCTTGGGCCGCTTCTTAAGGAGTCGGCCGGCATCACGTTCGCGGCCAACCTGGGCTCGACCGGCCAGCTCATGGAGCAGATCGTGGCGGGGGCTAGAGTGGACGTGTTCCTGGCGGCAAGCTCGACGGCCGTCGAGCAACTCGACGACAAGGGTCTTCTGGTTCCCGGGTCGGCCCGCCTCTATGCCCGAGGGCGGCTCGTCATGTGGACTCGTGAGGACGCCGGCCTGAAGGTCGACACCATCGCGGACCTCGCCGGTCCTGACGTGAAGCGCATCTCCATCGCCAATCCCGACCACGCTCCTTATGGCGAGGCGGCGCGGGAAGCCCTCGAGTCCGCCGGGCTCTGGGACCGGCTGCAGGACAAGATCGTGCCGGCTGAGAACGTCCGTCAGGCCTTCCAGTTCGCGGAGTCCGGCAACGTGGACGTGGGGCTCGTTGCCTTGTCGCTCGTGGCCACGGGTGGTGGGACCTACACGCTCGTCTCGGAAGAGCTTTACGGGCCGATCCACCAGACCCTAGCGATCATCGCCACAAGCACCCATCAGGAGCAGGCGGCCCAGTTCGTGGCCTTTCTGACCGGTTCGAGAGGGCGCGAGATCCTTCTTAAACACGGGTTCGTTCTTCCCGAGGAGGACTAGTGGGCTGGCAGGCCTTCCGCATCTCTGTGGAGGTGACGGCCGTCGCCACCGTGCTCGTGGTCGTAGTGGGCACTGCCGCGGGGTTGTTGCTGGCGCGCGTCCGCTTCTTCGGAGTGCAGTTGGTGGAAGCCCTCCTCATGCTACCCCTCGTGCTTCCGCCCAGCGTGGTCGGCTACTACCTGCTCCGCTTCTTGGGGGCCGGTGGACCGGTGGAGGCCTTGCTCAAGGTCAACGTGGTGTTCACATGGGCGGCGGCCGTGTTCGCGTCGGCTGTGGTCGCCCTTCCGCTGATGGTCCAGGCCGCAAAGACGGCTATCCGGGGAGTCGACCCGGTGCTCGAGAATGCGGCTCGGACTTTGGGCTCCTCAGAAGCGGCGGTCTTCTTCCGGGTGACCCTCCCGCTTGCCCGCCGCGGGCTCATCGCGGGGACGGTCCTCTCTGCGGCCAGGGCACTCGGCGAGTTCGGGGCGACGCTGATGGTGGCGGGCAACAGGCCCGGGCACACCCAGACCCTGCCTCTATTCGTCTACGATGCCGTCCAGAATCAGCAGTACGGCCTCGTGAACCTGGTGGTCGGGCTGCTCACAGGGTTTGGTCTGATCTGCTTCATCGTCATCGGTCGCTTGGAGCCGGGCAGGACGAAATGACGGAACGCAGGCTGACCGCCGAGATCCACAGGCGACTCCCCTCGTTCACGCTGGACTTGAGCCTGGAAGTGGGCCAAGAGGTCCTCGTGCTCTTCGGCCCCTCCGGCGCCGGCAAGTCTATGACCCTGGAGTCCATCGCCGGCTTGGTGACGCCGGACCGTGGCGAGATCCTCATGGACGGGCGCCTGCTCTTCCGTAGGCGCCCCGGACTGACCCACGTGGACATGCCCGTCCGCAAGCGCGGAGTCGGGTACGTGTTTCAGAACTATGCGCTCTTCCCTCACCTCACCGTGCTGGGGAATGTCCGGTATCCCCTGGGGCGGGAGGCACGGGCGCAGGAGAGGGCCTTGAGTCTCATCAGTCAGATGGGCCTCGGACCCCTGGCCGATCGTTTCCCGCATCAGCTTTCGGGTGGCCAGCAGCAACGGGTGGCGATCGCGCGGGCACTGGCCAGGGACCCTGAAGTCCTGCTGCTCGACGAGCCTTTCTCGGCCCTCGATCCCGGCCTGCGCGAGAGGCTGAGAGGGGACCTTCGCGCGCTTCAGCTCGAGCGGGGATTGGTGGTCATCTGCGTCACGCACAGCATCGAGGATGCCATCGCGTTGGGAGACAGGGTGGCGGTGCTGCGCGACGGGGGGCTTGAGCAAGTCGGGGCGGTCGGGGAGGTGTTCCGGCGGCCATCCGGCGCCAGCGCGGCGGAGGTGTTGGGTATCCGCAACATCCTCTACGCGCACGTGTCGAGCGCCACGGCCGACCGCATCACCCTAGACTGGGACGGAGTAGCGCTGCAGGCGCCCGCCCAGCCTTTCTCCTTGAAGGAATCGGTCCCGGTGTACGTGGCGCCCGAAGACGTCAAGCTGTTGTACCCAGACCGGCCCGTGCTTGGCGGACTGGCGGCGAACCAGTTGGCCGCCACGGTGACGAGGGTGGAGAGCCTGCACGGTATGCGCATCATCAAGGTGCGCCTCGACAACGGCCACGAGTTGGAGGCACGGGGCGCGGACTACTACTACCAAGAGCTCGATCTTCGGCCGGGCGCCCCGGTCCGCATCACCCTCCGCCAGGAGGGCGTGCGCATCCTTCACGAGAAGGGTTCTTGAGGCCCCGCGTCCCGGCCGCTACCAGTCGGAGGACGGCTCGGCCTCGATGCGGGCCAATAACTCGTCGCAGCGTGCCTTGACGTGTGCCTCTTGGGCCTCGTCGAGCGCCGGCACCCCGTCCACGTGGGCCTTCACCCTGCCCAGGTTGGTGGTCGCCGTGGAGCAGAAGCCTGTGACAGGGAATGTCGGCAGAAGTCAATAGTCGTACACGGTGTTGCCGAAACGGCAGTCTCAGCGGTGCTTCGGCGGCCTGTCGGCCATGTCGACCAAGAATGCCTGCCGTTTGCGAACCAGGGCGCAAGACCGCACAATGAAACGCAGAGGGTGGAGCCGCGCGAACAGGAAGGGCAGAGGTCTATGACGGGAGAATCCGATCTTGGCGGGGTCGCCATCCGCGACCTCCGCATCGAGGAATACGGGGCCGTGCAGCGTCTCTGGACCGAGGCGGGCCTTCCCTTCCGGCCACAAGGCCGGGACCGGCCGGATAGGGTGGTCGTGGAACTGCAGCGCGGGACGGCCGTATTCCTTGTCGCCGAGACGGGGGGAGAGCTGGTCGGAGTCGTTCTCGGCACCCACGATGGACGTAAGGGCTGGATCAATCGTCTGGCGGTCGCGCCGGCCTACCGGCGGCGCGGCCTTGCCGGTCTTCTAGTGCAGACGGTCGAGGCGCGTCTGTCTGCACTGGGCCTTGACGTCACCGGCGCCCTGATCGAATCGGAGAACGAGGCCTCGCTCGCCTTCTTTCGGGCGATCGGGTACAGACACAGCACCGAGATCGAGTACGTGAGCAAACGCAGCTCCGAGGAGTCCTGACTCCGGACGAAAACGCCGCCCCGGCTGCCTGTCGAGTCTCGGCCGGCCTCAGAGACGGGCGGGCTACTCCTTAGGCCGAGAGGTATGGCGCAGGTCGGCACGCCGCACACCGAAGGGCAGGCTCGGCCTGCCCACGGCCGTCATGTAGACGATTCCCTCGGATTCTCCATCTACGCCCAGCAGGGCGTTGCATTCGTCGTCGTAGAACGCGGCTACGGGACAGCTCCCCAAGCCTTGAGCAACGGCGGCCAGGGAGAGTTGGGCAGCCATGTGTCCGGCGTCGAGGTAGAAGTAGCGGTAGGCCCGCTCACGGTATTTCCAGACAGAGCGGATGAAGACGGCGGTCCACAAGAAGACGGCGCCCGCCTTGGCGCACATGAGCTGGTCGAGGGCCGCGGCCGAGATGTCGCCCCGCAAGTCGCCGCTCTTGAGCTGTTCCAGGGAGTGGCTGCCCTCGGCGATGGGCCGCTCCAGTATGTCGAGCCCCGCTATTCGGTAGTGGTACAGGCCCTGCTCGAGTTCCTCGACATTGTTGACCACAACGTACGTCTCGATGGGGTAGAGGGCGCCGGCGGTTGGAGACGCCCGGTAGAAGTCCTGACCGTGCGGGGTGACGTACGAGTTGGTGATTCCCGCGGACGCCCAAAGGAGCCGGGAAAGCTCGAGGAGAGAGAGGGGAGTGATCCCGAAGGAGCGGATGCTCCGCCGCTTGGAGACACACGTGTAGATATCCGGGCCGGGGTAATCGTCGAGAGCTGGAGCCGGGTCGGGCAGTCCGACCACCGGAGCGTAGGCATAGAACTTATAGATCGGGGGCTTGCTCCGCCAGTCGAGCTCGTGTTTCTCCATGGCATCTCTGCGATAGGAAGTCTCGTCCTGGAACTCCTGACCGGGATGGTCCGGCATTTCTCCTCCCATGCGCTTGGGATCCCCGCGACGTGGTAGCCTGGACGACTGCATAGTCGCTTGGAAACATGTGTCGATCGCCTTCAAAGTTCCCACATGAATACGTTAGAGACAAGTCATCTCGACCACCCGCCGCGGACGGAGTGGTTCCAGCTAGGCCTCATTTGTGCCGCCAGCTTCGTGGTCTGGTCGGGTTTCGGCGCGGTCCTGCCTTATTTGCCGGTGTTCCTCCAAGAGCAAGCGCACGCGTCGATGACGCTGGTCGGCGTGGTGGCCGCCTTCTACTACGTGGGAACGTTCATGTTTTCCGCGCTTCTTGGCCGGCT
>MELN01000072.1:5787-23896 GCA_001768675.1 Actinobacteria bacterium RBG_16_64_13 | reverse complement strand
GGGTGGCCCTATACGCCGTCGCCACGGCGCTATTCGTGACGACCACTAATCCTGGGTGGTTTATCTTCTTCCGGCTGCTCGAAGGAGTAGCCGCGGCGTGCGTGACTCCGGCGGGGCAAGCCCTTGTCGCGGAGTTGTCCACCGAGGACACGCGGAGCCGGGCGTACGGGTGGTTGACCACCGCCCAGTTCGGCGGGCTGGTCGCAGGTCCGGTGCTTGCCGTCCCTCTCTACAACTTGGGGGGTGGGCAGGGGAAGTGGGCCTTCTACTCGATCTTCCTCTTCGGCAGCGTGCTATCGGCCGCCACCGCGGGGTTGCTGCTGTTCACCCTCAGAGAGCCGGAACACGCCCGCCGCCGGCGAGAGACAAAAGTCGCGCACCCCTCGTACCGGCGGTTGCTCCCCAGACCGGTGCTCGCTTTCCTGGTGGTGGCCTCCACCGGTCATTTCGCCATGGGGGTGTTCGAGGTGGTCTGGAGCCTGTGGCTTCGGCATCTTGGTGCTTCCATGCGCTATGTGGGCCTCACGTGGGTCGCGTTCAGCGTGCCCATGCTCTTGTCCTTCGTGGGAGGCTACTTGGCCGACCGGTACAACCGCTGGGTGCTGATGTTCTCGGGGTACTTCATCTCGGCCCTGGCCTGGATCACGTACGGGGCCACGACCAACCTGACTCTCTTCATGGTGGTGAACGTGATCGAAGGGTTCGCCGTGGCGTGGTCGTACCCGGCCAAGGCGGCTTTCCTCGTGCAGGTGGTACCTCCGCGCTGGCTAGGGAGCGTGCAAGGCTTGGAGCAGACGTTCATTCAGATCGCCGGGCTAGTCGGCACGCTGACCGCCCCCTTGCTTTACGAGAACTATCTGTCGGGCTACGTGATCAGCGTGGCTGGAGCCGTCTCGCTCATGGGCCTGGCCTTCGCCGCGCCCGTGCTTTTCAAAGAATGGGAGCGGATCAAGCGAGTGGGCGCCGTCCGTTCGGAGGTTTTCGTCTCTATGCAAGATGACGACTAGCTGTCTATACTTGGCGGTATGGACGAAGAGCTAGTTCCCGTGGGGGACGAACGGCGCTGCGGCGACCGCCGAACGCGGCGGATCTACGTATTCCGGGACAAGCGGACCGGTTTCGATAGGCGCGAGCCGGCTTGTGGCGGCCGCGGGACCGGCGTTCTGCGTGCCGCGGTGGTCAGCCTGCGTGACAATCCGGGAACGCTTCGGGTGCTTCTTGTCGCAGTGAACGCCCTCAATCTAACCGACTTCTTCCTTACACTGAACGCCCTTCACGTCGGCGCTGCCGAAGCCAATCCCATCATGCGTTCGCTGTTCGAGAGCAGCCCTGTGTGGGCCGGCATCTTCAAGACGGCGAGCGTGCTCGTGGCGAGCGTGCTGGTGTGGCAGTTCAGGCGCTATCGCAAGGCCCTGAGCGTCGCTCTGCTCATGCTGGTGCTTTTCGCCGGGGTGTTCGTCTACCACATGTTCGGGCTCGCCCTGTTCCGCTAGCGGAAGGCGGCAACGGAGGGCGACAGCTGCTTCGCCCGGCTCAGGCTCCGCGATCGGCCAAGGCAGCCGGGGCAGGCACTATCCTTGGCCTCGAAGTCCCGTCGGCTCGCTGAGGAAACTCGGCGTCCGGCGGAAGTAACGCGCGCAATTCCTCGTCGGTCTCAAGGATGTGCAGCAGCGCGTCAACCACCCTGGGATCGAACTGGTTTCCGCTGCAGCGGCCGAGTTCGTTTATGGCTTCTCGATGAGTGCGGCCTGAGCGGTAAGGCCGGTCCGAACGGATGGCGTGATAGGCGTCCGCGGCGGCGATGATGCGGGCGCCCAGGGGGATGTCGTCGCCCTGCAGTCGCTGCGGGTAGCCCGTGCCGTCGTACCGCTCCTGGTGGTGCAGCACGAGGGGCATGACGTCCGTCAACTCCGGCGCCTGCTCCATGATCTGCTTGCCGAGCACCGGATGCCGTCTGATGCAGTCCCATTCCTCAGCGGAGAGGCTCCCTTCCTTCGCGAGGATGGCGTCGGGCACTCCGATCTTGCCCACGTCATGAAGCAGGGCGCCCACGCTGATGCGGGCTATCTCGGTAGTCGCAAGTCCGATGCGTCTCGCGACTGCGGCCGACAGCTCGGAGACCAACCGGGAATGCTCGTGTGTGTAGCCGTCCCGGGCGTCCACCGCGGCCGCCAGGCTGCGAACAATGGCTCCCCTTCCCGAGTGAGGCAGCGAGACCACGTTCCCGGGTGCTTCCCTGCTCGGCAGGTCGCGGAAGAGCTGCACCTGGTTGCCGCCCATGGCTTTCGCGAAGCTCAGAGCATTATGCGCAACTTCCACCAATTGGGGAGCGGAAGCTCCGTCGGTGGGATACGAGCACAGCCCCAGGCTGACGGTGATGCGTACCTCGACGCCGTCGGCATCGAGGAACACCCAGCCGGCTATGTTCTGGCGGAGCCGCTCCGCCACCTCGACTCCCCCCTTTTCGTAGGTATGGGGGAGGATCATGGCAAACTGGTCGCCCCCAAAGCGAGCGACAAGATCTATCTCACGGAGTTGCGCCCGGAAACGCCGGGCGAGGTCGAGCAGGATGCGGTCTCCCATCCGGTGCCCATAGCGGTTGTTCACGTGGTGGAAGTTGTCGAGATCGAGCATCACAAGCATGAACGTGTCGCCGAAACGATAAGCGCGTTCGCATTCATGGGCCAATCGGTCTTGGAACACCCGGTGGCTCGCGATGCGAGTGAGGGCATCGACTGTTGCGGTGTCGACCAGTTCCGCCGTTTCGGCGGCTCCGTGCTTCCGCGCCGACAGGGTGATCGAGAAGAGCACGGCCGACGCGGCCAACAGAACGACCTGGGCCACCGGGAGCGCCCCGAAGCCGGGAGGAGGAGCGAGGGCCAGCAACGTCGAGAGACCGGCAAACAAGGCCAGCAAGAGCAGCGCCACCGAAGGGCGGATACCCCACCTGGCGTGGCGAGGTCCTGACATCCATACCGCCACGACAAAAGCCGCGGCGAGGAATGCGCCCGCGGCTACCGCCAACGCCACGCGAAGCAGGGTGTACCCGTCGATGGTCGTGCTCCTTTCTCCTTGACCACCAAGCTTTCGACGGGTCGCGTGGGTATTCCTCCGCGGGCGCGCGAGCCGAAGCGGGGACCGCCTCGCTATGAGTAGCGCTGCTCCAGCCAGGGGTCGCCGAGGGCGTGGTACCCCCGGGTCTCCCAGAAACCCAACCTCTGATCGGGGGTGAACTCGATGCCCGTGAGCCACTTGGCACTCTTCCAGAGATAGAGCGCCGGCACGAGCAGGCGCACCGGGCCGCCGTGTTCAGGGGTGAGGGGCAGGCCTTCATATTCGTAGGCTACGAGGACGTCGTCGGCCAAGAGATAGGTGAGCGGCAGATTGGTGGTCCAGCCGCCCGGGGCACGGATGACGACATGCCGCGCCTCTCCCAGCACGTTCGCTCCCTCGAGCAACTGCGTCACACGGACGCCCTTCCATCGGGTGTCCAGCTTGCTCCAACCGGTCACGCAGTGGATGTCGCAGGTCTGCTCACTCGAAGGAAGCGCCAGCAGGTCGTCCCAGGTAACCGAGCGCGGCGGGGAGATCAGCCCGGAAATGGCCAAGCTCCAGGTGGCGCGGTCCAGTCGGGCGACTTGGCCGGCATGCAGCACAGGAAAGTCGGTGACCAGTTCTTGTCCCGGTGGGACACGCTGCTTATCGGTGAGAGCCATCGTCCACCTCCCGTAGAAAAGGAAGAGAGCCGCCCCATTCCGGGACGACTCTCTTCACAAGCACTCCGTTCGAATGGTGCTCCGCGAAACAGCCGCGGTGCTCTTACTCGATGCTGATCGCGCCTTCCGGGCACTCATCAGCGGCTTCTTCGCAACAGCCGGCATCTTCGCACGCATTCGGGTCGATCACGTGAGAAATGCCGTCATCGCCGATCTCGAAAACATCGGGGCAAATATCCTCGCAGATACCACACCCGGTGCAAAGATCGGGATCGACTTTGGGAACACCCATGGTTTTCCTCCTTTGGGACTTTCAAGCGTGCCAATATAAGCAAAGCCGCGAGTGGAGTGCAAGGTGGTGACGGTCGTTTTCTGCGGCGCCACCCTTTCAAGACGCTCCTGCATCAGGGAGTACAATACCAATCCCCAAGGGCAGAGACAGGAGGTAGCGGGACCGGTGGCTTCGGATGTCGAGCCGCGCAGGCGGGGACGGCCCTCTTTGGCCCGCAAAGCGGGGGATCTGATGACGCGCGAGCGGCTGTTTCCGGACGGCTCGCGGGTCCTGGCGATGGTCTCGGGCGGCCAAGATTCCTTGGCGCTCCTCCACCTTCTGGCGGCTGTGGCGGGCCGCGAGGGTTTCAGTCTTCACGCCCTCCACGTCAACCACCATCTTCGGGGCACCGAGAGCGACGACGACGAAGCCTTGGTGGTCCGTGTGTGCGCGCGGTTGGGAGTGGGCCTGACTGTGGCCCACCGCTCGGTGGACAAGAGCAGAGGCAACGTACAGGAGACGGCCCGGGAAGCGCGCCGCGAGGCGGCTCTCGCCGTGGCGGCCGAACGGGATTGCGACCGGATCGCGCTGGGCCACACCGCCGACGACCAGGTGGAGACGATGCTCTACCGGCTGGGGCGCTACGGAGGCATGGCCGCCTTTGCCGGCATGAAGCAATACGATCCGCCGTGGGTCCGGCCGTTTCTCGGTTGCCGGAGGGAGGAGACCGCGGCGTATTGCGGGGCGCACGGTCTGGACTACGCCCGTGACCGGGGGAACGCGTACCCGGGCTATGCCCGGACTGCCATCCGGGAGCGGGTGCTGCCTGAGTTGGAGGCCGCTTTGCCGGGGGCTGTCGGGGCCGCATGCCGCGCGGCAGAAGTCGCGGCGGAAGTGGACGAGGTCATCGCGGCGGTTCTTGCCGAGGCCGCCTCTGGTGTGGTCAAGAGGGATGAAGCGGGCGCCGGGCGCCTCGCCGAAGGGGCCCAGCTTGCGCGGGCCGACACGCTCAGCGTCCCGGGTCTTCTCGGCCTCACGCCTGCTGTGCGGAGACTGCTGCTGCACCAATGGCTCGCGGCGCGCGCGAGGCCCGCGGCCTCGCGCGCCGGCGTCCTGGCCGTGGAGGCGCTCCTGACGGTGAGCGGATCGGCCGGCCGGGCCCTGGGCGGTGGGTGGCGCGCTCACAAAGAGTACGGCCGGCTGTCGGTGGCGCGCGGGCCGCGGAGCGCGCCCGCGCCGCGTCCCCCCGTCGCCCTCCCAGTGCCGGGGCAAGCCCAGTGGGACGACCGAGTCGTGACCGCTGAGCACGCGGAAGCCTACGCCATGCCGGACATCTCGAGCGAGGCATTCGTAGACGCGGACTGCCTGGCCGGGCCTCTAGAAGTCAGGGCGCCGAAGCCGGGCGATCGCCTCCGGCCCCTGGGGGCCCCTGGGACGCGCAAGCTCCAGGACGTGCTCGTAGACCTGCGCGTGGCCGCCGCGGAGAGGGGAAGCTGGCCACTCGTGGTGTGCGGCGAGCGGATTGTCTGGGTCTGTGGCTTGGTGCTGGCCGAGGAAGGTAGAATAGGGCCCAATACCGCGGCCGTCGTGAGGCTCAGCTTGAGCCGGCGCCCCGCGAGCGGCGAGGCGGACGAAGAGGGTGGACACGCGAAAGGCGAGCGCTCGTGAGGATCCTCATATCCACGGAGGAGTTGCAGGCCAAGATCGACGAACTTGCCGCTGCGATCACCGCCGATTATGAAGGCCTCCGTCCCGTGCTCGTGTGTGTTCTCAAGGGGGCCGTCTTCTTCATCGCCGACCTTGCCCGGCGGCTCCGCTTCGATCTCGAGATCGAGTTCATGGCCGTCTCCAGCTACGGGCATTCCACCGACAGTTCGGGAGTGGTGCGGATCCTCAAGGACCTCGATACCGACCTCGAGGGCCGGCACGTCCTTATCGTCGAAGACATCATCGACTCGGGATTGACGCTCCAGTACTTGACTAGGAGCCTCAATGCCCGCAACCCGGCCAGTCTGGCCATCGCGACTCTGCTCTCGAAGCCCAGCCGCCGCACCGCCGACCTCGAATGCCGGTACACAGGATTCGAGATACCCAACGAGTTCGTCGTGGGATACGGCTTGGACTACGCGGAGAAGTACCGCAATCTCCCGTATCTTGGGGTGATCGACGATGTCGACTGATGGGCGTGTGGTAGTATCTCCCCCTCTAAAAGAGCGAATGTGGAGTCCACGTGACTAGGTTCTTCAAGAGCGCCGCCTTCCCGATCCTTCTGGTGATTCTATTGGCTTTCTTCGTCCAGGGCCTCTTCAACAACAGCGGGTCCAGCGAAGAGATGACCTTCAACGATTTCCAGACGGCCGTCCAGGCGCAGAATGTCAAGGAACTCCAGGTCAAGACCAAGGACCTTGTCGTCGAGGGCAAGCTGGTGGACAGCGGCAAGGCCTTCGAGATCGGCTTCACCGACGGCTACGACATGATCCAGTACCTCCGCGACAACAACGTCGATTTCACCACCGACCCCCAGAAGACCTCGGCGTGGGCCAGTTGGCTGAGCGCGCTGCTCCCCATCATCATCATGGTGGTCTTCTTCATCTTCCTGATGAACCAGATGCAGGGAGGCGGCAGCAAGGTCATGAGCTTCGGCAAGTCCCGGGCCAAGCGGATGGCCGTGGACCAGCCCAAGATCACGTTCAAAGACGTGGCCGGGGTGGACGAGGCCGTTGAGGAACTGGAGGAGATCAAAGATTTCCTTGAGAACCCCAAACGCTTTCAAAGCCTGGGCGCCCGCATCCCCAAAGGCGTTCTGTTGTTCGGCCCGCCTGGTACGGGCAAGACCCTGCTGGCCCGGGCCGTCGCGGGTGAAGCCGGGGTGCCCTTCTACAGCATCTCCGGTTCTGACTTTGTCGAGATGTTCGTGGGCGTCGGCGCCAGCCGGGTCCGCGACCTCTTCGATCAGGCCAAGCAGAATCAGCCGTGCATCATCTTCATCGACGAGATCGACGCTGTGGGCCGTCACCGGGGAGCAGGTCTCGGGGGCGGGCACGACGAACGCGAGCAGACTCTCAACCAGCTTCTTGTGGAGATGGACGGTTTCGAGGCCAACGAGAGCATCATCATCATGGCGGCCACCAACAGGCCCGACATCCTCGACCCCGCCCTCCTGAGGCCGGGACGCTTCGACCGCCAGATCGTTGTGGACCGCCCCGACCGGGAGGGTCGCAAGGCCATCCTCGGCGTGCACTCCAAGGGCAAGCCGCTGGCGGCCGGAGTGGAACTGGATGTCTTGGCCGCCCAAACGGCGGGCTTCACCGGGGCCGATCTGGCCAACCTCGTGAACGAGGCCGCGCTTCTCGCCGCCCGGCGGCGCAAGCGGGTCATCGAGATGGACGAGCTGGACGAGGCGGTCCTGCGGGTCATCGCCGGCCCCGAAAGGAAGTCGCGCATCCTCTCCGACGAGGAGAAGCTCATCACTGCCTATCACGAGATCGGGCACGCCTTGGTGGCCCACTTCCTCCCCAACGCCGATCCCGTTCACAAGATCTCCATCATCAGTCGCGGGCATGCCCTGGGCTACACCATCACCCTGCCCACCGAAGACAAGTTCATGGTCAAGAAGAAGGAGATCATGGACAAGCTCTCGCTCGCCCTTGCCGGCCGGGTAGCGGAGGAGATCCGTTTCGACGACATCACCACCGGCGCGGCCAGCGACCTGCAGAGGGTCACCGAAACGGCCCGCAGGATGATCACGCAGTACGGTATGAGCGAGAACCTGGGTCCTCTCACGTTCGGCCACGACCCCGCGCAGCCGTTCGTGGGCCGCGACTACGGTATGGGCCAGGAGTACTCCGACGAGACGGCCCAGAAGATCGATGCCGAGATCCGCAGGGTGGTGGACGATTCGTACGAGATCGCCAGGAAGCTGCTGACGGACCACCGGGAAGAATTGGACAAGATGTCGCTCTTGCTCATGGAGCAGGAGACCATCGATCGTGACGAGTTCGAAGCTCTTCTCGCGGGCGACGACCCTGAGGAGGTATTCAAGGCCCGCGACGCGGCGCGAGCGCGCAAAGCGGCCGAATCGAAGCGGGTGCAGAGACAGCGCCGCCCACGGGAGCACGAGGAGGCGGAGCCTGACGGGCACGAACGGGTGGCCACCGGAGGCGTCACGCCCATGGCCTCGGCGGGCGAGGACCAGGCCTAGGCTCCTCTATGGATAGGGCGAAGATCGAGCAGAGCATACGGCTACTGCTGGA
The DNA here is from genome assembly GCA_001768675.1 of Actinobacteria bacterium RBG_16_64_13. GTDB lineage: Bacteria > Actinomycetota > Thermoleophilia > RBG-16-64-13 > RBG-16-64-13 > RBG-16-64-13. The sequence continues at coordinate 15,656 of MELN01000072.1, read as the reverse complement.
GGGGATCGGCGAAGACCCCGCTCGGGAAGGCTTGCTCGACACCCCCCGGCGCGTGGCCGATTTCTACGAAGAGATCATCGCGACCGAGCCCAAAGACCTCTCCTCGATAGTGGGGCCGATCGCGTCGGATACCCATCAGGAGATGGTGCTCGTCCGCGACATCGCCTTCCATTCTCTCTGCGAGCATCATCTGTTGCCTTTCTTCGGGGTAGCCCACGTCGCCTACATCCCCTCCAAGAACGGGAGTATCACCGGGATCTCCAAGATCGTGCGCTTGGTACGCACCGTGGCCGCCCGTCTGCAGCTGCAGGAGCGGCTTACGAGCACCATCGCCGACACTCTGCTGCGCTCTCTCCAGCCCGAAGGGGTGCTCGTCCTCATCCAGGCCGAGCACCTGTGCATGTCAATGCGTGGCGTGCATGCGACGGGATCGCGTGTGGTCACCTCCGCGGTGCGGGGGACGTTCCGCTCCAGCGCTGCCACGCGAGCCGAGGTTCTGGCGATGATCGAAGCTCCGCGTACCTGATCCAGGACGGGGGATTCGCATGATTCCCTCCGAAGGGCTCCCTCAAGTCCTCGTGTTGCGGGACCTTGCCGGGGCAAGGGCCGCTCTCGAGCGCGCCCGTGTCTCCAGCGCCGGCGTCGCCATCATGCACAACAAAGCGCTCTTTCGCGTCGTGCGGGTCAGCGGCCTCGATGTTCGCGCCGCCAGCATCCTCAAACAGGAGATGCTCGCCCGGGGCGGGGAGGTCGCGGTGTCGCGGGAAGTCTACGAATGGCGGGGAGACGACGCGGACTGCCTCATCATGGGCACCATGACCCAGTTCGAGCTGCTCCTGCCCAAGCTCCGGCTCCAGCCTTTCGGGCTGCGGGCGCTGGCTGGGTCCCTCGAAGCGGCGCTCGCGAACTACGGCAACTCTCGGCCGGCCTGCCACCCGGGCATCACGCTCACCGGGGAACCTCTGATGATGGGCATCCTCAACGTGACCCCCGATTCGTTCTCCGACGGAGGCCTGCATTCCGGCCTGGAGGCGGCCGTGCGCTCGGGCCTGGAGATGGCGGATGAGGGAGCGGCCTTCATCGACGTGGGCGGGGAGTCCACCCGTCCTGGCGCCGACACTGTGTCGGCTGAGGACGAATTGCTGCGGGTGCTTCCGGTGGTCAAGGCTCTTGCCCCCTCGCTGCCGGGCCGCGTCTCCGTCGACACCTACAAGGCTCGCGTGGCGGCGGAGGCTCTGGCGGCCGGCGCCTTTATGATCAACGACATATCTGCGCTGCGCATGGAGCCGGAGATGGTGGCAGTCGTGCGCGACGCGGGCTGCCCGCTGGTGCTCATGCACATGCTGGGCGAACCCAAGACAATGCAGCAGGATCCCGTATACGAGGACGTCGTGAAAGAGCTCTACACGTTCTTTGTGGAGCGTCTGAACTGGGCGGTGGATAATGGCCTCAAGGAGGAGAACCTCCTGATCGACCCGGGTCTTGGCTTCGGCAAGACGACTGTTCACAATCTCGAGATCTTGCAGGGTCTCGACGCTTTCCGGTCGCTGGGCCGGCCGGTCTTGGTGGGAGCTTCCCGCAAGCGGTTCCTCGGGGAGATACTTGGTATCGACGACGCGCAGGGGCGCGACGCCGCCACGGCGGCCACCACCGTCATCGCAACGGCGGCGGGCGCGCACATGGTGAGGGTGCACCGGGTAGGTCTCAATCGCGACGCGGCGCGTGTGGCCTGGGCGGTCTTCGGACCGCGGGCGCAAAGTACCTGAACAACCACGAACGGGGGCTGGGGTGGACATCTTCATCGAGGAGCTCGAGGTTTACGGTCATCACGGAGTGGGCCGCGAAGAGAAGGTTCTCGGGCAGCGGCTTCTCTACGACGTAAGGCTGACGATCGACGACTGCAGGGCGGCCGAGACCGACGAGGTGACCGACACCGTCGACTACACGGAGGTCCTCGACCTGATTGTGGAAGTAGCCACGGTCAACAGCTTCTCCTTGCTCGAGAGGTTGGCGCAGGCCACTGCCGTGGCCATTCTGCGTAAGTTCCCCGTGGACGATGTGTGGGTGAACGTTACCAAGCCGCATCCCCCGGTGGCCTGCGCGCTTGGGAGTGTGGGCGCTGCCGTGGAACTGCGGCGCGCCGATCTCGAGGGCTGAAGCCTGGGCGCCGCGAAGCGCGCCCGGGCGCTGGTCTACCTAGGCCTCGGTTCCAATCTGGGCGATCGGGAAGCCATGCTTCGGCGGACTCGAGCTCTCCTTGCCGAGTTGCCGGACACCGCGGTGTCGGCAGCGTCGGGTCTCTACTCGACGGCACCGGTGGGTGGTCCCGAGCAGGACTACTACCTCAATCAGGTGGTCGAGCTCCGCACCAGCCTCTTGCCGCGCGAGCTACTGCGGGGGATCCAGGGCGTGGAAGCTGAGTTGGGCCGCGAGCGCACGGTCAGATGGGGGCCCAGGAGCATAGACGTCGATATCCTCTGGTACGATGATCTTTCCAGCGTCGAAACCGACTTGGAAGTCCCGCACCCGCGTATTGAGCAGCGGCGGTTCGTGCTGGAGCCTTTGGCCGAATTGGCCCCCGATCTTGTCTTGCCGAGCGGGCGGACGGTCGTGGAGGCCCTGGCCGGTGTGCAGGAGCAGGCGGTCGAGCGCCTTGTTGTGGAGAGAGACGCGGCGGAGCCGCGAAGGAACAGAGGTTCGTCCGTGGACTACTCAGTGGTTCAAGCCGAGATACGCCGGCTGGCGCAAGAAAAAGGCGCGGTCATCCTGGCCCACAACTACCAGCGGCCGGAAGTGCAAGATGTGGCCGACATCGTGGGAGATTCCCTGGGCCTGTCCCGCCAGGCGGCGGCCTCGGAGGCGCGCATGATCGTGTTCTGCGGCGTCCACTTCATGGCCGAGACGGCTGCCATCCTGGCTCCGGACCGGCCGGTCGTCATGCCCGAAGTGCGCGCCGGATGCCCCATGGCCGATATGGTGGACGCGGAGGGTCTCGAGGCCCTGAAGGCGAAGCATCCGGGCGCCATCGTGGTGAGCTATGTCAACACCACCGCGGAGGTCAAAGCGGTGTCCGACATATGTTGCACCAGCGCGAACGCGGTGCGGATCATACGGTCGATCCCGCTGGATCAGGAGATCATCTTCACGCCCGATGAGAACCTGGGGGCGTGGGCGGCGAAGAAGGCAGGACGCGAGATGATCCTGTGGCCCGGCTTCTGCCCGACTCACGAATGGATCAAGGTGAGCGACGTCGAAGCGGCTCGAGCTGCCCATCCCGGGGCGAAGGTGGTGGTCCACCCAGAGTGCCGCGCGGAGGTGTCGGATATCGCCGACGCCGTGGAGAGCACCTCGGGGATGATCCGCTTCTGCCGGGAGGACGATGCCGAGGAGTATCTCATCGGCACCGAATGCGGGATGCTCTACCGGCTCTCCAAAGACTGCCCGGGGAAGCGCTTCTACCCTGTCACCGAAGTGGCCGTCTGCTACAACATGAAGATGACCACGCTGGACAAGGTCTTGGCCGCGCTCCGTGACGAGGGGCCCGTGGTCTCTGTGGACCCGGAGATACGAGCCAGGGCTTTGAGGGCAGTCCAGCGGATGGTCGAGGCAGGTGCGTAAGGAAAGGGCGGGGATGATGCGACCCGCACGCTCCACAGCCGGGGCGCAGAACGTGGCGCCCCTCATCTCTCGGCGGGGAGCCGAGCTGCGCTATTCCAGCTACGACGTCCTGGTCGTCGGCGGCGGGATCGCCGGGTTGACCGCGGCCGTGGGCGCCGCCCACAGGTGGAACGTGGGTCTCGTCACCAAGGGCACGCTCGACCAGACCACCACCTTCCTGGCCCAAGGCGGCATCGCCGCGGCACTGAGCCCGCATGACTCACCTGAGCTTCACCTCAAAGACACGCTGGAGGCGGGAGTCGGCTTGTGCGAGGAAGAGGCGGTTCGGGTCCTCGTTGAAGAGGGCCCTGCCCGCATCCGCGAGCTGGAGCAACTCGGCACCAAGTTCGACCGGCAGGGCGGCAAGCTGATACTGGGGAGGGAAGGCGCTCACTCCATGGCCAGGGTCGTGCACGCCGGCGGCGATGCGACCGGCAGCGTGGTGGCCAGCGCTCTCGCCCAGGTGCTTACGTCGGGGGGCCGGGTCGAGCTGCACGAGAACGAGTTCGTCCTCGATCTCCTCATGGACAGTGGTCGCTGCGTCGGAGCCGTCTCGCTCGGCGAGGAGGGAGAACTCACGGTGAGCCTGGCTCGGGCGGTCGTCCTCGCCTGCGGCGGGGCGGGCCAGGTCTTCGCTCACACCACCAACCCGCTGGTGGCGACCGGCGACGGGCACGCCATGGCCTACAGGGCCGGAGCGGTGATGCGCGATATGGAGTTCATGCAGTTCCATCCCACGGCGTTCTACGGAACAGAGAACCCGACATTGCTGCTGACCGAGGCTCTGCGGGGTGAGGGCGCCTTTCTGCGCGACGACGCGGGGGAGAGGTTCATGATGAGATCGCACCCGCGGGCCGAACTTGCGCCACGCGACGTGGTCGTCCGCCATATGCGGCGAGTGTTCGACAGGGACAAGACCGACCATGTGTGGCTGGATGCCCGCCATCTGGAGTCCCGCTTTCTGCGCGAGCGCTTTCCCACGGTGCATGTGGGGCTACAGAAGCGCGGTTTCGACCTGTGCACGCAGCTCATCCCCGTGGCGCCGGCTTCGCACTATTTCATCGGAGGGGCGCTGACCGACACCTGGGGAAGGACCACCATCCCCGGGCTCTTCGCGTGCGGAGAGACGGCCAGTGCCGGGATCCACGGCGCCAACCGGCTGGCTTCGAACTCCCTGCTCGAGGGATTGGTCTTTGGAGAGCGCACGGTGCGCGAGCTCGACCGATACCTGGCCGTAGCCGACCCTGCTGTACGTAAGGTCCGGCTCGACCTGGCCGACGAGCGCAGGGAGGGCAACGACGCCGCCGCAGTGGCCGAGAGCCGAAGGACGGTGGGGCAGGTCATGATGCACATGTGCGGCATCGTCCGCACTCGGGAGGACATGGAGAAGACACGGACGACTCTCGAGGCGCTGCAGGCTTCGCTTGCAGCGCCCGGCCTCAGTGTCGCCGAGCTTGAGCTCTTCAATCTGCTCACGGTGGCGCGGCACATCGTGGCGACGGCGTCGGTGCGCGAAGAAAGCCGTGGAGTCCATCTTCGCTCCGACTTCCCTGAGAGGGATGACGCTCGCTGGCGCCGGCACAGCCTCGCGCAACGGGACGCCGCGACCGGCGAGTTGGTAGTAGAGTCGAGCACGGTAGTAGAGTCGAGCGCGGGGGAGGGCTGACCATGATCGATCAGGCGAGCATTGCCTTGGTGCGCCTAGCCCTGGCTGAGGATCTGGCCGGCTACGGCGACATCACCTCACAGTGGACGGTTCCCGCCGACCTGGCGGGCCGGGGCGTGATCACGGCCCGGGAGGAGCTGGTGGTGTGCGGTCTGCCCCTGGCCGCGGCGGTGATGGCCGAGGTCGACTCGCGGGCGGTGTTCACTCTCCTTGTCGGCGATGGGGCTTCGGTGGCGGCCGGAGAGCGGCTGGCCGTGATAGAAGGACCGGCGCGGGGTCTCCTGAGCGCCGAGCGCACCATGCTCAATTTCCTCATCCATCTGTGCGGAGTCGCCACGCAATCCCGGCGGTTCTACCGGGCGGTCGAGGGTACCGGCGTGACGGTGGTAGATACTCGAAAGACCATACCGGGACTCCGGGCGTGGCAGAAGCGCGCGGTGGTCTACGGCGGGTGCGGAAATCATCGCTTCGGGCTGTTCGACATGGTCCTGGTCAAGAACAATCACCTGGAGGCCGCGGGCGGAGTCAGGGCGGCGATGGACCGGGTCAAGGCTGCGGGCGCCCGCTACGTCAAAGTAGAGGTGGAAGTGGAGAGCGAGGCCGACCTTCGGGAGGCCGTCGCCTGTGGCGCCGATGTCATCATGCTCGACAATCAGGACTTGGAGTCTCTCCGGGGGATGGTGAGTATCGCTCGGGCGCTCAGGCCGGGCTTGTTGCTCGAGGCTTCAGGACGTGTTTCACTGAGCAGTGTCCGGGCGGTGGCCGAGACGGGAGTGGATCTCATTTCCACGAGCGCTCTCACCATGGGAGCGCCTCCGGTCGACCTGTCCCTGACGCTCACCGTGGGCTCTTGAGCTCCGCGAGAGAAGGGTGATGACCATGCTGCTGGCCGTCGACGTAGGAAACACCCAGACCCACGTGGGTCTTTTCTCCGAGAAAGAACTGGTCGGCAGTTGGCGTGTCGCGACCGATGTAGGGAAGACCGGAGATGAGATCGCCGCCCTCCTCGAGTCTTTGCTCGGGCTCGACGGCTTCGCGCGTGACTCCGTGACGGGGCTCTCCTTGGGGTCGGTGGTCCCGCGGTTGAGCAGCGAATACGCTGCCATGGCCGCCGCGAAGTTCGGCATTGAAGCTCTGGTGGTCGGGCCCGGCGTCAAGACCGGCATGCCCATCCTCACCAGCGACCCGCGTACCGTGGGGCCCGACCTCATCGTCGACGCGGTGGCGGCGCAGGAGCTGTACGGCGCGCCCTGCATCGCTGTGGACTTCGGCACGGCCACCACCTTCAGCGCGGTGTCGGCGGCGGGCGAGTATCTTGGCCACGCCATCGCGCCGGGCATCGAGGTCTCGCTCGACGCCCTCTCCACGCGGGCGGCGCGGCTCATGAAGATCGAACTGGCCGACCCAGGGACCGTGATCGGCAAGACCACGGTGCAGGCTATGCAGGCGGGGGCGGTCTACGGCTTCGCCGGACAGGTGGACGGCATCGTCGCCCGGATGCGCGCCGAACTCGGCGTCAACGCCGTGACTGTGGCCACCGGCGGCTTAGCCCCCTTGATCTTCGCGCACGCCAGTTCATTGGACAAGCTGGACCCCCTGCTCACCCTGCGTGGGCTCGAGATCATCTACAGACGCAACCACTAGCGGCATGCGCCGCGCGTTCTGCATAGGGGAGGTCATTATCCCCAACCGCGTGGTGCTTGCGCCCATGGCGGGCCTCTCCACAAGCGCCTATCGCCGCCACATGAAGGCCCACGGCGTCGGCATGGTGACTACGGAGATGGTGAGCGCCTACGGCCTGATGTTCGGTAATGTGCGTACCGGCGAGTATCTCGATTTCGCGGACGATGAGCGTCCGGTGGCCGTGCAGCTCTTCGGCGACTCACCGGAGGTTATGGGCCGGGCGGCGGAGGGGGTGGTCTCACGGCCTTGCATCCCCGATCTCCTAGACGTCAACATGGGCTGCCCGGTGCGCAAGGTGATGAAGACCGGGGCCGGCGCGGCGCTGCTGGGCGACGCCGACAAGGCGGTGGCCGTGGCCGCGGCCGTGGTGGCAGCGGCCGGCCAGGCGGGTGTTCCGGTGACAGTGAAACTTCGCAGCGGTCTGCGGCCCGGCGATCGCATCGCGGTAGACCTGGCGCCCCGGCTCCAAGAGGTGGGTGTGCAGGCCGTTGGCATTCATCCCCGGGCCGCAAGCGAGTACTACCGGGGGACCGCCGACCACGACATCACCGCCGCGCTGGTCCGGGCGCTCGACGTGCCTGTGCTGGCCTCCGGCGACATCAGCGGCGTGGAGTCGGCGCTCGCTGTCTTCGAAGCCACCGGGGCGGCGGCGCTGATGGTCGCCCGCGGGGTGGCCGGGAACCCCTGGCTGGTGGGCGCGCTGCTCTCCGGGAGGAGCGCAGCGCGCCCACCGCTCTCTGAGGTCGTCGCGGACTTGCGTCTTCTGCTCGCCCGGGTCGTCGACGAAAGGGGCCCCGAGCGGGCCGCCCGCTGGATGCGCAAACTGCTGGGGTGGTATCTGCGGCCCTCGGGAGTAGCGGCGACCAAGATCGAGCACCTGCGATCCTTGCCGGACGCCCGGCTTCTCGATGCCGCTCTGGCGGAGCTGGCTGCGGAGACCGCCTAGACGGCGCATGGCACTGGTTCGGGGACCGGCTCACGATCAGCGCGCAGCCCACACGTTGACAACTCCCTTGCTCTTACCTATAATGCGCCGCTACTTTCAGGCGGAGTCAACCTCACCAGGCGCACAAGGAAGGCACTCGTGTCTCGAAAAGAAGTCATCCTCACAGAAGACGGCCTCAAGCAGTTGCAAGAGGAGGTCAGCTACCTCTCCAACGTGAAACGGGAGGAGGTGGCGGAGCGTATCCGTTCCGCTAGGGATTTCGGCGACATCACGGAGAACTCCGAATACGACGACGCCAAGAATGAGCAGGCGTTGCTCGAGCATCGCATAAGCCTCCTGCAGGAGAAACTTCGCCGGGCGCGAGTGATCAAGGATTCCGAGATCGAGACCGACAAGGTGAGCGTCGGCAGCACCGTCACCTTGCGCGACAAAGATGCCGGTGAGATACGCATCTACACGCTCGTGGGCTCGGCCGAAGCCGATCCCACCAAAGCCCGGCTCTCGAACGAGTCGCCGGTAGGTCAGGCCATCATCGGCAAGCGCGTCGGCGACGTGGTGACCGTGCCGGTTCCCGTGGGGGCGCTCAACTACGAGATCCTCGCCATCGGGAAGATCTCGTAGATGCATCCCTCCGTCCCATCCGGAGGCTCCGACGGTGGCGACGGTCTCGAGGCGGGACGGCCCGAGTGGGAGCGGGACAGGCTGGCTAAGCTCGACCGGCTGCGTGATGAAGGCGTAGAGCCCTACGCCCGCAGCTTCACCGGCCGCACTCCTCTGGCAGACATCAGCGAGGCCCATGCCGGCCTCGAGGCGGGGCAGAAGGCAGAAGGCATCCACTATCGGGTGGCCGGCCGGGTCATGGCCCGGCGCGAGCACGGCAAGGCTGTGTTCGTCACTCTGCGCGACGGCTGGGACGACCTGCAGGTCTACAGCAACGTGGACACGCTGGGCGAAGCCTCGTTCTCGCGGCTAACGGATATCGACGTCGGCGACATCATCGGCTGCGAGGGCCATGTGTTCCGCACGCGCAGGGGAGAGCTGACCGTGTTCGCCGAGTCGTGGACGCTGCTCACCAAGTCGCTGCGTCCTCTCCCCGAGAAATGGCACGGCCTGCACGATCGGGAGACCCGGTACCGGCAGCGCTACGTGGACCTGATAGCCAATCCGGAGGTAGCCCGGCAGCTGCGGGGCCGCGGCAGGTTGGTCTCGGGCATGCGCCGGTATCTCGAGAGCCAGGGTTTCGTGGAGGTGGAGACCCCCACTCTTCAACCCTTGCCGGGCGGCGCCCTGGCCCGGCCGTTCGTCACGCATCACAACGCGCTCGACGCCGATCTCTACCTGCGCATCGCTCCCGAGCTCTATCTCAAGCGGTTGCTGGTGGGGGGATTCGATCGCATTTTTGAGATAGGGAAGAATTTCCGTAACGAAGGTATCTCGCTGGTACACAACCCCGAGTTCACCATGATGGAGCTGTACTGGGCCTATGTGGACTACAACGCCATCATGGATCTGGTCGAGAACATGATCCCGGTCTTGGCGGAGGAGGTGACAGGCTCGACCACGATCATCGTGGGCGAGGAGGCTATCGAGCTGAAGCCTCCCTGGCCGCGGCGCACCATCGATTCCCTGCTGCACGAACATTTCGGTCTGACGTTGGCAGGCATGCGGGCCGATCCCCAGGCCGCGAAGGGGGTGCTGCACGCCCGAAAGATCGACGTCGAGAACCGCGACACTTTCGCCACACTGGTGGACAAAGCCCTCAAGCACGAGGTATGGCCCGCACTCGTCCAGCCTACTTTCGTCATCGACTACCCCCTCGAGCTGAGCCCGTTGGCGAAGTGCAGCCCGCATGATCCGCTGCTGGTGGAGCGCTTCCAACCCATCATCGCCGGCCGGGAGATGGGCAACGCCTTCTCG
>MELN01000072.1:703-5553 GCA_001768675.1 Actinobacteria bacterium RBG_16_64_13 | reverse complement strand
CGCGACCTGGCCGCGAAGCGTCATCCCGATGCGACCCGCCGGCCGCGTATCCGGCGGGGGTCCCTAGCCGGTGAGCGGCGAGTGCGCTGTGCTACACTTTGCGCAGTTTGAAAATGTCCTTTCCCGGCACAGTACGCGCCGAGTTTTCCCCGTACGTTGGTGCCGGTTTGCAGGCCGGTGCATCCGGGCTGTCGATAGAGGAGGCGCGGGTGTTTGCGGATGAGTCACCCGACTGGAACTTCGACCTGAGCGGTTCGGTCACCTGCGAGGTGTGTGGTGATGAACCGGCGACCATGCATCTGCTCAAAGTGGTCGACGGGATCGTCAGCCATACTCACTTGTGCCCTGGATGTGCCGAAGAGGCAGCCGAGCAGACCGACGGGCTCGCGCTCGTTCTCGCGGTGCCCTCGGTGCTTCGCAACCTGGGTAGGAGTCCGGTGGCGAAAGAGTCGGGGCCCGTGGTGCCGTCGGACGCCGATGATCGCTTTTGCGCGGTCTGCGGCACGACGCTGAGCGACGTCAGGGAATCGGGCTTGGTGGGCTGCGCCAACTGCTACCAGGTCTTCGCTGAGTACTTGGAAGCCTTGGTCGAGGCTGGGGCCGAGCCCAAGGAGCATCTGGGCAAGATGCCGCAGCGGGGACCTGAGACCGACATCCTGCGTCACGAGATCATGAGACTGGAGCGGATGCTGCGGGAACTCGTGGCCTGCGAGCGCTTCGAAGAAGCCGCGGGCGTGCGGGACCGGCTGGCAGAGTTGGGAGAGAGGCTCGAGGGAGGGCCGGAGTGACATTCCCGGTGATCACGGCTTCGGCCGTCGGGTTGACCCGAAACGTGTCGGGGAGGCGCTTTCCACATGCGGAAGATGCCCCCGCGCTCGAAGAGCTGCGCACAGAGATCGTCGAGGTGCTGGGGGGCGATTCGTGGGAGCACTCGTGGCAGGTCTACGACGTCGAGTCCATGACCACAGTGCAGATCGATCACCTGGTCGAACGCGGGCTCATGACCCCCACCTTCGCCGATTGTGCCGGGATGGGACGGGGATTCGCGGTCTATGGCGAGGGACAGGCATCGCTGGAGATCAACGGTGACGACCACATCCGTCTGCTGGGCTTCCGACCCGGCGGTCAGCTTGCGTTCGTGTGGTCGCTCCTCAACCGGCTGGACGACCGTTTGGAAACCGTCCTGTCGTACGGGTTCGACCCGCGCTGGGGCTATCTGACTGCCAGGCCCAAACTGGCGGGGAGTGGGATGAGGGCCTACGCCACACTGCATCTGCCGGCGCTCACGCTTACGGGCCGGCTGGCGGGCACCGCGGTCGAGCTGGCCCGCCTTGGTCTCGGTCTGGCCGGGCTCTGGGGAGGGGCAGGCGGCGTGGTCCAGGTTTCCAATCTGCGTCCGCTGGGTAAGCCAGAGACAGAGATACTCCAGCAAATCGGCGATATTTCACGCGGGATCGTCGAGAAGGAGCGCTCGGTAAGGAAAATGCTACTACGAGACAACCCCATTCAGACCCGGGATCAGATCGGTCGCGCTCTTGGAACGGCGCAACACGCGTGGACCATGTCGTTCCACGAGGCGGTCAACTTGATCTCCGCGGCGCAAGTGGGAATGGAGCTTGGTCTGGTGGAAGTCCCGGGTATGGCCGCAGAGTCGGCCTTCGGGCTGATGAGCAGGCTTCAGTCGGCGCATATCGTAACCGATCATATGGATGGAAGAACGGGCTGCTTGGAAAGCCCCGAGATAGACGAGCATCGGGCACGCGTGCTGCGCGAAGTGTTTGCGGGTGCGTGGGTCCGGCCATAGGAGAAGACACGTAATGTTTGAGCGTTTCACAGAACGAGCCCGCCAGGTCATCGTATTGGCCCAGGAAGAAGCGCGGACTCTGCGGCACAACTACATCGGCACCGAGCACATGCTGCTCGGCCTTCTGCGTGAAGCGGACGGCGTCGCCGCCCGGGTGCTTGGTTCACTGGAAGTGACACTCGACGAGGTCAGGAGCGAAGTGACCCGCATCGTCGGCGAGGGGGACAGCGAGTCGCAAGGCCAGATCCCCTTCACTCCTCGGGCCAAGAAAGTGCTCGAGATGGCCCTGCGGGAAGCCCTCGCGTTGGGACACAACTACATCGGTACTGAACACGTCCTCTTGGGACTCGTGCGCGAGAGCGAGGGTGTGGCGGCTCGGATCCTGAGCGATCTCGACGTCGACCCGGATCGCGTGCGGCAGGAAGTAATGCGCATGCTTTCCGCTCCCACCAGAAAGACCGCGCGAGGCTCTGCCGCGGTCGCGGCGGGCGAAGGCAAGGAGCGCCGAAGCTCCAAGGTTCTCGACCAGTTCGGCCGCAACCTGACCAAGTATGCCGAAGAAGACAAGCTCGACCCGGTCATCGGACGGGAGACGGAGATTCAGCGCGTTATGCAGATCCTTTCCCGGCGCACCAAGAACAATCCGGTGCTCGTGGGCGAACCCGGCGTCGGCAAGACCGCCGTGGTGGAGGGTCTCGCTCGGCGTATCGCCAAGAACGACGTCCCCGGCCTGCTCAAAGACAAGCAGATCTACACCCTCGACCTGGGCGCCCTCGTGGCCGGGTCGAAGTATCGGGGCGAGTTCGAGGAGCGGCTCAAGAAGGTCATGAAAGAGATCAGCGAACGGGGCGACATCATCCTGTTCATCGACGAGATCCACAACCTGGTTGGCGCAGGCGCGGCTGAAGGCGCCATCGACGCCGCCTCTATCCTCAAGCCGGCTCTGGCCCGAGGGGAGTTGCAGACCATCGGGGCGACCACGCTCGACGAGTACCGCAAGCATCTGGCCAAAGACGCCGCGCTCGAACGGCGCTTCCAGCAGATCATGGTGAAAGAGCCCAGCGTTACCGAGACAAAGAAGATCCTGGAGGGTCTGCGCGAGCGGTACGAACAACACCACAGGGTGAGGATCACCGACGAGGCCCTCGAAGCCGCGGCCTATCTGGCCGACCGCTATATCAGCGACCGCTTCTTGCCCGACAAGGCCATCGACCTTGTGGACGAAGCGGCGTCGCGCAAGCGCATCCAGAACATGTGCGCATCTCCCGATCTCCGGGAGGTCGAGGAAGCCGTTCTTGAAGTTCGGCGCGAAAAAGAGAACGCGATAGAAGTGCAAGATTTTGAGAAAGCTGCCTCCCTGCGCGATCGCGAGCGCAAGCTCCTGAACCAGCGGAACGAGCTGGAGGAGAAATGGCGCGAGTCCGACGAGGCCGCTGAGATCTCCATCGGTGAGGAGGAGATCGCCGAGGTCACGGCCATGTGGACGGGCATCCCGGTGACCAAGCTCACCGAGGCCGAGACTCATAGGCTGCTCCGCATGGAAGAGGCTCTGCACGAGCGAGTGGTGGGCCAGGACGAGCCCGTGAAGGCGTTGTCCCGGGCCATCCGCCGCTCCCGCGCCGGTCTCAAAGACCCGCACCGGCCAGCCGGTTCGTTCATCTTCCTGGGCCCGTCGGGCGTGGGCAAGACCGAACTCGCCCGCACCTTGGCCGAGTTCCTCTTCGGCGATGAGACGGCCCTCATCCAGGTAGATATGTCGGAGTTCATGGAGAAGCACGCGGTGAGCAGGTTGGTGGGTTCGCCGCCCGGCTACGTGGGCTACGACGAGGGCGGACAGCTAACCGAACAGGTGCGCCGCCGGCCGTACTCGGTGGTGCTGCTCGACGAGATAGAGAAAGCGCATCCAGACGTCTTCAACATCCTGCTGCAGATACTGGAAGACGGCAGGCTCACCGACGCTCAGGGGCGCACGGTGGACTTCCGCAACGCCATCATCATCATGACCTCGAACATAGGCGCGTCCACCATCTCCAAAGGCCAGGTCTTGGGCTTCGGCGAACCGGTGGAAGAGGGCGGCCTCGATTACGAGGAGATGAAGACGCGGGTCACAGGCGAGTTGAAGACCGTCTTCAAGCCCGAGTTCCTCAACCGGGTGGATGAGGTCATCGTCTTCCGCAAGCTCACGCGCGAAGAGATCACCGACATCGTCGGCCTTATGATGTCCCGCGTGGAAGACCAACTCCGCGACCGGGACATCGGTGTCGCGCTTACCGTGGCGGCGAAGGAGCTGCTCGTCGACGTAGGGTACGACCCCACCATGGGGGCCCGGCCGCTGCGACGCGCCATCCAACGCCACGTGGAGGACCTGCTGGCCGATGAGGTGCTTTCGGGCAAATTCCCCCGGGGTAGCACCGTCCTTCTCGAACGGGAAGATGATCACCTGGTCATCAGCGAGGTCATCATGGGCGCGCCGGATGTCCTCGTAGCCGGCGAGACCGCTTAAGCGGGCGCGGCGAAGCCCGTCTCGGAATGGCGCTTCGCCGACAGGTTGCGTAGGAAGCGCCCATGGCAAGGATCAAGAGCTCCTTCATCTGCGGGGAGTGCGGCTACGCCTCCCCGGGGTGGTTGGGGCGTTGTCCAGGCTGTGGTCAGTGGAACACCATATCTGAAGAAGCTGTGCCTGCGCGGACCGGTGGGCGCGGCGCGGGGCCGCCTGCGGCGGCGCCCGCGCCCATCCGCCTCGTCGACGTGGACCCCGGCGCCCAGGCCCGTATCAACACGGGGCTTGGTGAGCTAAACAGGGTGCTGGGCGGTGGCCTGGTGGCCGGTTCAGTGGTGCTGGTGGGCGGAGAGCCCGGCGTGGGCAAGAGCACCCTCTTGCTGCAGGCCCTGCTCGATATGCAAGGCAGGGATATCCCGGTCCTCCTCATCTCAGGGGAAGAGTCGGCCGCGCAGGTCAAGCTGCGCAGCGTCCGGCTCGGGGGTGAGGGCAGCAAGCTGCGCCTCCTTCCCGAGACCCAGACCGAAATGCTGGTGGCTGCCCTCG
>MELN01000072.1:0-638 GCA_001768675.1 Actinobacteria bacterium RBG_16_64_13 | reverse complement strand
CGCCGAGCTACCCTCCGCTCCAGGCTCGGTTGCTCAGATCAGAGACGCCGCCGCGCAACTGCTGCGGATGGCAAAGGACAACGGCATCGCTTTGGTGCTGGTGGGGCACGTCACCAAAGACGGCGACCTGGCGGGACCACGCGTCCTCGAGCACATGGTCGACGCGGTGCTCTCCTTCGAAGGTGAGCGGGCGCAGCCCTTCCGCATCCTGCGGGCGGTCAAGAACCGCTTCGGCTCCACCAACGAGGTGGGGGTGTTCCAGATGGCCGAGCAGGGCTTGGTGGAAGTGCCCGATCCCGCCTCGGTGTTTTTGGAAGAAGGCGAGCTCCGTTCCGGGTCGGTGGTGGTGCCGGTGTTGGAAGGCAGCCGGTGCCTCCTTGCCGAGGTGCAGGCGCTCGTGGCCCCCAGCAACCTGGCCATGCCCCAGCGCGTGGCGCGGGGGGTGGACCGGAACCGCCTGGCCATGATCGTCGCCGTTCTCAGTCGTAGGGCGCGCTTACCGCTGCTCAAATGCGACATCTTTGTTAATGTAGCAGGAGGACTTGCGCTGGAGGATCCCGCCGCCGATCTGGCAGTGGCTCTGGCGATCGCGTCCGCGTGGCGCGACGCCGATGGCGGTCAGGGCGTGGCCGCTTTCG
>MELN01000071.1:56577-63320 GCA_001768675.1 Actinobacteria bacterium RBG_16_64_13 | reverse complement strand
GGCGATCTGAGCCTGATGGACCCCCGGCTTCCCGAGGCCTTGCATGCCAAGCAGTACGACTTCAAGCCTGGCGGGTTCATGGGAGAACGGGCCCCGGGCCAGGCCGCCGCCGAAGTAATGGCCGATGGTGACCGTCTTCTTGGCCCAGTCACGCGCGAGCGCCTTGATGGTCCACACCGGCACACCGCACTTGGGCGAGGCCCACTGCGGGGTCTTGGGAACGCCGTCCTCTTCGCCCAGGACGTAGGCCTCGATCTTGTCGAAGCCGATAGTGTGGGTCTTGACGTACTCCTTGTCGTACGTGCCTTCTTTGATCCACATGTACATGATGGCGAGCTGGAGCGCCGCGTCGGTGTTGGGGAGGATGGGGATCCACTTGTCGGCGTGGATGGCCGCCGCGTAGTTGAGGTCGGGGTTGATGTAGACCTGCTTGAGTCCGATCTCATTCCAGAAGAAGAGAAGCCGGCTGGCGAACTGCCCGCGGAACCCCCAGGTGGTCGTCTCCGGGTCGCCGCCCCACACCACCACCATGTCGCTGTTCTCGCAGATGTCTTTGACGATGTTGTCTGCCGGCGCCATCATCCCGATGTAGCCCTTGCCCCACACATGCTTGGATCCCCAGTACCAGCCCTCCCAGCTATCCGGGTTCCGCACCTGCTGGGTGAACCCGCCCAACTTGTCCAGCAGCAGCGTTGAGCAGCCGTGGGGAGCGTGCACCATCTTGCACTCGCCGTGGCCGTCGCCCTGCACCAGAATGGCCAGGGGACCGTAGGTATCGCAGACTCGCCTGACCTCGTCGGCTACGAGCTGCGCCGCTTCATCCCAGGAGATACGGACATACTTGCTCTTGCCGCGGTTCTGCACGTTGCGTTCGCCCTTGGGATCCCAGTCGACCCGCTTGAGGGGGTACTTGATGCGGTTGGGCGAATACGTCCGCTTTTTGTAAGCCAGGCTCCAAGGGGCTGGGACCGATTTTAGGATCGGCTCCAGAGTCTTGCCGTTCTTGGTGATCTTCCAGGCATTGAATGTCGCGGGGTCGTATTCCGAGTCCCAGTGAAGCGGCCTGATGCGCACCACTTTGCCGTCCTTCACGTCGACGCAACACGGGCATGCGCCGAAAATACCACCACTGAGTCCGAGTGCTTTCAAGACCGTTTTGTCGGTCCCGTCCTTCTTCGCTGCCATCCGCAAACCCCTTCCGATCGCTCGAACATTCAGGCAGGCTACATAATAGTCCGACCAACGGACGGGCAGCTCGCTTTGGCGCAACTTTTCATGGCTGTCGCGAAGTATGACGCCGGCGTATAGGTGCGAGCCGCCGCCACAGTACGACGAGCAATGCGAGAGGCCGGACCGCTCTGGGTCAGCTGGCGATGGGAACGCCTCTAAGGACTTCAGTCGCGACCGCCATGAAGGGCGCCGCTTCCGCCGCGTCTCCCGGCATGGCGATCATGGATCCGTCATCGAAATACAGCTCGACCTGCGGCTGGCGCGAACGCATGAAGAGGAAATAGTACCCTCCGGCGGCCAGGCTCCCCAGAAGAGTCAGAGCCCCGAACAGCTTGAGTACCCGCTTCATCTATACCTCCCCAGTCTCTTGATCGTCGGGAGTCTTGGGGTTCGTCGCCTCCCGGGCGTCGCGCATGCAGGTCCGGAGGTCGTAGAGCACAAGCCCGACGCGGCTGCCCTTCTTGCCTGTGGCCAGAATGGCCATCCCGTCCGAGATCACCTCACGCGCCAAGAAAACATACCCACCCGGCGTCTCCACCACGAGTTGCGAGAAAGGTTGAGCGCCCATCTCGGCGGCACGAGCCTCCCCGAGCCGGATGAGTTCTCCCGCCTGCGCGATAGCCGTGGCCCGCGCATCTTCGGCCATGTTGGAGGCAAGCACTTCGGCCGGGCCGAACAGCACAGCCTTGTCGATATCGGTGGAGATGTCGAGCATCTCCGCGAAAGCGGCCTCTACCTCTTGCTTCATCAGCGCCTCCTTCGTTGCCACCGATCTTCACCTGAGTGTAGTTGCCAGTTTACCATTCGTGCCTGCGCACACTTTGAAAACACAGGGCCACCGCGGCAGTTGCGCCATAAGGCGCCCCTACCACGATGGCCCTGGTATCGTCCGTATGCCTCTCGGCGTCCGTCCGGTGAGGAACTCTCCTACATCATTCCGCCCATGCCGCCCATGCCGCCGCCGCCCATGCCGCCCATGCCGCCACCTTTTTCCTCGGGCTTGTCGGCCACGATGACTTCGGTGGTGAGGATGTTCTTGGCGATGGAGGCCGCGTTCTGCAGGGCCGACCGGGTGACCATGGCCGGGTCGATGATGCCGGCCTTGACCATGTCTTCGTATTCGCCGGTGGCGATGTTGAGGCCCACGCCCTTGACGCGGACTTTGACCTCGTTGATGACGACCGAACCTTCCAGACCGGCGTTGTTGGCCAGCTGGCGGAGAGGTTCTTCCAGGGCGCGCGCCACGATGCGCACACCGGTGAGCTCATCGCCTTCCGCGTCGATCGCCATGATGGCCGGCACCAAGAGCACCTGGGCCACGCCGCCGCCCGGCACGATGCCTTCTTCGAGAGCAGCACGGGTGGCGCTCAAGGCGTCTTCCACGCGATGCTTCTTCTCTTTGATCTCGGTCTCGGTGGCAGCGCCGACTTTGACCACAGCCACACCGCCGGCGAGTTTGGCCAGCCGCTCTTGCAGCTTCTCGCGATCGAAATCGGAGTCGGTGTTTTCGATCTCAGCCTTGAGCTGGTTGATACGGGCTTTGATCTTGTCGAGCTCGCCGGCACCGTCGACGATGGTGGTGTTGTCCTTGTCGACCACCACTTTGCGCGCCCGGCCCAGTTGAGCTACCTGAGTGTTCTCCAGTTTCAGGCCAAGCTCGTCGCTGATGACTTCGCCGCCGGTAAGGATGGCGATGTCTTCGAGCATGCGCTTACGCCGGTCGCCGAAGCCCGGGGCTTTGACGGCGATACCGGTGAAGGTGCCGCGTAGCTTGTTGACGATGAGTGTGGCCAGAGCTTCGCCCTCGACGTCCTCAGCGATGATGAGCAGAGCTTTGCCAGACTGGATGGTCTTTTCCAGTACGGGAAGCAGATCCTGCACGGAACCGATCTTACGGTTGGCCATGAGGATGTACGGATCTTCGAGCACCGCTTCCATGCGCTCGGCGTCGGTCACGAAATACGGGGAGATGTAGCCTTTGTCGAACTGCATCCCCTCGGTGAACTCCAGGTCCATGCCGAAGGTGTTCGACTCTTCGACGTTGACCACGCCGTCTTTGCCGACCTTCTCGATCGCGTCGGCTATGACGTCGCCGATCTCACGGTCGTCGGAAGAGATGGTGGCGACCCGGGCGATGTCTTCTTTGCCCGAGATCTCTTTGGACATCTTCTTGATCTCTTCGACGGCCACTTCGACCGCGCGCTCGATGCCGTGCTTGAGGGCCATGGGATTGGCGCCCGCGGCTACGTTCTTGAGGCCTTCGCGGACGATGGCCTGAGCGAGCAGGGTGGCCGTGGTCGTGCCGTCGCCGGCGATATCGTTAGTCTTGGTGGCCACTTCGCGCACCAACTGCGCGCCCTGGTTCTCAAAGACGTCTTCGAGCTCGATCTCACGGGCGATCGTCACACCGTCGTTGGTGATGGTGGGGCTGCCGAATTTCTTGTCGAGCACCACATAGCGGCCCTTCGGCCCAAGAGTGACTTTGACAGCGTCGGCGAGAGCGTTGACGCCCCGCTCGAGCGCGCGGCGCGCGTCTTCACCATACAAAAGCTGTTTTGCCATAAATCCAGTCTCCTTCGTTGATTACCCTTGGGCCTTACCCTTGGGGCAGGATGCCGATAAGGTCGGTAGCCCGCAGAACCAGGTATTCCTCGCCGTCCAACTTCAGTTCGGTGCCGGCATATTTGGCGAACACAACAATGTCGCCGACGTTCACCGGCATGGGCACGAGCTTTCCGTTGTCGTCGTACTTGCCGGGTCCAGTAGCGACGACTGTGGCCTTCGAAGGCTTTTCCTTAGCGGTGTCCGGAAGGACGATACCGCTCTTGGTCGTGTCTTCTTGCTCCAGGAGTTTCACAACGACCCTGTCCTCGAGTGGCACTAGTTTCATGCACAACCCTCCCATCCATCGCGCTTATCCGCTTTGTCGATTCGTGCCTCTTCTGGGCACTCAAAACCTGTTTCGTGGAATTGGCACTCTATACCTGTGAGTGCCAACCGTCGCCTATATTATGCGCAGACTCAGGATTTGTCAAACGTGGGGACTCAGTCCCCGGGGCGGATCTTCACACCGGGGCCCGTCAGCGCGCGGGCGGGAGCCACTGCCCCAGAGAGAGTGAGGCCGAGGCGTCGATGTCAAGATAGTCCGGATACTCGATCCGGGGCCCCCCCAGCGCCGCGGCCCCGATCATGGCGGCGTTGTCGGTGCAGTACCTCAGGGGCGGGATCACAACGTGGAACCCCGCCTTGCTCCCGGTCTCCACAAGTCGTCTGCGGAGCAGGGAATTCGCTGCGACTCCTCCTGCCACCGCGAGTGTCTTGACCTTCTGCTGCCCAGCCGTGCGGACCGCTTTGCTCACCAGGGCTTCCACGATGGCCTCACGATAAGAGGCGGCGATGTCCGCGGCGCTCGCAGCGCGCTGCTCTTCGTCCATGCCTCGCAACAAGTAGAAGAGCGCTGTCTTGACCCCTGAGAAAGAGAAGTCCGGCTGCGCCGAGCGTTTGAGTCCCACGGGAAAGGAGAAGGCTTTGGCGTTCCCTTGCTCCGCCAGCTCGTCCAGCTCCCGCCCGCCGGGATAGCCGAGCCCGAGCAACCGAGCCCCCTTGTCGAAGGCCTCGCCCGCTGCGTCGTCCAGCGTCTGGCCGAGGAGGCTGAAAGTGCCCCTATCTTCCACCCTGATGAGCACGGTGTGACCACCCGAAGCCACCAAGGTGACCATGGGGAAAGGTGCGTCCGGGTCGGCGAGCCATGCTGCCGCGAGGTGGCCATGGATGTGATTGACAGGGAAGAACGACAGCCGCCGGGCCCACGCGATCGCCTTGGCGGTCTGCACACCCACAAGCAGCGCCCCGATGAGTCCCGGGCCCACAGTGGCGGCCACCCCACCCAGCTCGTGCACGCCGCATGCCGCCTGCCTGAGCGCCTCGCTCACCACCGCCGTCATTCGCTCCACGTGAGCGCGGCTCGCCACCTCGGGCACCACTCCCCCGTAGCGCTCGTGTATGGAGTCCTGTGAGTGAGTAACGGAGGCGAGAACGTCTCCCGACGGCGTAAGCACCGCGGCCGCCGAATCGTCGCAAGACGATTCCACCGCGAGAAGCGGCCCAGACAGAGCCGGTTCGACCCCATCTTCACGCGCTTCGCCGCACTCATGCAGCATCACCAAGGCGTCCTCGCCCGTGTCCGGGTAGTAGCCTCGGCGAACACCGATGGCCGCGAAGCCACAGCATTCATACAAGGTCGTCGCCTCGACGTTGCCGCGGCGCACCTCCAGAAGCACCGGCTTGCCCTCCGCGTCCGCCGCCCGAAGGAATCGGGTCACTAGGAGGCGGGCCAAGCCCTCCCCCCGGCGTCTGGGCGCCACCGCGAGGTCGAGAAGGTGCCACTCACAGGGAAACCGCCGTGCGATCAGGAACCCCGCGACCCGTTCCTCCCGGTCGAGAACCACTTCGCGCCAACTAAGTCTGTTCCCCAGCTCTTCGCTGAGCATCTCTCGGGTCCAGGGGGTCCCGAAAGAGGCCGCCTCGATGGCGATCACCTCGGGAAGATCCTCCTTGCGCATATCACGGACGACCACATCCACGGCAGACCTACCGCTCCGCCGGGCTGCCGCGTCCGCCAGCGGTTCGCACCCACGGGTCCTTCATCTTGGTGATGTGGACGTCGGCGTCGGGAGCACGCACGTATATGGGCTTGACCCCTTCAGGCCAGACGGGCACGTTTCCAGCCAAAGCCTCGCGCAGCCACGAGCCTACCCGCCATCCACATGGACCGCCGCCCGGTTCGTCCAGCGATTCCTGACCGATGACGAGCCACTCAGCCGCCACTTCGACCACCGCCGATGCGACTCCCGTGGGCAGCTCCCCCAGCAACTCGTGGTCTTCCGCTACCACCAACGAAGGCGCCGTAACCGCCTGAGCAAGCGCCTCCTTGTCGCACGCCGCGAAGGCGCTCGTCCGCGCCCATAGAGGCCCGGCCCCGAGTTCGGCACCGTCGACATGCGCAGGCCTCTCGACGGCCTCATAGATGCCGAAGAACACCTGGCCTCTGCGGGCGTCGACCACAGGAACAACCATGAGGGGCATCTCGGCCCCCGGCGCGGGCCCCAGAACTGCGCCCGGCGCCTCTCCCCGCTTCGCCCGCGCGCACACGAGGCCACCCCTCGCCAAGCCCAGAGCCGCCGCCGCAGCCATGGCCCCGAGCGTGCTGACTCCCAACACAGGCACGTCGAGAGCCAGACTCAGCGCCCGCGCGGTGGCGACCGCTATTCGCACACCGGTGAACGTGCCGGGCCCGACACCCACCACGATCGCGCCCACATCCTGGGGGCACCCACCCCCGGTCTGCAGCATCTCGTCGACCATGCGCAGAAGCACTCTGGCCTGCCCCCGGCCGTCGTCCACCGAGCGCTTCGCCACCACTTCCCAACCACTCTCGCGCGCCTGATTTCCTTGCTCCGGCACTCGGGCCGCGAGCAGCGCGGCACAGCATGTCCGCGTGGACCCATCGAGCG
>MELN01000071.1:52184-56546 GCA_001768675.1 Actinobacteria bacterium RBG_16_64_13 | reverse complement strand
GCCTCTTCCCAGCGCCGGCAGGCCTCGTCCGTGCCCGCCACTATCTCCACAGAGCGCTCGCGCAACGATTCGTGCTCCAGACGCACGGTCCATGCGGGGGTCCCCAGGCGTTCGAGCCCGGCTTCCGGCCACTCCACCAGCGTCACAGCGTCCGCCCCCACGTATTCCTCCAAGGCCAGCGCATCGTCATCGCCGATCTCCTGAAGCCGGTAGAGATCGAGATGCTGCACACAGATGCGCCCCGCATAGATGTTGGCGATGGTGAACGAAGGGCTGCGGACCGGATCCGCCACCTCGAGTTCCCGGGCGACAGCTCGCACGAAGGTGGTCTTTCCCGCTCCCAGCGGGCCGTACAAGAACACGACATCACCGGGCCTCAACGCCCTCGCAAGCCTGCGCCCGATCCGCTCCACCCTGCCGAGCCGCGCTCCCCGGTTGCACAGGACCACCTGGCCGCCGTCTACCACAGGGGCAGCTGCTCCGTACGCGCGGCGACCGGGCGCGGCTTGCCCTCCGCATCGCCTGACGGCCGGACCTGGCCAGCGCCACCCGGCTTCGCTCCCTCATGCGGCGACACCTCCGAAGCGGCGATAGCGTCGGCAAGGCCGGCGGGCGTGAGCGCCTCCGCTCCCAGCTCGAGAAGCCGGCGAAGCTTCGCGAAGTCCTGAACCAGGACCTGCCTGTTGGCCGGTGCGTAGAGAGCGGCAGCCGGATGGAACACCGGGAACACCACGACATCCACGCCTGCCAGGGTTCTCTGCTTCGCCTTTCCGTGGATGGCGGTCATGCTCAGCTCGGTGTCGGCGAGCAACTTGGTGGCGAAACGTCCGAGTGTGCAGACCACCCGAGGCCGAATGATCGCCATCTGATCCATCAGGTGCGGACTGCAGGCCTCGATCTCGTCCGGGGCAGGGTCGCGGTTCTCAGGGGGCCGGCACTTCACCACGTTGGCGATGTACACATCCCGCCGGCCCAGCCCGATGCCGCCGAGAAGTTCGGTGAGAAGCTTGCCCGCCTGGCCCACGAAGGGCTCGCCCTGCGTGTCTTCGTGAAAACCCGGGCCTTCGCCCACGAACATCAACTCGGCGACCGGGCTTCCCACCCCGAACACTACCTGGGTGCGGCCCCCGCACAATCCGCACCGCGTGCAATCACGCAGGGAGTCGGCCAGCGCCTGCAGTGCCTGCGCCGCTTGGGTCACGCCGCCCGCCTTCCTCTCGCCGTCCATGCCGCCAAGGTTAGCAGACGGCCGCCTCCCCGGCCTCACCGCCGTTGCCTCCCGACAGAACGGCTGTTATCCTACCGACGCACCGCGCGAGGGCACCACGGATGCTTCGTGACCGGACCGTCTACCTCATGGAGGCGGAGCCGCAAGCGCCATCTCAGGCCCCCGCCGGTCTGACGGAACCACCGAGCCGAGTCTGGTATCTGCGGGCAGAACTGGAACAGGCGGGTATTTCATCGAAGCTGAAGCGACATTCTTACGCTTCGTCGTCATCGGCGCAGGGCGCCTGGGGGCCAGCTTGGCCCTCGCGCTACGCGCACGGGGCGCCTCACTCCTGGGGTTCACCTCTCGCTCCGCCGCCGGCCGCGCCGAGGCCGACTCGTGGCTGGGTGGGCGCGCGTCGTCGGATCTTGCCGAACTCGTGCTACTCCAGCCGGAGCTCTACCTGGTCGCGGTACCCGACCAAGCCCTGCCCGAGGTCGCGGAGCCCCTGGGCGCGGCGTTTGCTGCCGCGCCGCCCACGGTGGCTGGCGACGCGGCCCGCCCGGTGGTCGCTCACACAAGCGGCGCCACCTCCGTCTCCGTGCTTTCTTCCTGCCAGCGGGCCGGCGCCACGACCTTGGTGTTCCACCCCCTGCAGACCTTCAGCGACCCGCTCACGGGCTCGTCACGCTTTGCCGGCGCGGCCGTCGCCGTCACACCGGTCCAGGCGGCATCAGATTCTCCGGCCGCGGCGTTCGGTTTCGCCCTGGCGCAGCTGCTGGGAGCACGCCCATTCCTGCTACCCGACGACAAGCGCAGCCTCTACCACGCGGCGGCCACCGTCGCCTGCAACTACCTGGTCACGCTGGAGCATCACGCCGACCGCCTCTTCACGCTGTCGGGCCTTCCCCGCGAGGAGTCCCTCTCGCTTTTCCTGCCGCTGGTCCGGGCTACACTCGATAACGTAGCCGCGCAAGGGACGGTCGCAGCACTAACCGGACCCCTCAGCAGGGGCGACACCGCCACCATCGCCGGCCATCTCGCCGCTCTGGCCACGGACACACCCGATCTTCTTGTTCTGTACCGCGCCCTGGGCCACTCGACCCTCGATCTGGTCCGAGCCCGGGGAGAGCTACCCCCCGCGGCGATCTCCGAGTTGGCCGAGATCCTCGGGCCACGGGACCGGCCGGCCGGCGCGCAACGTGGCAGGCCGGGAGAATAATGGATCAACGCACAAGCCAGAACGTCCCGATTCATCCAGAACTGCGACACGCATCGGAAAGAGGGGCTTAGAATGACCGCAGTAACGGTCACCGGCACCGCCACGGTAGTAACGGACCGCATATATTTCCACACCAAAGGAAACGCCGATATGGTCAACCTGACCGCCGACGTGCGACGCATCGTCAAGGAGACTGGCCTGTCGTCGGGGGCGGTCACGGTGTTCTTCCCTGGAGCTACCGGAGCGGTCACCACACTCGAATTCGAGCCGGGAGTGGTGCAAGATTTTGCCAATCTGTTCGACCGCATCATCTCCCCCACCGAGCACTACGAGCATAACGTAACTCATCCCGACGTGAACGGTCACGCTCACGTGCGGGCCGGGCTCCTCGGTCCCTCGCTGGTGGTCCCCTTCGAAGAGGGTGAACTGTGCCTGGGACGCTGGCAGGAGATCTGCTTCGTCTGTTTCGACAACCGCCCACGGGAACGTACGGTCGTCGTCCAGGCTCTCGGAGTTCGTTAAAAGGGTTCGCTACCGATGCGAGGAGGACGACATCATGAAACCGGTACTGCAGTTGGCTCTCGATTTCGTCGACCTCCCTCGGGCGCTACAGGTGGCTGAAGAGGCGGTCGCCGGTGGCGCTGAGTGGCTGGAAGTGGGCACGCCCCTTATCAAGAGCGAAGGTCTTCAGGCTATCCGCGAGATCAAGGCCCGCTGGCCGGACCTCACCATCGTCGCCGACATGAAGACCATGGACGCGGGCCGGGCCGAAGTGGAGTGCGCCGCCAAGGCGGGCGCCCGGGTCGTCGGCGTGCTTGGAGCGGCGTCCGACGCCACCATCAAGGAGTGTGTGGAGGCCGCCCGCAACTACGGCGCCGAGATCGTGGTGGACATGATCCAAGTGGAGGACGTCGTGACTCGCGCCAGGGAGGCTGAAGCGATGGGCGCAAGCTACGTCGGCATCCACATCGCCATCGATGAGCAGATGCAGGGCAAGACCCCTTGGGACACCTTGCGCCTCGTGGCGGAGGGCGTATCGATACCCGTGGCGGTCGCGGGGGGCATCAATTCCGAGACGGCCCCCCTGGCCCTTGAGGCCGGAGCGTCCATCGTGGTCGTCGGAGGCGCCATCACCAAAGCCGCCGACGCCACCGCGGCCACCAAGGCGGTGAAGCAGGCCATGGAGACCATGACCCCGGTGAAGTCGGAGTACTTCGTCCGCGCTACCGGCCCTGATATCCGTGAGATGCTCAGCCGGGTCTCCGCGGCCAACGTGTCCGACGCCCTCCATCGCAGCGGGGACATCCCCGGGATGCGGCCCCTGGCGCCCGGGACCAAGATGGTCGGTCCGGCGCTTACCGTCCGCACCGCCCCCGGCGACTGGGCCAAGCCGGTGGAAGCCATCGACAAGGCACATCCCGGGGACGTGCTGGTCGTCGACGCGGGCGGCGTGCTCCCCGCCATCTGGGGCGAGCTCGCGACAAACTCGGCCATCCAGAGAGGTCTGGCCGGAGTGGTCATCTACGGGGCGGCCCGCGATACCGCGGACATTAGGGCGCTGGGTTTCCCCCTTTTCTCCACCCTGGTGAGCCCCACCGCCGGTGAAGCCAAGGGCTTCGGCGAGATCGGAGTGCCGATCCGGATCGCAGGGGTGCGCGTGTCGCCGGGCGACTGGATAATCGGAGACGACGACGGGGTCTGCGTCATCCCTCGGGACAAGGCCGTGGAGTACACCAACCGCGCCATGGACGTGCTCGAGAAGGAGAATCGGTTGCGGGCCGAGATTCAGGCGGGCAGCACTCTTGGCCAGGTCGGTTACCTCCTGCGGTGGGAGAAGAACTGAGGCGCCGCGCCGGCGCGCCGGCGCTGAATCCGCGACCCGAGCCGCTATGTCGATCTGCCCCTGGACAGCGAGCCGTGAAGGAGAGCACGC
>MELN01000071.1:29464-52175 GCA_001768675.1 Actinobacteria bacterium RBG_16_64_13 | reverse complement strand
GTCCGATAGCGCCGCCGGCGCCTGCATCCGTCTTTGCAGGACAGACCGCCCTGGTCACCGGTGCCGGTAGTCCACGTGGGATCGGCTTCGCCACGGCGCGGCTTCTAGGCCGGTGGGGTGCGGCGGTCGCTATTGCCTCGACCACTGAACGTATCTTCGAACGCGTCGCCGAGTTGGAGCAAGAAGGTATTTCCGCTCTCGGGCTCGTGGCCGATCTCACCGACCCCTCTCAGGTTGCGGGTCTCACCGAGCGCATCACGGCCTGGCGCTCTTCAGTGGACGTGCTTGTCAACAACGCCGGGCTGGCCTCACTCGTCAGCGGCTGGGATGCCGAGAAGCTCTTTGCCGACCTGACGCTGGCCGAATGGGACGAGGCCATCGCCAGGAATCTGCGCACCGTCTTCTTGGTGACCCAGGCGTTCCTGCCTGGAATGACGGCCCGAGGCTACGGACGGATCGTGAACGTCTCCTCGACCACGGGACCGCTCGTGGCCATGAGACTCCACTCAGCCTACGCGACTGCCAAGGCCGCCATAGTTGGTTTGACACGCGTGCTCGCGCTCGAGGTGGCGCTCGACGGCATCACCGTCAACGCCGTCGGTCCGGGATGGATCGCTACTGCAGCCGAGACTCCCTCCATCGCCGAGGCTGGGCTTGCCACTCCCATGCACCGCGCAGGGACGGCCGACGAGGCGGCGGCGCTCATCTCCTTCTTGGCGTCGCCCGCGGCGTCGTACATCACGGGTCAATTCATGATCGTCGACGGCGGCAACTCGATCGTCGAAGACAAGGCCCACACTTAGCCGGTCGGAGCCCCGCCGGCGGAACGCGGCGCACTTCGGCGCGCTGTGGACGGCCGGTCGGACGCGAGGCGCCGCCCGCCCTTGCCGGCGGCGGTCAGCCCTGGACCCTGATATTGTCGATGAGCCGGACCGGCCCGAAGCGCACAGCCATGGCTATCAGGCACTCCCCGGCGATGGTAGGCACGGGCACGAGATCGTCCGCCCCAACGATCTCAAGGTAGTCGATCTCCCCCAGAGAAGCCTCGGCCAAGATCGAGCGCATGGCTCGGTCGAGCACGGCAGTGCTCCGCTGCCCTGCGCCTACCAGGACCCTCGCGGCGTTCAGCGCCTCGTAGAGTGCCGGCGCCTGCGCCCGTTGCTCTGGCGCCAAGCGCGCGTTCCGCGAGCTCATGGCCAAGCCGTCAGGCTCTCGCACTGTCGGACAGGGGACGATCTGGACCGCCATGTCCAGGTTCCGCGCCATGCGCGCGATGACCGCGAGTTGCTGAGCGTCCTTCTCGCCGAAGTACGCCCGGTCGGGCTGACAGATGTTGAACAGCTTAGTCACCACCGTGCACATCCCGCGAAAGTGGCCTGGCCGCGACCGGCCGCAAAGCCCGTCGGTAAGGCCCTCGACCTCCACCCATGTGGAAAAGGTCCCGGGATACATCTCCTCCTCGGGCGGGTTGAAGATCACATCGGCGCCGGCCTCCGCGCTAAGCGCCCGGTCGCCCGCAAGATCACGCGGGTAGTGCTTGAGGTCCTCGTTCGGCCCGAACTGCGTGGGGTTCACGAAGATGGAAACCACGACGACGTCGTTCTCCGCCCGGGCCGCTCTGATCAGGGACAGATGTCCCTCGTGCAGCGCCCCCATAGTGGGCACCAGCCCAACGGTCGCGCCTCGGTCCCGCGACTGCCCGAGTGTCGCTCTGATCTCGGCGATCGTGGTGGCACAGGGGATCGTCCTGCTCATCGCTCGCACCCCCCGCTCACTGGCTGGTCATCAGTAGTGGCACATCGGGAGGCT
This sequence comes from Actinobacteria bacterium RBG_16_64_13, assembly GCA_001768675.1. GTDB lineage: Bacteria > Actinomycetota > Thermoleophilia > RBG-16-64-13 > RBG-16-64-13 > RBG-16-64-13. Next base: position 50,366 of record MELN01000071.1, on the reverse strand, counting down.
CTCGATGCCGATCCACGCCGTCACAGTCGCTCTCCCGGGTCTTAGCGGGAGTTCTTCCGCATCTGATCGAGGAACTCGGTGTTCGACTTCGTCTCTTTCAACTTGCCGATGAGGAGCTCGATGGCGGCGTTGGGGTCGAGCGCGTGAAGGACCCCCCGCAGTTTCCACACCATCTTGGCCTCGGCGTCGTCCATCAGGAGTTCCTCTTTGCGGGTCCCGGAGTTCTCGATGTCGATGGCCGGGAACACCCGCTTGTTGGCCAGCTGCCGGGTAAGACGGACTTCCCAGTTGCCGGTGCCTTTGAACTCCTCGAAGATGACCTCGTCCATGCGGGAGCCGGTCTCCACGAGAGCCGTGGCGACGATAGTCAGCGAGCCGCCTTCCTCGATGTTGCGCGCTGCGCCGAAGAACTTCTTCGGCGGATAGAGGGCGGTGGAATCGACACCACCGGACAGAATGCGGCCGCTGGCGGGCGCCTGCAGGTTGTAGGCGCGGGCCATGCGCGTGATGGAATCAAGAAGCACGACCACGTCCTTGCCCACTTCCACCAGACGCTTCACGCGCTCGAGCACCAACTCGGTGACCTGCACGTGGTTCTCGCCCGGTTGGTCGAAGGTCGAGGCGACGACCTCGCCGGCAACCGTGCGCTCCATGTCCGTGACTTCCTCGGGGCGCTCGTCGACGAGCAGCACCAGCAGGTGCACCTCGGGGTTGTTGGTCGCGATGGCGTGCGCGAGGTCCTTGAGGATGGTGGTCTTACCTGCTTTGGGCGGCGATACGATGAGGCCCCTCTGCCCTTTGCCCAGAGGGCTCATTATGTCCATGACCCGCGCGGCGATTCGGTCCGGAGTCGTCTCCAGACGAAGCCGCTCGTCCGGGAAGAGGGGCGTCAACGAATCAAATGTCGGGCGGTGACGCGCCTGCTCGGGATCGATGCCGTTAACAGTCTGGATCTTCAACAGGGCATGGTACTTCTCGTTGTCACGCGGAGTCCTCACCTGGCCGGTGATCTCGTCGCCCCGGCGCAGCTTGAAACGGCGGATCTGCGAGAGGGACACGTAGATGTCGGAGTCGGACTGCGTGTACCCCTGAGTTCGCAGAAAGCCGTATCCGTCGGGCAGGATATCGAGCAGCCCGGTACGGAACTGGAGTCCCCTGTCCTGGGACTGCTCGTTCAGGATCTTCATGATGAGATCCTGCTTCGAGTACTTTCGGAAGTTCTTGATGCCGAGCTCTCCCGCCACCATATGCAGGTCGGAAAGGAGCTTCGGCTCGAGTTCGGCTATCGCCATGGTCTTGTTCTCCGGTCGGGTTCCATGATCATGTACCTCTTCTTCATTCGCGGTCGTCTTGTCATATCCGGTCTCGTCACTTGGCAAGGTCCTGTTATCTGGCCCCAAGGTTCACCCTTTGTCCCCCGTTCGTCGACCGATGGATGGTCTGTATCTTGCGTATAGCACAGCACCTGGAACACAGCACCATGCTCTCGGTGCGGATCCCGTCGGGTTGCGCATCGACCGCTCTCAAGAATCTGGCCCCTGTCACCGCTGTGGCTACCACTAACACGCCCTCGCCGGCCATGTCCCGGCTGGTCAGACGGGCCTCTATATCGGCGATGCCCGCGATGGTGACCAGTTCGACCTGATGCCGCGACACGGGCCAGAATCGGGCCTGCATCTCGCCCCCCAGAGAGCGCAACGCCGCCGCCGTGAGGATCCCTTCCGTAGAGCCCCCTATGCCGATGTACATATCCACACCGGAATCACCGGATGCCGCCGCCAACCCGGCCGACACGTCCCCGTCGACAATGAGGCCCACCCGTGCTCCGCACCGCTTGATCTGCGCGATCAACTGCTCGTGGCGCGGTCGGTCCAGGACTACCACCACCAGGTCTTCTTCTCGCCGCCCCAACGCGGCAGCGACTGCCTTGATGTTCTCCTCCACGGGCGCGTCGAGGTCGATCGCCGCGGCGGCCTGAGTAGGGACTACCAGCTTCTGCATGTACATCTCGGGAACCGGCATCAGGCTGCCCGGGGGTCCCGCGGCGATCATGGCCAGAGCCCCATCCATGCCCCGGGCCAGAGCATTAGGCGCCTGCAGGGCATCCACGGCGAGGTCCCAGGCGTCAGCTCGATCGTCCAGGCCATCCTCCACGTTCATCGAGCTCGTGAACCAGGGCCCGAACTCCTTCCCCAGTCCCGCGCCGACGCGGAGGATGTTCTGCTCGCGATCACCGCTGCGGCCCGCCACGACGCGCGCTCTTACAGGCATCTCGGCGAACACGGCAGCCATAGCCTCCCTAGCCGCGTGGTCGGCTGCCAAGCCGTCGCCTTTTCCCACCCAGCGCGCGGCGGCAAGGGCTGCCGCTTCTGTCGCGGCAACGAAACGGCCGCAGATGCACCGACCCTCACTCTCCGGCACCGTTACCCTCCTCGGTCTTGTCTATGACGCCGTATAGCGCATCCACGACCAGGTTCACCGTGTCGTCGATGCTCACGTTGTTCACGACCAGCGTGCCCTCCGCCTCCGCGCGTTCGAGGATGAAATCCTGGATCCTCCGTATCTCGTCGAACCCTTTCAGGTAGCGGGCGATCGCGCGCCGGCCGGAAGTCTCCTGCTCCCGCACCAAGAAGTGGCCGCGGTGCAGAGCGGCGTCGTTCACTGCGACGACCATCTGAAGCAGCAGAACCTCCGACATCCTCTCTCGCACTCCCGCCGACGCAAGCATGCCTGGGACCATGTGCACGCCTTCCACTACCATGCTGGTCCGTTCCTTTATCGCCCTGTCGAGGATCGCCAGCACCCCGACGTTGACCACGTCCACCTGCTCCATGAAGCCCACGACGTGCGAGTCAAAACCGGATCCCAGCGGGATGCGCACGCCCCTCCCCGCCTCATAGGAGGAGTGATGGATGGCCGGCATAAGGCTCTCTGAGAAGAAGGCCCGCATCACTTCCCTTATCGAGTCGGTCGAAATGATCCGTATCACCCCTAGCCTGTCGGCTACCCGGGCCGCGATGGTGCTCTTGCCCACGCCCGTCGCCCCGCCTATCAGTACGACCACTGGTTTGTCTTCCCGTGCCAAGCGGTTCCACAGGCGATATCGCCGCAGATACCGGTCACCCTCGATCTCCGCGAGACAGACCTCTACCTCCTGCCTCAGTTGGTCCACCGGGATATCGCGGTCCGGCCGTTGCGACAGATGACGTTCCACGTCCATCGCCACGACGAACGCCCGCTCGGGTGGCAACCCGGTGGCTGTCAGCGTCGTCGCCAACAGTCCCTTTGAGAAGGGGACCTTATTCCCTTCGCTGACCAACTGCAGAGGAAGCCATCCAGGCTCCGACACCGCGCCTCCCAGTTCCCCAGCCTCGTCTAGAGCGGCCACTCGGTCACACCCGGCTTTCGAACCTCTCCCTCGCCACTGCCGCCAACCGCTCGATCATTGCCGCCAAACCTCCCTCGCGCCCCGGCGGGACTTCCACCGGCAGGTTCTCCACAGCCACGACGGGCAATCCGCGCGCTTGGCCCGCCTCGGCCACAACGTCGATGGCCGCCGCTTTGATCTCGGTGAGCAACACATCGACCCGCGAGATTTCCGGCCGGTCGAGATCGGCCCTCAGAGCAGGTCTGTCTGCCAGGTGGTTCGAGAACAACTCAACTCTGCAGCCCCACCGCTCCTCCAGATACCTTCGCAGCACCGCCTCCTGCGTGATCTGTGCGGTCGAGAAGAAGGCGACCTTCTTGCCTTCGACCGTTTCCACGGGCCGGGGCCTAAGGACCGCGGGGATCACGACCAGACCCGGCTTCACCCAGTCCACCCTCTCCATGACCTCACGCACCTTCTGGGCGGAGGCCAGCGGCTCCTCCGCCATCGTCAGCACCAGCGCATCACTGATGAGCAGCCTGTATGCCCCCAAGTAGCCCGTGATCGACGCCACCGGCTGGTTCGCACCGGCGACCAGCACACACGCATCGGACCTCACCGGTGGAATGGCTGCGCCGCTCCCCTCGAGAACCACCACACCAGGACCCAGGCTGTTCGCAAGCTCGACCCCTTCCGCGACGTTGGAGACGAACGGCTCGCCCGCCATTCCCCCGCCACACCGCCGGCACCCGACCGTCACGACCCGGCTCAGCACCGCGTCCTCAAAGTGATCGGAGGCTGCATGCCGGCCTTGCCGGCTCCATGCCAGCAGATCCCGGATGGTCAGAGCGCTGCGTGCCCCGTCGATGATCTCAGGCACCGCCGGGCCGCCGCGTCCCATGGCCACGACCACTACCCCCGGGCCGCCATCCCGCCCGGTGAAGACTTCTTGAAGAACCCGCGCGACATATCCACTGACCGCCGTCTTGCCCACTCGTTTCCCGGTACCGATGACGGAGAGCGAAGGGCTTCTGCAGAGGCGATCTCTACTCGCGGGGCTGAAGTGAAAATCTGGACCTTCGTAGCCTACGTTTCGTGCCAGGCTTTCGCTGGCAAGGCGGAAACGCTGCTCGTATCCTAGCACCGGTTCGTCGCTCAGGTCAACGACCACTTCCGGATGGAACTCCTCGATGACGCGGGCAAGCCCCCGGCACATGTCTGCGTCGAAGACCACCGGCAGACCGTAGAGGTCCTCAGCGCTCCGTTCTAGGCCCTCGGCGTCGATCTTCTCCGTCCCCCCCAGAAAGAGCGCCGCACGGAAATCGAACCGGTCTCCCGCCTGCCTCAGAGCATCGGCGACCACCGGAGGGTAGTGCTCGCCGTCGATCAGAGCTACGGCGGCGCGTTTCATGGCCCTGCGTCGAACTCCACGATGACTTCGCCGCCGTGAAAGGGGTAGCGGCGCGAGATCTTCACGCGGTCGCCCGCGATCTCGATGACGTTGTAGCAGGGTTTGGTGTCGCCCCGCAGCCTGAGCGTCGCCACGGTCCCGGCGTTCACCACGTACATGTTCTCGAGCCGCCAGGCGTAGGGGACATGCTTGTGCCCCGAGAGGACGAGGTGCACGCCGCATTCGACCAGGACCTCCAGCACATCGCCGGCATCGTTCACGATGTTCCGCTCCCGCCCGGTTCCCGGGATGGGGAGCAGGTGATGGTGGAGCATGAAGATCTTGAAGTCGTCCGGCTGCTCCATGAACGCCTCTCGTATCCAGGGATACCGATGCCTACCGATCCGCCCATAGTCGAGGTCCGGCTCCGTCGAATCCACCCCGACCACGGTAACGCCGTTCTTGCGTATCACCATCTCTCTTGTGGCGAACAGTCGTTCGAAATGGGCGTAGCCCACGTTGCGGCTATCGTGGTTCCCCGGAACTACCAGCACGTCGGCACAGGTCAAGCGGTCGAGGTACTCCCTGGCCTCGCGAAACTCCTGCCGGTACCCCATGCTGGTGAGATCGCCGGTCACCACCACCATGTCCGGCGCCAGATCGTTGATCTCCACAAGGGTGCGGTCGAGCAAGTTGGGGACGAAGTACTGGGATCCGGTGTGCAGATCGGAAAGGTGAGCGATGACGCACGAGCGATTCTTGTTGTCCATATCCGGGCAAGCCCGCTATTCGGCGTTTCCTATGATCTCCTCCACCGCGGCCAGGTCGGCCGGGCAGTGGATGATGGCCCGCGACTGGTCGATGGCGGTCTGCGGGTCTTTGAGGCCATGGCCGGTAAGCACTGCGACGAGCGTGTCGCCGAGCGGCAGTCCCGAGCTGCCGTATTTGAGCAACCCGGCGACGCTGGCCGCCGAAGCCGGCTCGCAGAACACGCCTTCCTTCTGGGCAAGCAAGCGCTGAGCCGCCAGGATCTCCTCGTCGGTGACGTCACGTATGGCGCCGCCCGAATCCCGCGCCGCCGCAAGCGCTTCCTCCGCCCGGGCCGGATTGCCGATGCGGATGGCTGTGGCCACCGTCTCCGGGTGCTCGACTATCTCTCCTCGCACCAGCGGGTTCGCACCTTCGGCCTGGAATCCCCAGACCACAGGCAGCCTCTCGGCCATGCCGTGGTCTTTGTACTCCCGGAACCCTTTCCAGTAGGAGGTGATGTTGCCGGCGTTTCCGACCGGGATCGACAGCATAGCCGGCGCGTCGCCGAGGCTGTCCACGATCTCGAAGGCAGCCGTCTTCTGCCCCTCGATGCGGTAGGGATTGAGCGAGTTGACCAAGGTGATGGGCTGCCTGGCCGAGATCTCCTTGACGTACTCGAGTGCCAGATCGAAGTTGCCCTCGATAGCGATGGCCACCGCTCCGTGCATCAGCGCCTGAGACAGCTTGCCCATGGCGATCTTCCCCTCGGGGATGAGCACGACGCTGCGCATGCCCGCCCTGGCGGCGTACGCTGCGGCCGAAGCCGAGGTGTTGCCGGTGGAGGCGCATATGACGGCGTTGGCGCCGTCCTCCATGGCCTTGGTGATGGCGACGGTCATCCCCCGGTCTTTGAAGGAGCCGGTGGGGTTGACCGCTTCGTATTTCAGATACACGCGGCATCCGAGCTGGGAGCTGAGCCAAGCCGCTGGAATCAGAGGCGTGCTTCCCTCGCCGAGTGTGGCCGGAACGGTCTCGGGCTTGAGCGGCAGGTACTCGCGGTAGCGCTCGATGACCCCGAACGGGCTTGGGCCGGCCGCGGCCATCTCAGAGCACCCGCAGGGTCATGGGTTCACTCTTGCAACAAGAAAGGCCCTTGGCCTTGTCGATGGCGGCAAAGAAGTCCTTCTCCTTGGTGGGATGGGTGATGATGACCAATTCGGCCTCGTCGCCCCTTCCCTTCTGGAGCATGCTGGCGATGGACACTGTGTGTTCCCCGAATATCGAAGCGATCTGCGCGAGCACACCGGCGCGGTCGGTGACGTTCATCTTGATGAAGAAGGCCGACTCCACTTCCTCCGCCGGGTAGAAACCAAGGCTTCGGTAGCAGGAGCAACTCTGCAAGAAGCCCACGTCCTTGGTATTGGCGATAGAGACTATGTCGCTCACGACCGCGGTCGCCGTCGGAACTCCGCCCGCGCCCGGGCCCATGAGCATGATCTCGCCGATGGCGCTCCCCTGGAGGAACACAGCATTGTTGGAGCCGCTGATGGAGGCCAGCGGATGCGCGACTGGCAACAGGGCGGGGAACACCCGCACGCTCACTTTGCCATCGATGAGTCGGGCCGCACCGATGAGCTTCACCACGAAACCCAGGTCCTTGGCATAGCGGACGTCGCCCAGAGTGACATTCTCGATGCCGTTGAAGGCTACGTCGCTCAGGGTGACCCGAGAATGGAAGGCGATGGAAGCGAGAATTGCCATCTTGGCGGCCGCGTCGGCTCCGCCCACGTCGGCGGTGGGATCGGCTTCGGCATAGCCGAGCTCCTGCGCCCTGGCCAGGATCTCGCCGTAGTCGCCCTCCTCGTTGTACATCCGGGTGAGGATGTAGTTGGTCGTCCCGTTCACGATCCCGTAGACCGTGTGCAGACCGGCGGCGATCATGCTCTCGCGCATCACCTTTATGATGGGTATGGCGCCCGCCACAGAAGCCTCGAACCGAAGGTGCCGTCGCTCCTGCCTTGCCAGTGTGAACAGGGCTTCACCGCGCGAGGCGAGAAGCTGCTTGTTGGCGGTCACCACGTTCTTCCCTTTGCGCATGGCTTCGTCGACGAACGTGAAGGCGGCTCCGGTCCCGCCGATGAGCTCCACCACGATGTCGACAGACGGATCGTCGACGATCTGGGCGAAGTCAGCCGTGAACAACCCTGGAGCCGCGTCGCTGGGCACCTTGCCTTTGTCGATCTCGAGCACTTTCACCACTTGGAGGTCCATACCGGTGCCCTCCAAGATCTGGTCGTGCTCTTTCTGGATGAGCCGGAACACGTTCGACCCGATGGTCCCGAAGCCCAACAACGCGATACGTACGACCCTGTCCCGCTCCATGCCTCGCCCCTCGTCTCCTGGTCGGCCTAGTCTCTCAGCGGCCGGTGCTTCGCCACCAGATCCGCGTATGTCTCTCGTTCGATGATCACGCGCGCCTGTCCTTGCCTCACCAATACGACCGCGGGCCGGGGACTCCCGTTGTAGTTCGAAGCCATGGCGAAGCAGTAAGCTCCCGTGGCCGGCATGACAAGGATGTCTCCCGGCTCCGGCCGCTGGATGACAGCGTCGCGGATGAGGATGTCGCCGCTTTCGCAATGCTTGCCCGCCACGGTGACTTTGGTGTCGGCCGGCTCGTCCGCCTTGTTGGCCAACATGCCCAGGTACTGGGCGTCGTACAACATCGGCCGGATATTGTCGCTCATGCCTCCGTCCACGCTCACGTACGTGCGCACGCGGGGGATCTCTTTGATGGTGCCCACCGTGTAGGCGGTGATACCCGCTTTGCCGACGATGGAACGGCCTGGTTCGATGAGGACCCGGGGCATGGGCAGGCCCATCGCGGCCATCTCCTCACGCACCCCCTCGACTTTCACCGTCGCATAGTCACCTATGGACGAAGGCGCGTCTTCAACCGTGTAGCGGATACCAAGCCCGCCGCCGACATTCAGACAGCGGCACTCGAAGCCGAAACCGGCATGCGCCTGCCCGATGAGTTTCACCAGGATGCCGATGGCCCTGCGGAACGCGTCCAACTTGAAGATCTGGCTCCCGATATGCGCATGCAGCCCGACAAGATCGAGATGCGGAGCGGCAAGAGCCTCCCGGATGGCTTCGAGGGCAACCCCGTCCGCCAGGCCGAAGCCGAACTTGGAGTCCACCTGCCCGGTCTCTATGAACGAGTGAGTATGAGCTTCGACGCCCGGGGTGATGCGCAGCAGTATGCGCTGGGAGCCTCCGCGGCCCGCCACTATCTCTTCGAGCAGCGCCAGTTCCTGGAAGCTGTCGACCACCACGGACCCGACTCCCCCACAGAGCGCGTATTCCAGTTCCTCGCGGGTCTTGTTGTTGCCATGGAAGAAGATCCGTTCCGCGGGGAACCCGGCCACTCTGGCCATGTGGTACTCCCCTCCGGACGACACATCGATGGACAAGCCCTCTTCCATGACCAGTTGGTCCACAGCCACCGAGGAAAAGGCCTTGCTGGCGTAGATGACCTCAAAATCGTCGGTGTGCTCGCGAAACGCCGCCATGTAGCGCCGGCATTGGTCGCGGATGGTCTCCTCCTCGTAGACAAGGAGCGGAGTGCCGAACACGGCCGCGAGGTCGACGACGTCACAGCCGTCGATCTCCAGGTGCCCGGCGGAGTTATGCAAGGACGTGATGGGATAGACGAGAGTGTGGGTCAAGACAGCCTCCAGAGCACGAAAACACCGGTACGTTACCACAAGAGGCAAGCTGGTAGAATGGACTTCCAGGATGAGCGACGAAACACCGACCTTCTCCTACTACCGGGGCACCAAGCAACCCAGCTTCGCCACCCGGACCGAGCTCGAGGCAGCAAAGCTCTTCGACTATCACCGGATCGCATGGGAGTACGAGCCACGCACCTTCATTCTGGAACAAGACGAGCGTGGCAACATCGTCGAGGCGTTCACGCCCGACTTCTTTTTGCCCGACCTCGATCTCTTCGTCGAGGTGACCGAGATGAAGCAATCGCTGGTCACGGCCAAGAATCGCAAAGTCCGCCGCTTGCGTGAGATGTACCCCGACGTTCGCATCAAGCTCTTCTATCGCAAGGACTTCGTCCGCATGGCGCACAAGTACGACCTGTGAGGCCACCATGGACGCCTTGGTCCCTCCTCAACTGTCTCCTTACCACTCTCAGCATCCGGACGAGCGGATCGGCGACGTCATCCTCACAGAGAACGCGATAGCGAAGCGCGTCCGCGAGCTGGGCGCCGAGATCACCAGGGACTATCAGGACCAAGAACTTCTTCTCGTTTCCATCCTCAGAGGAGCGCTATTCTTCACGGCCGACCTTGCCCGGGCAATCGATCTCCCCCTGGAATTGGATTTCCTGGCCATCAGCTCTTATACCGAGGAGCACTCCGACACGGGGGCAAAAGCCATACGGTTCTTGAAGGACCTCGACCAACCGGTGAAGGACAAGAACGTCCTGGTCGTCGTGGACATGATCGACTCGGGTCTGACCCTGCACTACATCATGCGCTCACTCAACCTGAGGCGACCCCGGTCTCTGGAGGTTTGCACGCTCTTCGACCGGCCGCACCGCCGGCTTGCGGACATCGACGTGCGCTACCGAGGCTTTGAGGCCCCCGATGATTTCCTCGTGGGCTACGGTTTCGACTACCGCCAGTCGTACCGCAACATCCCGCATGTGGCCTGCCTGCGGCTGGGGCCCGATCAACCCACGCTCTTCTAAGGCTCCTGCACTGACGGCGACCCCTACTTGCCCGCTCGACCTCGGTCCGGCCGGCTGCAAAGCGCCGCCCCCGGTCTCGTCGTCGGCCACGGAGCGGGAAGCCGCGGATCACGGCACGCGGAATTCTAGGCCGGGGCCGCGGAGCCCAGCGCAGCGACGTGGGAGAGTGCTCACCGCCAGGAGTTGGAGCGGAGTACGGGGGTCGAACCCGCGACATCCAGCTTGGGAAGCTGGCACTCTACCAACTGAGTTAACTCCGCTCGCCGGCTGGGACCGCCGGGTACGCGGCATGATAGCACAGCCCCCTTTGTCGAGCGCTGGTGCCGAGTCCGCTGCGGGCGTACGGACGTTCCGCTGGGGTCGACCGCATCCTGCGGCATTTTCCGGACTCACCGGCCCGCGCAGGCCCTTGACTTCCCCACCAAGAAGACTAGAATCATCTGCAGAGTCCCGAGAGTTCAGACGCAGCGTCTGAGGAGACTACAAAGGGGCCCGCCGAGAAAACGCGGAACTAAATGGCCGCGGAGTACAGCGAAGCGGGAACGAAGTAGGAGCCGTTGAAAGGCGAAGAGCGAGTACACTCGGGGCTCCTTTCTTTTTGCCTGGACCCGGTCTTCCTAGCAACTTCCTGGCGAGCTAGTGCTGGCAGTCCGGGCAGTAAGACGTTCCCCGCCCAGCGATGATCACGCGCACAAGAGTACCCCCGCAACGCGAACACTCCTGGCCCTGCTTGGCGTACGCGCGCAGCCAGTTCTGAAAGTCGCCTTCCTTCCCCGCAGTGTCGACGAAGTCCGACACCGAGCAGCCAAGCAAACGGACTCCCTCCCCGAGCCTGGCCGGGATCTCCTCAGCGAGCCGGACCACCTCGGCGGTGGACAGTGTTCCACCCGGCCTGAGCGGGGACAACTCTGACCACCACAAGATCTCGTCGGCGTAGATGTTGCCGATGCCGGCCAGATGCCTCTGGTCGAGCAGCAAGGCCTTGATCGGCGCCGTACGGCCACTCAGCCTGTCCGCAAGATAGCCTGCGTCCCATGGCCCCTTCCAAGCGTCGGGGCCGAGCGCTGCGAGGCGCGGGGCCGGCCCGCCGGACGTGAAGTGCAGTCTGCCGAACTTCCGTGTGTCTCGGAACTCCAGCCTCATCGGGCGTCCATCCGCCGCTTCCAGACCGAAGATGAACCGCGTGTGCGCTCCCGCATCCTTGGGGTCGACAAGCAGTTGGCCGGTCATGCCGAGATGCAGCGTGAGGAATCCCTCGCCCCCGAGCGTAACGACGATGTACTTCCCTCTCCTGCCGACGAGCTCGATACTCCGGCCCGGGAGCTCCACGCGAAGCTGCTGCTCAGTGCAGTCCCGCAGCATGGCCGGCTCCACCTGATCCACCGATGAATACCTGGCTCCGGCCAGCGACTCGGCCAACTGGCGCCTGACAGTCTCGACCTCCGGAAGCTCGGGCATGAGCGCTACGGCCTACATGCTCTCGGGAGCGCTCACACCAAGCAGGTCGAGGCATCGGAAGACGACCCGCCTCACCACGAGGCAGAGTGCGAAGCGCGCGGAAGCGTCGTCCGGTTCCGCGCCGATCACGCGGCAGTGCTTGTAGAACACGTGGAAGTCGGCGGACAATTCCTGCGCGTATGCGACTATCCGATGAGGGGCCCGCCGCTCGGCTGCATCTTGCACGACCGAAGAGAAGCTCTCGAGGCGTTTGATGAGGGCCCGCTCGTAGGGCGACGCGAAGACCCCACTCCCTTCCGAGATGGCGGTCACGGTCCCCTCCGGTACGTTTCGAACGATCCCGGAAATCCGGGCGTGTGCGTACTGCACATAGTACACGGGGTTTTCTTGGGAATGCCGCCTGGCAAGATCGATGTCGAGATCCAGGGTCTGGTCTTGAGAGCGCGAGACCAAGAAGAACCGCGCCGCATCGACGCCGATCGCGTCGATCAACTCGGCCAGGGTCACCATCTCACCTCGCCGCGTAGACATCTGCTTGAGTGCGCCTTCTTCGAGCAGGTTGACCAGCTGGCCGATGATGACTTCCAGCGTTCCCGGCCTGCCGGAAAGGATCTCCACAGCCGCATTCATACGCGGCACGTACCCGTGGTGGTCGGCGCCCCAGATGTTGATCAGGTGCTCAAAGCCCCGCTCGAGCTTGTCTTCGTGGTAGGCGATATCGGCCGCGAAGTACGTGGGCTGGTCGTTGCTGCGGATCAGGACGCGGTCTTTGTCGTCGCCGCGCGAGGTCGTGCGGAGCCAGACGGCGTCACCCTCCCGGTAGGCCTCGCCCGTTTCGAGCAATCGCTGCACCACCCGCTCGAGCCTGCCGCTCGAGTGCAACGCGGTCTCGCTGAACCAGCAGTCGAAGAGAACGCCGAACCCCGCCAGCTCGGTCCGCATCCCTTCAAGCATCGCCTGACAGCCCCACGATTTGAAGAAGGCGACCGCCTCCAACACGCCCGGATCTTGCGGCCAATCTGACGACTCCTCGGCACCCTCGTCCTCGAAGACCTCTTCGGCCATAGCCGCGAGGTCTTCTCCTGCCCGCGGGCTGGGCGCGCCACCCGATTCCGCGCCCGCGGCAGCCGCCGGGCGCCGCTCTACCGCGGCCGGTCTCAGGGCTGCGACGTATCGATCGCCAACCTTGGCGCGAGCCCCAGCGGCGATTTCGTTCACATAGTCGCCTTGATATCCGTCTCCCGGCACCGGCAGGTCGAGATCGAACGATTGCGCATACCTGGCAGCCACACTCCGCCCGAATCGATCCATCTGCCGGCCGAAGTCGTTGATGTAGAACTCCGTGGTGACGTTCGCCCCGCTGAAGGCAAGTAGGCGATGTAACGAATCGCCGTATGCGGCATAGCGACCATGACCGACGTGGAGAGGCCCGTTGGGGTTGACGCTGACGAACTCCAGGTTGATGCGAGGGTGGGCCCGCGGAGGGACTCGGCCGATCTCCTCACCTTGAGCAAGCATCTCGGTCATAGCCTCGGAATAGGCGGTGCCGTTGAGGTAAAGATTGAGAAACCCGGGGCCCGCGACTTCGATGCTCTCTACCAGGCGGGCGACCTCTTTGTCGGCTAGGAGTCGCAGCCGAAGCTCCTCGGCCAGATGGCGCGGCGACCGACGGGCGGCACGCGCCATCTGCATGCAGACCGGGGTCGCGTAGTCGCCGTGCGCCTCCTCGGCGGGCCGCTCCAACTGACAGATGGGAGCTTCACGCCATCCCTCTTCGGCAGCCCACGCCGCCATGACTCTCTGGACCCGTTCAGCTAGCACCTGACTCCTATCCTCCCCGTCGCCTAGGTGCCCGCGGGAGAGCCGATCAGCTCCTCCAGCCGGCGGATCTCTGCCGACGTCCCGATGGCTATGATCTTGTCTCCGGGATTCAAGTGCGAATCCGGCGACGGATTTGTGTCGAAGACGCCCGTCGTCGCCCGTTGCACCGCCAGGATGGTAGCCCCGGTCCGCTTGCGCACGTCCAGTGTCTCGATCGTCCGACCGATGACGCAGCAGTCACCGCTCAACTGGAACTCCTCCACCAGAAAAGCCAGCTCGCCGCCTCCCGTGACCACCTCGAGGTAGTCGCTGACGAGCGGCTTGAGCATGAGAGTCGCCATTCGCTTCCCGCCGATGCCATAAGGCGAGACCACGTGGTCGGCGCCTGCTCGCTCCAACTTGTTGGCGGCATCCTCCGCACCAGCACGGGCGACGATGAGGAGGCCGGGATTCAGCACCCGCGCAGAGAGGACGACGAACATGTTGCCCGCGTCCGACCCGACGGCGGATATCAGACCCTTCGCCCTCTTGACTCCCGCGGCCTCCAAGACCTCATCGGTCGCCGCGTCACCTTGGACCACCGGGATCCCAGCGGCGTCAGCACGGACCTGAACCTCGGGGTCGTGGTCGACCACCACGAACTTGACGTTATGAGCCGCGAACTGACGGGCCACGGCTTCGCCCACGCGACCATATCCACATATTATGTAGTGCCCATCCAGCCTGTCCACCTGCCTCTTCACCACCCTCCGTCGGAACATGCCCGAAAGTTGCCCTCCCACCACGAACTCTACCATCGACCCGATACCGTAGAGGATGGTCCCCACCCCCCCGACAATAAGAACGAGGGTAAAGACCCTGCCGGCAGTCGATGGCGTGTGCACTTCCCCGAAACCGACGGTGAATATGGTCGTCACCGTCATGTAGAGGGAATCGAGAAAGGTCCACTTCTCGATGGCCATATACCCGACCGTGCCGATCACCACGACCAAGACGATCGCGCCCAAGACCCATAGTCCCGCTCTAAGCTCCCGCCTCATGGGCCGCTCCCTCACTCGGCTAGTGGTGGTACGGTTCGCCGCGTTCGATCCGCAAGCCGCGGTACAACTGTTCAAGAACGATACAGCGGGCCATCTGATGAGGGAAGGTCAGGGACGAAAGCGACCAGCGCGTGTGGGCCGCCTCGAGTACCCGCGAGTCCAGACCTGACGCACCACCCAGCACGAACTGAAAGCTGCTCTGCCCGTCCACCTTCTTGCCGGCCAGGAAGGCACTCCACGCTTCGGACGAGTATTCCGTTCCCCGGGGGTCGACCGCGACCGCAAAAGCCCCCTTCCGGAAGAGTCCCAGCAGAGCTGCCCCTTCTTTCGCACGAGCCTGGTCCTCTCCCAGAGCCAGGGGCGACTCCGGGACCTCGAAGACCTCAAGGCTCAGATACGGCCGCAGAAGCCTCTCGTAGTGTCGCCAGACTCCCTGGTACTCGCGGGTGAGGCGCCCGACACAGATGATGCTGACCCGCATGAATCAGATGAAGGGAAGCTCTTCCATCTCATCCTCCTCAGTGATCGGCCTCGGTCGCTTCTGGAGGGTGCGGTATATCGGATCCTTGAGGACGCTGGGCATGCTTCGCCACAAGCATACGTCGCGCTTCAAATAGCGGCCCTTGATCTCGGGGGTGCACTCGATGGTACAGGTCAGGCAGAGCTCCTGCTCCCCGGAGATCTTGTCGCGCCAGGGCCTCTCCCCTTCGTCCACCCTGCGGTAGGCGTCCAGCAGAAAACTCTCCACGTCGAGCGAAGGCACGACCGGGAAGAAGATCGGGTCGTCCGGCGTGGTGAGCCGGAAGGTGCCCGAGTTCCAGTACATAAGCTGCACGATGACGTCCGATATGTGCCGGTTGACCACATCAACAAGGATCCGCCGATCTCCTTGGGCTTTCTCCAGAAGGAACGACGGCACCGGTCTCAAAGTGTCGCTCACCGAGTACTCCATCAGGCTTTCCTTGGCTTTCGCCTCGGTGAGCACCCCGGCCGCCACAAGCCTGGCGCTGAGCATCTCGTCCCACGCCGCCATGCCCACAGCCTCGATACGGCCGCGTACTAGATAGACAGCCCCGAGTTCCTCGAAGTCCTGGATCTCGAGGACTCCTGTCCAGCGCTGGCCCGCAAGGAATTGCAGCAGGCTGAACAGCGGGAACTCGCTTATCTCTCCCCACAGGATCATAGCGAGATTCTAACGCAAACCGGGCTTCTGATGCACTGCGATGCGTCGCTGCCAAACGCGGACCGGGCCTTGGATGCATCGCTGTGAATTTCATCACACGGGGGCTTGACAGCCAATGCATCCAGCACCCACAATACCGGAAGCCATCTCTGCGCCGTGCGGAAGCGAGAGTCGGTGTCCAATAGTTGTCATTACGAAGAGATTTGAGGGATGCGAATGCTACACGAACCCGCAGCTGTATCTGGTATCGACGAGGCGGCCGGTTACAAGAAACGCCTCGGGCTGAAGATGTTGCTCGTCTATGGGGTGATCTACATCATCTTCATCGTCATCAACGTGGCGTGGCCGAAAGTCATGGGCACGATCGTGGTCGGGGGTCTGAACCTCGCCATCATCTACGGTTTCGCGCTCATCATCATCGCCTTCGTGCTTGCCGTAGTCTACAACTGGGCTTGCACCAGGCACGAAAAGTACTTCGAGCGCGAGAAGAAGGCCTGACATGGGTGAAGTCAAGACTCTCGCCATCGTCATCTTTGTAGTCATCGTTGCGCTGGTCCTGTTCGTCTCGTTCTTCACGGCGCGCAAGGCGCGCTCCGCCCACGGCTACTACGCGGCCGGTGGACGGATTCACTGGGGAGTGAACGGCATAGCCTTCGCCGGCGACTATCTGTCCGCGGCGTCGTTCCTCGGCATCTGCGGAATGATCGCCGTCTCCGGCTATGACGGGTTCCTCTATTCCATCGGCTACCTCGCCGGATGGGTGGTCGCGCTCTTCGTCGTGGCTGAGCCGTTAAGGCGCCTGGGTCGCTACACCTTCACCGATGGGCTCGACGCCAAGTTCAACAAGCGCAGCGTCAAGCTCATGGCAGCCATAGCCACGCTCGTCGTGTCGATCTTCTACCTCATCCCGCAGATGGTGGGCGCGGGAGTCCTCATCGAGCCACTGCTCGGCTTCCCTCACTGGGTGGGTGTGGTTCTCGTGGGCGCCATCGTCATAACGATCGTGGCCACCGCGGGTATGACCTCCACCACATACGTCCAGTTCATCAAGGGCTCGCTGCTGATCGTCTTTGCCCTGGTGATAGTCATCGCCCTGACGGTGCGCGGTCTCTCGACCGAACCGGACCAGGGAGGCAGAGTCCCCTTCTACAACTACAAGACCATCACGGCCACCCAGACCGACGGGGCGATAACCCCCAACGATCCGGCGTACCAGGTCGTAGGCCAGCACGACGTCAAGGTCAAGGACAAGACCCTCACCTTCGTCAAGATCAAGAGCGGCGACATCACCACTTGGTGGAAGCTCGACTCCGATTCTGCGGGCGTCACGCTCCATGAGACGCAGCAGCTGGTCACGCAAGAGGACGGCACCAAGCTTGTCAACGGAGCCCCCGAATCCGCCGACAACAAACTGCGACTGGTCGGTAACGTGAGTTCGATCGCCGGCGAGATGGACACGACCACCGGCCCGGTGAACCCGTTCAAGTTCCTGTCTCTGATAGGTGATCCCGACACGACGATCAATCTGTGGAAGACCGTCAAGTTCACCGAAGGCACGGATAACGTCTCGGTCTTCTATTCGGTCCCGGTCGCGGGCGACACCGTCGTCAAGCCGGGCCAGCAATTCAAAGTGGCGGGCTCCTGGGTCGATCGGGTGGACTTCGTGTCCCTCATGATCGCGCTTTTCTTGGGTACCGCGGCGCTACCGCACATCCTCATCCGCTACTACACCGTGCCCAGTCAGCGGGCGGCTCGTAAGTCGACTGTGGTCGCCATCGCCGCCATCGGGTTCTTCTACATACTCACACTGTTCCTGGGCCTGGGGGCCATGACGAGCTCCACGGTGAACGTCCTCGACAACAACATGTCGGCGCCGCTCCTGGCGGAGTCTTTCGGGACGTTTCTGTTCGCCATGATCTCTGCCATTGCGTTCGCGACCGTCCTCGGCACTGTGAGCGGTCTTATCATCGCCGCGTCCGGTGCGGTCGCTCACGACCTCATGGACCGGTTCGGCGGCCTCATCAAGAACGAGAGGCAGAAGGTTCTCGCGGGCCGCGTCGCCGCCTTCGTTGTGGGCGCCATCGCCATTCTTCTGGGAATCGCTTTCCAGGGCGTCAACGTCTCCTTCCTGGTGGGCTTGGCCTTCGCGGTCGCCGCGTCGGCCAACCTGCCCTGCATCATCATGATGCTGTTCTGGAAGCGGACTACCTCGAAGGGCATGGTCGCCTCGATGATCGTGGGGATCGTGTCCTCGGTGGGCATCATCTTGTTCTCGCCGACCGCCTGGGAACTATACGGCCTTGTTGCGACCGACGCGCCCATCCAGATGAAGAACCCGGGGATCATTTCCATCCCCCTAAGCTTCGTCGTGATCTACGTGGTGTCGAAACTCACCAAGCCCGACATGATGTCGGACCAAGCATTTGCCGACTCCAGGGCGAATCCCGCTCCGCAACCTGCCGTGGCGGAGGCGGCCCCGGCCGAGTAAAGCCGGCCTCAAGGCGCACGAAGAACGCCGCCGGATGCAGACGTGCATCCGGCGGCGTTTTCTTCGTCGAGTCGTCCGTGCAGAGTCGTCGTTCTAGAAGACGTCCTTCGCCGGCAGAGGCAGACCTGTGTAGCCAGCGGTCGCGTAGTAGACGGCTCTGTCGAAGAAACGTCCCAGTTCGCGGTTGAGGTCCACGGCCCTTTGCAGGTCCATGGCCGACTCCCATATGCCGTGGGTACGGGCCGACATCCATATCTCCCGTTTCAGGAGCAGAATGGCGCTGATCAACTCAGCCAGAGGCAGACCTTGAGCGGCCCGGGTCGCTCCGAGCTTGTGGAAGAAGGCGCCGATCTCTGAATCGGCAGGGTTGCCGCCGAAATACTCGTCCACTTGTACCAGGGCGAACTCGCTCGCGTTGACCAGTTCGGCATCGGACACCACGCCGTACGACGGCGTCTGCGGACTCCGCCGGAGGTCCTGGAGCCACATGGTGGCGATCTCTTCCCCATGTTCCGTGACAAAGCCCCGGGGCAGCTGACTGATGGGGCCCAGCGGCAGGACTACCCTTCTGTAGGTTTCGTTGAGAATCTGCGCAGCCGCGGCGTACAAGGCCGAGAGCCCAGTCAGGATGCCTTCCCAGCCGGCGATCTTGCCAAAGATGGCTCCTCCGCCGAAGTCACGGACGGCAAGAAGAAAGAAGAGGATGGTCAGTAGAGCGAAGACCACCTGCAGCGCGCGGTTCAGCTTCAGGGTGCCCAAGAACATGTAACCGGTGAAGACTCCCCAGGCGACGAAGTACCAAGCGAGGGCCAGTTCACTCGGGCTGCCCGCAAGCTTTGTGTTGGGGAATATGGCAGGTAGGAGCCAGATACCCGCGAGCGTCAGCCAGAATAGGCCATACGACGTGAACGCGAGCGTTCCGAACGTGTTGTTCTTCCTCCACTCCATGACCCCGGCGATGATCTGAGCGACCCCGCCGTAGAAGATGCCCATGGCCAGTATCATCGCGTTGAGATCGTAGAACCCCGCGTTGTGGATATTCAGGAGGATCGTAGTCAGGCCGAACCCCATGAGCCCTAGCGGGGCGGGGTTGGCATTGGTGTCCAGCAGTTTTGTCACTGTCTCGTTTGAAGTGATCGAATTCGCCATATGCTGTTCCTTCCTGTCGTACCCGATCATTGATGAGGTCCTGATGGGTATCGGGCCGGTGTCTCCACCTCAGCCCGGTCGAAACCGGCGGACACTATACCGGTCTCTAGGCGGGATTGTCCACTCCCAGCGCGCATTTCTTGTAGAATGACCTGCGCGTTTTACGGTGCCTGTAGAGGATCTTGTGACCGACACCATCAGGGTTGACCTACACTGTCATTCGTCCGCGAGCGACGGGGATCATTCGCCTGCCTACGTTGCTCATTCTGTCGCCGCTGTCGGCGTCGTCTGGGCGGCGCTCACCGATCACAACACCATAGATGGCCAAGAGGCCTTTCGCGCCGCCTTGGAAAGAAGAGGTGTCAACTCCATACTCGGGCTGGAGATCGCTACTCGGTCACAGGCTGTGCCCGTGCATCTACTGGCCTACTCGTTTCATCCCGACAACGAGCCGCTGCTCCAATCGCTCCGTACGATCCGCGAGCCATGGCGATCGTCGGCGAGACACTGGATGTATCGAGCGCGCTCCCTGACTGGGCGCCCGCCCGGTACCGAGCGACCCTGCAGCCCACCGGGAGAGGACCCCTCGCCGCACCGCCCTCCCGGCTCCGCCGAGGTCATCTGCTTGGTCCACAGTGCCGGAGGCCGGGTCTTCTTGGCTCATCCACTTGCCGGCGTGCGTACCATCGAACGCTTGGAAAAAGTCCTGGACTTGCTTCAGTCGGAAGGCCTGGACGGTATCGAAGCTTTCCATAGCCAGTATCCAGAGACGGTCCGCCGTCGATTGTTGGAGATCGCGGAACGGCGCGACCTGCTGACCGTAGGGGGGAGCGATTTCCATGGGCTGCATCACTCCGATGGCGCCAGTCCCGGGGTCGACATGCCCTTGGTACACTGGAACCGTTTTGTGGCAGCGCTCGGGCTCGGGTCAGGACAAGGCCCGGCCTCCGACTACTCTGACCGGCCGACCATGCCAAGGGGGCGAGTTGGGTACTAGCAAACGCTTTTTCGACAGACCGCTATCGCGTAGGTGGTCAAGCTTCATCTTCAGGATCGTCCTCCCGGCGGTCCTGGCGGTGATCCTGTTCATTCTGGTCATCTTCTTGGTGTTGATCCCCTCCTTCGAGGACGAGCTACTCGAGGGCAAGAAAGAGACGACACAGGAGTTGACTCGGGCGGCTGTCAGCATTCTCAACGAGTACTACGACGAACAGGCGGCC
The DNA here is from genome assembly GCA_001768675.1 of Actinobacteria bacterium RBG_16_64_13. GTDB lineage: Bacteria > Actinomycetota > Thermoleophilia > RBG-16-64-13 > RBG-16-64-13 > RBG-16-64-13. The sequence goes on along the minus strand of MELN01000071.1, from coordinate 29,735 downwards.
GGACGCTTGACTGAAGTGCAGGCTCAAAGCGAGGCGATTGCCCGCATCAAGCTCCTCAGGTACGGGGACCAGGGTAAGGACTACTTCTGGATCACCGACATGCATCCCACTATGATCATGCACCCATACCTGCCCGAATTGGACGGCCAGGACCTGACTGACTACGAGGACCAGGGCGGGAAGAAGCTGTTTGTCGCTTCGGTCGACGCGGTGCGTGATAGCGGTTCAGGATTCGTGGACTACTTCTGGCAGTGGCAAGACGATCCGAACC
>MELN01000071.1:26725-29439 GCA_001768675.1 Actinobacteria bacterium RBG_16_64_13 | reverse complement strand
GGAGCTGTTCAAGCCGTGGCAGTGGGTGATCGGCACGGGCATCTATATCGAAGACGTCAACGCCGCCATCGCGCGAGTCCAACGGTCCCTGACCTACATCTCCCTCGGTATCATCGTGGCCATAGCGCTCCTCCTGCTGTACAGCGCCCGGCATAGCCTCAAGATCGAAAGGCGTCGGGCCACCGCCGAACAGGCCCTCAAGGAATCCTACGAGAAATACCAGGCCATGGTCGCGGCGGCGACCGAGGGCATCCTGATGACCCTCGGAGGCAAATCCGCCTACTCGAACAAGCCGCTGCAAGACATGTTGGGCTACACCGCCGAGGAGCTTGCCGATCTCGACGCGCCGCGGCTCTTCATGGACGACCAGCCCGAGGACCGGCGCGCTCTCGGCTACGTCGAAGCCTTGACGACTGCAAGCGTGTCCCCCTCTACTACCGAGACGACGCCCCTTAGATTCGAGGCTCGGTTCAAAGCAAAAGACGGTAGGCCGGTCGATGTTCTTCTGGCGGCGACACCCATCTCGTTGGCCGGCAAGGGCGGCGTCATCCTTATAGCCCGTAGTTTGGGCGGGCAGAAAGCCATAGAGGCCGCTCACGAAGAGACCCGCCGTCAGTTCCGGACCATGTCCGACGCCCTTAACCTGGGGGTGTTCCGCAGCAAATGGGGTCGCAAGGCGACACTTGTGGAAGCCAACCCGGCTATGCGCAACATCCTGCGTCTTCCTCCGTGGGCGGACCTGACTGGTACCGATTGGCTAGACAGGATCATCGACGCGGACGAGCGAGCCGCCCTTGTCGACCGGCTCAACAAAGACAGAGTGCTCCAAGACTATCGCTTAGGCCTGCGGCGTGAGGACGGCGGACGCACCGACGTATCGCTGTTCGCGGTCCTCGTTGAGGACGAGAACGGCCAGCCCCAGTACTGCGACGGCATCCTGGAGGACATCACGTCGCAGACCAAAGGAGAGGAAGAGCGGGACGCGCTGATCGCACAGCTGCAGACCTCCCTGTTCTATCTGCAAGAACCCGTGACGCGGGCCATAAGTCCCGCCATTTCCCTCGACATGGACAGGTCCATCAGCCGAGCAGCCTCGCTCATGACCAAGAACAAGGCCGGAGCGGTCTTCGTGACGGGACCTGACGGCGACCTGATGGGCATTGTCACCGATCACGATTTCCGTGAGCGTGTGGTTGCCGAGGACCTCGATCACGAGTCCTCCATCCGCATGATCATGACTGCGCCCGTGGATTCGATCTCTCAGACCGCGCCGGTCTACGAAGCACTGACCCGCATGCAGGAGAAGAACATCGACCACCTTGCTGTGTTGGACGAAGGGGGGAAGCTCTCGGGCCATATCCGCCTCCGGGATCTCGTCCAATATCAGCAGTCATCTTCGGTGATAATCACCGACTCCATTTGCAGAGCCCCCTCTCTGGACGACATCCACGAAGCACACGACAGGCTTCCCGGACTGGTCAAAGCGGTGGTCGACACGGGCGCCGACACACGTTACGTCAACCGCATCATCTCGGGTGTTTCGGACGGCGTGGTGCAGAGACTGCTGGCCATGGCTACCGAGCAACTTGGTCCCGCCCCCGTCCCGTACGCGTTCCTCACCCTGGGAAGCGAGGGCCGGGAGGAACAGACCCTTCTCACCGATCAGGACAACGCGCTCCTGTACGACGATCCGCCGAAGGAGAAGGCCGCGGAAGTGGCCAAGTACTTCCTGACCCTGGGAACCTTGGTGTGCGACTGGCTGGATCAGGTGGGCTACTCCTACTGTGATGGCGGCGTCATGGCCAAGACCCCGCGGTGGAACCAGCCGCGCTCAGTGTGGAAGGACCAGTTCTCTCACTGGATCCACAACGCCGACCCACAGGAGCTGCTCGAGCTCAACATGCTGTTCGACTTCCGTTGCGTGAGCGGCCAGCACCAGTTCGCCCGGGAGCTCCGCACCTCGGTCTTCGACCAGATGCAGGCGTATCCACTGTTCTTCATCCACTTCGCCCAGAACGCCTTGCTCTACAAACCGCCTCTCACCCTTCTGGGCAACATCCAGACGACCTCCTCCGGCAACGGGGCCAAAGCTCTCAGTCTCAAAGAAGCGCTGATGCCGGTGGTCAACTTCGCCCGCCTCTACGCTCTCAAGCACCGCATCGACTCCACCAACACCCTCGATCGGCTGTCCGAGTTGAAGGACAGAGGAGTGGTGAGCAAAGAGTCCTACGAGGAGATCGTGCCCGACTACGAGACCCTCATGCGCGTGCGCCTCCGCAGGCAGGCCATCGCCATGGAGGAGAACCGCAAGCCGTCGAACCTGGTGTCGCCCGACGAGCTGACCTCGGCTGAAGAAGCCCGGATCAAGCGGCTCTTCTCCGTCACCGCCGACCTGCGTAAGAAGATGAGTTACGACTTCTTGGGCGGCATCGCCGGGTTCTAGACCTCGAAACCGACCACGACAAAAACGGCCGGGGCGCCTGAGCGAGACGGTGTCTCGGGCGCCCGGCCGTTTCTTCTGCTCAACCTATGCGCCTGGCTGCCTTCCACACCACGCCGCGCCCGGGCGCGAACAGGAAGACCAGCACGAAGATCCCCGTGGCGACCAGCACCATCGCTCCACCTGAGGCAACATTCAGGAAGTAGCTGGCGTACAGCCCACCCACAGCCGACACCACGCCGATCACAGCCGACACCGCCATCATTCCCGGTAG
>MELN01000071.1:26388-26684 GCA_001768675.1 Actinobacteria bacterium RBG_16_64_13 | reverse complement strand
GCATGGCGGCCACCAGTGCGACGCCCACCGTGCGTAGCGCAACCACGATAGTGGCAGCCAGCATCAAGAACAGACCCGTGCGAAGGGCGTGGACGTGCAGACCCAGCGTCCTCCCCAGGATCGGGTCGAAAGACACCACGAGCAGCCGCCTGTACAGCAGACCGATGGCGCCCAACACCACGATGGCCAAGCCTCCACTTATCATCAGGTCGGTCGCGGTGACTCCCAGGACGTTTCCGAAGAGCACATGGGTGAGATCCACCGCGTACGTCCGCATCGTGCTGATCAGGACCACC
>MELN01000071.1:26267-26348 GCA_001768675.1 Actinobacteria bacterium RBG_16_64_13 | reverse complement strand
TGTCCTCCCGGATGGTCCCCGACCGGGAAAAGAAGCTGATACCCACGGCAACGATCAGGCCCGCCGCAAGGGCCCCCGCCA
>MELN01000071.1:26001-26257 GCA_001768675.1 Actinobacteria bacterium RBG_16_64_13 | reverse complement strand
TCCGACCAGGTACGCGATGGCGACACCCGGCAAGATGGCATGTGCAAGCGCGTCTCCCAAGAACGCCATGGACCGCAGCACCACGTAGCAACCTATGACGGAGCACACCACCCCGACGATGACGGAGGCCACGAGAGCTCTCTGCATGAAGCCCAGCGCGAACGGTTCGGTCAGCCAGTCGATCACCGCGTCTCCTTCCCCGGCAGCTCGGCTCCGTCGCACGTGTCGCACCGGCACGTATCCACGCCGCCCACCG
>MELN01000071.1:25595-25929 GCA_001768675.1 Actinobacteria bacterium RBG_16_64_13 | reverse complement strand
GATGCTCTTCGGTGAAGACCTCTCCAGGCCGGCCCGCCTTGATCAGGCTTCCGTTGAGAAGCACTACCTCATCGAACCGGCCCGCGGCAAGATCCAAGTCATGAGTGGAGACCATCACGGTCACCATGCTCTTTCGCAAGTCGGCAAGCAGTTCGAGAGTCGCTTCTCGCGTGGAGACGTCCACACCTGTGAACGGTTCGTCAAGCAACAGCACATGAGGCTCCTGCGCCAAAGCCCGGGCCAAGAACACCCGCTGCTGCTGCCCTCCGGACAGCTCACCAATGGGCCGCTGGGTCAGATCGACTACGCCGAGCCGCTCCATGCTCTCGCGCAC
>MELN01000071.1:23177-25563 GCA_001768675.1 Actinobacteria bacterium RBG_16_64_13 | reverse complement strand
GCCAACCCTTCCGCCCGAAACGTCCCATTGCCACCACGTCGGCCACCGTGACCGGGAACCGCCAATCCACCTCTTCCCGCTGAGGCACGTAGGCCACCGGGTCGCGATACTCGGCCGCCGGCCGGCCGTGGATGAGTATCTCTCCGCTTCGCACAGGGATGAGCCCTACTACCGCCTTGAAAAGGGTGGACTTCCCAGCCCCATTCGGACCCACCACGGCCACCTGAGCTCCACGAGCGATGGCCAACGAGACCGAGTCGAGCGCCAGCCGCCCTCCGTAGAAGACGCTGACCCCACGCAGTTCGAGTAGCTCGGTCATCGCAAAGCCTCCACTATCAACCGCACGTTCCAGCGCATCATGTCGAGATACGTGGCCGCGTTGTCCCCCAGGGAGTGCTCGTAGAGATCGGTGACGACTTGCACTCCCGTCTCTCGCGCGAGTTGACCAGCCAGATCGGCATTGCTGCCCGCTTCCAGGAATACCGCCGGGGCATCGGCGACGCGGATCTCCTCAACCAGGGCAGCCAATTGCTGGGCAGATGGCGACCCATCACCGGCCACGGTGGGAAAGATCGCACCCACTATCCGAAACCCGTACCGCTGGGCAAAGTAGCCAAGGCTCTCGTGATTTGTCACCAAGAGCCTTCGTGCGGCCGGAATGGTCTCGACCTGTGCCGCGATCCAGGAGTGCAAGTCGCGCAGCTCCTGCTCATAGGCTTCGGCATTGAGGCGATATGTCTCGGCCCCCGAGGGGTCGGCGGCGGCAAGGCCCATGCGTATGTTCTCCGCATAGGTGATGACCTTCACCGGGTCGAGCCAGAAATGCTGATCCCCGGCGCGGCCGGCTATGCCGGCCGCCGCCTCGACTACGACCAAGTCAGGGCTTCCCGCTCCGGCGACGAGATCGTCGATCAGCGGCTCGAACCCCACGCTGTTGATGATCACGGTCGTGCTGTCGGCCACCCGCTTGGCGTCCTGCGGGGTCGGCTCGAACGAGTGCGGGTCGGCGCCCACCGGCAGCAGGGACGACACCGTGAGCCGGCCACCAGCGACGTTTTGAGCTATGTCGGCCATGAAGCTGGTGTCGGCGAGCACGACCGGCCGCCCGCTTCCTTCGCCTGGGGTGTCGGCGGCGGACCCGCAGCCGGCGCTCAGCTGCATTGCCCCGGCGAGCAAGACGGCGCAACATCCGGCCAACGCCCAACGCCCCGTCCTCACGGCTTCACCCGCGCGACCTGCGCAAGCAGCGCCCGGTCTTTGATATGCACCTTGCGGCCGCGGGTCTGGATGGCGCCTGCCCGGGCCAGTTGCCCGAACGCGCGCGAAAGGGTCTCGGGCACGGTGCCGACGGCCGCGGACAACTGGCTCTTGGAAACGTCCAGGTCGATCATCTCCTCGTCCGCCCCTTCAGTGGCCAGCGCCAACAGATGGGCCGCGAGCCTTTCTGAAACGTCTCGCAGCGATAAGTCCTCGATGAGAGAGGCGAACGAACGCAGACGTACGGATAGAGCCGAGAGCAAGCGCATGGCTACCTCGGGCTCGCGGCTGACCAAGTCCAAGAAGGCCTGCCGGGGGATGTACAAGGTTTCGCTGGGGTCGAGCGTCTCGGCGCTTGCCGGATACGTCTCACCCGAGAGCACCGCCACCTCGCCCACCGGCTCGCCGGGGCCCATTATCATGAGGGTCTGCTCCCGGCCCCTGGGCGAGGTCTTGAAGACCCTGACCCGTCCCTCAAGCACTATGTGAAGCCCGGTGGCGCGATCACCTTCAAAGAAGACGCTCTGGTTGGCATCAAACCGCCTGCGGCCACCTTGCGCCACCAGCTGTGCCAAATGGTCTTCGTCCAAGCCTCCAAGAAGGGTCGTCTGTTTCAGCACTAAGGTCAGACGCTGTCGCCCGCCGGCCTGTTCACGTTCATCCTGCTGGCTTCCCACCATGCCCCTATTCTCCAGCCCCTAACAGACTCCGTCGTACTTGACTTAGGTCAAGGAAGTGCCTCGGACGACTATGTTAGCTTCTCCACAGCAAAAACAGGCACGGGTGCTTATCGTCATCGGGATGGCGGATGTCGTGGCTTTCTGTCGCGCCCGCGACGTCAGGCGCCCGCGAGATACTTGCCGAACCACCTGGCAGCCAGTCTCGCTACCTCTTCCAAGGCGCCCCGCTCCTCAAAGAGGTGAGTCGCACCCGGGATGATCTTCATGTCCTTGACCGACTGGAGCCGGGCGAACGCCTGCCGGTTGAGCTGGATGACCACCTCGTCGTTGCCGCCCACGATGAGAAGGGTCGGAGCCCTGACCTGGCCTAGCAGGCTGTCGGCTAGATCGGGTCTTCCGCCTCGCGAGACCACCGCACCTATACCCTCGGTCTGGGCCGCGGCCGCCAA
>MELN01000071.1:11580-22966 GCA_001768675.1 Actinobacteria bacterium RBG_16_64_13 | reverse complement strand
TTCGGCCACATACCGGTTCCTCCAACTGAAACGGCTGCTTCCACTGCCATGCACGAAGAGCACGAGTCCCGTCGCGCCAGGGGGGATGCCGAGCGTCCCCTGCAGCTCGAGCTCCCCTAGCCCGAATGTGATCTCGTGCTCGCCGGCCGATCCGTCCATCAACCTACTCTCCCGGCGCTGTCCCTTCCGGAAGTACCCCGGCCGAAGTTCTTAGCCTGTTCGAGCAGGTCGATGACCTCTTCGTCAGATGTCTGTGAGAAGTCCTGGTACCACGAGCCCACGCTGTAGAGAGGCGCCGGCGTCATGAGGCATACGACCTCGTCGACCTGCTCTTCAAGGGACCGGCAGGTCTCCGCCGGGGCAACAGGAACGGCGACGACCGTCCGCGCGGGCTCGAACCGCCTGAGCGCCTGCACGGCTGTCCGCATGCTCGCCCCTGTGGCCAGTCCGTCATCCACGATTATGACCTGTCGTCCCCGCAGATCGAGGGGCTGCGCGTGGCCTCTGTACAGCCGCTCGCGCTCTTCAAGCACCGTCTGCTCTCGAGCGGCCGCTCTCTCGATCTGGCTCTCGGAAACACCGAGCGCCCTCACCACATCGTCGTTCATCACCCGCACCCCACCGCTCGCTATCGCTCCGATGGCCAACTCATCTTGCCCGGGAGCGCCGAGCTTGCGAACCACGAACACGTCCAGTGGTGCGTCCAGGGCCCTGGCTACCTCGAAGGCCACCACGACCCCGCCTCGCGGCAGACCGAGAACAACGGTGTCGCTCCGACCGGCTTCGTGCGTCAGTCCAGCTGCAAGCCGGCGCCCAGCATCGTGGCGATCCGCCAGCAAATGGCCTGTGTCATCCATGCCACCTCCTTTGGCCAGCGCAATGCCGGTTCCCCAGCCAGGTTGGCGACAGTCAAGCCAATAGCCTCGCTCAGGACGCTTTGGCGCAGCTGTGCGAGCTACATGACGATCTTATTCAGTGGGTATTCGACGATGCCCTGCGCGCCGGCCTCCTTGAGGCGCGGAATGATGACGCGCACCACCGACTCGTCGATGATGGTGTTGACGGCCAGCCACTCCTCATCGCTAAGCGAAGAGATGGTCGGTCTGCGCAGGGCCGGCAAGACCTGCAGCACGGTGGCGAGATCGCTGCGTCGCACGTTCAGCATCAACCCCACCTTGCCCAAGGCGGCGATAGCCCCTTGCAGCAGCATGCTGATGTCTTCGAGCTTGCGTCGCTTGTCCCCGTCCTTCCACGACTCGAGATTCGCGATGAGTTGCGTGTTGGACTCGAGGACCGTCTCGACGATGCGGAGTTTGTTAGCTCGCAGAGAGCTGCCGGTCTCGGTGACCTCCACGATGGCGTCGGCCAATTCCGGTGGCTTGACCTCGGTCGCGCCCCAGCTGAACTCGACCTTGGCTGTCACGCCCTTTTCCGCCAGATAACGCTTGGTTGTGGCCACGAGTTCGGTGGCGATGATCTTGCCCTCGAGGTCCGCGGCGCTCTTGACCGGCGACGCCTCCGGTACCGCCAGCACCCAGCGCACCTTGCCGAAACTCTGTTTGGCGTATACGAGGTCGCACACGGCATGCACGTCCGCGTCGTTCTCTTGTACCCAGTCCAGTCCGGTTATCCCGGCGTCCAGGATGCCGTTCTCCACGTAGCGCGCCATCTCCTGAGCCCGAATAAGCAGACAGTCGATCTCGGGATCATCGATCACGGGGAAGTACGACCGGCTGGTCGTGGTCATGTTGTAGCCGGCCCGCCGGAAAAGGTCGATGGTAGCGCCTTCCAGGCTGCCTTTGGGGACGCCGAGTTTTAGGATCATCGCTGGCTCTCTCTGATACTTCCGGTGAGCACGGGGCAACGGCATTATAACCCGGCCACCACTGGTCCGGCCCAGCGCCTGTCCGCGGACGAGCGGCACCTGCCCCGTTGATAGTGCGACCGTCCTGGGCGAGAATCTCCAACAGTCATGGAACCGGCGACACAAGGACCGTCCTCAGCCGGCGTCGATCGACGCCGTCCTCTTGCCACGCGCCGCATCCTGCGTACCTGGTGGCCGCTCGCGGCGAGTTGGATCTTGATGGGCCTGGAGGGTCCCGCCATCAGCTCCGTCGTCTCCCGCCTCGCCGAGCCGAAGATCAACCTTGCCGCCTACGGGGGCCTGGTATTTCCGCTCACGCTTATGATCGAGGCCCCCATCATCATGCTATTGGCCGCGTCCACGGCCCTGAGCCGTGATTGGGCCTCGTACGTCAAGCTCCGGAGGTTCATGAACCGCCTGGGAGCCGTTCTCACCGCTCTCCACATCATCATAGCGGCCACGCCGCTTTACGACCTGCTGGCCCACCACGTCATCCACGCTCCCGAAGAGATCATCGCGCCGGCCCGTATCGGCCTTCTTATCACCATCCCCTGGACTTGGGCCATCGCCTACCGCCGTTTCCATCAGGGGGTGCTCATCCGCTTCGGCCATTCGCTCAAAGTCGGCCTTGGCACGGGAGTCCGCTTCTCAGCCGACGCCACGGTCCTCACCATCGGCTATTCCGTGGGCGGCGTCTCTGGCATCGTGATCGCGGCCAGCACGCTGGTCGCGGGCGTCGTCACCGAGGCTGTCTACGTGCATCTCGCCGTCCGCAAGACTTTACGCGACGAGCTCAAGCCTTCCCCTTCTCCCGAACGGCCCCTGACCACGCGGGCGATGCTCGATTTCTACATCCCGCTGTCTCTCACCCAGGTGCTACTCCTGATCGCCAACCCCATCGGCAGCGCAGCCATGAGCCGCATGCCCCTGGCCCTGGAGTCGCTCGCCGCCTGGCCCATCGTGGGCGCGGTCAACTACATCACGCGCGGTTTTGGAGGGGCTTACAACGAGGTCGTAGTGGCCCTCGTCGAAGAGAAGCGGGCCACTCCGGTGCTTCAGCGCTTCGGCGTCGGCCTGGCGGTCGCAGCGACCGCCCTCCTCGGAGTGTTTATGATCCCGCCGGTCGCCAACGCTATATTCGGTGACCTTCTGGGCCTCGTCGACCCTCTACCGGGCATGGTCCGCGGGAGCCTCTTGATCCTGCTGCCAATGCCGGCGATCGCGGGGGTGCAGAGTTACTTCCAGGGAGGCATCCTTCACAGCCGCCGTACCCGAGGCATCACCGAGTCGGTCGCGCTGTTCCTGGCCGTCGTCGCCTTGCTCCTCGTTGGCGGGGTTCTCTGGGGAGCCGTCACGGGCCTGTACTTCGCCCTGGGAGCGTTCGCGGCCGGTGAGTTCCTGCGCGTTGGCTGGCTATGGCTGAGGAGCCGCGCGGCGCGCCGGCATCTGCACACCCGGGACCTAACGACACTTCCTCGGTATAGCCGACGTTCCTTATGACCTCATTCCTCTTTCGACGTCATCGGTTCGCCGCAGCACACGAATTCCTCGATACGGCACACCTCCTCCGCTTCCTCGCCCTCCTCGTGGCTGCACTCCCCGACCACCTCGATCTCAAGCCCGCAATGTTCGCAGCAATACACGTCGCCTTCGCGCATCTCGTCACACCGTGCCACAGCATCCTCCTTACCCTTGTCCACCATCCCACCGCGCCAGAACCCGGGGCCGGATAGCCGTTTGAGCACACCTTAGAGCTGTTCCAGGAGACTCCTCCAGCGCTCGATGTGCCCACGTTCATCGGCCTGGTCCTTCTCGATGAACACACGAGTCTCCTCGTCCCATTCGATATCGGCAAGAAACCGTGAGTAGTGATGCACGGCCTTCGCTTCAGCCCAAACGCCGGTCTTCAGGACGCGCCGCGTCCCCAGCGTGCGTGATCCCAACCCCAGAGCGTAGCCCATCATCCAGTACATCCATCGTACCTTGCTCGGTTTGAAGCCGTGTTCGTACAGTTTCGTCTGAAAGTCCTGCACGTGGGTCATTTCGTTGCACATGGCAGTCGTCAGGGCCGTGTTGAGAACACTGGGCCTGCCGCTGATCTGACACTTGTAGATGTTCGTCGCCATGATCTCCAGAGTGTGCAGAGTGTGAAGTGCCTTCTTAACCTCTGCCCTGTGGCCCGGCGAGAACTCAGCTCCCCGTGCCTTCACCTGCTCGGCCCGCATCTCTGGCCGTATCACGGATACGTCATAGCCCACGACCGCCTCCCCTGCCTTCATATCGCGCCCTGCCCTCAGACTCAGCTTCTCCTGTGGTTACCCCAGACCCGTCAGTTCTAAGCAGGCTATAGACGCAACCGCTTTTGCACTGCTGCCAACATGCAGCATCTATTGCATCACTCCGATACGCTGCTTTGGTCGTGAAGAAAGGGAGGCCCGCCGAAGCGGGCCTCCCTTTCACGTCCGGCTGGCGCCGGACGACCTACTCTTTGGTCCGACCCAACTATGGAGTCGGGACCACGTCGTACACCCAGTTGGGCACGCCGTCAACGTTCGTGCTGGTGGCACCAACGAAGAACGTTTCTGCGGCCGTCCAAGTGTGCGTGTTGGTACTGATGCTCAGGTCTACCGAGTCGACGTACGTCCCGGACCCAAGCACTGTTCCGCCTGGGTTCAGATAGACCCTGGCGGTCCGTCCGTTCCACAGGGCGAATCCCGCGTACACCGTGACTTTCTGCTGCCCCTCCACGGCGTTTACCAGATCGCCCAGAGTACCGGAGTCGTCGATGTAGATCCATTGGATCAGAGCGGCGTTCGAAGTCACACTACCTGCCGTTGCCACTACTTTCTCCACGCCCCAGTTGCCCGGGTCCTGGCCCCACGACACGGCGGAGTTGCCGTTGGCGTCGGTGGTGACCATGACGTTGATGAGAGTGCCGTTGAACAGGTTGTTGAGCGAGCCCTCAAGAGCCGCACCGCTCGCGCCGACGCTATCGACGCTGTCGAAGTACACGTCCACACCAGGCATGGGATTGCCGAATTGGTCTCTGACGGTAGCGACGACCTGCGTGTCTTCAAGACCGGCTATGGCATAGTCGGCGGCCGGGCTCAGGATCACTGAGGTCACAACCGGTTCTTCCCACACCTGATGAACTTGCGTGCTCCAGATGTAGGCGCCTTCCTGCACCAAGCCGTTCGCCGGCGCATAGACCATGACGCGGAGGATAGACTTCACATGAATGCCCTCAGCACCCGTGCCCCGGATGTCCTCGGCAAGTTGGATGTCTACGTTGCTGCCGGTGAGGAGGTTCGGTACCACCCCTTCCCTGTACATGAAGTAGCCATCCAGCGTCCATGCCTTGGCGCCGTCGGTTGCGAGACCGATCTCGATCGGAGCAATGGGATCAGGAGTCTCGAGAACGCCGTCAAAACCGTTGAAGAGTCCGTCCGGATCATTGTTCGGCAGCCAGGGGCGCGGCCAGGTGTACGTGTAGTTCACGTCCGCCAGGGCGCTCACGTAGTCGTCGAACAGGTAACCGGACACTCTCACCCACCACGTCCTGAGGCCTGCTTGACCCGCATCGGTCTCTTTCTGGCTACCGAGCCACTGGTTGAAGAAGAAGGCCTCGGTACCGCCCGGGCCTACAATGTAGGCGTACGGATCGGAAGAGGGTAGCGGCTCATCGGAGTCAGGACGGCTCCCGTTCTGATCGTAGACGGTGCCATCAGGGTTGAGGTCGTCGTCAGCAGTGTCGATGTCGACCAAGTACGCCCACGGAATGAAGGTGTCGGTAGCGTTCTGGCTACCGCCAAGCCAGCTGTCGATGCTTTCAAGCAGGTAGACGACCTCGTAGTCGGGCAGGTCGTTACCATACACATCCTTCACGTGGACTGACACGTGCGTCGAGTTCAGAACGAGGTTGCCAGTATTGGGGTCCGACGTCCAAGCGGCTTTCTTGCCTTCGGCCAGTTCGCCAGCCTTGTTGGTGGCGACTTTGACCCCGCCGAGGAAGACCTCGATGGTGACGTCGGTGGCGGCACCCACGGTCCCGGCCACCCAGTTCTTCTTAGCGTAAGCGCTCAGAAGCTCCGGACCGTTGTGTGGGTTGCCCGGCCAGTCGACGACAGCCTTGATCGTCTCCGGACCTTTGACATTCGACGTGACGGTGACACTGGCCTTGCCGGCGGCATCTGTGGTCACGGCCGAAGTCGGTGTGAAGGACCCAACAGCCGCCACCTTGGCTCCATCAAAATAGGTGCCGAGGTTGCTGAAGTTGAGACCGTCTTCGTTCGCTCTGGTGAAGACTACGCTCTTGCCCGCCAGCGGGAGGTACACGCCCGGGAGACCAGCAAAGGCTTCTTTGTGACCGTCGTCGTCGAAGTCGTACATGGTGTAGGCGCCCTCATACGAAAGGGTCAGCCAGACGCCGGCGACTTTCACCTTGCTTGTCCCGCGTTCATCCACCCAGACGACTTCACCAGCGTCCTTCAGGCCGTTGACGTTGGCATCCACCCATACTTCCGCGTTGGCTTCGATGATGCCGTTGTTGTTGTAGTCGAACGGGAGCAAGCCAGGCTGCGTCTCGTAGAACAGCTTGATCTTGTCGTCCCATAGGATGGACAACTGCTGGCCCGAGGGGCACATCAAGATGCCACCGAAATAGGCGGCGTCTCTATAGTCGATGATCCCGTCGTAGGAGTGACCCGCGGCATCGGAATCGATGAACATGGTCTGACCGTCAGGCTCGTCGGTGGTGGAATCGTATTCCAGCTTCAGACCATACACGTGCAGGTCGAAGGTGTGCGAGCCGTTCACCGGGTTCTCGGAGAGGGCTTCGTTGTTGTCGACAGGCAGGTATTTCATGAGATCGTAGTCGTACACCCACTGCCTTACTGTGGTGATGTTGTCGAAGGTGACGATGTCAACATCGAACCACTGCACCTCGGCGGTGTACGTGATATAGGGACCTTCCGCGCCGCCGGTGCCCTTATCGCGCACCTTGGCGTGGATGATCTGCTCGCCGGACTCATAAGACTTGACGAAGAGCGTCGCTTTACCTTGGGCGTTCGTTACGTCGTAGTCTTTGTTGCTGGCGGCTACTTCCGGATCGGAGGTGTCGCCGGAGTCATCGGTCTGGAAGAAGCCGACACCCTGCATGTACCACTCGACGTACTTGCCGGCAACCGGGTTGCCGTAAGTATCCACCAGAGTGATGGTGAGGATCTTCTCTTCACCGAGGTTGGGAGCCTGATAAGCCGGGCTGATGGGACCCGTCCCACCTCCACCGATGGTATGAGCGATCCAGGTCTTCGTCTGCAGGGCGTTGACAACCGGTTGGTCGTCCCAATCCTCGTCGTGCCACTGCCAATCCTGGAAGGTGTCGTGGTTGAAGAGCTGCTCCGGGTACGGGTTAGCGGCGTAATCGGCGACCGCTTCGGTAAGCGTCTTGCCGGTCACTTCGGAGTAGACCGTGATGGAGCTGAGACCATCGGCGTTGGTCTTGCCGACCGCGGTCTTGGCGGGCGTAATCGCGACACCGTCGACCTTGATGATGTTGCCCACCGAGGTGATAGCCTCGTTGGTCAGCTTGGTCAGCGGGTTATCGGGCACATTGTAGATAGCCCACTCGACGTCGATGCCGGCCATGGTGCGGGGCTTGAAGAACCACGGGGCCTGGGCCATGGGGATCTCGTCGCCCTCGTAGGTCATGTTGTCGTCCACCGCAGGATAGTCGCAGATGACGTCAACGCCGTCTCTGGCGTCAATATTGGTGGGATCGAACGTGTTGGAGATATCGATGGCGTTGTACCAGTCGCCCTGGCTGGTGGACATGGGGCCCGGGCCGAAGACGACCACACGGACAGCCCATTCGTGTTCCACACCAGCGTTGTTTTGAGCGGTGTAGCCTTTCAGGTTGTAGACCTCATCGAGAACCAGCCAGTACCTGGTGGTGACGATGGTGCCGACGCCCGCAACCGTGGCAGTCACACGCTGCGTGCCGGGTTCCATGGAAATAAGGTTGACCTTGACTTCGCCGAAGCTATCGGTGACCGCGGCCTGCTTGGTGACGTTACCGACGTAGAATTCGGCGCCACCCAAGGAGTCCAGGTCAACAAGCACGTCTTTGGCCGGATGGCCGTCTGCCGTGGTGACCTTGAACGTGGCCGTGTACGTCTGGCCGATGAGGCCTTCGGTCTTATCGGCGCCGACCAGTTCGATCTTGGCCGGAATCCACAGTTGCGGCGGGACCAGGGCCTGCGCTCGGATCAGGAAGGCAGCGCCTTGGATACGGGTCAGGTTGGCCAGCGGCTTGATGTTGCCGAAGTCGTCACCGTTGGTGAGACCCATGTCGAAGGCGAAGGCCACCTCGTCTCGCAGATCGGACGAGATGCTCGCGGCATCACCAAAATGCGACAGCAAGGCGGTGATCTCTGCGGCCGTATACATCGAGGCCAGGTCATAGCCCTGAGCCTTGGCAATGTAACGGGCCACGATGGCAATAGCCTGCTGGCGCGTGATGTTCACATTCGGGCTGAAGGTGGTAGCCGTGGTACCGCTAACGACACCTGCGGCTTTCGCGCCTTCAACATACGGATAATAGAAGTTGCTTTTCGGAACGTCCGTGTAGGACGCGATGGCCGAATTCGCCTGGGGGATATTGAAGGCCGACACAGCCATCTTGGTGAACTGTGCACGGGTGACGCTCTTGAATGGTTTCCAGAGGCCACCAGCAAAACCTTCGGATATCGCCGCTACCTGGTTGTCGGTGATGCCGTACTTGGCGGTCACCGTGTCGGGGAGGTCCTTCCACGTTTGGTCCGCGAGGGCCGCGGTGGAGATCCCGAGCAACAGGACGGTGGCGAGGACGGCCAGAAGCGCGACCTTTAGGGTGCGTTTCTTCATTTGACCACTCCTCTTCATTTGTTTCCCTGCTTGTTTCTCTTCTTGTGTACGCATAGCAACATGGTTCTTGCCGTTCCTACTTGCTTGCCAATTCCTACTTATGTCTCTCGTAGCGGTAGTGAGTAGGAAGAAAGAACACGTCACCTCCTTTCTTCTTTGGGCTCACTGCCGCGCCTACCAATGCGGAGTGGCAAACTCTGTTCGAGCCCAAGGCGGCAAGAGCCCCAGGCTGTTTCAGGCCAGCAAAAAAGTGCAGACAAGCTGCACGGATTGTCGAACCTACCGAGGTAGGAGCTAGAGTTCCGATCCTCATGGCATCCACAGCCTCCGTCCCTATTCCGCCGATGGCGGCCATCCCCGCGACCTTCATCGCCCGCACAGACCCGACTGGCAAGGCGTTTGACAGTCTCGACTAATTCGCCAACCTCCCTGCCAATCCTGTCAGGGCATTCAATAGTGGTCTGCGGGGTGTCGCTCGCAAGCAACTTTGTGCCTACAAGATCGCGCCGACTATTTCGTCGGCCGGCCGGGCAATCCTGTCCCCTGACTTGCCCGGGCAGAAAGCGACCGGGCTACCGTGGAGTTGCCGCCGTAGCCGGTTCGCGAGTATTCTCTGTTACAGCGCCAATAGTTCCGGCGCGTCCGGCCGTTAGCGCTGAAGGAGGGTCATAGAGGCATGCAATGTCCGCACTGCCAATCGGAGTTTGAGAAGAAGCCCCACGTGTTCGCCTTGGGAGACGATCAGGACGGCACCTGGCAGGTATCCAACAACAGGTGTCCTACCTGCGACCGCCTTATCATCAGTCTTTGCACCAATGACGGGTGTACGTACCCTGCCTGGCCGGCGTCTACGACCCGGGCCAGGTTGAGCCAAGACATCCCAGCCGACTTCGCTGGCGACTACCATGCCGCCTCGCAGATCATCTTCTACAGCCCCGAAGCCTCTGCAGCCATCAGCAGGCGGCTGTTGCATCGCTTCCTGGCCTCGCACGCCCAGGCCGGCCGTGGCGGACTGGCCGAGCAGATCCGCCAGGCAAGCGTCTCGCCCGAGGTGCCCGCCTATCTTAGCGAGGCGCTTCTGACACTTGCCCGCGTGGCCAAGCTCGACCCCGACGGGGCGAAGAGCCTGCAGCCTGAAGCGCTGACTCCGGCGGAGCCGGGTGAGGCCGACTGGCTGCTCGATGTTCTCCAGTCGTTGTTTGAGTTCTATTTCGTCCAACCTGCTCGCATGCAGCGCAGACAGGGCGCGCTGGAAGAGCAGATTAGGCCACCGGCTGCACCCGAGGCGCCCGCGGCAGCAGAAGCGGTCGAGGCGCCCGAACCGCCAGCGCCGTCGGCGGCAGAACAGCCCGTGTAGCAGCAGTCAAGGCGGCTTTCCACCGAGGACTCGGGGAACGAATATGGAGATGGACTACGGCCAGTTGCGAGCGCAAGCCTTGCCACGCGGTGTGGTAAGCGCCACAACTTCGCTGATCGCGGAAGCCCGGAACTCCATAATCGTCGATACCAAAGGACGCGAGTTCATCGACTTCGCCGGTGGCATAGGCGTCATGAACGTGGGCCATGCCCATCCACGGGTGCTGGCGGCGGCCCGCGCTCAGTTGGACCGCTTCGCCCATACCTCCATCAGCGTCTTCGGCTACGAGGCCTACATCAGGTTGGCGGCCAAACTCAACGAGAAGGCCCCCGGCAGCTCGCCCAAGCGGACTTTCTTCGTCAATTCTGGCGCCGAGGCCGTGGAGAACGCGGTCAAGATCGCCCGCTGCGCTACAGGGCGCCCCGGGGTGGTAGTTTTCGACAACGCCTTTCACGGCCGCACGAATCTGACTATGGGCCTCACTTCGAAGATCGTGCCGTACAAGAAGGACTTCGGTCCCTTCCCGGCGGACATCTATCGCATCCCCTACGCGTATTGCTATCGCTGCCCCCTGAACCTCGAGTACCCCGCCTGCGGCGTCGAGTGCGCAGAGCTGTTGCGCGAGGGATTCGAGAATCGATTCCAAGCCGACAGGATCGCCTGCTTGATCGCCGAGCCTGTGCAGGGCGAAGGCGGATTTATCGCGCCCCCGATGGAGTACCACGGCAAGCTCAAGGCCATCTGCGAGGAGAACGGCATCCTGTTCGTGGCCGACGAGGTGCAGACCGGCATGGGCCGCGCCGGCACTCTCTTCGCCATGGAGCACTACGGGGTCGAAGCCGACCTCATGACCACAGCGAAATCGCTTGGGGCCGGTTATCCCATCGCCGGCATCACCGGCAAGATCGATGTGATGGACGCGCCGGGCCCGGGCAGCATCGGTGGGACTTTCGGGGGGAACCCATTGGCGTGTGAGGTCGGCCTGACAGTCTTCGACATCCTGGAAGACGAGGGACTCCCGTTGAGAGCGGTGGAGATCGGCAGGCGGGTCAGGGAGCGGTTCACCGCCATGCAGAACCGCTTCTCACAGATAGGCGACGTCCGCGGGCTCGGAGCCATGATCGCCTTTGAATTGGTCACCGATCCCATGACCAAGGAACCGGCTACCGCGCTGACCAAAGCCTACCGGGCCAGGCTCTACGAGAACGGGGTGGTCAACATCATCGCCGGCACTCACGACAACGTGGTCCGCACACTCATGC
>MELN01000071.1:11137-11439 GCA_001768675.1 Actinobacteria bacterium RBG_16_64_13 | reverse complement strand
CGAACTGGAGCGCAAGTCCTCGGCAGTGACACTCTCCGACATGGAGGTGTTCATCTTTCCCGAGCTTATGTACGCCCTCGTGCTGGCCAACATCATGTCGCCGCGGATCTGGCAATGGAGGTCCGACCCCTGGTTCGCTGGGGTAGCGGAGATGACTCCGTACCGCCGCATGGTGCGCCTCAAGCAATACGTCATGGACCATTACGCGTTCAACCTCGATCTCGATACCTGGGGCCTCACCGATAAAGAGACGGAGATGAAGCGATTCCAGGACTGGGTCGGTGCCGAAGCCCTAGCCCGAT
>MELN01000071.1:4230-11127 GCA_001768675.1 Actinobacteria bacterium RBG_16_64_13 | reverse complement strand
GTTCGGTTACGAAGGCGACAAGTACTACTTCGACATCGACATCCGCACCCACTTCGGTCTCGACAAGTACGAGGGAAACGTGATCCCCTATTGGAAGACCGAGACCGTGGAGGCTATGGACGCCTTCCGTCACAAGCCCGCATACACCTGCGGGGCTGGAGAATGCGTCTCCTTGGCCGCCCTTTATGCGTCCGCACTCTTCGTAGTCGGGCGCATTCCACTCAGCGAGATCTTCCTTATGGCCACGCCTCTTCATTCGCAGAACTTCATCGACACAGGCCACGGGGTCCTCACCAACAACCGCCGGCTTGTGACCAAGAACATGTGGTTCAACGGAAGCGCGATCTCTGCTCAGGCGCGGAGAGCGCTTGAGAACGAGCGCGTCACCGTGGTGGCGCACGAGAGCGGTTACATCCATACCCTGTTCCCCAAGGCGACCATCGACCCGGAAGCCTACAAGAGTTTCTCCGGAAAGCTGCGCCGTTTCTTGCAGACGTCTCTCACCCCCGAGGTCCTGGGGAACTTCGTTCGCCACAGCTCGTATCTGCAGGAGTGCTTCCAAGTACGCTGGCGCAACTTCGGCGTAGATCGCTACATCGCCGTGGAAAAGCTGCTCGCCTACGAGTTGTCTTGCCCGTTCCGCTTCAACGACGAGACCCGGGACCGATTGATGATGGAGGTGGCCGGCGAAGACTTCGAGTCGCGCCCCCTGCCGGATCGGATCGTTCTTGACGATCTCGAGGTCCTGGTCAAACAACGCAAGGTGGACATCCGCACGCCCGGGGGGTTCGCCCTCCTCGTCGACCAGGTGGCTCCGTCTTGCGTCAAGGCCCAGGAGGCCATCGTGGAGTTGCGCCATTTCTGCTGGACCGACCCGCGGCTGCCGGAGGCCGCCTCGAAGACCTACGAGCGTGAGCAACCTCCGCTCGGCCTGGACGTGAGCATGGAGCGCGCGGACGTGGTCGCGCGCCTCGAGTCCCTCCGTGACGCCAACGAGCTGGCCGACCTGGCTTTCTATGCCTACCGCGATCTCAACCGCACCGAACCGGCGCCCTTCCTCAAGGCGGCCCTCGAGCGCTGCCCCGTCTCGATCGCGGCCTCGGCCGGCCTCGACGACGCCGGGCTGGTAGCAATCATCGAGTCGCTCGCCGACGAGTCCATCTATGACGAGGCCGGCCGTCTTGCGCAGCCCGACGAGGTCTGGAATTACAGGCGCGGCGACGGCGCGGAGAAAGCGCTGTTGCTGGCCAACCTGTTTCGCGCCCGGTATCCCACGGCCCGCCTTACCCTCGAGGTGGATGAGGACGGGGCCACGCTCACCGCCGGCGGCGAAGCCGCGGACGCCAAGACCGCGCCGACCGGCGCTCGAACCTACCGGTTTGCCAGCAGCAAAGCGCTGCGTCCTCAGACCTGGGAGTGCGGCGCCAGGGCAGGATAGGTCCCCTTCCAGCTTCTCGCGCGCCGGCGCGCTTTCGCGTGTACGGCTTCGACGCCACCCTACTCGAACTCTTCCGACTCCTCGGACGTGTAGAAGAGATACAGATCGCCGCCGCTCAGGCTGTCCTCGTCCCTGGTGAGCAGCTGCCGTTCCGCTTCGTCGCGGAGCCCGGTCGCGGCTCGCTGCATGGCCTCCAGCTCTTTGATGATATGCCGCTCGACCAGCAGGTCCTTCGCCGCCTGGAAGAGCCGTTCACTGCCGTAGAGAAGAACAGCCTCATCGACGATCTTGCACGAGACCATGTGCTTGAAGGTATCAAAGCCAGCCTGTTCTTGTAGCCGCTCGAAGGGCTTGATGACGTAGTCGATCTCTTCCCGGATCGACGGGTTGATCAGGTGCCTGTGCTTCTGCTCGTAGATGGCGTCGTCCAGCCGTTTGAACAACTCCTCGGGCGCCTGGTCGTCCATTATGACGACGAGGTCCAAGTCGGACCCGCGGACCATGCGGCTGGTGCTCCGCTCGGGCCGAGGCGCGTCATGAGCCATCTCGTAGACGACGTCGCCGGCCAGAAGCACACAGAAACGGTCTTCCGCGCTCTCGTCCTCGCCCAGAAGGCGGCCGCCGATGTCGGACATGATCCTTTGGGCGAGTCTGAACTTGGCCGCGGTGATCTCCCCGATCCTGGCCGCCAGCGTGCCTGCCCTTGCCTCCAGCGCCGCCGGCGCATCGGAAAGCCCTACCACCGAGTAGGTGAGGAATTCACGGAGGATCGACGGAGACAAACGAGCGTAACCTTCCACCTTCTGGTCGAGGCGGAGATAGCGCCTCCCTACCCTTCTGATCTCCAGCTTGGGAGAGCGCATGCAGGCCTTCCACTGGCCGAACCCGTCGTTGCCCAGCGCCGCCCGCAACTCGGCGCCCGTGAGGGGCCCCTGCTCCTCGAGCAGCCTGACTATCTCCTCTTCCATCGCTACCCGAGCGCGGCCTTCACCACGTCTGCCACCCGCTTGGCAAGTCTCTCGGTGATCGCCACGGTCGGCCCCTCCACCATGACCCGGCACATGTCCTGGGTGCCCGAATACCGCACAAGGACCCGGCCCCCATCCTTGAGTTCGGCCTCCGCTTCCGCTATCGCCCGCACGATCTCCTGGACCGACTGGATATCCGGTTTGCTCTTCACCTCTACATTGATGAGCTTCTGTGGGAAGACCTCCATGAGCCCGGCCAGTTCCGACAGCGGCTTTCCAGCCTTGAGCATGGCGGCCAGCAACTGCAGGGCCGCCAAGATGCCGTCCCCTGTGGTGTGGTATTCGAGAAACACCACGTGGCCGGAGTCCTCGCCTCCCAGGACGGCGCCCAGGTGCCGCATCTCCTCCAGGACGTGACGATCGCCGACCTTGGTGGCCTGGTGAGCGAAGCCGTACTTCTTGCACGCGGCCCGCAGCCCCATATTGCTCATGACTGTCGACACCAGCAGGTCGTTCTTGAGCCTGTTCTCTTGCTTGAGCATGTGGGCGCAGATCATGAGAATCTGATCGCCCGTCAGCACCGCGCCGGTCTCGTCGACCGCCATCAGACGGTCTCCGTCGCCGTCGAAGGCCAGTCCGAGCGTGGCGCCCTGCGCCACCACCGTTCGCTCCAGGTCGCCGGTGTGCTGCGAGCCACATTCCTGGTTGATGTTGCGGCCGTCAGGGGTGTCGTGGATGACCGTGACTTGGGCCCCCAGCTCGCGGAACACGGCCGGGCCGACTTGGAAGGTCGCCCCGTTGGCTGTGTCCAAGACGACCTTCTCCCCTTGAAGCGACAAAGAACGCGGGAAGGTCCCCCGCAGGAACGCCGCGTAGCGGTCGACAGCGTCGTCGAGGTGTTGAGAGCCGTCTACTTCCGTTGGCAGCGGGGCCCTTCGCGGCATGTCCCTGGGCGGCAATTCCCCTCCCAGGACGAGCGCCTCGATGGCGTTCTCCTCGTCGTCGGACAGCTTGAAGCCGGCTCCGGAGAAGACCTTGATGCCGTTGTCCTGATACGGGTTGTGCGAGGCGGAGATCACGACCCCGGCAGCGGCTCCCAAGTCCCTGACTACGAAGGCGATCCCCGGCGTGGGCAGCACCCCCGCCAAGACCGGCGTGCCCCCGGCAGCGACGATGCCGGCCCGCAGGGCGTCTTCCAACATCTCTCCGGACACGCGAGTGTCCCTGCCCAAGACCACTCGGGATTCGCCTCCGGGCCTCACGAGAACTCGAGACACCGCTTGGCCCACGGCGAAGGCTGTCGCCGCGTCCACGGGGTAGCGGAAGGCCTCGCCGCGGATCCCATCGGTCCCGAAGAGCCTGCCCATGTGCTCCTTCTCCTTGATCGGGATCTAGTGCCCGCCGCCGAACAGGTCCATGGAGCGGAGGAGCGCGCCGGCCTTTCCGCAGAGCACGTCGACGATCTGCCCGAGCCACTCTACCCCCGCGGCCCTTGAGCCCGGCGTAAGGCCGTGAATGGCGGCGATGTATCCACCCGGCCCGCCGGGCTCGAAGTCTCCGAGTCCGGCGGGGAATCCGTCTCCCGAGGGCAGTACCGTCTCGGAGCCGAAGGCTGCCCCCAACTCGACAGCGCGTTCCCGCAACTCCCGGCCACGGGCTCCTGAAGTCTGTACCATCTCGGCCAAGGCCACCAGATGCTTGATCCGCTCGGCTTTGGCGAGCGCCAGTGTCTCCACCGCGCCCTGATAGACCAGCTCGCCCATTTCCTCACGGGCGAAGAACTGAGCCCTGACCTTCTTGTACCACTGCTCGAGCGCCACGAGATTCGCGAGGTACATGACGTTGTTGCGCACGACTCTCGTGAGGTTCCCGTGTGCCTGTGGCACGTACCGCCTCTGCAGGTCGGGGGGCGGACCGTCGACCACCAGCCGCCCGTCCTCGACCACATCGCGGCGCAGGATGGAACCGGCCGCCACGACGGTGCCGAAACCCACCCGCACGGGGCCGACGGCGCCCCCCTGGCCGCCCAGGAAGATCCGAGCCTGATCGAGCATGACACCTCGGACCACATCGCCAAAGAGCGACGCGGTGGCTTTGTCGCCATCCGGGGTGTAGTTGAAATGGATGTACGAACTGCCCACCTCGCTGTGGTCCTTGCGGCTGGTCCCACCGGCCATCAGACAGTCGCAGAAGTTGACGAGGCTGCCGAGGACCACGAACGGAAAGAGGATCGTCTGCTTGAGTCCCACGCAGTGAGCGCCGCCGGCCTCCTCTTCGAGCAGGCAACCTTCACGGACCTCCGCTCCCCATCCCATGTTTGCCCGCTCCAAGAAGACCGATTGCTTGAAGCAGCCCCCCTTGAGCTCCACATCCGCGCCGAGACAGCAATCATCGATTGTCACCGGGCCCTCGGCGCCCAGCTTGACCCCAGCGGAGATGGCCGTTCGCGCGCCGTAGAGACGGCAGCCGGGAAAGAGGGTGACCCCCCGGCCGGAAATGCGGCCAACATCCACCTCGTCCCCGATGTCCAGACTAAGGGGGTTGGGCACGTTCACGCCCTTGTTGATAAGTTGGATGACCTTTTGGTAGCCCCGAGGCTGCAGATCCATGAACGCTCCTCAAGCCAACATCGGACAAGGCTCGGGCTAGAGTCACTCAGTCGAAGCTTCTTGTCAAGCTCCGCGCCCGCGTCTTCCCCATGAGGCCTGAGACGTGTATGGTATTTGACGTGACCCATTTGCACAGTGTAGGCCGGCCCCCGACCGGCGAACGCGCCAAAGGAGCACCGCGGATGTCCCGATTCGACGCGAAGGATTTCGAAATACTGTTCCCCGGAGTGTTCACCGATCGGGAGAGAGCCCTTGCGGAGGAGTACATCGCCCGCAACCGCTCGCTCGCCGATCGCGGGGACGTGGATATCCGAGCCCTGGCGAAGGGCGCCCTCCCCGAGGACACGCCTGGGCTTGGTCCCCCGGTGCCGGTGGCCGAAGACATGGTCCGCTACAACAACGCCAAGTACGATCCCGAGAACCCGATCCTTAACGACGCGGAATACGCGAGACGCCTCGGATACCCCAACATCCTAGCCATGCCCTGCTTCGGAGCCCACGATGACACTTTCATGGTCCCCTTCCCCCCCGAAGCGAGGGACACGCTGCTGGTCTCTCAACTCAACCACAGCGTCACCAACCACAGACCGGTCCATCCGGGCGACACTCTCCGCATGGTCGCCGACTCTCGAACCGTGACCGATCTGACCCCCTCGGAGGGCTCCATCTTCCGGAGTCTGGTCCTCCGGACCGAGGGCCGCGTGTACAACCAGAGGGGCGAGAAGGTCAATGACTGCGTCTGGCGGGTGATGGAGAGCATGAAGACCTTCAAGCCCGGAAGAAGACCGGAGAGCTTCGGTTTCGCCGATACGTGGGACGCCCCCGCGTGGACCGCCCGGCCCGCCCACCGCTATACCGACCAGGATTGGGAATTCATCGTCGAGGTCTGGTCCAAAGAGCGCCGTCAGGGCGCAACGCCGCTGTATTGGGAAGACGTCAACATCGGGGACGAGCCGGCTTGGACCGCGGACGGCCCCCTCGACGACCCCGTCCT
The DNA here is from genome assembly GCA_001768675.1 of Actinobacteria bacterium RBG_16_64_13. Lineage (GTDB taxonomy): Bacteria > Actinomycetota > Thermoleophilia > RBG-16-64-13 > RBG-16-64-13 > RBG-16-64-13. Next base: position 5,118 of record MELN01000071.1, on the reverse strand, counting down.
TCCTACCGCGCCCTTCGGCCAGGGCACCGGCGGGAGCCGAACGCTGAAGAGGGAGATCATGGACCCTGAGAGGCGCCGACTGCTCATCCGGGGCGAGGCCGACGGGATCTACCGCACCCCCAGGCGCGAGGACCAAGTGCCTCCGGTCCCGGAGAACCCCGGAACCGCCGTGGAGATCCCCGCTTTCGAGGGAGATGGCGCCATCGACACGACGGACATCCACAAGACCGTGGCCGGGGCCAGGTCCCCGTTGGTCAACTTCTACGGCCGCGACCTCGCTTTGCGCCACATCAGCAACTGGATGGGTGACCACGGTTGGCTCCACAACGTCCGTTGGGGTTTGATGCCCGCCCCGACCATGGCCGCATATGGCAAACCCGTCCCCACCAATCCCGACGGCGTCCGCTTTCTCGACGTCGTCCCTCACATGCGTGGCAGGTACGCCGATTCTCACGGCATGACCACGGATCTGGCCCTGGTGAGATCTTACGTCTACGACAAGCACGTTCTGGACGGCCGATTCCTGGTGGACCTGGCCTGGTGGATAGAAGCGATCACCGGCGAAATCTGGTTGGAAGGCGGGGCGACTGTCATACTGCCGACAAAGAGGGTCACTTGGGGCTTCATACAGCCTCAGGAAGGGTCGGCAAACTAAACGCCAATGGCCGCCGAATCCAAGAAAGCCGTAGTAGCCGCTATCGTGGGGAATGCCGCCATCGCCGCCATCAAGTTCGTGGCGGGCGCGATGACCGGCAGCTCGGCCATGATCTCCGAGGGCATCCACTCAGTGGTGGACACCGGCAACGGAGGACTCCTCTTCTACGGTCTCAAGCGGGGCGCCCGCCCGGCCGACACCCAGCACCCGTTCGGTCACGGCATGGAGATCTA
>MELN01000071.1:0-4215 GCA_001768675.1 Actinobacteria bacterium RBG_16_64_13 | reverse complement strand
CGTCGCGGTCAGCATCTTCGGCGTCGGCGGCGGCATGTCGATCTACGAGGGGATCACCCACATACAGCACCCTTCGTCCTTGGAGAACCCGCTGATCAACTACATCGTCCTCGCCGCGGCCATGGTATTCGAGTCGCTCTCGTTCAGCGTGGCCTGGAGCGCTTTCCGCAAGCACAAGAAGGGCAAACGCACCTTCACCGCCATCCGCCACGGCAAGGATCCCAGCCTTTTCACAGTCCTGTTCGAAGACACCGCTGCTCTGCTGGGCCTGGTGGTGGCGTTTCTCGGTATCTTCCTGAGCCACCTGCTGGAGGCGCCGACGCTCGACGGCGTGGCCTCGGTGGTCATCGGCGCGATCCTCGTCTCCGCCGCGCTCTGGCTCGCCTACGAGAGTAGAAGTCTGCTCGTGGGAGAGGCGGCCGACCCGGAGTTGGTGACGGCTGTGCGCGAGATCGCCTTGGCCGATCCGGCCGTCGTAGGCCTCGGGGCAGTGCTGACCATGCACCTTGGGCCTGAAGAGGTGCTGCTCAACATCGAAGTGCAGTTCATGCCTGGCACATCCGCTGAGGTTATCCACGCGGCGGTGCACCGTATCGAGACGCGCATCAGCGAACCATTCCCCCAAGTCAGCCGAGTGTTCATCGAGGTGGAGATACCATCTGCCGCCTCTTCGGCGTGAGCGCCGAACACGCCTTTCTCTTGTCTGTCGGCCCTCCACGCCCTAGACTCATCTGGTCAAGGCTCGCGCGTACACTCGCTCGCCGAGCATGCGATGCACCGTAAGGGGAGGATCTTCATGCCGCTTAAGCCTGTTGTTGCCACTGTCGCCGCGGAGAAGAGAAGCCGACGGCTGCTAGCCGGCGTCTGCATCGGCGCTGTCGTCGTGTTGACGCTGATCGCATCGCTCGTGTCTCTGGCCATCGCCGTGACACCGAGCTTCCCCGATGTCTCTGTCGGGCACCCCTACTACACGGCCATCACCGACCTGGCCTCCCGCGAGATCATCTCGGGCTTTCCCAACGGCTACTTCGGTCCCAACGATGACGTCACCCGGCAACAGTTCGCCAAGATGATCGTGCTTACAGGCGGGTACCCGGTCTCAGAGGCCGACGTCTGTCCCTTCACCGACGTGCAGAAGAGTGGCCCTACCACCCTCTATCCCGACAACTACATCGCCGTGTGCGCCTCCCATGGCATCACGGCCGGCAAGACCGCGACCACGTTCGACCCTTCCAGCTACATCACCCGTTACCAGGTGATCAGCATGGTCGTCCGCGCCGCCGATGACATCCGCCCCGGCCTACTGACGGCTCCCCCGGCGGGGTGGACCGGCGGCGCCGGGTGGGAGAACAACGGCACTCACGGGGCGAACGCCGCGAGGGCCGAGTACAACGGCCTGCTGTCCGGACTCAACATCTCCCTCCTCGACCCCCTCGGAAACATGACCCGGGGCGAGGTGGCCCAGGTCTTGCACAATCTGATCAACAAGCTGACACCTCCCACGACCACCACCACGGCCGCGACCACTACGACGACCTTGGTCACGACTACGACCACTTCCTCGACGACCACTTCGACCACGACCACCATCGTGCACTACGAGGACCTCGGTGGAGCGTTGACCTCCGGCCCCGCCGCGGCTTCGTGGAGTGCCGGACGCCTTGACGTGTTCGCCCGGGGCACGGCGGGTCAGCTCATGCACATCGCCTACGACGGCGAATGGAATACGTGGCAGGATCTGGGCGGCGAACTTGCCACCGGCTCCCGTCCGGCGGCTGTCGGGCAGGCGGCCCATCCGATCGACGTCTTCGTCCGTGGGACCGATAACGCGCTCTGGTACAAGTTCTACGGCGGCAGCGCGTGGTCGCCGTGGACCAGCATGGGCGGGACGCTCGCTTCGAGCCCGGCTGTCATCAGCATGGGCGGCGGGTCACTCATAGTGTTCGCGCGAGGCACCGACGGCGCCCTCTGGGAAATGGACTACAACGGCCTGATCTGGTTGCCGTGGAGTACCCTCGGAGGCGTGGTCAAAGCCGACTCCGACCCGGCCGCAGTGTCGTGGGGCCCGGGCCGTGTAGACGTCTTCGTGCGAGGCGCCGATGACGCCCTGTGGCACAGAGCCTGGGGAGGCGCCTACTGGACTCCCTGGGAAAGCCTCGGCGGCGCCCTCACCTCGAGTCCCACGGTCTCCTCCTGGGGCGTCGACCGTCTTGACGTCTTCGTACGCGGTCCCGGTAATACCCTCTGGCGCAAGTCGTACGACGGTGGCACGTGGTCGACCTGGGAGAACCTCGCAGGCAGCCCCGTAACCTCCAGCCCCGCAGCCGTGTCGTGGGGAGTAGGCCGCATCGACCTCTTCGCGCGCGGGGCCAACAATACCCTCTGGCATCGCTGGGGCAACGGGACGACCTGGCTGCCGTAGCGCCCGGCCGGGACTCACCCTCACGGGGCTCAGGTTTAGGCTCTCCCTCTAACCGGGCATTTGCAGCATAGACTTGAAGGGAACCGCCAGCGGAGACGCGCGCCGCTATCTCGCGACTGCGCGATGGGAGGATCGTCATGCAGCTCACGTGTGTCAAGTCCAAGCTGACCCCGGTACGTCACGGCCGGCGAGCATTGGCATCCTTGTGCGCCGGCGCCGTGATCGTGGCGGCGCTGACCGTATCGGTGGTGTCTCTGGCACTTGCCGCTACGTCATTTCCGGACGTCCCAACGACTCACCCCTACTTCACGGCAATCACCGACCTCGCCACCCGGACCATCATCACCGGCTTTCCCAATGGCAACTTCGGGCCGGACGACCCGGTCAGCCGCCAGCAGTTCGCCAAAATGATCGTGCTCACCGGCGGCTACCCGGTGTCAGAGAGCGACGTGTGCCCCTTCTTGGATGTCGTCAAGAGTGACGCCACTTCGTTCTACCCCGACAACTACATCGCCGTCTGTGCGGCTCACGGCATCACCACCGGCAAGACGGCCACTATGTTCGATCCTTACAGCGGCATCACGAGGTATCAGGCGCTCACCATGGTGGTGCGCGCGGCCGACGACCTACAGCCCGGACTGCTGACCGCGCCTCCGACGGGCTGGACCGGCACCGCCGGCTGGGAGAATGACGGGACGCACGGCGCCAATGCCGCCCGCGCCGAATACAACGGCTTGCTGGCCGGACTCGACCTCACCGTGAGCCCGTACGGCAACATGACCCGCGGCGAGGTCGCGCAAGTTCTTCACAATCTGCTTGGTAAACTCGCGCCTCCCGTGACAACCACCACGAGCGCTGCCACCACGACCACCACGCTCGCCACGACGACGACCTCGTCCACGACCACGACGTCCGCGTCGAGCACCACGACCTCGGTGCCCGCTTCGACCACGACGACTACCGCCGTCAGTCAGCCTCCTACCGACTACTCCGTGGCGGGGCTCGAGAACACGCAGGTCGTCATCACGGTGCGTGACCAGTTCGGCAATCCGCTGCCCAACATCGAGGTGCATCTCACCAGCGTGGCGCTGGAAGGCTCCGGTCTTGCTCTCTTCAACGACTTCAACATCGGTACTACCGACGGCAACGGCAACGTCGCCTGGACGTGGGGTCAGACCTCGGGTGACTGGGGCGTCGAGAGGGTGACGGCGTGGGTGGACAACAACACCATCGACGGGCTTACCTGGGATGTAGCCATTGTCCAATGGATCCTCGACGACACCGGCACGGATACCATCGCGGCGGTGAACGGGCAGCAGAAGGTCACTGTGATAAGCGGCTACGCCCCTTGGAACGGCAAGACCCTCAAGGCCCATCTCGCCCCGCTGGGTATCGTGCTGGGTAGTGGCACATATGTTTCCAGCGTCGCGCTCAGTCTCAGCACTGCCCTTCACACGTGGACCTCGGGCCAGGTCTTCTTCATCGCGGCGACCAGCAGCAACATCGACGGAGCGCCCAACTGGATGTACAACATTGTTCCGTAGCCGCTGCCTCTGAGACTCACATTGCTTGCGCGCCGGATAGTTCCGGCCTAGACTTTTCTCATCAGTGCCGGACGCGCTTTTGGAGCGTTGTGCTTTGCGAGAGACCATGAGGAGAGGAGCGCCATGCGTATCAAGCCTGTCGTACCCACTTGGATCCTGGGAAGGCGCCGACGTCGTCCGCTTGTAGTCCTGAGCGCCGCTGCCATTGTGGTGGCGTTGATCGTGTCGCTCGGGTCGCTGGCCTTGGCC
>MELN01000070.1:51543-51775 GCA_001768675.1 Actinobacteria bacterium RBG_16_64_13 | reverse complement strand
CGACTGGCCGACAACGCTCGCGTGCAGGGCGGGCGGCTCCGCGACGGCCTCGAGGCGCTGCAGGCCAAGTATCCCGGCATCGGCGACGTGCGTGGCATGGGCCTCATGCAGGGCCTCGAAGTAGTCGATCCGGCCTCACCCGACGGTAAGGCACCCGATCCCAAGAAAGTGCTGCGGGTGTTCGAGGAGACGCGCCGCCTGGGACTTCTCATCGGCAAGGGCGGGCTCTACG
>MELN01000070.1:50456-51519 GCA_001768675.1 Actinobacteria bacterium RBG_16_64_13 | reverse complement strand
AGCCGGCGTGATGGAGGGAGGAGAGTAGAACGGATCAGGGAGTGCTGGCACCAGCAGGGATCCGTAGGCGGATATCAACCTGCTTGCCGGCTAGAGGCTTGATGTGAATGTCGCACGGGCGGGAAGGACCCGGTCCGTGTAAGGCGAAGGGCTTCCAGACATGTCCCCTCGAGATTGGAGCTCGAGATGACACTTGACCTGGAAGCCCTCGTGGTTGCAGCGTACACCTTCGCCGATGAGTATCGAGTTCCTTTCACCTATGGACGACCGCCGCTCGTCTCTGATGCGGAACTGATCGCTCTTTGCGTTGCCCAGGCGGCCATGGGCACGAGCTCGGATCGGCAGTTCCTCGGGCTGGTTCGGCGCGTCCTTCCCGGTTGGTTTCCTCATCTTCCCGACCAGTCGCAGTACAACCGGCGCCTGCGCGGGCTGGTCGAGCTCATGAGCATGGTGCAGCAGCGACTCGCCCGCTGGCTGGATGCCGGGGGCGCGAGACTGGCCGACGGCACGGCTCTCGCCGTCGCTTCTTACCCCGGATGCCAAGACCACAGCCATTTCCGGGGGTTTGCTCGCTACGGCTACGCCAAGAGCCGGCACTGCTACATCTGGGGAGTGAGACTCGTGCTCATAACCGACGAGCGCGGACTGCCGCTCGGCTACACCATCGTGCCCGGAAACGAGAAGGAGTACGAGCCGCTTAGCGATCTGCTCTCGGGTGTCCCGGCGGAGGTGGTCATCGCGGACAAAGGCTTCTGGGGACAACGCTATGGCGAGCAGCTTCTGGCCCAGGGGGTGAAGCTGCTCACCCCGGCCAAGGTGCGCACCCCGGAGAACCTGGGGCGCGAACGGGCGCTTGCCTCCACTCGCCTCGTGATCGAAAGCGTCTTTGCGAACCTCAAAGGTCAGATGCATCTCGAACTCCACCTGGCTCGTACCCTTCCTGGTCTGGCCGCCCGCATCGCCATGAGGATCCTTGCTCTTACCGTGGGAATGCTTCTTAACACCCTTGCCTCTCGCCCTGCTCGCGCTCTTGCCGTCTATGATGGCCGGTGAATCACATCAA
>MELN01000070.1:48041-50352 GCA_001768675.1 Actinobacteria bacterium RBG_16_64_13 | reverse complement strand
GGAAAACCGATGCGCTTCAGGGGAAGCTGACTCACTATTCTGTCCGCCTCCCCCGGCGTTGTGCCCGTAAGGTATTCCCATAGCAGGGTGTTCTGGATGGGCCCGGGTGAGACCGCATTCACACGTATGCCGAACGGGCCACCCTCCAGCGCCGCGGTTCTGGTGAGGTTGTTCTGGCCCGACTTGCTGGCGTTGTAGGCAGAGAACAGCGGACCTGGCTTGACCCCAGCGGCGGAGGATGTGTTGACGATCGCGCCGCCCTGCCCCTGTTTCAGCATCTGCTTCATTTCGTGCTTGAGACACAGAAAGACACCCTTCAGGTTGGTGTCGAGCGTCTGATCCCAGATCTCCTCCGGGGAGTCTGCGATGCTCACCAGGGGAACTCGCCTGCCGTCCGGGCCGACACCGGCGTTGTTGAACGCGTAGTCCAGACGGCCATACGCTTCCACGCACTTCTCCACCATGGCTCGTACTTCGTCTTCCTTTGAGACGTCACAACGCACGAAGATCGCCTCGCCACCGGCGTCCTCGATCAACTTGACCGTCTCGTTGCCGCCGGCGACGTTCCGCGCGGTCGATACGACCACTTTGGCGCCTTCGCGGGCGAACAGCTGGGCGCCCACTCTCCCGATCCCCGAGGCTCCTCCCGTTACGAGTGCCACCTTGCCATCGAACGCCCCAGCCATTTGCTCCTCCGTTCTCGTGCTGCTCACTCGCCGGTCACCGGATGCGCGAAGCTGTAAGGCAACCGGTACCCCGACGGATAAGGATGGAAATGGGGCGCCGGCGCATCGGCGTCGGGTCTGTTCAGCAGACCCAGAAGAGGCACGTTCAACCAACCCCTCTCAAAGGAAGTGAAGAACGTCACGTTCCAGTGAAGCTTCTTGAAGAGCCACTTGCCGTCTTCTTTTACGTACTCGTTCTCGTAGTAGCCTTGGACCCACTGTTGGCGGGGGATGCCACCCACGATCATGGCCTCGGCGAGCCAGGTGGTCCATCTTCCCTTTGCCGTGGCGCCCGACGGGTCGACGTCGATGACGGCGCCATCCATGATGATGAGGATGTTGATCCACCCCGGCGTCTTTGTCTGGCCTGGCTCAAGAAGATCGTTGTCGAGGAAGAACTTTCCCACGCCTTTCTTGCCGAGAAAGAGCCCGGTGCTCTCGATCTCGATGGATTCGGTGTCGTCAGAGAAGAGGTCGTACACCTCATCGCGATGGTGGGAATCCATGTAGTAGCCGTACTTGCACTGCAGGTCCTTGATGGCCTGGATGTCTTCCAGGCGGACGACTTCACGCTCCAGTTCTTCCAGCGTCATGATCCACCGCCCGTCATTTGCCGGTGACGGGGTGCTTGAAGGAGAGGGGCAGGTGGTAGCCGGAAGGATAGGGATGGTAGGCGGTGGGCCCGGCGTCCGGCGGGATGTTCTTGTCCGGCCCATGCTGCCCGATCACAGGCACCTTGAGCCACCCATCTTCGAAGGGCGTGCGGAACACCAGGTTGAAGTGAAGCCTCTTGAGCTTCCAGGTCCCGTCCTCTTTGACGTAGGAGTTCTCGTAGAGGCCGTGGATCCAGGTCTGCCGCAGTTCGCCCTCATGCAGCGAGAGGACCGGTTTGGCCTCCATGCCCATGCCGTACCACCGGCCGTGAGCAGTCGCGCCGTCGGGTTCGATGGTGACGACCCCCTGCAACTGGAACATGATGTTGAGCCATCCGAGCCGCTGCGGCTTGCCCGGTCCGCCACCCAGCAGGTCGACGAAGTAGCGTTTGACGCTGTCTTTGCCCCGGTAGACTCCCCGGTCGGCCTCCTCCACGCTCGGGTCATTGTCGGTGAAAAGGTCGACGATCTTCTGCCACTCGCCGTAGTCCTGGTAGTAGCCGAATATCTTCTGAAGATCCTCGATCTTCTTGATGTCGTCCAAACGGGTCAATCGCGCCAGGAGTTCCTCGAGCGTCGCCATTTCTCTCTCCCTGTGAGACAGAGCCTTTGCGCTGGCCTAGATGCTGATCGAGCTCGCCGCCTCGCTCGGCATCCTCAGAGCTTCCGTCGCCCATGGTGGTCGCGCGGAGCGACTGGCCGCGCGACCACCATAACGCGCTACTAATCGTTCCGTCAATAACTTACTTAACCTAAACTTAACTGACGACACGCGACCCGAACAACCGGGCGAATGCGGCAATTCTTCGACCTGAGCCCCAAGTGTTCCTCTGCTTCCCACGGACCCGCACAGCAGCCTAGGCCTCGGCGAAGTCTCGGAGTGCTCATCGGCGGCTCTGATATTTAGTTAAAGCTCATCAATTTCTTGACTCC
>MELN01000070.1:38144-48030 GCA_001768675.1 Actinobacteria bacterium RBG_16_64_13 | reverse complement strand
CACAAGTATTGTGGGTGCGGCTGCAGGCCGATAGATCGCCCCACCCACGGACAGAAAGGACGGGCAGATGCCAGACAGGCAATACGCGAAGTATGTACAGCCTCTACGGCTGGGTACAGAGCTGATCAACCCTTCTTTCCGCGGCAAGATCTCCGACTTCGCCCTGATCCATGACCAGAAGACGACCCCAGAGTCTCCCATCCGGACAGAGACTTTCTACGCCTACGCCCCGGGAGCCGGTGCATTCGCTCCGAGCAAGCTGGCTCCCATCATCGACGGCAGGCCGGCGGAGGAACTGAAGAGCGTCGGATCGCATTCCCACAACGATTTCGACGAGGTCTACTACTTCTTCGGGACCGACTACACCGACAACACCCGCCTGGGGGGGCAGGTGGAGATGTGGCTGGGGAATGGAGAAGACGCCGAGAAGTTCGTCATGAAGGATCCCACCGCGGTCTACGTGCCCAAGGGACTGGCCCACAACCCGTGGATCGTCACCAAGGTGACCGACCCGAAGCGCCCCATCATGATCACGTGCGTCTCCCTCACCAACAAGTACAGCCTGGCACCGGACGCGGTGACGAACTACCCCTACCCGCCTGCGTTCGACCCGGACCTGGTCGGCGCGCCGCAGCCTGGTAAGGGGAAGTACACCCGGTACGTGAATAGGCTCACCTTGTCGCAGGACATCTACATCTCCTTCCTGCTTGGCCGAGTCTGCACGCCCAGCCTGATGTTCGACGACAAGGTCTGCCGGGCGCCGCTCTGGACGGAATTCTTCTTCGCCTTCGCCGGAGGCACCGGGGTCGGAGTGCCCACCCTGGCGGACATCGCCAAGAACGACGCCATGTCGTACTGGGACTGGACCAAGGGTATGCAGCACCACCAGAGCTACGACGAACTCTTCCTCTACCTCCCCACCGACCCGCACGACATCCTCCACCTGGGCGGGGAGATGGTGGCCTACCTGGGCGACGAGGACTACAGCTTCACCGAGCCGACGGCCATCTACGTGCCGGGCGGAACACTCCACAACCCCAACTACTTCAAGCGCGTGGACCGGCCTTACTACATGCTCGTTCTGGCCATGACCGACAACGCCAAGTTCCACGAGGGCGAGTTCACGCCGGTGCCGGCTCCCTCCACGTTCAAGTTCTAAGAGGCTACTTGACCTTAAGATGATGCGTAACAAGGCGGTGTATCCTGTCCTTCAGTGCTGCCAGGGTAATCCGATTCGTCGTCCGCCGGCGACAACACCGATCGTGGAGGTAGGGGAAACTGGACGTTCTAGCAGTCACTGAACCTGATGGCGCGGGTTCACCTGATGCTGTTGCGCAGCCCGCGATAGAGGACATCTCCAAATCGATCTGGCAGCTGACCGAGGACGTCCTCGAACTTCTCCGCTCACGATCGAGAAGTGCGGTGCACCACCAGAAGAGAGACCTCCTTTGGCTGGACGAACTCACCGAGACTCAGGGCAATACGGTCATAGCGATCAGGCAGTTGTGCGAGGGATCCCCTGAAGGGGTCACGCTCAAGAAGCTGGCCGAAACGATGGGCGTGACGCCCGCGGCCGCCTCAGTCATGGTCGACCTTCTGGTCAGGAAGAAGATGCTCAAGCGCACGAGATCCAAGAGCGACCGGAGAGCCGTCCTCATCCGGCTGACGCCGGATACGTCGGACCTTTTTGACATCAGCGAGCAGACACTCCTGCAGACCTTCATGAGTCTCCAGGACTCACTCGGCCCGGAGATCCTGCTCGATTGGCAGGGGATCCTGGTGAAAGCGAAGGCAGCGCTCCGGCAGGTGGCCAGTGGGAAGACGGAAGCGAGCACCGGCGCGGAGGCCTGAACGCCGGTTCATGCTCCGAGCAGCGGCAGCAAGTCTCTGACGTCCCGCACCTGTTCAAGGTGCGCGACCGAGTCGATGATGCCCGCGACCTTGTCCGCGGCCATGGGTCCGGGAGGCTGCTGAAAAGCGAACTCGATACAGTCGAGGAATCGCCGGAGATGCTCCTCCTTGGTGAGAGCGTTCTGGGGAAACCCTGGGGCGACATCCGTCCCTCTCAGGTACTCCCGGGAGTCTGTGGTGAAAACGCGCATGTCTACCGCGGTGTGCCCGCGCGCATCCAACGCAACGTCCGGGACCACCTCGATCCTCTCCACGAGCCCCAGCACATCGGGGTCATTGATGGCATCCTCCTCGAAGTGAGCCAGTCGTGACGCTTTCCGTGCCAGAGCGTTGGCCACGCAGTAGCGTATGCTGAACTGGGCGTTGACTTTGGGATTACTGCCGACCTGGAAAGGATGGCCCACGAGTTTGTGGATGTATGGCGGAACCGTGATCTCAATATGCTCCACTTCGTCGGCCCCGATTCCCTCTTCGGCTATCAGATCCAGGATCAGCTGAGTGCTTGCCTGAGTGGCCCCACAGCTGGGGAACTTCTTGAATACGAGATCGCCGGCCCGGTAGTCCGTTCCCAGCCCCGAGACGATCGACCCGCCGGTCACCCGGTCTCTGCCGAACAGATGCAGATAGCCATAGACGCCTTCCAAGAAGTTGGTTGGCCCTGTGATGCCGTGTCCCGCGAGTCTGGCGCACGTGACGCCCGTCTCTGCCACCCATCCTTCGATCACCCTCACCGCGAGGGCTCCGTCCACGTTCGCCTGAAAGCTGCCTCCACACCGGCAGAAAGCGAGAGCGAGCGCATTCCACGTCTCCACCTCAGAGAGGCCTAGGACCTTCGCGGCCGCCGCCGTGGAGCCAAAGGGAACACAGACGCCGGTGGGATCGAACCCGTCGTACTCCGCTTCCCCGAGATTCAGTCGCAGCGCCAGTTCGGTCCCTACGGAGACCGCGGTGAGGAAGTCCGCCCCGCTCACCCCGCCGACGAGTTCAGCGGCCGCCAGCGCAGAGGGGATGATCGCCGTACCCAGGTGCGCCCCCGGGACGACAGCGTCACAGAAGTCAAGGGCTCTCGCCATTACGGCGTTCACGAAAGCTGCCTGCTGGGCCACGACCTTGCCGCCATGAATGAGAACCGATGCCTCCGGTCTGCCCCCGGCCTCCTTGGCCATGGCCACAACCGCTTCGCATCCCTCGGCCCAAGCCCCGGCGATCACCGTGCCGATGTCGGCGAGTAGTTGGTCCTTGGTCGCACTCACCACCGCCGGTGGCAGGTCGTGGAAAGAAGTGCGGCAGACGAACCTCCCGAGTTCTTGTTCCGCCTTCACGACCTACCTCCCGTTCTCCTAGATCTCGACCCCGGTCTGCCTGAGGTGTTTCTTTGCGATCCGGAGTGCCGGCACCGGATGGTGCTCCGCCAACAACCCGATGCCGTACAGCATGTACTCGCAATCGACGAAAGTCTTCGGGGCCCGCGGCTTCAGACTCCACGGCGCCTCTGGGCTGAAGAGCGCAGAGCGCAGGACCCTTTCCGGGTGTAGGCCGTATCTGAATATGCCACCGGTGCCGATGACGTTCTGGGCTTCGAGGAGGTTCTTGCCCTGTTGCACCAGGATCTCCCCGACGACGGAGAACTCCTGCCGGACCGTGCCGGCATGGCGCTCGACAGCGATGGAGGCTGCGGATTCGGCCAGAACGATGTCGATATCAAGCCCGAGGTCGGTGGTAGGAGCGTACCCGACGTTCTTGGAGAGGAAGTCGATGTGCGTGTCCGCGTCGAACTCCCCCTCTTCCACCGATAGGCAACGATCCCGCAGTTTCCTCAGGAAGGCATCCTTGCCGAGGAGCTCGTAGATGGTCGGCGCGTTGTACCTGATGCCCAGGTCGCCTTCGACGGTCCGCTTGATCCGCGACTCCGGAAGGCCTCTGAGAACGGTCTGGGGAGTGACCAAGGATTGGTCCATGACGGAGTGGACGTTGGTGGTGGCACCGCCCACCTCGAGCACGAGGAGACTGCCTATCCCCGATTCGCCCTCTGCCCCGTCGGCCAGAAGAGCCGCCGCCTGCAAGGTCGCCTTCGGCGTGGGGATGATGGGGCCGCCGATGAAGTCGGCCGCTTTGTCCAGACCCTTGGCCTTCGTGATGCGGGAGATGAAGATATCTCGGATAAGCTCTTGGGCCGGCTCCACCTCCACCGTGTCGAGGCGCGGCAGCACGTTGCTCGCCCGGTACACCTTCTTGCCCTGTCTTTCGAGGGTCTCCCGGACAACATCCGCGACCACCCGGTTACCGGCCACAATGATGGGGCAGTCGACCGCCGAGTGGGCGAGCATGCGGGCGTTGTGAGTGATCGCCTTCTTGTCGCCCCCGTCGGTGCCCCCGCACAGGAGGATGATGTCGCATCTTGCCGCCACGATGGCCTCGACGATCTCTCTGTCGATCTCGAATCCATAGCCGCAGACAAGCTTCGCGCCCGCCCCCAGACAGGCCCTGCGCGCCGCTTCCAGCGTTAGTTCGGGCACCAGCCCTATGGCCGCCATCTTGAGGCCACCCGCCGCGCTGCTGCTTGCATACTTTCCAGTGACGCGCGCCAGGTCGAGCCCGCACGCGTCGACCAACTCGGCCAAAGCCTCGTTCAGCCCGATGGTGACGTCGATCTCGATGGACGTGGGCGATTGCGCTCGTCCCAGGATGACCTCTTCGGCCAGATCGACCGCGAGGATCTTCGTATAGGTGGACCCTATGTCGACCAGCAGATAGATGCTCATCGTCGGAGCAGGCTGTTGAATAATGACGCCGCGCAGTCAGGGCACGATCGCCGCGCGCGAGAGGAGAACGCAGGAAGCGCGAATAGCAGCGCTATTCGCGCGACCGAGGACGTGCTATCGCGCTGGCCAGCGTGTCTTGACGGCCGTGGTCTCATTGCTCAACAGCCTCCTAGTCTCAGGTGAGACCGAGATCGGCCTTGAGAGCCATCACCGCTTCTTCCGCGGTGCACGTGTTTGGGAACACGCGATCGAAGCCAAGCGCCTTGAAGCGCCGCTCGACCTCCGGCCAGTTCTTCTCGATTTCGATGGGAGCCGCCACCGTGCCGCCCGCGTAGAGGATGATGTCTTCCAGGCCGGCCTCGATGCACTTCTCACGAAGGCCTTCGCAGTCCAGGATGCCCATCCCGTACATCGACGACACGAGGACCGCGTCCGCGTCGATCTCGATAGCAGCGTTGATGAATTCCTGCTGCGGTACCACGGCGCCCAGGAAGGCGACGGTGAAGCCGGCCTGCCGAAACGCTTTCTCCAGGACCCAGCCGCCGATCATGTGGGCGTCCGCACCGATAGTTCCGATGACGACGCTCTTGTTGACCTGTCTCTTTCCCACGTGGTCTCCCTCGAATCAGCACGGGACGGCCTGGAGGCCGCTCGGCGTCACTTGGGCAATATCGAGGCGAACTGCAGATCGCCCACGAGCATCTGGAAGTCTAGCTTGCGTCCTTCCTTCTTCTCCCTCTCTGCCAGCTTGTCCCGGTGATACGCCTTGACTTCGTCCGGCAACGGGACGTCGCCCGGATTCCAGTAGCGGACCGCGCCCTGTGCGTCACGCATGACCATGACGTGCCCCTTGTTGTACTTCCATGGCGTCAGCATGGTGTCGACCCAGCCGGCCTCGACGCCCCTGCACAACCCGATGGCCATATCGCCATCACCCGCCTCCAGGCACTTCTCCATGATGGCACGTACCTCGAGTTCGATCATGGCCTCTTCAGTCCTCAGCTCCTCGGACTCCGGTATCCTCTGGCTCCCCATGATCGTGAGCAGGTGTCGCGCCAGCCTGACCGACCTGGCCATGCCCTCCTTCGTGGGGGTGGCGAAGGCTTCGTCGTCACTCTTCAGGATGACCGTTCTGAAGCCGCCCATGATGGGAATGATGGCGTTCCAGGCGATCATCGCATTGGCCTCCTCCGCCCGAGGCGGCCACGCTCCGAGGAAGGGATAGCCACCGGTGAAGAAGTCCACGTCCACGTAGCCGAACCGCAAGCAGTACTCCCGGCACAGCCGCTCGGTCACCCGGACCATGGCGATGTCTTGGATCATGTTCATGTTCAGGCCGTGCTCCAAGAACTGATACTTGATCCCCTGTTCGGCCCCGAGCAGAGACTGGGAGACGACCACGAAAGCGCGATAGCCGGCGCTGTCGTACCCCGTCAGGTTGCAGGCATTGTGGGTGCAGATAGGGACGCCGCGCTCCGTGTAGATCGCCGCCAGCCGGCTCTCATACTGGTTGATCCTGATCTCGTCCTGCAGAGAGATGTCCTTGCAGTGAGCGACACACTCCTGCAGGGAGCGGGTGTTCGCCCCGTTCCATCCGGCAGCCAGCGCGATCTCTGAAGCCAGCCGCCCATCCTCATCGGTGGAGTTGAGCGTGAGAGGCACCTGCGAGGCCCGACGGATCCTCCTCGCTTCCTCCACGCCAAAATTGACTATGGGCCAGCCGTTGAGCATCGACAGGCCTTCCTGTTTGCTCCGCTCGATGCCCGCGGCCGCCCTTTCGAAATCGAGCTTGCGCGTGTAGGAATCGGAGAAGATGATCCACGCCCCATCCGGCGCCAGACCGCTTTCAGTCTCGACGTACTGGAGGCCCTCGATCGTGTACTCGGTCAGGGCGCGCCCGAACTGAGGCATCAGCAGCTGGACACCCTTCTCCCGGGCCTCTATGAGTTTGAGCGCATAGCTCTTGCCTTGAGACAGCTCCTTGGCCACAGTGATGCACTCATCCAGGTCTTCGATCTGCTTCCCCGTCTCCCACTGGGGAAGCACCTCTTCCTTGCGGATCTTGAAGAACTGGTCGTCGGACAGCCTTGCATTCCGGATCCGTGTGTCCATGTGCCCCTCATCTGCGGTTGCGGTGACACGCACCGATGCTCACACGAGAACTAGCTGTTTCAAGTGCCATAAGCCCCGGCTATTTGCCGATCACTACCGGCTTCTTGCCGGGCGTGGCCAACTTCTCGACGGATGCCTCGTCCAGCTCTACGCCCAGCCCCACCCCGTCCGGCGGGTACAGGAACCCCTTTTCGTAGCGCGGTGGTTTCTTAGCCAGATCGTTCTCGATGGGCGCGCTTACCGTGTCGTAGATGTTGTAGAGGTTCAGCGGGCCAACGGCTTCCTGCTCGATCCTGCCCATCCAGGCCGTGGCGCCCAGGAAAGCCGCTTCCGCCGCGCTGCCCAAACCGGTGTTGATCATGCACCCGCACATCACCGGCAGGTTGGCGGCCTGCACCACCGATACCCACCGCCTCGATTTCAGAATGCCGCCGGCCTTGGGCACTTTGAGGAAGAAGCCGTCCGCGGCGTCCTTTTCGATTATCTGTAGTAAGTGGCCGAGCTCGGCCGCGGACTCATCGGCGAAGATGGGCACATCCACCTTGCGGCGCAGCCTCGCCAGGCCGTCTATATCCCACCACGGCACCGGCTGTTCCGCCAGGAACACATCGTACTTGGCTACTCTCTGCAAGACGTACAGTGCCTGGTGGTACATCCAGCCGCCGTTGGCGTCGATCATCACTTTGACTTTGCTGCCCACCGCCTCCCGCAAGGCCCCTATCATCTCGATGTCTTCGTCCGGGGCCTGCGCCCCCACCTTGAGTTTCAGGCCCTGGAAGCCCGCCTCTACCAGCGCTTTGCCCTCCGCCCCCACGGCTTCCGCCGTGCCGGAGGACATCACGAACGCCAGCGCGATCTTCGGATTGGAAAGGCCGCCGAGGAGCTTATAGACCGGTACGCCAAGGGCCTTGCCCATGAGGTCGTGGAGGGCGTAGTCCACCACTGCCTTGGACTGGCTGTTGGCGCGGGTGGCTTTGTCCATCTTCGCCACGATGGTCTCGATGTTGAACGGGTCTTCCCCGATAATTATCTGCGGCGCGAAGACTTTCGTGAGGTTGTGCATGATGGAGTCCTGGCTCTCACCCATGTACCAGAGGGAGGTATCGCCGGTTTCCCCGATGCCGGTGATACCCTCGTCCGTATGTATCTTGATCACCACTGCATCCGACTGCGTGGCGGGCCCGCCGGACATGACGATGGGTTTGACGAAGGGGATGGATACGGGGATGCACTCTACTTTGGTGATTCTCATCTGAACACCCCTGGAACTGGTTTGCCTTACGGCGCTGAGGCCCTACTATTTAGTTTGGCTTTATTTAGCACCTGGAACAGGGCCGAGTCAAACCGAGGGTGTCTCTGCCAGGAGGGGCTGTTCTGTCGGCGCCAACGTCTGCATGGACCGACGTCGCGAGGGGAGGCACAATAGGCGCTGTCCTCCCGTCCGCTTGCTCCTACCAGTTCTTCCGGCGGATGATAGGCTAGTACATCATCAACCGGTGGGGCGCCGAGGACAGCCTGCGCCTAACGCGTGAAAGGAACTCGGTGGAGCTGACAGTCTTGGGATGTGACGGATCATGGCCGGGGCCGGGTGGGACGGGCAGTTCCTACCTGTTGACCTCAGACGGCTTCCACCTGGTCCTTGATCTGGGGGGAGGCGCTCTCGGGCGGCTACAGGAGCACATCGGGATCGCCGATATCGGCGCGGTGTGCGTTTCTCACGCGCATCACGACCACTACGCGGATCTATTCCCTCTGTCGATCGCGCGGTACTGCGGCGGGCTTGGCGCACCTGGTCTTCAAGTTCTCGTTCCCCGCGGGTTCTTTGACCGCGTATCCGACGCGCTGATGCCGGGAACCGAGGAGGCGTGGTCGAGCGCCTTCGACATGCGAACGCTGTCGGGGGGCGATGAGCATGCGGTCGGACCTTTCTCCATCCAGACCTTCAACATGGCCCATGCGAACGCCTCGCTGGGATTCAGGGTGTCGGCGGACGGAAGCGTGCTGGCCTACACCGGTGACTCCGGCCCTTCTGGCGTCGTGCACGACCTTGCGGCCGGAGCCGACATCTTCCTCACGGAGGCAACGCACGTGGACGGCGGCGAGAAGGACTTCCACCTCACCGCTCGCCAAGCGGCCCGCTACGCGTCCGAGGCGGGCGTCGGATGCCTCGTCCTTACCCACATCGAGCCTGGGGTCGATCCCGCGGTGTCGCTCGTCCAAGCTCGCGAGGTCTTTGACGGCCCGATTCTCGTCGCGCACCCGGGCCTGCGCGTCTAGGTGTTCCGGAAAGGGCCCGGCCTCGCCTCACGCACGTCGACGACCCGTTACCAAGTCGCGCAGCAGTAGCCCGACGAACACTACCCCCACCGCGCCCAGACCGATCGACACTTTGCCGAGCACTTGAAGAAGGTGATGCCCGAGGGTGTACCCGTGGTGGTTCTTCCCTATCACATCAACGACGAGCGATTCGCCGAGGCGATCATCGAGCAAGCGATAGCGTTTCAGAACCAGACCCCCACATCGACGACTCTCTAGGGACGCCGGTGCGCGCGGTGGAATCCCTGCCCTGACTGCGAGCGCCGCGGCCGCGCCCGCGGCCTGGCCGTACGCGATGCAGTGCGGGACACGGCATCATGCTCATACCCGTCATGAACGGTTGGAACGGCCACCATGTCTGGGTATATGATGGTCCCGAGTGAAACAAACGGATAGGGAGAGAGGTGGCTATGACGAAGAAGCATGTTCTCATCGTTGCGCTTGTCATCGCAGCGGTGGCGGTAGCGGTCGCCGTCGCTGTCGACGGCAATCAGGTCGCTGCTTTCCAAGGTGGTTTCAACGCGGGGTGCCAGACGTGCCACGCTTCTGGCACGGCGCAGTTCCCGCACAGCATCGCGGCGCACGGCTATCCCAACTCGAGTTGTTCGGGCTGCCACACGGGCGGAACCGCGAAGGGCACCGCCGACATCGGCAAGTGCGCGACCTGCCATTCAGGCGCCATCGCAGTGGCCGCAACGCACGGCGCGTCATGCACCCCATGCCACGCTGCGGTGACCACGACGATCCCGCCGACCACCACGACGATCCCGCCGACCACCACGACG
>MELN01000070.1:33397-38128 GCA_001768675.1 Actinobacteria bacterium RBG_16_64_13 | reverse complement strand
CGGCCCCGCCGACCACCACCACTTCTTTGACAACCACCACTACGTCTGGTCCGACAACGACCACGACTGTGGTGCCGACCACATCAACGACTGTGGCGCCGACCACATCGACGACTGTGGCCCCGACCACCACGACCACGGTTCCCGCTGGGGAGCCTGACTTCACGGGCTAGTCGCCAAAGCAGAACCGCCGCGAAGGGCGCCTCCGGGCACTCTTCGCGGCGGCTGCTCGGCGCATCGGGAATGCATGAGCGGGAACTCCTTGGAGCCGACTCCTAATCCACCGAAACGGCGGCGCTATACGGATCGCCGATCGGTCCTCCTGCGCACCGGGGGTATGATCCTCTTCGGAGCGGCCCTCTTGCTCCTCGTCATGAGCCTGACGATCCTGCGAAACCGGCCGGTTGACCCCCATGCTGCGCTGACATCCGCGACGTCAGCGGTGCCTTCCGCCGTGAGCGGCTCCGGGTCAGTAGCAGCGACCGGCTCCACGAAGGCGGACGCCCCTCCTCGCCTTCTCTCCCCGTACGAGCAGGCGACAGCAGCCGGTGGTCACCTCACCGGTTCCGCGACCGTCGATCAGTTGCAGATCTATGATCGCGTCCCACCGGGCTCCCAGTTGGTACTCACGTTTCCCAGAGAGGGGACGAAACAGATCTCATCCACCTTCCTGATCACCGACGAAGACGAAGACCCCCAGGGTGGAGTCTGGTACCAAATCCGCCTGCCAATCCGGCCAAATGGCAGCACAGGGTGGATAAGGGCCGCGGATATCACAGTCGCGACCGTCATGAATTCCATCAGCATCGATCTATCGGACCACCGGCTGGACCTGTATGAGGCGGGCCGGCCACTGAAGTCCTGGCCGATCGGGATAGGCACCGACGACACCCCGACCCCCCCGGGGGAGTACTACATCACCATCAAGATGAGGCCGACGAAGCCGAACAGCGTGTATGGCGTCTTGGCCATGGGAGTGAGCGGCTTCTCTGAGAAACTGAGTGACTGGCCCGAGGGAGGCCAGTTGGGCATCCATGGGACAAACGATCCTTCGTCGGTAGGCAAGGACGTGAGCCATGGCTGCATCCGTCTGCAGAACGAGGACATCCTCGATCTATCCCAGTACGTGGCCTATGGTACGCCCGTACGAATCCGGGAGTGATTCTACGGGGGGCGCGTCAGGATTGCCGTCTTCGGCGGAGGAGACGCCAACCGTCAGTACCCGTTGATCTCCTTGGCCCTCCAGCAAGACACCGGGTGTCCCGGCAGCACTTCTTCTAGCTGCTGAGGTTCCGAGCATTTCTCCTTCGCGTATCCACATCTGCCCGCAAAGCGGCAGCCGGGCTTCGGATCGATCGGCGATACGATCTCACCTTGAAGGAGTATGCGTTTCTTCTCACGGTGGATATCCGTGGACGGGATCGCTGACAGAAGCGCTTTTGTGTAAGGATGCAGCGGCTGCTCGAACAGCTCCTCGGCGGGAGATTTCTCAACTATCTGTCCCAAATACATAACGCAGACGTCGTCAGAAATGTGACGCACCGCGAGCACCGCGCGATGGCGGGACTCTCCATGGGCAGCGTGCAAACGCTCTATATCGGCCTAGCCAACCTGGGTATGTTCTCCCACTTCGGAATCTTCAGCCGGCGAACCATGTCTCCCGAGGAGTTCAATCGCTTTGGCGGCGTGTTCGCCGATGCAGACGCCTTCAACAAGCAGGTGAGGCTCTTCTGGTGGGGCGCGGGCACCGCGGAGGAAGGCATCTACAACTCCACGAGAAAGAACCTGGCTGAGTTGGCCGCGATCGGCATCAAATCCGTCTTTGTCGAGTTCCCCGGCACCTCTCACGAATGGCAGACCTGGCGAAAATGCCTGCATGATTTCGCACCCAGGGTATTTCGGGACTAGTTGGCGCCACGGCGGGAGTCAGCAACCGCCGTCGTACCCGCCAAAGCCCCGGTGCCCTCCCTTCCTCATGTTGTTACCATGTTGATGGTCAGGTCATGGGCAGTCTAAGGAGCCAGCATAGAATGGCCATCGCAATAGTCGGAATGCTCGATGAGAGGGAAGAAGCGCTCAGGATCATCCGGGATCGCATCGAGCAAAGAGGACATAAGGCTTGTTTGATCGACATCAGCGTGGGATCGGGAGCTATTGTTCCCACGCTTGAGGCTGAGGTAAGTTGCCGAGAGCTGGCCGAGTTGGCCGAAAGAAGCGCGGGGATCGCGGTTGGACGGGGCAATGCGCCGACCTCGGTCATGGCCGAGGGTCTGAAAGCCAAGATCCGCGAGCTGTATGGGTGCGGTGAGCTCCAGGGGATGATCGCCATCACGGGGATGACCGGAGCACTCATATCGCTGCCGGCTATGAAGGAACTGCCGTTCGGAGTCCCCAAGCTACTCATCTCGGGCGCTACCGGCCAGCCCGTCCACGCGGCCAAGTTCGGGGACTACTTCGCACTCAGAGACATCACGGTGATGCACACCGTTGTCGACACCGTGGGCATGAACCCCCTGGTCAGGGCCCTTGCGCTGAACGGAGCAAATGCCATCTCCGGGATGGTGGAGGGAGGCCCGATCTCGCTGGAGGGTGAGAAACCCTCCATAGCCGTAACGGAGTTCGGCTATTGCGACAAGGGCGCGCACTACATCCGACAGAACCTGGAAAGAGACTACGAGACCGTCTCGATCCACGCGATGGGTGTGGGCGACAAAGCCGCCCTGGATCTCGCCCCCCAGGGCGTCTTCAAGGCGTTCATCGATCTTGTTCCGGGGTCATTCAGCGAGCATCTTCTCGGTGGGAATAGGGACGCGGGACCGGATCGTCTGGATGTAGCCGCGACGTTGTCCATCCCCTATATCTTCTGTCCCGGCGGTTTCGACATGATCAGCTGCGGTCCTATCGAGAGAAGAGACCAGAACGACCCTCTGTGGACGTCGAGAAGACTGGCCGAGAGGAAGCTGTACGTGCAGCCGCCACGAGTCCAAGCGAGAACGAGTGCCGAGGAGATGGAGCAGATCGCCCTGGCTGCCGCGGACAGACTGAACCGGTACCAGCACAAGGCCAGGGTCAAGGCGGTCATCCCCCTGAGAGGCTTCTCTTCGCTGAGCGTCGAAGGCGGCCCGCTTCATGATCCCGACTCGGATGGGGTGTTCTCTCCTGCTCTGAGATCGCAGCTTGACCCCGAGATCGAGGTGATCGAGGTGGATTCGGACATCAACAGCCCCGTATTCGCGAGCATTGTCGCGGACGCCCTGGCGCGCGCATTCAGGGAGGTCGAAGCTTGACAACTCGTTTCAAAATGAAGCCCCGGCCGCCTAGTGCGCGTTCTGAAACGAGTTCCTAGTGGACAAGGTGCATTTCGTCGATCAGACCATCCGGGACGCCCAGCAGAGTCTGTGGGGCTTGATGATGAGAACCGATCATATAGCCCCAATCGCGGAAACCATGGGCAAGGTCGGATACCTTGCCATCGGGATGGTGGGTTCCCAAGCATTCACCATCCAGGTGCGCAACCACAACGAAGATCCCTGGGAGAGAACCAGGCTTCTTGCCAAACTGATGCCGGGAGCTTGCCTGCGCGGGTCGTACCAGACAGCCAGTCTCTCCTCCTTCGATCTGAGCACACCGCGAGACGTCATCTCGCTCTGGATAAAGCGGTCGGTTGCCAATGGGATAGGAAGCTTCTGGATCTGCGACTACCAGGAGAACATGGAGAGGTTCCGCTACTTTGCGCAGATAGCAAAGGCCGAAGGGGCTGAGATCGTCACCTCGCTCATGTATACAAGTAGCCCTCTCCACACCGACGACCACTGGGCGGAGAAGACGCGCCTGATAGCGGACGCGAGAGACTGCATCGATCGGATCATGATCTCGGACGAGTCGGGAGTGATCACGCCGGAACGCACTCGGGAGCTGATCTCCGTGGTTCAGCGAAACTGCGACGGGATACCTCTCGAGTTCCATTGCCACTGCAATTCAGGCCTGGCTCCACTCTGCTATCTGGAAGCTGTGCAAGCCGGTGTGACCACCCTGCACACGGCGGTCGCGCCGCTCGCCAACGGCACTTCACTGCCGGCGACGGAGAGCGTCTTGAAGAACCTCCGCCGCCTGGGTTACGAGTCGAACCTGGATGAGGATGCGCTGGCGGCGGTTTCGGCTCACTTCCGGGAGGTCGCCGAGAAAGAAGGGCTACCCGTCGGAAAGCCGATGGAGTACGACCTCTTTCATTTCGAGCATCAGGTGCCGGGCGGGATGGTGACGAACCTCACCCGACAACTCCGGGAGATCAAGATGGAGCATCGTCTGGACGAGATCCTGGAGGAAGTGGTGCAGGTGCGCCGGGAGTACGGGTATCCGGTCATGGCTACGCCATATTCCCAGATCGTGGGAGCCCAGGCGTTCGAGAACGTCGTGTCGGGGGAGCGGTACAAGAAGGTGACGGACGAGTCCATCAAGTACCTCCTGGGATACTACGGTGAGCCGGCCTTCCCGCCGAGCCCGGAGGTGATGGACCGGGTGATGGACTTGCCGAGGACAAAGGAATTCCTCGATTGGAAGCCCGAAGGGTACCTGAAGTCCGTCGAGGAGTTGCGTCAAGAGATAGGCCCCGACCTTTCCGACGACGACCTCCTGCTGAAGATCTTGATTCCGGGGAGACCTCTTAAGCGCGGCGAAAGCGGGAGGCAAGTCCCGGCACCGGCAGCGAGATCCGCGGCGCCGCCCGGGGCG
>MELN01000070.1:32975-33313 GCA_001768675.1 Actinobacteria bacterium RBG_16_64_13 | reverse complement strand
GTGTTCAGCGTCAAGATCTCACCCGTATGGAACGAACGCGAAGGCGCCCTCGCGGCCGAGAAGCCGCAGACAACACTTGAACCCCGGGAACTGCCCGAGGGCGCGATCGTGTGCGGCGTGGCCGGACTGGTACTCTCCATCCAAGTCGAGGTGGGAGACTCCGTGGCCGAGGGCGACGAGGTGGCAATGCTCGAGATCATGAAGATGAGGAGAAGCATCGTCTCGACCTGCCAAGGGGTGGTAAAGGAGATTTGGGCACAAGAGGGTCAGATGGTCGATGCCGAAGATGTCCTCATGGTCGTGGCGTAGCGTGATCAAGAAGATCCTCATCGCCAATC
>MELN01000070.1:19339-32953 GCA_001768675.1 Actinobacteria bacterium RBG_16_64_13 | reverse complement strand
CATGAGAGCGTGCCGGGAGATGGGGATCGCTTCGGTGGCTGTGTATTCGGAGGCGGACAAAGAAGCGCTGTTCGCCAGATACGCCGACCAGGCATTCCTGATCGGACCATCGCCGGCTTCCCAGAGCTATCTCAATATCCAGAAGATAATCGACACCGCCAAAGAAAGCGGCGCCGACGCGATCCATCCCGGCTACGGTTTCCTGGCCGAGAACCCAAGCTTTGCCGCCGCCTGTGAGCGGGAGGGACTCAAGTTCATCGGGCCGCCGACCAGGGTGCTGGAGCTCATGGGCGACAAGGTGGCTGCCAGGCGCGAAATGGTGCAGGCGGCAGTTCCGGTCGTGCCGGGCACCAACGAGTGCATCACCGAGCCCGAGCGGGCAAAGGCCGTCGCCGGCGAGATCGGTTTTCCCGTCATCATCAAGCCGTCCGGAGGCGGGGGTGGGATCGGGATGACAATCGCGGCGAACGAGGGGGAGCTGCTGCAGGCGCTGGAGTCCACGCGGGCCGTCGCCGCGAACACCTTCGGTATCGGGGATGTCTACATCGAGAAATACCTGCCCGATCCCCGTCACATCGAGTTCCAGATACTCGCCGATTCACGAGGGAGCGTCATCCACTTGGGTGAACGGGAATGCTCCATACAGCGGAGACACCAGAAATTGATCGAGGAATCTCCCTCCCCAGCGCTCGATGCCGAACTCCGGCGAACGATGGGTGAGGTGGCGGTCAACGCCGCCCGAGCGGTGGGATACGAGGGAGCGGGAACGGTAGAGTTCCTTTGGTCCGACGGAGAGTTCTACTTCCTGGAAGTGAACGCCCGGGTCCAGGTCGAGCACCCTGTTACGGAGATGGTAACCGGGATCGATATCGTCAAAGAGCAGATACGCATCGCGTCAGGTCTTCCCCTCAGCTTGAACCAAGAGGACGTCAGGATGAACGGCAGCGCCATAGAATGTCGCATCAATGCCGAAGATCCTCTGAATGGTTTCGCGCCCACGCCCGGCAAGATCAAGGGCTACCATCCTCCCGGGGGGACCGGGATCAGGGTGGACAGCGGAGTCTACAGCTCCTACACCATACCGCCCTTCTACGATCCGCTGATGTCGAAGCTGATCGCGTGGGGCCGGGATCGGAATGAGGCGATCAGCAGAATGCAGCGGGCTCTCTACGAGTACGCCATCGTCGGCGTCAAGAGCAACATCCCGTTCCACCAAGCAGTCATGGGGAACGAGCGGTTCGCTCGAGGGGAACTGGGGACTCATTTCGTAGACCGGGAGGTCACTCTGATCGACGACATGAAGCAGATCGTTGAACTGCAGCAGAATCTGGGGGAAAGACTGTCCCATCTCTCGGAGGACAAGAAGAGAATAGCTGCGATAGCGGCCGTGACGGCCGTAGTCCGTGCTTGCGAACAGACGTCGCCACGATAGCTGTTGGGAGGACACATGGGTGAGAAGCCGAGGGTATTGCAGATCGCCACACTGGATACCAAGGAAGTCGAGACCCGGTTCATCAAGAAATGCCTCGAGGACAACGGATTGGACGTCTACCTCTTGGACGCCAGTATCCGCCGCACCGTTGATAGCGGCGCCCACATCACCCCCGACCAGATCGCCGCGGCGGTGGGAACGACCATGCCCGAGATCCGCGCCCTGAACCACGAGGGCAAGTGCCTGGCGCTCATGATCCAAGGCGCGATCGCCTGTGCTCATGAGTTGGACCAGCGCGTGGGCTTTAGCGGCATCATCGGGGCAGGAGGCTCCGCGGGGACCACTCTCGGCTCGGCGGTCATGCGGACATTCCCGTTCGGACTACCCAAGGTCCTGATCTCCACCATGGCCTCCGGCATGACCAAGCCGTTCGTGGGCACCAAAGACATCGTCATGCTGAACTCCATCTGCGATGTGGCGGGTCTCAACACCGTCACGCGGCGAGTGTTCGAAAACGGTGCCCTCGCGCTTGCCGGCATGGCTCACGGATACAAGCCCATAGTGGCTTCGGGCAAACCCCTCGCGACGATCACGACTCTCGCCACAACGGACAAATGCTGCAACAAGATCCGCGAGGCCCTCGAACAGAGGGGGTCTGAGGTCATGGTCTTCCACACTCAAGGAACCGGCGGAGCCGCCATGGACGAGATCGTCCGCGACCAGGACGTCTCTCTCGTCGTGGATCTCTCGTTGATCGAGGTCGGCGACTACCTGGCCCAGGGCCTGTACGCCGGAGGGCCCGACAGGTGCAAGGCCGCTCTCGAGAAGGGCGTCCCGACCATCTTTGCGCCGGGTAACATCGACTTCCTGGTCGATGGTCCCATCGAGGGCGCCAAAGTACGCTTCCCCGGTAGGACCTATCACATCCACAACGCCTCGGTCACCGCGGTGCGGGCGGACGCGAACGACTTCAAACGTCTTGCTGAGCATATGGCCGGACTCATCAAGGAAGCCAAGGGTCCTGTTGCCTTCTTTGTCCCGCTGCTCGGTTTCTCCAGTCACGACAGCGAACAAGGCCATCTGCACGACCCGTCGCTGCCACCGGTCTTTGCCGAGCACTTGAAGAAGGTGATGCCCGAGGATGTACCCGTGGTGGTTCTTCCCTATCACATCAACGACGAGCGATTCGCCGACAAGATCATCGAGCAAGCGATAGCGTTTCAGAACCAGGCTGCAATGAAGAACGGAGGTCCCGAAGGACCTCCGTCAACGTCGAATTAGGCGCCGGTATGACTCGACAGAGCCGAACCTACTTCACTGCGTAGAAGTACGTGTCATTGCTGCCAAAGTAGACCACGCCGGCGGAGAAGACCGGGGACGAGAGAATCGCATCGTCTGTCTTGAACCTCCACTTCTCTTGGCCTGTCTGGGTGTCTAGGACATAGAGGTAGCCGTCCTCGCTGCCGAAATAGACCAGCCCATCTGAGATGACCGGGGAGCAGGAAATCTGGCCGCCCGTCTGGAATCTCCACTTCTCCGTGCCATTCTGGATGTCTGCTGCGTAGAGGCAGGCGTCCTGACTACCGAAACAGACCACGCCATCCGAGACGGCTGGGGAGGCTGCGCTCCAAAACCCTCCGCCCAGAGTCTCCGCCTTCCACTTCTGCTCGCCGCTCTGGATATCCACCGCATAGAGATATCCGCCCGAGTCGGCGACGTAGGCCACCCCGTCTGCGATGACCGGGGCTGACTCGATCTTTATCGCGTAGGTTGAGCCCGTCTTCAACTTCCACCTCTCAGCGCCGGTCTGGAGGTCCACCGCAGAAAGGTACTCGCTCCACCCCTCGCCGGGCCCTACCCAGCCGAAGTAGACCACGCCGCCGGAGATGGCTGGGCACCCGACCAACGCATCATCTGTCTGGAACTTCCATTTCTCCGTGCCGCTTTGCACGTCAACCGCGTAGAGGAAGGTGTCCATGCTGCCAAAGCAGACCACCCCAGCGGAGACGGCCGGGGAGCCAACCGTTCCCCCCGTCTGGAACTTCCATTTCTCCACGCCGCTCTGGATATCCACCGCGTAGAGGCAGTTGTCGAGTGCGCCGAAGTAGACCACCCCGTCTGAGATGCTCGGAGCAGAGAGAATAGGACCGCCGGCTTGGAACTTCCAATTCTCCTTGCCGCTCTGGATGTCAACCGCATAGAAGTAGCTGTCCTCACTGCCGAAATAGAGCACCCCGTCTGCGATGATCGGGGCCAGGCCGGGGGGAAAGCCAATCCGCCCGCCCGTTTGAAACCTCCACACTAGTTCGCCCAGCCGGCCGACGGTGGTTGTAGTGGTGGCTTCGGTCGTGGTGGTAATCGCCTGAGTGGTAGTGGTCACGGCCTGGGTCGTAGTGGTCACCGCCGCGACGGTGGTCGTCGTTTCTTCACCACCGCAGGCGGCCACAACCAGGCCGACGGCAATCAGGACAAGAACGAGCACGGTAAGTGCCGTGCTTCCTCTGGGCTTCATCTGACACGTCCCTCCTGACTCGACAGATCCGAACCTACTTCACCGCGTAGAGATAGCCGTCCTCACTACCGATATAGACCACCCCCTCTGAGACGGCGGGGCGAGTGCGAATAGGAACGCCGGTCTGGAACTTCCATCTCTCCGCGCCGGTTTGGCTGTCGAGGGCGTAGAGATGGCCGTCCGGACTGCCGAAGTAGACCACTCCAGAGGAGACGGCCGGGGAAGCACCGACCGATAGGTAGTCACCAACCGTCCTGAACCTCCATTTCTCCTGCCCGCTCTGGATGTCCAAGGCGTGGAGGGAGGCTTCCGAGACGCCGAAATAGACCACGCCGCCGGAGATAGCAGGCGTGGAATCGATCTTGGTCCCGTAGGTTGAGCCCGTACTGAACTTCCACATCTCCGTGCCAGTCTGGACGTCCCTGGCATACAGGCAGGTATCCCAGCCCGGGGGGTTGACCACTCCACCGAAGTAGACCACGCCGCCGGAGATAGCCGGGGGCCCGACCTCCGCGTCGTTTGTCTTGAACTTCCATCTCTCCTTGCCGGTCTGGGTGTCGAGGGCATAGAGATACTGGTCGAAGCTGCCAAAGCACACCACACCGTCGGAAACGGCCGGGCGTGTTGTGATCTGGTTGCCTGTCTTGAACTTCCACTTCTCCGCGCCGTCCTGGATGTCGAGGGCGTAGAGATAAGTGTCCGTACTGCCGACATAGACCTCCCCGTCGGAAACCGCCGGGGAGGACCAGATCGCAGCGCCTGTCTGGAACTTCCACTTCTCCGTCCCGGTCTGCGCATCCACGGCGTACAGATAGGCGTCGTCACTGCCAATATAGACCACCCCGTCGGACACGGCCGGGGAGGACCAGATCGCAGCGCCGGTCTGGAACTTCCACTTCTCCGTCCCGGTCTGCGCGTCCACGGCGTAGAGGTAGCTGTCCTCACTGCCGAAATAGACCACCCCGCCCGATATGGTCGGCGAGGAGCGGACCCGCCCGCCCGACAGGAACTTCCACACAAGTTCGCCCAGCCGGCCGACGGTGGGTGTGGTCGTCGCTGACGTCTGCTGGGTCTGCCCCGTCCCGCCCGGAGACATCCCGGTGCCATCGTCGTTGATGACCACCACCGGGGTCCCATCCCAGAGATACTTGGCGGCCGCCAGGGTGCCGATGGCAACGGCAGCCACCAAGACGATCGCCAAACAGGCATAGACCACCACGCGCACGCGGTTTCCCGTGCCAGGCGCACGTAGCCGCGGACGTCTCGCGGCCGCTGTCATGTTGCGCAGCCGGGCCTCAAACGCGGCCTCGTCGACCGGCGGCGAGTTCCGCTCGTACGCGTCACCCAGACGCTCTTCCAGCTCGTCTAGCTTGTGCCGATCCACTGCTCTCGCTCCAATGTCTTGCGCAGGGATTCCCGCGCTTTGTGAAGATGACTGCCCACCGCCCCCTCGGAGATGCTCATAGCCGCGGCAATCTCGGAGGTCGAAAAGCCGGCCAGATAGTGAAGGGAGGCAGCGATGCGCTGGCGCTTGGGCAAAGGCCCGAGGATGGCGAGAAAGCCGGCCTCGGGCGACCACCGCTCTCGGGGGTCATTCTGGAGATCATCGTAGGTGGATCGGCCGAGCCGCTCCACCAGCCGCAACCCGCGGCGCAGGGCCCGCCGGTAGTCTTTGCATCGGTTCATCCCCACGCGATAGAGCCAGGCCGCCGGGTCTTTCATAGCCGGCACCTCGCGCCAGTGCAGGTAGAGCTGAAGAAAGGCGTCCTGAGCCGCGTCCTCCGCCAGCCCCCGGTCAAGAGTGATCAGCGCGAGGCTCTTCACCAACCGGGCGCTGTGACGATGAACGAACGCCTCGAAGTCGGCAGGCCACTCCTGGTCCCGGCCCAGAGTTCGGCTCCTCTCCCTACCGGCGGTGTCTATGGCTGTGACCTTGTTCGTGGCTCCTCCGGCGTCCGTTTCCGCCTTTTTGCTGAGTAAGACGCTCGGTGGGGTTCGTTTCTTTACTCTAGCTCAGGATTGGATTAAACGGCGACGTTGGAAGTCCGCCGCGGATGAACCGTGGAGAAGGCCGAAGACTGCCTAGATTGCTCCTGCCTCCGAAGACCAACGCCTGTCGAGGCCTGGTGAGAACGGAATCGGGGCGCCCCGGAATCTTCACCCAATCTTTACCTTGCCTTGGCACCGGCTCAACATGGCCCACGCATACTCGTTTCATGCACGTAGGAGTCGCTGATAGCGATCTTCCGAAGCAGACACGAAGGAGAACCACCGGAGCGACACATGGCTCCGGCGAGCATCGAATAGGAGGAGAGGAATGTTAAGAGCGACAAAAGCAAGAATCATCGGCCTCGCCCTGGTCGGGGTCGTGGCCCTCAGTGGAGCGATCTACGCTACAGCGGCACTGGCTGGAGGAGGTGCAACCGCGTCCCCGGTCACAGCCCCGGTTGCCCAGACCGCGACCGACCCGCAACTGCGCGCAAACATCCTGGACATGCTCAGGGATCGCATGGGGCTGACCGGACCGGACGCCGAGCAGTTTGCAGACCAGATGATCACCCGCATGCAGAATATCGACCCCGACTTCGATCTCCAGGAGATGGTCGAGTGGTGCAGCGGATACGCCGGTAGCGGCACGCAGGCCTATGGCGGCTACGGCATGATGGGCGGCTACGGCGGGACAAACGGCTACGGCATGATGAACGGCTACGGCACGCCGGGCGGCTACGGCATGATGAACGGCAGCGACGGGGGATACGACGGCTGGGGCATGATGGGCGTAGCACCGGCTCCCAACGCCGGACCCTCAGGTGAGAACGCCCCGACACCCAACCGCCCGGGCCCTCAGGGGAGCAACTCAGGTACTTACCCTGGCGGCATGATGGGTGCAGCCCCAGCCCCTAACGCGGTGCCCTCGGGCCAAGGCAGCGACACCCCCAGCACCACCCCCAACACCCCTGGTCCTCAGGGTGGTGACTTCGGCTCTTCTCCTGGCGGCATGATGGGCGGCGGCATGATGGGAGGACCGGGCCGCAGGTAGTGCGTCTCGACCCCAGATGCGGGCATCTTCGCCCGCATCTGATCCTAGGGAACTGAAACGGAAGGGTGATTGTTCACGATGTGGTGGAGTGGTGGTAACCATATGGGTGCCGGAGGTTGGATCGGCATGGGTTTCATGATCTTGTTCTGGATCGTCGTGATAATCGGTGTTGTCTATCTGGTCAGGTATCTGGCCCGCCCAGGAACGGATCGATGGCGCGACGGGCCACAGCATTGGCAAGGGAGTGGGCCGCAAGGATCCCCGCAAGGCAAGTCTGGCGCGCTTGGGATTCTGGAAGAGCGCTACGCTCGGGGGGAAATCGATCGAGAGGAGTTCCAGAGACGCAAGTCCGACCTCACGTCCTAGCAGAATCACAGGTCTGCACCGCACGTAGCCCCCGAGGAGTCGCTCCGAGGGGGCTACTCGCTAGATGGGAGTACGGCAGACCCGGTCGCGACTGAGGACGGGCGGAAGCCTTTGACTATCAGCCAGACAGCCAGAACCATTTCCTGCAGACCGATCGGGATATCCGAATTCCTGGCTCAGCGTCAGCAGCAGCAGAACGCTGACCGTACCAAGTGCATAGAAGACACCCTCGATGACCCTGAAACCGACGGCGCCAAGGGCCAGACCTTGCCGGTATCTTCTGAGAACCGGATAGAGCGAGATGGCAATGGCGGCGGAC
Organism: Actinobacteria bacterium RBG_16_64_13; assembly: GCA_001768675.1. Lineage (GTDB taxonomy): Bacteria > Actinomycetota > Thermoleophilia > RBG-16-64-13 > RBG-16-64-13 > RBG-16-64-13. The sequence continues at coordinate 25,284 of MELN01000070.1, read as the reverse complement.
GCAAACGCCGCAATCAGGCGAAAGAGTACGCCCAGTGCCACCTGACCTTCGTTCTCAGCGATCTTGGTGAGATATTCCGGACTGCCGACTGATCCCAAGAAAGCAAGGCTCAGTAGGGTCGCGGCGGTCGCGATTATGAAGAGTGCCCCCGCGATCCTCGCGGTACCTAGGTGCGTGCTTGAAGCATGATCGGTGTTACCGGAAGACATTGCGGATCTCCTCTGGTCGATTAGACATGCCGACCGCGGGTTCCGGTCCTGCCGCGAGTCTACGGTGCGGTAATCGGCACCGAATCAGTCTCGTGGCCAGTCTTGTGGCTGGTCAGGCGGCCAGGATTCGAACCCGCGACCTTCGGGTTATGGGCCGCGGAAATGGGGTACTTGCTCGTTGCTGTTGGTCGATGTCAGTGCACCGTTAATGGGGGCAAGAAGTGGACTACCAGGTCATTCGCAAACCCAAGCCGGACGAGTCCCGGGTGAAGCCTCGTTTGCCCGATCCCGGGGATCCCCACGATGCGGCCATCTGGGAAACGGTCCAGAAGGAGTTGGACTGGCTGCCGGGCGGTTTTCTCAACAAGGCCTACGAGTGCATCGATCGCCATGCCCTCGGCCCCAATCAAGGGAAGAAGGCCCTGGTGTGGGAAGGCAAGAACGGAGAGGTGGAGACCTACACCTTTGCCGAACTCAAGAGGGAGAGCGACAAATTCGCGAATGTGCTTAACGGGCTTGGGGTGGAGAAGGGGGATCGCGTCTTCATGCTCATGGAGCGGGTGCCGGAACTCTATGTCGCCTTCTTCGGAGGACTGAAGGTGGGGGCAGTCGTGGGCCCACTGTTCTCCGCTTTCGGCCCCGAGCCGGTCAAAGATCGCCTGCTCGACAGCGGGGCCAAGATCCTCGTCACCCAGCCGGGGCTGCGCCGCCGCATCGCCGAGGTCATTCCCGATCTGCAACAGCTACGGCATGTCATCGTCGCGAACACGGCGTCGCGGGATCCAAGTCCCCTCGCGGAGGGCGATCTGAGTTACGAAGCCCTCATGTCCGAGGCGTCATCAGAATGGGAGATCGTTGAGACCACCATGTATGACCACTCGGTCATGCACTACACATCAGGGACGACCGGCAAGCCCAAAGGCGCCGTGCACTGTCACCACGCTATTGTGCAGCAATATGCCACCGGGAAATGGGTCCTAGACCTGCATGAGGACGATATCTATTGGTGTACCGCAGACCCGGGCTGGGTCACGGGTACTTCCTACGGCATCCTCGCCCCTTGGAGTAACGGTGTCACCCAGGTGATCTACGAGGGGGGGTTCAGAGCAAGCGCCTGGTATGAAGTGATCGAAAAACATGGAGTCACGGTATGGTACACCGCCCCTACCGCGATCCGCATGTTGATGAAGGCTGGGACGGACGTGCCCAAGCGGCACGATCTCTCCAGCCTCCGCCACATCCTCAGCGTCGGCGAGCCCCTCAACCCGGAGGCCATCATGTGGGGCCTCCCTGTGTTCCAACAGGCGATCCACGACAATTGGTGGCAGACCGAGACCGGGGCCATCCTCATCGCCAATTACCCTGCCATGGATGTTCGTCCCGGGTCCATGGGAAAGCCGATCCCCGGCGTCGAAGCTGCCATCCTTGACGACGACTACGTCCGATTGCCTGTGGGAACGGAAGGGCACCTGGCGATCCGTCCCGGCTGGCCGTCGATGTTCCGTACCTACTGGAGGGACTCAGAGAGATACAATTCCCGCTTCCGCAAGGGCTGGTACATCACGGGAGATCGAGCCCGAGTTGATCAAGACGGCTACTACTGGTTCGTGGGGCGGGAAGACGATGTCATCAACACCGCGGGGCATCTGGTCGGGCCCTTCGAGGTGGAAAGCGTCCTGATCGGGCACCCAGCCGTGGCCGAGGCAGGGGTGATCGGCAAACCCGATCCGATTGCCATGGAAGTCGTCAAAGCCTTTGTGGCCCTGAAGGACGGGTTCGAGCCTTCGCAGAAGTTGAGAAGCGAGATCATGGGTTTTGCCCGCGAGAGAATGGCTGCGGGGATAGCCCCGAGGGAGATCGAGTTCCTGCCCTCCCTGCCAAAAACCCGAAGCGGAAAGATCATGCGTCGTCTGCTCAAGGCTCGCGAACTCGGTCTTCCGGAAGGGGACACCAGCACTCTGGAGGAGGACTAGAGAAGATGGGTGTTCCGAGCTGGCGCGCTCCCTTGGTCCGACAGGCGGGGGGCGCTGCGGCATCTTCAAGGCCCCGCGCTCTTGGTCACTCAGGCAGTTTCACTCCTTGCTTTCTCAGGTTCGCCTGCAGTTCCTTGTAGTCGACTCTGCGCGGTTGAATCCCTGCCCTGACTGCGAGCGCCGCGGCCGTGCCCGCGGCCTGGCCGTACGCGATGCAGTGCGGGATGATGTTGAACCATTGATTGACGCTTGCCTTCGACGAGAACGCGCGGCACGCGACCAGCAGGCCGTCGATCTTGAGTGGCACAAGGCATCGGTACGGAACACAGATGCAAGGATGTCTCGCCGATATCTCGCCGTTGTCGTTATTGGCCAGAATCACGATCGTATCGGCGAACACTTCGTCCGATTCCATGTCGCTGGGAGTGAGGATGTACTCGCCGATAACGCGCCGGCCGCCTTGAGTTCCCAACTGCGGCGCCGTCTGCATGATGAAGCACTTCTCGCATCCGGGTACGTGCTCCCGCAAGAATTCGTAGGTGATCTGCGCTCCCCTGCGGCCCAGCACGTTCCAGCGTGTCAACTCTTCGACGTCCATGGCGTCGGAGGCCACTTGCTTCACGTGCATCGGGTGAAACCAGAGGACACCCTCCTGGTTCTGCAAGAGGCCCGTGAAATAGAAGGAATGGCCGCCCTTCTCCGTGAGATCCCGCATCAGAAGGGCGAACTTGTCCGGATGTGATTTCCGGAAGTCCTCCAACCTGCTTGTGTCGACGTTTGCAATCCAGAAACTGAAGGCGAGCGCGGTCCGGAAGTTGCTTTGGAGTTCGTCATCGAATTCCGCTCCGGCTCCAACAAAGATGTCCCCATCACCCGTCGAGTCGATGACCACCTTGGCGAGTATCGCCTGCCGCCCCGACTTGCTTTCGAAGAAGACACCTTTGACCGTGTTCCCTTCCATGATCGGACGGGTTCCCCACGAGTGGAGCAGCAGGTCGACTCCGGCTTCCATCACCATGTCGTTGAGTTCGGCCTTGAGCACTTCGGGATCCAAGACGGCGGTATAGAGCAACCTTTCCCGTCCGCCGATGTTAGGATCCTGGCGCACGTAGAACCAGCCCATGTTTGCGTTCAGGTAGTGCTCGAGCACCTTGCTGTCGGTTGTTCCAAGGTCTTCTTCATCGGGGCAGAAGGCGGCGTTCTTGGCCTTCATCCGGTCGATGATCTCCTGGTTCAGGCCGAAGATGTGCTGCTTTCCACTTATGTCGCTGAGATTCGGAAAGATGTTGACCAGGCCGCCCGTAGCCATTCCGCCAAGGTGACCATACCGCTCGATGAGAACCGTCTTGGCCCCGGATCTGGCCGCGGATATGGCCGAAGCGAAACCGCCGGGTCCACCGCCGACCACCACGACATCGGCCTCTCTTAGTACTCTTATCTCTCGCGCCGTTTCGAGGATCGTCTTGCACGGAGACTGCGCTGTCATTCGATCACCTTTTCGTCATTTCGTTGGCAAAGCGCCGGCGCATCGGTCTTCTTGGGGCCTCGGGACGGCAGCGCCTGAGAAAGCAAAAGGCCCGGAAATCCGGGCCTTTCATATGGTAGCGGGGACAGGAACGAGCAGAGACCACTCTCCGATCCCTTCCGTGGGCAGCTTGTGGGCAAGACCGGGTTCATTGCACCCCGGTCTCAGCCTACTAGTCTCTTGACCCATTCTTCGGTGGGTGTGGCGGGAAGAGTCATCGTCGTGGCAGTCCCCCGAGAAGCGAGTTGAATCAGAGCGTTGGCGAGCACTCCGTCGTCCGGCGCCTCCAAGATGCTGATGAAGTCGTACGGGCCGAAGAGGGCGTATTGGTCCTTGATAGTGACGCCCATGGCCTTCATCTCGGCATTCACTTCTCTGATGCGGTTCGGGTTGTCCCGGATGGTCTTGCGGCCGTTGTCGGTGAGGTTGACGAGAAGAACATAACTGGGCATTGACATTCCCCTTTCAGCCGTGCGAGTTCTCGCGGTCTTCCTGAAAGGCTTGTTCCTGATAAGGGTGGGTCACTAAACAAAACGGCGCCACGGCGCCGAACCCCTGCTGGCGGCGGGCAGGTGCTTCCGTCGAGCCGACGGGGGCGGGGGAACACAGGTCCGGACGAGCCAAAGCCCTCGGCAGAGCGTTGTCAAGTCCAGGTACCCGCTTTGGGCCGACTCTCTTGAGAAAGCAAGAAGGCCCGGATTTCCGGGCCTTTCCTGTATGGTAGCGGGGACAGGATTTGAACCTGTGACCTTCGGGTTATGAGTGGTGACATAGACGATATAGCCATAGTTTCTAGCACCGCCTGCTGCCTTCCTGGCTGCAAACAGGCTACTTCTCCAAAGGACCCCGAACGCGGGTGTGGGCCCGTTCTGGCCGGTGCGTTGGAGAGATGTTGGCAGGTTGTTGTTGTCTCCGACCGCCGTGTTGTGCGCCTCGCACGGCACCGACGGCGTGGACGTCTACTGTCATTCCGAGCACCCTACCTGCCTGTGAGTGATGGGAAAGGCGCTTCATACGACAGCGATCTACGGCAAGCAGATCGTAGAGATCACGACCCTTTCGGCGCTGATAGAGGGCGCGGAGCTTCGTGGCCATCGGCTCCTCAAGTGCGTATGCCGTTATCGGCGTGGTCGCAGCGAACCGGGGGTAGAGCGCAGCTTCTACAGGGTCCTCGCGAGAGGAGGGCTGATCGAGATGCCGCCTCAGAACAACAAAACCCCACGGAGTTGCAGGGCCTTGGTGCGCTATCTACTGGCGAATGGCCCCCACCTGCGTGAAGAGCGCCCTCGTATCCGCAACGTCCCAGTGCTCACAGAGCTTGCCGTCCCGGAGGCGGTACATGTCGACCGTGTCGAACCGGATTTCGTTGTTGGTCGGCGGATAGTCGAGGAAGCCGTACCCTGTGTGGGTGCCCGTGATCGTGTTGTAGACAAAGACCCGGTCGGCTTCGGCGACGATCTGGTTGATGGTCGCGCGGAAGTCGGTGATCGCGGTGAAAAAGCCCTTATGGAACTCGAGAAACCCTGCCTTGCCCTGGGGACAGTCCGCGTTGTGCTGGATGTAGTCGTCGTGCATGAACCGGTCAACCGCGCCTAGGTCGTGCTTGTGGAAGACCTCCTCATAGAAGTCCCGCACGGCCTGCTTGTTGCGCTCGGTATCCGCTGTGTTCGGGACCATCGAAGAGCCTCTCACATCTTACGATCGTGTACGATGCCGAGCTGACTGAAGAAGGTGAAGGTATCGGCGACATCCCAATGCTCGGCGATCTTGCCGTCCTGCAACCGGAAGATGTCCACCACGTCGAACTCCAGCTTGTTCCCGGTGGCCGTCTGGCCGAGCCACTCGCCGCCCGTGTGCGTGCCGGTGGTCGTGCTGTAGGTCACGACCATGTCGCCGTCAGCCACCATCTTCTTGAGTGTGTAGCTGAAGTCCGGCACTGCCGCGAATATGGTGGCGAAGAAATCCAGAAAGCCGGCCTTGCCCTGAGGGCAATCCCCGTTGTGCTGTATGTAGTCGTCGCGCATGTAGTCGTCGATCCGGCTCATGTCGTGCCGGATGAACACTTCGTCGTAAAAGCGCGACACCACGTCCTTGTTCGTGCTGACGTCATTCACCACGTCTCTCTCCTTGCCGCCGGGGACCGGCGCGCCTCGTTTACTAGCAGCCCTGCTCGCTCCTATAGATGATGTCGTCCTGTATCTCGGGGGAGAGCATCACGAAGTAGGCGCTGAAGCCGCC
>MELN01000070.1:18618-19283 GCA_001768675.1 Actinobacteria bacterium RBG_16_64_13 | reverse complement strand
CTTCCTTCTCCACTATGTTGAACTGGATGTGTTGCCCACCGTTCCTGAAGAACGTGTCGGTGAGCACGGCCAGCTTCTCCCTGCTCTGCTCGCTTTGCATGAGTGTGGATGAAAACTTCTGGTTGAGGCACGAGGCATACGACTCCTTGAAGCCGGCCTTGAGCACCGAGCGCAACACGCCGGTCGGGCCGAGCTTGTCCGTGCCGCGCATGGGCGATATCGAGCCGTCGTTGAGCGGTTCCTTGGACTTGCGCCCATTGGGCAGCGCACCCACGCCCAGGCCGCCGAAGTAGTGCCAGGAAAGGCCCTCCCTCGAGATCTTGCAGGGCTGGTCGAACGGGTTCTTGTAGGCCTTGATGACACTCCCAGAGTACTCGCCCACATCCCGGACCATGTAGTCCGCCTCGTCGATGTCGTTGCCGAACTTGGGCGCGGCCAAGCCCATCTGCCTGATCTCTTCGCCCCGCCTACCCGCGAAGTTGTTGCCGAGCGCCTCGAGCATCTCTTCCATGGAGAGGGTCTTGTCGTCGTAGACCAGCTTCTTGAGAGCCGTGAGCGAATCCGCCGTGTCCACGATGGCCCGGTCGCTGATGCCGTAGCTGTGCGTTTTGTCGGTGATGAGGATATCCTGGCCGTTCTCCATGCAGCCCGGGCCGGCAATGCAC
>MELN01000070.1:16384-18600 GCA_001768675.1 Actinobacteria bacterium RBG_16_64_13 | reverse complement strand
AGATACTTCGGCTCCACGCTCTGTGCCAGGGTACCCAGCCACAAGAAGCGGTTGACGATGTACTCGTACTGCTTCCTGAACGCGGCATAGAGGTCGTCGAAGGCCTCGAACTCCCGCGGGTCGCCCACGTCGATGCCCACCTGCTTGCCGGTAATCTGGGAGACGCCCCGGTGCAGCGTCAGGTCCAGGATCAGGGCGACGTTGATGGCGCCTTTACCCTGGGCGCCGTTGTGGTCGATCTTGCTCGAGAGGATCGGCGTGACACAGCCCTGCCCGTACCACTCCCGGGCCTCCTCGGCGGGAATCTGATCTTCGACGAAGCAGGCGACCACGTGGTCGCTGTTCTCGAACAGGGGAATGCCCCCCTTGGTCCTCAGGTTGGTCTCCAAGCCTCTGAGCAGCAGCGAGTGCGGCGTACCGGCGTTCCAGTTGACGAGGATAGTAGGCGACGACATCCGGAGCAGGCCCGCCATGTGGAGGATGAGGTAGCTGAGCGGATTGGTGGCGTCGTTGCCGTCTTTGTCCACGCCGCCGACGTTGATGCTGTTGATGCAGAAGCTGAACTGGTGCGTCTCCTTCTGGGTCTTGCCGACGGGTATGACCGTCTTCATGCCCCAGAGCACGAGCGCGTTGCCCACAAGCTCGGCCGCCCTCTCCAGAGTGATGCGCCCGGCCTCGAGGTCTTTCTCGAGATACGGCCATAGATACTGGTCCATCCTGCCCACCAGCAGCGGATACATCGCCTCGAGGCCCCGCCCGACCATGATGATGTTCAGGCATTGCAGTGCCTCGTGGAAGGTCCGCACCGGGTGCTCCGGCACCCGTTCACAGATCCCGGCGATCTCTTCGAGCTCGGCCTTCCGGCCGGCGTCCGCCTCCTTGGCGGCCAGCTCCCGAGCCAGCGCAGCGTAGCGACGCGAATAGGCGATCATGGCTTCGCATACGATGATGGCGGCCTGCCAGAAGTAGACCTTGTCGATATCGATGCCCCAGGTATCGGTGAACCGCTCGATCGAGCTCTTGGCCTCATCGATTGTGGCCCGCAGACCCTTGGCGAGGATCTGCTCCCACATGCCCCGGCAGGTGATGCCCGGGTAGTAGCCGGAGTCCGGAGTGGGGTCGGTGCACTTGGCGTCGGTGAGGTCCTCGGGCCAGGTGCCCATGAGCGCGGCCCAGGCCTCCTTGACGTGGTCGGGCGCGGTCCTGCCGGCGAAGAAGCGGACGCTCTCGCGTAGGACCTCCTTGTCCTCAGCCGACAGCGCACCCCGGAACAGCAGACCGCCTACGTCGTCATCCTCCGCCCAGAGGCCGGGGATGGCGTCACCATGCTCGTCGGGGAACACCGGCGCCGCCACCAGGTGCTCCGTCTCCCTGCCCACGATCACGTCGAAGTCGTAGATGGCTATGGGCACGCCCTCGACAACCTTCTTGAACAACTTGGCCCTGCGGAGCTCGATGTCTTCGCCTTCAGTCTCCCCCCAGGACTCCACGGCAAGCGGTGCCCGGGCCACGGAGACCCTCCTGGGCACGGTGAACATGGCCTCCTTGAGTGTGCGCAGCCGCTCGCCGAGCGCTAAGTCGTTGATCTCCTGCGCTCGATCGATCTTGCGATCCGTCTTGGTGTCAGTCGTGGTGGTCATGGCCCTGTTCCCTCACTTCTTGGCGGGTCAGTTCGATATGGTGCACTCCAGCCCATAGCCCGCGAAGACCTTCTGAACGCCCGCCAGATCCTCAGCGGTGAGCGGCGCGACGCCCGAGAGCGGATAGGGCCGATCGAGTGATCGGTACTTGCCTTCTCCCAGCCGATGATACGGCATGAGTTCTACATGGTTGGTTGTACCCCGCAGACGCTTCACGAATCCTGCGATCTCCTCGAGATTCAGCGGATCGTCGGTCACGCCCGGGATGATCGGCATCCTGAACAGCACGTCCACCTCACTCCCGGCGATGATGGCGGCGTTGGTCAAGATGGTCTCGTTCGTGCGGCCCGTGTGCTCAGAGTGCCGGGCCGGGTCGTACAGCTTCAGGTCGTAGAGCCAACAGTCCGCGTAGGGCAGCACCCGGCGCACGGCGGGTTCCGGGGCGCACCCCGAGGTCTCCACGCAGGTGTGGATGCCGGCATCACGGCACTTCCGGAGCAAGGTGCTCACGAACGCGGGCTGGAGGAGCGGTTCCCCTCCTGAAACGGTGACTCCTCCGCCCGATGCCTCGTAGAA
>MELN01000070.1:9723-16329 GCA_001768675.1 Actinobacteria bacterium RBG_16_64_13 | reverse complement strand
TATTGCACGAGCGCCTTGTAGCTGCAGACCGCGACGCACGCGCCGCACCCGGTGCACAGTCCCCGGTCGATGGTCGGAGGCGACCCCGCCGTGAAGGAGAGGGCTCCGTCAGGGCACACCTCATCGCAAGCTCCGCAGGATGTGCAGAGATTGCGAAAGAGCCCTATCTCGGAGGCCCCAGAGATGCACTCGGGGTTGCTGCACCACCGGCACTCCAGGCTGCACCCTTTCAAGAACACCACCGTCCTGATACCCGGGCCGTCGTGGATCGAGTAGCCTTGGATGTCCGTCACCAGGGCAGAAAGGGACTCATCGGGCGAGGGCATTGCCGACAACCTCACCGACCTGGCTACGCCGCGAAGACGTGGATGGGGCACCACCGCTCATCCAGCCATCAACTTGGGCAGCCAAAGGCTCAGTTGCGGAATGAACAACACCAACAGGAGAAAGATGAACAGGGCAACCAGAAAAGGCAGCGACCCCTTGAGAAGGTCCGCTGTCTTGATGTTGAACGTGTTCCGCATGAAAAAGAGGTTGACTCCCATCGGCGGCGTGATCAACCCGATCTCTAGGGTGATGACATACAACACCCCAAACCAAACCAGGTCGACTCCCAAGGAAGTGAGGAGCGGGGCGAAGAGCGGTATGGTCAATATGGTGATGGTGATCGAATCGAGCAGACAACCCAGAATCAGGTACAAAACACAGATGGCGACAACGACCATGAGGGGTGACAGATTCAGAGATTCCACTAGGTCAAGAAGAGAGTCGCCCACTCCAGCGCTCGCCAGCAGGTAAGAGAAGAACGAGGCCGCCACGATGATGAGCAACATCATGGTGTTGATCACAGCGCTTTCAACCAACGCCCGACGAAGGGCTTTCCAACGAAGACGAAATACCGTGACGGCGATGATGATGACAACGACGCAACCGATGCCGGCAGCTTCGGTGGGCGTAGCGATGCCGAAGAAGATCGTGCCGATAATAGCGACCATCACCAGGATCACATGCCAGATGTATTTGAGTGATGAAATGCGCTCGCGCCAAGGCACCCGGGTGGCGGGGGGGCCAAGTTTGGGATTACGCCAGCAGACCAGTATAGGAACAACCGTGAGCATGACGGCCAAGAGAATGCCGGGCACCATCCCGGCGATGAAAAGGTGACCTACGGACACATTGGCCATGACGCCGTAGATGACCATCGGTGTGCTCGGCGGTATCAGTGGTCCCAGCACACCTCCGACGGTCAGACCTCCCAAGGCCAGGTTTCTATCGTAGCCGTACCTCGTCAGTTCCGGTTCCGCCACTTTGCCCAATGAGACTATGGCAGCCCCGCTGACACCCACCGGTCCGGCCACTAGGGCTTCACCGATGATGCTGGCGCTGATGAGCGCTCCAGGAACGCCTGCCACCCAGTTTCTGGCCACCCTGAAAAGCTGTTCACCAATCGGGGTTTCGGTCATGATACAAGCCAACAACACGTACAAAGGCAGAGGAGTCCAGGAATAGCTGTAAAACTGCGAGAAAGTACCCATCGCCATCTTTTGTAGTGCACTGGGTCCGAAGGCGAGGGTCCCGAAGACGACGGTGCTGAATCCCAGGCTGAACGCGACCGGCACTCCCATTAGGAGGAGGACGAGCATGGAGAGTACACATAGTCCTGCTGCTAACCCGGGATCCATGATCACCTACCGCGATTGCTCTAGTGGTTTGCTCATGTGCCGATCAACGCCCCCTTATGCCGTGTCGTTGGGCGCTTCTTTGAGGTGAAACAACCCAAGAACCAGACGATAGAGAAGAACCAGGCACAAGAACCCATACCCAATAGGAATGAACAGCTTCACCGGAAACAAGGGGACCGGCCACGCCGACCGGCTTACCTGGCCGATTTCCAGCGCACGCAGCGCGTCACCAAAGCTGATCCAGGTGATGATCCCGAAGAAGGTGATGCCCATGATCGGACTGACGATGTTGGAGATGACGTTGCGGGCTCCTGGGGGAAAGCGGTCCAGCAGAAGATCGCACCGAAGCAGCCGGTCCTGCCTTTCAACGGCCGCGTTGGCCAGAACAAAACTAACCAAGAGGAATATGCAGCCGAATTCGTAAGAGATCGGCTCAGGGCTTCTGAAGGCGTACCTTCGGATGGCTCCGTAGGTCGATAGAAAACCCATGATGAGGATCAGAAGTCCGGCGAAAACGACAAAGACCCGGTTGATGCGTTCGATCCAGGGCTCCACTACCCGTCTGAACTTCTTCTCCATGAGTCCGCTTCTTTGCTAGTGGTCTGATGCGCTGCTATAGCACACGGTCAAGATTGGGACGAAGAGCTTGTGACAGGGTGATACGGTACCCATCACCGATAGCGTACCGTATCACCCGCACTTGAGCCGTATTATTGTTGTGTGTAAGGATACTTAGCGTTAGCTTCGTCGGCGATCTGCTTTACTCTGGTACCAGCATCTCCCGCCTTGGTAAGCCCATCCAGAGTCCCAGGATAAGCCGACGCTTTCCACTTGTCACGTTCCGCGGCAGGCAGGTAATACCATTCCATGCCTAAGTCGGTTAGCACTGGTTCCATCTCGTATAGTTTGGTGACATATTTGGCGCTTATGCTCTGCGCCGTCGCCGCCAATTCCTCGCTCAAAGCAGCTTGGATGTCCGCAGGCATCTTGTTGTAGATGTCTGAGTTGATCGTGAAGGAGTAGACTCCGCTGATACCTTGGAATACCGTGTAGTACTTAGCCACTTCGTATAGTTTAGCGATATGTATGTATTGGGGCGCCGAGGTTTTGGCGTCGATAACCCCCTTCTGGAGACTAGAGTAGTCTTCAGTGAAGTCGACCACGAGGCCGGAAGCGCCTAGCGCGTCTACCAGGCCGACCATGGGGGGGGCATCAACGCCGATGATCACGCCTTCGAGGTCGTCGAGGGTCTTCAGAGGCTTCTTTGCGGACAGGAAATTGGCGGTACCGACGAATATACAGCCCAGCGTTCTCTGATTGCCCTGCGCCTGTGACAGCTCATCCCAGATTTTTTGAATGCCGGGCATGGCGTAGGCGGCTGCTTCGCCGTTGTTGAACAGGAAAGGTAGTTCTACCAGGCCGAATTCAGGTACGCTCCCCCCGAAGGCGGCCAGTGGGATCAGCCCCGCCTCTATCGCGCCGGTCCTGATGGCATCAAAGCTTTCCGGGAATGGACCTAGTTGGCCACCGGGGAATATCTCCATCTTGTAAGCGCCGTTGGTGCGGGCATTGAACCTGTCCATCCCCTCCTGGGCCCAGGTCAGGAACTCGTCTCCTCCCGGGACGGGGGTTGTCACGCGGATCAGCACCTGTTCGGCCGTCGTCTCCGGCGGTGCAGATGTCGTCTCAGTCGGCGCGGCGGTCGTTTCAGTCGGCGCGACGGTCGTTTCAGTCGGCGCGACGGTGGTACCCGGCGTGTCGTCGTCGCCGCAGGCCACGACACCCCAAGTCATCGCCAGCAGGATCACTAGAACAACAGTAAGCACTCCTACCCTCTTGAGCCCCATGGTCAGAACCCTCCCTTTCCTGTCTGCGGTTCCAAGGTCTGCCGTTCAGTCTTTGATGATCAGATCCGGATCTTTTGCGTAGGTGGGCGCGATGGTGGTGTGGAACATGACGATGGGCTTGTCGACCCTCTTGAAGATGAGCGGGCAGTGGATCAAGCCTCGGGGGATGTAGACGCTCGCCGGAGAGGTGATGGTGTACATCTCCCTCTCCTCACCCAGCCCAATCTGGATCTCCGCCGGGAGTTCGTCCATGTGGTCGGGGTCGTAGGAGAGAAAGTGCAGATACATGTCGAAGTCGTGCGAATGCGGGTACTCCTCCATCACAGCGGGCTCTCTGATCTGAGTGATGATGAACGAGACCGCGCTTCTGTAGTCGGCCTCTCCCACCCACTCGAGGTCGGGCCAGGGCTCCACGTGGTTGAAGGACTTAGGAATGACCAGATTGCCGTACTTGCCTTGTGTCATCTACAAAGACCTCCTTCTCGAGGTGATTCCGTCTCATTCACCGATTCCTGGCGGATTACTCAATGAGATTAACCCTAGCACCATGACGTTCTGCTTGTCAACGAAGATCTCAGCCAGTGATCCTGGCTGTCTTACTGCATGAGCCATCGCGCGCTGTGCTAGGATGGTGTGAAGTCATGGAGAAGAAGACAAGAGACGAGGCACAACAGCGAGCCGAACTCCTGAGCGAATCCCCCATCGGGACGCTCGAGCGGGGCCTGCTCCTTCTTGAGCTGTTCGACGCCGACAACTCGGAGATGTCTCTCAACCAACTGCGGGAGCAAGCCGGCCTTCCCAAGGCGACCATCCAGAGGCTCATGAAGACCCTGGAAGCCCGCAAATGGGTCGCGTACGACTCTGTGACACGCAAGTACCGCTTGGGCGCCAGCGTCCTTCGGATCTCATACCTGGCGGCTTCCCACTCCGAACTGGTGAGGGTCACTCATCCTTTCCTGGTGAGATTGGCCGAGGAGACCAGGGAGACGGCCAGCCTATGCGTCTGGACTGACCTGGGACCGCTCATGCTCGATACGGTCCTGACGCCGCGCCACTTCAAACCGGCGACGAATATCGGCATGATCCTCGGCCTGGGCACGGCGGACGGCCAGGTCCTGGTGGCCTGTGGCCCCGAGGAGGCGTGGGACGGGTATCTCACCAATCCCATCCCCCGGCACACCGAGCTGACCGTCACCAACCCAGACCAGATCCGCGAGCGCTGGCTGACCGTCAGGGACGAACGTGTAGCGTTCGACAGGGGAGAGTGGAACCTCGAGATCCCCGCCGTGGCCGTGCCTATCTTCGACCGGCAGGGCCAGCTACGGGGATCGATGGCTATCGCACCCCCCCTGGAGCGAGCGACTGAAGAAGCAATGCGGGGGCACGCAAAGGCCCTCAAGACAGCAGCCGCGGAGATCTCGAAGAGGCTCGCCTAGCGTCGCCCAGGTACCAGACCCGCGTCCCTAGGGTGTCAAACACCTACCGGAGCCAATGTGTCAAGTATGTGCCGGGACTTCACAATGTTGGCAGCTTCGTAATGCCTCCGACGGCCGTGGTCGTGCCCAGCAGACAACTACTCGTCCTAGTCATTATCCTCATCCTGCTCGTCCTCCTCTGCCTGGCTCTCTCGCAGTTTCTGCAGAGGATCGACGCTATCAGCATACTGCAGCGCCCAAGCAAGCATCCCCTCCGGGTCCGCTCTCGAGCTGAGAGCCTCAGCCACGAAGGCACGGATGTCCCGTGCTAGGCGCCAACCCTCCATCCATCCAGACAGCACCTTGGCCTTGCGTTCCTGTTCTTGCCGGCGTAGGTACTCTTCATGCTCCCGCTTATGCCGCTCGGCCTGCGCCAGGGCAGCCTGCTCGTCTTGGCGGCGTTTCTCCTTGAGGGCTTCTCCGGCCAGGTAGATGTGGGCAACCACGTCGTTGAGCTGGTCCTCGAGCTTCGTGCGGGCGCCGTCCTTACACTCGGCGCGAACGCGCGGGTAGCTCACGTTCTTGAGTTTCAGCACCAGCACCCCGTTCGGCACGAGACTGCGCCGGGGCTGGTTCCAATAGATCCAGCTCTCGAGCTTCTCTCCCTTCAGGTGCTTGGGCGGCTCGGGCGGATCGGGGATCACCACCTTGCTTCGCTCCTCCATGCCGAACGTCACCCACTCCCCGTCCACCCGCACACGGGTGACGTTTGAATCCTCGGTGCGCTCGGCGTACTGGTAGTAGCCGCTTGCCTGAACCTTGCGCTCAGTCACCTCGACAGGGGGTCCCCGGGCCACGAGCGCCTTGATAAGCGCATCCATGATGCGGAGGGCCCGGTCAAGCGAGTCTTTGGAGACGGAGAGGTCGAGGTGGCCTATGGGCGGGGGATTTCGCATGTGGAAGTACTTGCTCGCCGCGCGGACGAGGGGATGCGGTCGTTCGAGCGCGTCAGTGACAACGATGGCCGCCTCCGCGTCAGACTCCTTCTCCATGCGGGCCGCTGTCTCCGGACTGGCCTCCCGCTCTTCAGGCGGCGGAAAAGCATGGTACACCGGTAGGGTTTCTGGGACGCCGGCCGGTAGTCTTGCGAGCGGGATGCGCTTCATCTTCTGACCAGCCCGCAGTTGAGCCCAGTGGCCGCGGCCCGGGAGGGGTATGGCGAGCTTCCGGCAGGTCTTCGCTAGGGCGACGTCTGAAACGCCGTAGCGCCTGGCGACGATCTTGACCGGTTCGGCCCAGACCTCTTGGTAAAGCTTCTGGCGTTCATAGACTTCTGGAATGTTGTCGGTGTCTTCCATCTTTGCTCCCGGTTCGGCGGACTGTGTCAGATCGCGCTCGGATTCCCTCGTTTGCGACATTCACCGTTGCAGGAAATCTTCGCGAACCCAGGATCCAGCCCATCCAGGGCATGGAGGCCCCGCTGACCGGTGGCGCATCTGACCGTGTTAGACGCCTTCGCAGCTCCTGAGTGCCTGGATAAAAGTGTCAGCAAATATCCAGCAATGCTGCTATCTTTATCCACACAATGGACGCAGTGGAGACAAGCCAGACCGAGCATCTCGCGATCGCTATCTTCCGCGAGCACGGCGGCATACTGATGAC
>MELN01000070.1:9112-9706 GCA_001768675.1 Actinobacteria bacterium RBG_16_64_13 | reverse complement strand
CGTTCGGCATTCATCCACGTACCCTGTACTCCCTGCGCGACTCGGGGGTGCTTGAGCGCATCAGTCGGGGGGTCTACCGCCTCTCCGATCTTCCGCCGCTGTCAGACCCCGACCTGGTATCGGTGGCTACGCGCATCCCGGAAGGAGTGATCTGTCTCATCTCAGCGCTGGCATTTCATCGACTCACCAGGGAGATCCCCCACTATGTGTACCTCGCCCTTCCCAGGGGCGACAGGCCACCCCGGCTGAGTCATCCACCCCTGCGGGTATTCTGGCTCAGCGAACCGGTCTTTCGGGCGGGGGTAGAGACACATGCTCTGGATGGTGTCTCCCTTCGCATCTACAGCCGGGCCAAGACGATCGCGGACTGCTTCAAGTATCGGAACAAGATCGGCATCGGAGTGGCAGTTGAGGCTCTCCGGATGCTGAAGGAACGAGGGGAGCTTGATCCCGACGAGATCCTCCACTTCGCGCGAGTCTGCCGAGTGGAGAACGTCATGAAGCCGTATCTCCAGGCGCTCATGTGAGTCGCAGGCCGGTCGTCAACCTGGCCGCTTCGATACATCGGCGGCTCCTCAATGAGGCCCGCGCCAG
>MELN01000070.1:7645-9047 GCA_001768675.1 Actinobacteria bacterium RBG_16_64_13 | reverse complement strand
AGTCCCAGCACGCTGATCGGTTCGTTCTCAGGGGCGGCCTTCTCATGGACGCCTGGAGTGCCTCGAGCACCCGGCCGACGGTGGACATCGACTTCCTGGGAATGATGAACAACGACCCGGTGACCGTTGAATCAGTGGTGCGCGAGGTTTGTGCGACCGAGGTCGAACCCGACGGGCTGGTCTTCTTTGCGGAGAACGGCCGGGCCGAACAGATCACGGAAGACGCCGAGTACCGAGGCGTGAGAATGCGGTTCGAGGCCCGCCTCGGGTCAGCCCGTGTGCCCATGCAGGTCGACATCGGATTCGGCGATGTGGTCATGCCGGGTATCGATGAAGTGAGCCTTCGGCCACTACTGGACTTCGCCTCCACGCCTGTCCAGGCCTACAGCCGTGAAAGTGCAATCGCGGAGAAGCTCCAGGCCATGGTCAAGCTCGGCTCCATCAACAGCCGAATGAACGACTTCTTCGACCTATGGTACCTGTCGACAAACTTCGACTTCAGGGGAGAGGCTCTGGCCGCGGCAATCACTGCCACCTTTGAGACACGCGGCACGGCGATTCCTTCTCAAGTGATGGCGTTCAACGCCGACTTTGCCGACAGCCCCGAGAAGCAGGAGCAGTGGGCATCATTCCTCAGGAAGAGCCGGCTCGAGGAAGCGCCGGAGAGCTTCGGCGAAGTAGTGGGACAGATTGCAGGCTTCCTCGGCCCACTGATCCAAGCCCTCGCCGTCAGCGAGCCATTCGACCTGGGCTGGAGACCTCCTCGCCCATGGAGCGTTGGATTGTGACACGTACCCGGCGCCGCTTCCGCCGACCTGTGCATTTCTACTGCGTTAGTTTGTAAATCGCATACTTACGCAGTACTTTTTCGCAGCCCAAACGGCGCTCGAACGAAAACCATCGCACATCTAGCAGAGTTCCGGCCCGGTTCATGATGAAGAAGTAGGGCGGCAGGAAGTAGGAAGGGGGTCCGTTTGGACGCTGGGGAGTGGCTCGTTTCAAACCGATGTTGACGCCGTCGACGGGACCTGAAATAGGCATTACGGGAACCAAAGGAGAGTTCAGCAAACAGACAGCCACCAACCGAGCGACGCATGCGAAAGGCAGTGCCGAGAACCTAATATGGGTGTTGCTCTTGACTCATGAGAGATGAGATCGCGTGGCCGGGGGAGGCAAAGGCGCTGGCCATCAGGCGTTCTCCAAATCGTATCTGGGGATGACTCATGTCCAAGTACTACAAGTCTCTCGGGTCTGATCCCGAATGATCGTCTCTGCAAGCTGCTTCAGTTCCGGGTGCTCAGCCCGGGTGAGCGCCAGTTCGGACATGCCTACGGCGTCTTCATGGTGCGGAATCATCTGCTCGATGAAGTGACGATCCATATCGCCCGCAGCGAACCCGGCG
>MELN01000070.1:2754-7639 GCA_001768675.1 Actinobacteria bacterium RBG_16_64_13 | reverse complement strand
CCGGAGAATCCAAGGACCGAAAGGACCACGAGCGCCACCACGCCCACGGCGATACAGGCTATCCCGGAGATGACGAGTGCCTTCTTCATGGTTCCTCTCTTAGCCTAAGAACGGTCTCTCGGACGCAGATAATTGGCGAGCTGTGATTGGCAGGTACCCGAAGAACAACAGGCCTGAACTAGTTTGACGGCTGCTCCCTCGAAGGCCGCAGCCGTGGTCACAGGTCTACCCGCCTGAGAAGCTGGGCGTTCACAGCCACGACGACCGTGCTCGCCGACATCAGCACCGCCCCCACGGCCGGAGTGAGAAGGACGTCCCATGCAGCCAGTACGCCCGCGGCCAAGGGTATGGCGACGATGTTGTAGCCAGCCGCCCACCAGAGGTTCTGGAGCATCTTGCGGTAGGTGGCCCGTGACAGCGTGACGATCTTAGGGATGTCGCGCGGGTCGGACCGCACGAGCACGATGTGTCCTGCTTCCACCGCCACGTCGGTGCCCGCGCCGATGGCGATCCCGATGTCAGCAGTCGCCAGGGCAGGGGCATCGTTCACCCCGTCGCCCACCATGGCCACCCGCTTGCCCTGTTGTTGTAGCTCCCGCACTTTCGACGCCTTGTCTTCTGGAAGGACCTGGGCAAAGACGGTGTCGATACCCAGTTCTGCGGCAACGGCATCCGCCACTGCCTGTGCGTCCCCGGTGAGCATGGCCACTTTGATGCCCCGGTCGTGCAGCGCGCGAATCGCCTCACGACTCTCCTCGCGGATGGCGTCGGCCACGGCGAAAACCGCTATCGCGCTGCCATCCCGCAGCAGATAGATGGCAGCCTGGCCCCGGTCAGCCGCAGCCTCGGCCGCTTCGCGTAGAACCCCCGGTACCTGCGCCTTCTCTGCCTCTAAGAGGGCCGGACCGCCCACGTGGTAGTCGGTCCCGTCGACCGAGGCACCGACACCCTTGCCGGCCACGGCTCTGAAGCGGTCCGCGGCCGGCAACTCGATCCCTCGATCCTCGGCCGTCCTCACTATGCCCCGGGCGATGGGATGCTCGGACTCGGACTCCACCCCGGCTGCGATTCGAAGCGCCTCCTCCTCTGAGACTGCCTCCGCGACCGCCATCTCCACCACGCGGAACTCGCCCAGCGTGAGCGTCCCCGTCTTGTCGAAGACCACGGTGTCCACTCTTCTTGCTTCCTCCAACCCCCGCCGATCCCGCACCAGGAGGCCGTTTCTCGCGCCCAGGGTCGTGGAGATGGCGACCACCAGGGGTACGGCCAGGCCGAGGGCGTGCGGACACGCGATGACCAAGACGGTCACCACCCTCACCACCGAGAAGTCGATCGGCGCCCCCAGGAACTGCCAGACGATCAGCGTGATCACCCCTGCTACGATGGCCGCGCCGGTCAGGAGCTGGGCGGCCCGGTCGGCCAGGTGCTGCGCCCTGGATTTCGATCGTTGCGCATCGGATACGAGGCGTATGATCCCGGAGAGCTTGGTCTTGTCACCCGTGCCGGTGACTCTCACGCGAAGCGAGCCCTCGCCGTTGATGGTGGCGGCGATGACCTCGTCTCCCTCCCTCTTCTCGACCGGTCTGGACTCTCCCGTGAGCATCGCCTCGTTGACGGCGCTCGTACCCTTCTGGACGATCCCGTCTGCTGGGACGCTTTCTCCCGGGCGGATGAGCACGATGTCGCCCTCCCTGAGGTCGCTTGTGGGCACCGTCTCATCGCCCTGGTCGGTGACGCGAGTCGCGGTATCAGGGAGAAGCTTCGCGAGCTCCTTGAGTGCTCCCTGGGCCTGGGAGATGGAGCGCATCTCGATCCAGTGACCCAGAAGCATTATGGTCACCAAGGTCGATAGTTCCCACCAGAGCGCCTCAGCGTTAATCAGCCCCAGCTGTACCACCCAGGAGAAGACGAAAGCCACTGAGATGGCGAGCGAGATCAGGGTCATCATCCCTGGCATGCGCGCTCTCAGCTCACGAAACGCCCCTTTGAGAAAGACCGGGCCACCGTAGAGGAAGACAACTGTTCCGATAGCGGCAGGGGTCCAGGCCGAGCCTGTGAACTCAGGCGCCTGATAGCCAAGCAGCTCCTGGATGTGCGCCGACCAGAACACCACCGGAATCGTCAAGACGAGAGAGAGCCAGAACCTGTCCCGGAACATCTGGGGAGTGTGACCCTCGTGCTGATCGTGGCCTCTGTGGTCTTCGGACGCCTTCCCGTGGCTCGCAGGCGCTCCGTGGTCAGCGTGCTGATCGTCTTCGTGGCCGTGATGGTTGGGCGTGTGCTCGTTCATGTTAGAAATCCTTAGCCGCGAGTGACCGACTCATGCGAAGCGGGGGGTTGCACTTCCTGTCCTTCGGACGGTCTCGACTTGGTTTCCCCATGACGCCCTACTCAGCGATAGTCCCCGCCACGCTTTGAGGGGAAACGCGACCACCAGCGCGGCGCAGGCTAGGCGCCAGGAAATACGCGACGCAAAGGATATGCTCGGGACTGACCTTGGCCTTCTGAAGCGGAGCGGGGATTCGAACCCCCGGGACCGCTTGTGCGGCCCAACGGTTTTCGAGACCG
This sequence comes from Actinobacteria bacterium RBG_16_64_13, assembly GCA_001768675.1. Classification (GTDB taxonomy): domain Bacteria; phylum Actinomycetota; class Thermoleophilia; order RBG-16-64-13; family RBG-16-64-13; genus RBG-16-64-13. The sequence goes on along the minus strand of MELN01000070.1, from coordinate 5,071 downwards.
CCGCACCCAACCAGCTCTGTCACCTCGACGCGGGGCTCGCTCTGGCTATGACTCAGGCGTGCGCGCGCCATCTTGCAGGGTAGGTACCCCTCCCCCCTCCCTGGTCGATCGTTGTGTTCGTCAACCGAAAACTTGACCACCTCGATCATCGAATAGTTGACCACCCCGGTCATTTCTTCGCCTGAGATCTCGTCTTCTGCTTCTGGCTCTCCCTGAACCGGTAGGACTCCCCTTCGAAGACCAGGATATGGCTGTGGTGGGTGAGGCGATCAAGAAGAGCCGCGGTCAGCACCGGATCGCCGAACACCTCGCTCCAGCGGGAGAACTCCAGGTTGGAAGTCACGAGCACGGAACCTTTCTCGTAGCGCTCGGCGAAGAACTGGAAGAGCAGGGGTCCTCCCGGCCCGAGACCCAGATAGCCGAGCTCATCCACGATGGCAAGGTCGGTCTTCTGCCAGCTTTTCAAGTACCGAGGCAGGCGATGCTCATCCTGAGCGGCGAGGAGTTCCTGCGCCAGCGCGACCGCGCTCGTGAAACGCACCCGAGCGCCGGCGTAGATGACGGCATGCCCGATGGCCTGGGCGAGATGGGTTTTGCCGGTGCCGCTTGCTCCTAAGAGGATGACGTTCTCCCGGGCGCGGACAAACTCGGCTCCCGCCAGGCTGAGAACCTCTTCCTTAGGGACGGACGGCACCAGGGTGAAGTCGAACTCATCGAGCGTCTTGCGGTGGGGGAAGCGGGCCTGTTTCAAGCGATCTTGCAGCCGATGCTCGCGCCGGGACTCGATCTCGGCGCGCAGACAGGCGACCAGATAGGCCTCGTGGGATTCCCCAGTGCCTCTTGCTTCCCGGGCGATCTCCTCGAAATGAGTGCGCAGCCCGGGCATCTTCAGCTCCTGGGTAAAGAGCTTGACCTGGGCCGCGACGACTTCTGAGTTCATCGGGCCACCGCCGTCAGGGTGTCGTAGCAGCTAAGATCCGGCCGGGGAAGCCGCAGAGCCAAGAACTCAGGCACGACGGCCGGATCCGGGAGCACGCAGGTGAAGTTGAGGCAATGCTGGCGGACACCCTCGACCGAGAGTTTCCCGGAGGCCAGGCACTCTCCCAAGGCCTCGGCTAGGATCTCCAGATCGAAGCGCATCCCCAGCATGAGGATCTCGGCGAAGACCCGATATCCGCCGGGATCGGCGAGCAGACGGTCCCGGGCGCGCAAAAACACCGGATCGGCCTGATGAAGGGCGGCGCAGCATCCGGCCGCTCGGGGCTTTCTCTGGAAGGCAGGTAGATAGTGGGCAAGATCGAGGAAGCTCTCTTCGCGGCGGTAGCTGCGAGGATGAGTGGCCACGAGGGCGGCGGCGGCATAGATCTCGACCTTATCTGCGTAGACCTCGGCTCTTAGCATCCGGCCGGCATGGATGGCCGGGACCGAGTAGCGGTTGTGGTCGATGCGGACAAGGGCGGTCTTGGACACCGAAACCGGCCTTGAGGTGGCGGCCCGGAAGGCGTGAATGGGCACGGGTCCGAGAGCCGTCTCCTCCAGAGCCCAAGCGTCAGCATGCCGAACCCGCTCCCGCTCGCAGAAGCTCAAAAGGTGAGCGTTCACAGCCTCGAGGGTGGCGAAGGGCTTCGACGCCGGCACGAGAGCGTTTCTGCGCACGTATCCAACCAGGTTCTCCACTGAGCCTTTCTCGTGGGCCTCTCCGGGAGTGCAGAAAGAGCTGTCGAAGAGATAGTGGGCCCGCAGGCGGCTGAAATGCTCGTGCTCGACTCTCTCCGGCCCGGCCAGGATCTTGGTGACGGCGGTCTTGGGGTTGTCATACCAGATCTCCCGAAAGACGCCGCCGAAGAACTCGAGACCCCGGACGTGACCGTCCAGGAAGGCTTCCAGCTTCTCGGTGGGATAAGCCATGGCAAACGGCACCTTGGAGTGTTTGGCCCGCAGGCAGAAGACGAAAACCTTCTGCACGCATCCGGCGATCAGCACGTGGGCTTGGCCGAAGTCGGCCTGGGCCACCTTGCCCGGCACCGCTTCTAAGGGCACGAACATCTCCACGCGCCGGCCCCGAAGGGCACGCACCGCCCGGCGCACGGTCACCTCTGAACCGGTGAAGCCGTATTCCTCCACCAGGCGGTCGTAGGCGCGCTTGGCGGTGTGGCGCTGCTTGGGGGGCGCGTTCTCGTCTTCTTTGAGCCAGCGCTCGATGACGGCAAGATATGGGCCCATGACCGGTTGTGAACGAGGCAGGTGCTGCTCGTAACGGGGCGGCTCGGCCGGGGAGGCCAGCACCTTGCGCACCGTCTGGCGCGAGACTTCAAGC
>MELN01000070.1:0-2743 GCA_001768675.1 Actinobacteria bacterium RBG_16_64_13 | reverse complement strand
GATTCTTCCCCTGGGATCTTGTTGAGTTGGTGGGGGTGCGCATTCCGGCGAATTCGGCCACCCAGTCCGGCCCAAATCGGCCACCTGGTCCGGCCCAAATCGGCCGCCTGTTCCGGACGAATTCGGCCACCCGGAGCAAGGCGACGCATCGACGGTTTTCGGTGACTAGAGTGTAGCTTCTTCCTCGGTCTGTTTGGGCGCCGTGCCTCCCTTCTTCTTGCGCATGGATTCCCCGGAAAGGGTGAACTTGTGAGCGCCGTGGACCAGCCGATCGAGGATGGCGTCGGCGAGAGTGGGGTCGGTGATCGCCCGGTGCCATTCGCCGAGCGGTAGCTGGGAGCAGACCACCGTCGAGCGTCTCTCGTAGCGATCATCGATCACCTCAAGGAGTTCACGAGCCTCAGCACCGCCAAGCGGCGCGAGTCCGAAGTCATCGAGGATGAGAAGATCGGTCTTGGAGAGTCTCCCCAAGAGCGTCCGGTAGCTTCCGTCCAGGCGGGCAAGGGCGATGTCCTGAAGGAGACCACCGAGACGGACGTAGCGGACTCGCATCCCCAGGCGGCAACAGGCATGCCCGAGTGCGCAGGCAAGGTAGGTCTTGCCCACCCCGGTGGGTCCCACGACAAGGACGTTCTGGTGGCGGCTGGCGAAGTCGCCGGCAAAGAGAGCCCGCCAGGTGGCCCGATCAAGCCCTCGAGCCGCTCCGAACTCGACATCCTCCGGGCAGGCGGGGAGTCGGAGCTTCGCTTCCCGAAGCAGCCGAGCAAGCATGGTGTTGCGCCGGTGGGTCCACTCGGCGTCGACCAAGAGACCAAGACGCTCCTCAAACGAGAGGCTCGCCGCCTCCGGACTCTCCATCTGGACGGCAAAGGCATCGGCCATGCCCCGCAAGCGTAGTTCGCGCAGGCGATCAAGGGTCGGCTGGGTAAGCATCTAGAGCACCTCCTCACGGTAGTAGTCGGGGCCGCGCAGATGCTCGTGGAAGAGAAGCAGAGCACCCTCTGGTTCTTCTGCGCACGGGAGCTTGGCCTGCTCGAGACCGCGGGCAAGGATGTTCTTCACGGCCTTGAACGAATAGGCCCCGGCCGAGACGGCCCGGGCCGCGGCCGCTTCCAAGCGCTCAGGGGCGTAGTCGCGAGAAAGGCGCATGAGCCCGAGACAGGAGCGGTAGCCCTGCTCCGGATGAGGCCGGCGTTCAAGGATGCCGGCAACGAGCGCTCCGGTAGAGGGTCCCACGCTTGTCCCCCAGGAAACAAGCCGAGAGGGGGTCCATTCGAGATGCCGACGGTGAGAGGCGGGCATGTGTTCGGCGCTGGTGACGAAACGACCGCGGACATAGCTGCGCACGTGACTCGCGACACGCTTGCCGCCGTGGAGGATCTCGACCACCTGCTGACTCAACCGCACCTCCACCTCCCGGCGGGCGAGTTGGTAGGGCACCGAGTAGAAAGCGCCGTCTACCTGCACGTGGTAGTCGATGTTGACGCGAGCCCGCTTCCAGGCGGCAAACTCGTAGGCCCGCGCGGGAAGGGGCGCAAGCGCAGGCCGGTCCAGGGTCTCAAAGAGACTCTTCCGTGAACCGCTCATCTTCTGAAACGGCCGGGCGTTAAGGAGGGTGAGCTGCTCGCGGAAGGCGGCGTTTGCCTCGGCGAGAGAGAAGAACGTCCGATTCCTCAAGGGGGCCATGACGTGACGCTCCACCTGAAGGACAGCGGACTCGACCTTGGCTTTGTCCCGGGGCTTTCGTACGCGGGCCGGCAGGATGGCGAGGTCGTAGTGGCGGGCGAGATCGAGATAGCTGGGGTTGAGGTCGGGCTCGTAGAAGGAAGCGAGATGGACGGCGTCTTTCAGGTTGTCCGGCACGATCACCTTGGGCGAGCCACCGAAGAAGGTAAGCATGTGGACATGCGCCGCAAGGAAGGAGGCAAGGTCTGCCCCGGGGAGAGCCTCCGTGTAGGTGTAGTTGGAAGCCCCGAGACAGGCGCAGAAGACCTGAGCCTGGGTGATCTCCCCGGTCTTCGGCTGAACGATAGGTTGCGTCTTGCCGGCGAAGTCCACAAAGACCTTCTCGCCGGCGTGGTGGTGCTGACGCATGACCACATCGATGGTGCCTTCCCAGGTGCGGTAGTGATGGCAGAACTGGGAGTATTGGAGACCGTCCTTGGGGTGATCGTCCCGGTATTCGATCCAGAGCTGCTGGAGCGTCACCCCGTCGCGCCGTAGCTCCCGGTGCAGGTATTCGTAGTCGGGCTCAACCCTGCGGCGGGGGGAGCCGGTGTTCCCGGGGTAGAGTCGGGCGTAGAGCTCGGCCTCGGAGAGCCCCCGGGCCATCTCGTAGGTAAGGGCGGCCGCTCCCGCTCGGCAGAGCGTGTCGCCCACCGTGCTTCTCGCACACCCCAGGCTCTGGGCGATCTCCCGCTGCGAGAAGCCTTGTTCGTTCATCCTCAGCACATCCGTGATCTTGCGCACCTCGAGCTTCTTTCTCGGCACCATCGCCTCCCGTTCCGACCCTTCCCTTGTGCAGGAAGGGTACGGTCAAGAGAGCGGTGCCGTCGCTGGTGTCGGTGCGCGCCTCGGAGGGTGGCCGATTTGGGCCGGAATCCCCGGCCGATTTCAACCGGAACAGGTGGCCGAAATGAATCGGAATGGGTGGCCGATTTGAAACGGAATCAGTGGCCGAATTGGGCCGGAATACGCATTCTTGATGAACTCCACGTCGACCATCTTCAGCACATGCCTTCCC
>MELN01000069.1:5089-5880 GCA_001768675.1 Actinobacteria bacterium RBG_16_64_13 | reverse complement strand
AGATCGGCTGTCTCCATGACCGGCGCCAAGGCCATGAGACGAGACACCATGACGGTCCAGGCCATAGGCAGCGACGCCAGGGTGTCGAGCGCGGCGCTGAAGCCCGTCCAGACGAACCCCAACAGCACGCTGGCCATACCCAGCCCGGTCACCAGGGGCAGTGTGGGCACCACGAGCAGGTTGGCCAGTGGCGAGATCAGCGAGGTTTTGCCAAAAACCGCGAGGGCGACGGGTGTTGTGCCTACGCTGGCGGCGACGGACACCGCCACATTGGACCCGATGGCAGCGGGCAGGCGCCTGAGAAGCTTTCGCAGGGGCCCCAGGAGGACAAGCATCCCGACGAAGGCCGCGAACGAGAGCTGGAAGCCCACGTCGAACACCGCGAAGGGATTGAGAGCGAGTACGACGATCGCTGCCAGACCGAGGACCTGCCATTGGTCCCGGCCTCTCCCCACCCAGTACCCGGCAAGAACCACCACTATCATGGCCGCCGACCTGACAACCGGCGGCGACGAGCCGACAAACGGGATCATGAGCAGCGCTGTCGCGGCCGCGGCCATGAACCCCGCCCAGCGGGGCGCTCGAAGCAGCCTGGCCAGACCGATCATGATGGCCGCCAGGGCGGCGACATGTAGACCGCTGACAGAAAGCATGTGAGCCGTCCCCGAACGGCGGAAGGCGTCCAACCACCCCTCGTCGATGCCGGCGGTGTCGCCCATGACCACCCCCTGCAGGACTTCGTTCACTCGGGCGTCTGGCCCCCTGCTCAGGTGGGCGCGCGCCGACGCCCG
>MELN01000069.1:4758-5038 GCA_001768675.1 Actinobacteria bacterium RBG_16_64_13 | reverse complement strand
CCGGCTCCGTCAGCCGCGAGAACGACGCGGATCCCCTGATGTAAAAGGTGGCGGGCCTGGTCGTACCCCGAGTCCGACGGCCCCTTGGGCGCCTCGATGGAACCCTTGAAGGCCACGATCAGACCCTGCTCCAACGTGACGCCGGCCGCCGCGCCGCGATTCGGCGCAATCTCCAGCAAGACGGCCTCGCCGATCGCGGGGTCAGCGGCCGCGAGACCGGCGGCGACTGCGGGACCTGCGGCCGCGGCGCGGTCTTCGCGGGAGAGGGCACTGCCCCCCA
>MELN01000069.1:3448-4664 GCA_001768675.1 Actinobacteria bacterium RBG_16_64_13 | reverse complement strand
GCGACTCCAGAGCACTGAACTCGAACGCCGCCGTCCTCAGCCCGCCAACGAGATATCCGGCAAACAGACCCACAAGAAGCACCGACAGGACCAATAGGCAGGAGCCCGCGGGCCTAGAAGGCCTCCCGGGGCGCCGATCCCGAGCCCGCGACGTCCTCCCCGATCCCTTGGGTGCCAGCTGGATTCGTGCCGTCATCGGCCCGACGCGCCTGGCCGCTGACCGGCTCGACCCGCTCAGAGCCACCACGCCGACGGCTCCAGCGAGAGCCACCGTCAACCCGAGCAATGCGACCGGCGGATGCGACCCAGCGATAGCGGAGAGCGACAGCCCAGAAGCGCAGGCGAAAGTCGTGAACCTGGCGAGGCCAGCCCTGCGCAAGAACCAGCCCGCCGGATCGCGGTAGGACAAGCCAACCGCGCCCGGCCGGTCGCTTCCGAGACCGGCGGACACGGAAGGTCAGAGCCCCACTAACGGCCGCAACTGCTCCAGCTTGGCCGGTCCGATGCCGGGAACGTCGGTGAGTTGGTCGACCGAAGTGAAGGGGCCCTGGCTCTCCCGATAGGAGATGATCTGTTGGGCCAGGGAGGGACCTATTCCAGGCAGAGCGTCGAGTTCCTCAAGAGTGGACGAGTTGAGCGAGACCGGGCCCGCCACCGGTCCCCCTTGAGAGGCACCGCCTGTGGCGCCGCCCGTGATCCCCGCGGAAGACTGAGCGGGCGACTGCACGGGTCCCGCAGCCGACTCACCTTTTCGGGGCACGTAAACCCTGCAGCCGTCGCTCAACTCCGCTGCCAGGGCGACAGCCTCTTCGTCGGCGTCGTCGCTGAAGCCGCCCGCCTCCACCACGGCTTGGAAGACGCGCGAGCCGGCCGAGACCTCGTACACGCCCGGACGCCGCACCGCGCCTGCCACCTGCACCCAGATCCGGCGCACCTGCGTGGTGCTTGTGCTTGAAGACGATACGGTGGCGCCGAAGAAGTCAACGGCAGCGGCTACATCTCCGAAGGCCGAGCCGCCGGCGCTGCCCATCCCCTCCCCCGCCTCGATGACCACCCCATCGGCGACCGCAGCCCCGCCGCGCATTGAGAGAAGTCCGATCGTCCCCGCCACCAGGACCACGAGGCCTGCGGCGATGTACACGAATAGCCGTCTTGTAGGGATCGCTGGCATGGAAGAAACGTAGCGCTTCTTCTGAGCCGTCCTTCTGCAACAATG
>MELN01000069.1:520-3424 GCA_001768675.1 Actinobacteria bacterium RBG_16_64_13 | reverse complement strand
CGTCCTTCTACAACAATGGACCGAGCTTGGCGCCGGTGGGCACCGCGGCCCGCCGATCCACGCCCCGGCCTGGCGTCCACCCAACAACGACGCGGGGCCCGGGGCGGACTATCCGCTCCGGGCCCCGGCGCGCATCACGCGGAAACCCCGCCGCTTCTAGTAGTTCTCGCCGTAGACCTCGAAGAAGGCCTGGGATTTGCCGCACAACGGGCACACATTGAGAGCCTCGGCGCCCTCGTGGATGTAACCGCACTCCTCGCACTTCCAGAGCGTGGGCTTGTCCTTCTTGAATACCTTCCCGGCCTCGACATTGGCGAGCAGCTTGCGGTAGCGGCGCTCATGGTAGGTCTCAGCCACCGACACCTTGCGGAAAGCGGCAGCCGCCTTCTTGAAACCCTCCTCTTCCGCGACTTGCGCGAAATCGGGATACAGGGTGCCCCACTCCATCAGCTCGCCATCGGCGGCGGCGAGCAAGTTCTCGGCCGTCGAGCCCACCGGGCCGGCCGGATAGGAGGCCGTCAGCTCCGGCATGCCTCCGTCGAGAAGGCTGAAGAACGCGAAAGCATGGGCCCGCTCGTTGTCGGCCGTCTCAAGGAACAGGTTAGCGATCTGCTGATAACCCTCATCGGCCGCGATTTTGGCGAAGAACGTGTACCGGTTGCGCGCCTGCGACTCACCGGCAAAGGCCTTCATGAGGTTGTGTTCGGTCCGAGAACCCTTCATGTCCATTATTCTGGTCCTCCTCTCCTCTCGCTGTTCCTGAACCCATGCTACCCGGCACAGGCCCACACTATTCTTCAGACAGCCCGCCGCCTCAACGCAAGAGCGCTCGCCAGGAAGTTAGCCACCAAGTCGCCCACCTCGTGATGCCGGCCTTCGAGGAAGTGACCGGCGTCCTCGATCACGTTCATGGTGAAATCCAGGTTCAGATCCTTAAGTACCCGCTCGACCTGTTCGGGATAGCCGAGGTCGTCGTTCTCAGCGCAGACCGCGAGAACCGGCCCGCGGTAGACGGCCAACCTTGCGAAGGTGTCCGGAGGCAGGTCCTCCCACGAGACGACGAATCCCACCAGAGCGAGTGCCGCGACCGGTTCCACTCCCGCGGCAGCCCTGGCCGCCATGATGCTCCCGAAAGAATAGCCGGCGAGAGCCACGGGTGGGGTGACCGAACTCGGGACCGGGTCTCCCTCTAACGCCGCCATCCTCCCCCGCAGAAAGGCGGCGGCGGCTTCCACGTCGCGGTATTCTTCCGTGCCGCTATAAGCGCCGAGACTCGCTCCCACCCCGCGGAAGTTGAACCTGAGCGTGGCAAGCCCTCGTTGCCGCGAAGCCTGAGCGATCCGATAGACCACCGGCTGCGCCATGGTCCCGCCGTGTAGCGAATGCGGGTGGGCGACCACCACTCCGCCCGCTAGAGCGCCATCGGGTGGCCACTCAAGTATCCCCTCGAGACGGTCGTCTCCGGGAAAGAACAAGCGATCGTCGGGAGTTCTGGGTCCCGTCATTCGCGGAAGTTGACGAACTGGAGGGGCATCTCGAAGTCGGCCTCTTTGAGGGCGTGGATCGCGTCCTGCAGGTCGTCCCTGTTCTTGCCGGTGACGCGCACCTCTTCGCCCTGGATGGCCGCCTGTACCCTCAGTTTTGTCTCCTTGACCAACTTGACCACCTTGCGCGCGGTCTCGATGTCGATGCCGTTGGTGATGGTCACGGTCTGTTTGACCATGTCACCGCCTGCCTTCTCATGCGGGCCGAACGTAAGGGCCTCGGCCTCGATGGAGCGCCGCACCACTTTCGCGATGAGCATGTCCTTGACGGCGCGGAGCTTCATATCGTCTTCGGTCAAGATCTGGATCTTCGCTTCTTTTCGATCCAGGTCGATGCTGGTCTTGGACCCACGGAAGTCGAATCTGGTGGAGATCTCCTTCTTCACCTGATTGACGGCGTTGTCCATCTCCTGCAGGTCTACCCGGCTGACTACGTCGAAGGACGGCATTACTTCCTCCTCTAGCGAACGGCCTTGAGGTTCAGCATACAGCAGGCCGCCCTCCCGCACAGATCAGGGAGCGCCTCGTCGGGAGGCCAGAGGCCTACCAACTGCCCCAGGAAGGCGCGCTCATTCGCCAACATCACTCTTTGCGACGGGGATCCCGTGCGGTCCGTCCGCCAGGTAGGCGACGGTCGCCCTGCGACCGGTCGCCGCCTCCGACTCCAGACAAGCACGGGCTACCGCGGCGGACACGAAACGAGCCACCCGGACCCCGGAAGGTCCCACAGCAGCGTTTCCAGGCGCTTCCGTCGCCGCCCCTACCATGTCCGCCGCGAGACAGCGGGGGTCCACGTTGGGCAGAATCGCGTAGTCGGCTGGCGGCGTCTGTGGGCTGAAATAGAACATATGCTCTTTCGGCACCTTGAGGAGCAACTGGGCCCACACCTGGGCGCCCCACTGGTCGTGGGCGAACTGCCAATCGTCCCCCGTGATCGCCCGAAGGAACGCCTCGGGACCGAGATCAGCCAGAAGCCTCATCAATCGCCGGTAGGACTCGGTGCCCAGTGGGTCGGGCTCGGTGGTGTCGGCGACAACCACCACGTAGCCCCCGTCCCGTGCCGCCCGCGCGGCCTCCCCCGCCGCCTTCTCCGCCTGATAGTGATTTACGCCCACGAGCCCCCCGTGGGTCAGCGCCACGTCGTATTCCCGCTCCAAAATGATCTGCGCGAAGCTCCGCACATGTTCGACCGCGACCAGATGCGCGGCCTCCATGTCGCCAGCGAAGACCCCCGCGATTCGGCCATCCTGGCGCATGGTGACGTTGAGGATGAAGTCGGGCTTCACCATGCGGGCGATCTCGAGAGAGAGCTCGTGGCAGGGGTTGCCGTCGAGCACGAGGTCGGCAGCCCGCTCGTGGG
>MELN01000069.1:195-480 GCA_001768675.1 Actinobacteria bacterium RBG_16_64_13 | reverse complement strand
GTTGAGGAGCCCGGGACAGATGCTCTTCCGGCCCCCCGAGGCGCCTGCCATCAAGTGGGGTTCCACGAGGCCGGTAAGAACCCGGAAGTCGGCATCCACATACGCGCGGTTCACAAAGACGTCGGCCCCGCGGGCGGACCTGCCGATTCGCGCCAAGGTTTCCCGGTCGGTGGCATCATGGCAAAGGACGCGGACCCCCGCCTGCCTGGCTCGCTCGTCGAGAAGAGCCCAGATCTCACCTTCGGATAGGACTCTGTGGGTGCCGGTGGCCACCAGGAGAGTGAT
>MELN01000069.1:0-130 GCA_001768675.1 Actinobacteria bacterium RBG_16_64_13 | reverse complement strand
CGCGATACGGCACCGGCCGCGTATTGTCCGAGACCACCACGACCACCGACGGCGGGGGGGTTCGCGCCGCGCCGGGCGACGCGCGGCCGGCCGGCGTCTTGCGGGCAAGCGCTTCCCGGCACAACTCCGC
>MELN01000068.1:8562-8913 GCA_001768675.1 Actinobacteria bacterium RBG_16_64_13 | reverse complement strand
AACCGCTTCGGCTCCACCAACGAGGTGGGGGTGTTCCAGATGGCCGAGCAGGGCTTGGTGGAAGTGCCCGATCCCGCCTCGGTGTTTCTGGAAGAAGGCGAGCTCCGTTCCGGGTCGGTGGTGGTGCCGGTGTTGGAAGGCAGCCGGTGCCTCCTTGCCGAGGTGCAGGCGCTCGTGGCCCCTAGCAACCTGGCCATGCCCCAGCGCGTGGCGCGGGGGGTGGACCGGAACCGCCTAGCCATGATCGTCGCCGTTCTCAGTCGCAGGGCGCGCTTACCGCTGCTCAAATGCGACATCTTTGTTAATGTAGCAGGGGGACTTGCGCTGGAGGATCCCGCCGCCGACCTAGCA
>MELN01000068.1:6950-8545 GCA_001768675.1 Actinobacteria bacterium RBG_16_64_13 | reverse complement strand
GTCCGCGTGGCGCGACGCCGATGGCGGTCAGGGCGTGGCCGCTTTCGGCGAAGTGAGTCTGACCGGCAAAGTGCGCTATGTCCTCCAGGGCGAGAAGCGCATTCAGGAGCTGGTCCGGCGGGGGTTTCCTCGGATCTTGGTCCCCGGCCGGAACGCCGAAGAGTACTCCGGAGGGGAGGGCGCGTCTCCGGGGGTAAGGTTGGAGCCGGTCGCCGACGTGGCACAGGCCGTGAAGCATGTGACAGCGAGGAGCGCCAGTGGATAAGCTGCGTCCAGCCATGGAAGACACCTTGGTCGAGGCCCTGGAGATGATCGCTCCGGGCACGCTTCTTCGCCAGGCCATCGACAACATCGTGCGGGCGCGCACGGGGGCCCTTCTTGTGTTCGCCGACGAGGGGCAGATCAAGCCCCTGATCTCCGGCGGCATAGATATCGACGTGGCGCTGAAGCCGATGATCCTTTACGAGCTTGCCAAGATGGACGGAGCCATCCTCCTCGACAGCGCGGGGTCGCACATCACGCACGCCAACGTGCAGTTGATGCCGGACGCCAGCATCGAGTCTCAAGAGACCGGGACGCGGCATCGCACCGCTGAGCGCGTCGCCAAGCAGCTCGGGGCGCTGGCTATCTCCATCTCCGCCGCCCGCGACGTGGTCACCGTCTACGTGGGCGGGGTGCGCTACATCATGGACCCCATCCGAGTGATCCTGAGCAAGGCCGATCAGGCCCTGCTGACGCTGGAGAGGTTCAAGACCCGGCTGACGCAGGTGGCTACCACCCTCTCGGTGCTCGAGTTCCGCGAGGCCGTGACCCTGTTCGACGTCACCAGCATGTTGCAGCGCACGGAGATGGTCCTGGGCCTGTCACACCTCATCGAGCGCTACATCATAGAACTGGGGACCGAAGGCAGGCTCGTGCAGCTACAGATGGAGGAATTGCTGCTCAACGTGCGCGAGGATCGAGCGGCCGTGCTCGCCGACTACGTGCCCGCTCCTACCGCTGAGCGGCTGCAAGAGGCCAAGGAGGCCTTGATAGCCCTGCCTTCAGACGAGTTGATCTCTATGGACAGCATCGCGAGGATACTTGGCTACCCGCCTGAGGTGAACGTGCTCGAGAAGCATGTACACCCGCGCGGCTACCGCATGCTGCGCAAGATCCCGCGGCTGGGCGACCAGGTCATAACCAACGTTACGACTCGCTTCGGCTCCCTGCTGGCCATCCTAGGGGCTCCGATCGAGGAGGTGGCGGCGGTCGGGGGCGTGGGGGAGGCTCGGGCTCGCGACATCAAGGAAGGCCTCGCTCGCCTGCGCGACTTCGACGTCCTGGAACGGCACGGGTGATGTTCTGCGCGGGAGACACGGTGGTCTATCCGCACCACGGCGCCGGTCGCATACTGGAGGTCGTGGAGCAGGATTTTCAAGGCTCTCTGCGGCGCTACTACAGCATCCAGATCATTCACAACGACATGACCATCATGGTCCCCGTGGATGCCATCGGCAAGGCCGGAATACGGCCTGTCATCTCCGAGCACGCAGTCGAGGAGGTGCTCGGGGTACTCCGGGACGATCCTACACGCATGCCGAAGAACTGGAACC
>MELN01000068.1:6850-6941 GCA_001768675.1 Actinobacteria bacterium RBG_16_64_13 | reverse complement strand
AGCACAACCGTGAGAAGATCAAGACCGGAGACATCCTCGAGGTTGCCGACGTCGTTCGCAACCTTGCTTTGAGAGACCACGAGAAAGGGCT
>MELN01000068.1:6433-6784 GCA_001768675.1 Actinobacteria bacterium RBG_16_64_13 | reverse complement strand
CAAGGACATGCGAGCCGACGATGCCAGGTGTTTCCTAGACAGCGTATTGGCCGAGATCTGCGCCCAACCACCTGTTGTGGGGGCCTGACACATGGTCTTCGCGATCAGACTTCTGCTGGCCCTGGTGGGAGGAGTCACCTGCTACGAGGTGGCCATTCGTTTCCTGCCCGGCGCCGACCTGTCCTCGGCCCCGTACGGACTCCTAGTTACCGCGGCGGTGATCGTGGGGATCCTCGTGGGTGGCGTGGTTGGTCACTTTTTGGGGAGAGCGGTCACCAGGTTGGGCCGCGCTCTCGATCGGGGCAGCTCGGTCATCACGGCGAGCGGGCTTATCTTCACCAGCCTCGGCCT
>MELN01000068.1:0-6364 GCA_001768675.1 Actinobacteria bacterium RBG_16_64_13 | reverse complement strand
CTTGTTGCCCTTGCTCTTCGCCGTGAGCGGCTACCTTTTCGCCTATCTCGGCTTCAAACGGCATACCGATCTGGCCCGCGTGCTGGGGTTCAAGGGCCTACTTCAGCAACCGGGCGCGAAGAGCTTCCTGCGGCCGAAGCTGGTCGATACCTCGGCGATCATCGACGGCCGCATCGCGGCGGTGGTGGCCGCGGGCTTCTTGGAAGGTGACATCGTGATCCCCAGCTTCGTTCTGGAGGAGCTGCAATCCATCGCCGACTCGGGTGAGCCGGGCAAGCGGGCGCGCGGACGGCGCGGGCTCGACACCGTGCATAGCCTGCAGGAGAGCGGCAGTCACGTCAGCATCATCGAGCGGGATTTTCCCACCGTGCCGGAAGTGGACGCCAAGCTGATCAGGCTCGCCAAGGAGTTGAAGGCCTGCATACTCACCACCGACTACAACCTGGACAAGGTCTCTCAGATCCAAGGCGTCGAAGTGCTCAACATCAACGAGCTGGCGCACACGGTGAAGGCCGTGGTGCTGCCCGGCGAAAGTCTGCGGGTGCGTGTCCTGCGCGAGGGCAAAGAGGAAGACCAGGGCGTGGCCTACCTTGAGGACGGGACCATGGTCGTCATCGAAGGCGGCCGTGGCCACGTAGGTGAAGAGGTGGACGTGGAGGTGACGTCCATCCTGCAGAACCCGTCCGGCAAGATGGTCTTTGCCCGGCGGACGTCCTGAAGGGGGGCGAGAATGGACTGCTCGGGACCCCGTCTTGCTCTGGTGGTGGCCGCCGCTGGTTACGGAGCCCGGCTCGGCTCCGAGGTTCCGAAGCAGTATGTGCCTCTGCTCGGCATTCCCATGCTTCAGCGGACCCTTGCCGCGCTCAGCACCTGTGACCGGGTGGATGCTCTCGCGGTAGTCGTCAATCCCCAAGATGTCGACTACTGCCGGGAGGAGATCCGCATGGAGAGCATCGAGAAGGTGGTGCGAGTGGTCGCCGGAGGCGAGGAGCGGGCCATGTCGGTGCGCAACGGTCTGTGGGCGCTCTCGGTGATAGGGACCTGGGACTTCGTTGGGGTGCACGATGGCGCCAGACCGTTGGTCACGTGCCAAGAGATCGGCCGGGCGGTGGACTCGCTCGTGAATGTCCCGACCCTCGACGGGGTCGTGCTCGCGGTGCGTAGCCCGGATACTGTCAAGATCGTGGACAAAGCCGGATTGATCACCTCCACACCCGACCGGCGCACGCTGTGGCGGGCGCAGACCCCGCAGATCTTCCGGTGGCAGGTGCTTATGGATGCCTATGCGCAGCCTGACGGCGTCCTCGTGGGCGCGACCGACGACTCCGCCCTGGTAGAGCGGCTGGGGGGCAAAGTGGCCGTGGTGGAGGGATCCACCGAGAACTTCAAGATCACCGACCGTGCCGATCTGCGCCATGCCGAGCAGATCCTAGCGGAGCGCAGGCGGTGACACGGCCGGGTTCCCCGTATCGGATCGGTCTGGGCATCGACGCTCACCGGTTCGCCCCCGGCCGCGCACTCGTGCTGGGAGGGGTGCGGCTACGCGAGCACGACGGTCTTCTGGGCCACAGTGATGCCGATGTGCTTACTCACGCTATTATGGACGCTCTGCTCGGTGCTGCCGGCTTGGACGACGTCGGCCGGCTGTTCCCCGATGACGACCCGGCATTCGCCGGCGCCGACAGCCTGGAACTCCTGGCCTCGGTGACGAGGCTGCTACGCCATGGTGGATGGCAACCCGTCAACGTTGACGCAGTGGTCGTGTGCGAAGAGCCGCGGATCGCGCCACACAGGACGGAGATGCGCGAGCGCCTGGCGGCGGCCATGGGCGTCGCGATCGAGCAAGTCACGTTGAGAGGCACCACGACGGAAGGCCTGGGCTTCACCGGGCGCCGCGAGGGCATCGCCGCGCAGGCGGTGGCGCTCGTGGAACAGACGACGACAGAAGAGAGACCCGCACAATGACCGATGTCCGCGTTCGCTTCGCTCCCAGCCCCACGGGCTCGCTTCACGTGGGTAGCGCCCGTACCGCTCTCTACAACTTCTTGTACGCGCGCCACGTGGGCGGCGCCATGGTGCTCCGCATCGAGGATACCGACCTCAAGCGCTCCAAGAGCGCTCACGACACCAGCATCATCAACGACCTGGCCTGGTTGGGCCTCCGGGCCGACGAGGGCCCCGACGTGGGGGGGCCGCACGGCCCGTACCGGCAGAGCGAACGAGCCCACCTGTACGAAGCGGCTGTGCAACAACTGCTCGCCACGGGTTGGGCCTACCCCTGCTTCTGCCCGCAGGAGCTGCTTGAGGAGCGCAAGGAGCAGCAACTGGCCGCGGCGCGCATGCCCAAGTACGACCGCACGTGTTGCGGCCTTTCGCCCACGGAAGTTGACGGCCGGTTCGCGGCCGGAGAAGAGGCGGCCATTCGCTTCCGCGTGCCCGACGGCGACGTCACCTTCGCGGACATCATCCACGGGCCCATCACCTTCTCGTCCGACGTCATCGGCGACTTCATCATCAAGCGCACCGACGGTGGCTATTCCTACAATTTCGCGGTGGTGGTCGACGACGCCGGCATGGAGATCACCGACGTCATCCGCGGCGAGGACCACATCACCAACACCGCCCGGCAGATGATGCTGTTCGCCGCCCTGGGCAAACCGGCGCCGCGTTACGGCCATCATTCCCTTATCCTCGCCCCCGACGGGAGCAAGCTCTCCAAGAGGCATGGAGCTACTTCCATCGGCGACTTCCGGAGTCTGGGCTACCTCTCGGCCGCCATGGTCAACTACCTCGCGCTGCTCAGTTGGCACCCGTCCGACGAACGGGAGAAGTTCGATCTTGAAGAGCTCGTACAAGAATTCGAGCTGGGCCGGGTCTCAAAAAGCCCGGCGATCTTCGACATCCACAAACTCAACTGGCTGAACGGCCTCTATCTCCGGGAGTTGGAGCCCGCGACCCTCTACGCCGCGATCGAGCCCTACCTGAGGGCGCGCGGTATCAACTTGGCGCTCGTACAGCGGGAGGTAGTTGCAGAGGCCGTGCAGGCCAATCTGGTGGTCCTGGGCGACGCTCCGCAGTACGCGGCAGTCTTCGTCGACGAGGTCGATCCGGCCACCTGCGCGCACGCCGAATCGCTGCTGGAACCCGGCGCGGACATGCTGTACCAGTTGGCTAGGGAGATCTTTGGGAACATGGCGAACGAATTCCTGCCCGTGCCCGAGGCGCGGGACACCCTCAAGCGACTGGTCGAGCTTGCCAAAGAGCAGGGCCTCAAGGGCAAAGCCGTCTATCACCCGCTACGTGTGGCGCTCAGCGGCAGGGAAGAGGGACCGGAGCTCTTCTACCTCGTGGCCGGACTTGGCAAGAGCAGGATCCTGGCGCGGCTGAAAGCGGCAGCTGAGTTCGTCGACCGGCGGACCGGTCCGGAACCTAAGGCGTTGGTGTGATGCGCCTGTACGATTCCCTGAGCCAGGAGAAGAAGGATTTTGTCCCCCGGGACGGCGACCGCGTGACCATGTATTTCTGCGGGCCCACCGTCTACAACTACGTGCACGTGGGTAACGCCCGGCCGTATGTGGTCTCCATGGTGGCCAAGCGCTACTTCGAATCGCTCGGCTATAGCGTGACTCTGGTGGAGAACATCACCGATATCGACGACCGCATCATCACCAAGGGCATCAAGGAGGGCAGGCCGGCGGCTGACGTGGCCGCGGAGTTCGCCCAGGCCTACCGCGACGACACCGACCGCCTCGGTCTCGGGCGTCCCGACGTGGAGCCGCTTGCCACCGAGCACGTCCAGGAGATCATCGACCTCATCGCGACGCTCGTGGAGCGCGGTCATGCCTACCAAGCCGGCCCCGACGTCTACTTCGACGTGCGCAGTTCGCCGGACTACGGCAAGCTGTCGAAGCAGCAGGTGGCCGAGATGCGCCACGGAGCCCGCATCAGCGTCGGAGAGGACAAGAAGGACCCCCTCGACTTCGCCCTGTGGAAGGGCGCCAAGCCCGGCGAACCCGCTTGGGACAGTCCGTGGGGCTCGGGGAGACCCGGATGGCACATCGAGTGCTCCGCGATGAGCCTCAAGTACCTGGGGGCCGGTTTCGACATCCACGGCGGAGGCCGCGACCTGATCTTCCCCCATCACGAGAACGAGATCGCCCAGTCAGAGGGCGCTGTGGGTGCTCCCTACGTGCGCTTCTGGATGCACAACGGGATGCTGAACCTGAGCGAGCAGAAGATGTCCAAGAGCGTGGGCAACATCCTCACTCTGCGCGCGACTCTCGACAAGCACCGGCCGGAGGCGTTGATCGCCGTCTTCCTAGCGAGTCACTACCGGAGCCCCATGGAATTCGGTGAGGACGTGCTGGAGGAAGCCGAGCAACAGGTCGACCGGCTGAAGAACGTCTTCGGCGAGCTGGCCGACCGGGCCGCGGGCTGCGCGCCGGCTGCGCCGGACGCCGCCCCGGGCGACAGCGAGACGCCGGACGCCGCGCTCCTTGACCGGCTTGGGGCCCGGCGCCACGCCTTCATGGACGCCCTAGCCGACGACCTCAACACCGCGGCGGCCCTGGCCGAGATCTTCGGAGCGGCACGAGAGGTGAACGCAGCCCTAGCGGCCGGCGACCTCGATGCAGGCACGGCGGCCCGGGTGCGGGCCGGGATGCTGGAGATGGTCCACGTCCTGGGACTGGACGCCGTCGCCGGCGGGGACGCCGCCATCCCCGAGGACGTCGTGTGCATGGCCGAGGAACGTCAGGAATGCCGGGTGGCTCGTGATTTCGCGCGCGCGGACGAGTTGCGCGCGGCGTTGGCGGAGCGTGGCTACGAAGTGCGGGATGTTCCCGGTGGCTTCAAAGTCGTCTGCACCAGATAGCAGGGGGCGCGGACCGGCGCGGGCGCCCGCGCGCGGGCCGGCGCCCGGTTCCGAGGTAGCGCCCGGTCTCGGTCTGATCTACGGCCGGAATGCGGTGCGCGAGGCGCTCCGAGGCCGTAGGCGGGTGCACACAGTGCTGCTCGCCAAGAGCGAGGGCGCGAAGGAGCTCGAGCTCAAGCTGGCGGAGTGGATCGCGGAAGCCCGAAGCGGCGGCGCGTTGCACGGCGCCCCGCCGTCGTTCGAGCGGCTCACGCCCGAGGAGTTGACCGCCCGCCTGAGGACTCCCGACCACCAGGACATCGGCGCCGTGGTCGATCCCTATCCCTATTCCGATGCGGACGCGATGCTCCGTAGCCACGGCTTGCTCGTGGTGCTCGACGGGGTCCAGGACCCGCACAATCTGGGCGCGATCATCCGGACGGCCGAGGGAGCGGGAGCAGGGGTGCTGATCCCCCGGCACCGCTCGGCGGAGGTCACGGGCACGGTGGTCAAGGTATCGGCCGGGGCCGCGGAGCATGCCGCCGTGGCCAAGGTCCGCAACCTTGCGGACTTTCTGCTGGAGGCCAAGAAGGCCGGCTACTGGATCTACGGAGCGGCAGCCGACGCGAAGAGCGTCTACACGCTGCAGGACTACCGCTACCCTACCTGCTTCGTGGTGGGCTCGGAGGGGGAGGGTCTTGGCCGGAGGGTCGCCTCACTCTGCGACGTCATGGTGAGCCTGCCGCTGGCGGGCAAGGTGGAGTCGCTCAACGTAAGCGTGTCCGCTGCCGTACTTCTGTACGAGGCCGTGCGCCAGCGAGCGGGGAACCCGGCGAGGGCGGGCCAAGAGTGAGCGTCTACATCATCGATGGATACAACCTGTTGCACGAGGTCATCGGCCGCACGGTGGTCACTGATCTCGAGGAAGAGCGGAACCGTCTCATCAATCGCATCGCCAGTTACATGGGGGGCAAATCCGACCGAGCCATCGTCGTCTTCGATTCGCGAGTGCAACTGTTGCAAAAGGTCGAGAGTGCAACTGCAAATGTGGAAGTCTATTTCGGCTCCTTCGACCGCTCCGCGGATAGCATCATCGAACGAGAGGTATTTTCACTCAGAGCAGGGGAAAATGTCACGGTTGTATCCTCGGACTACCAGCTTCAGAAGACTATCTTCGCTCCCAACGTGATCCGGCGCTCATCGAGGCAATTCGTAGGAGATCTGCAAGATGACACAAAAAGGATTGCAATTTCTCAGAATTGCATTACAATGAGTCATCGGATCGAGGACAGGGTCGATCCCAATACGGCGGATAGGTTGAAGGCTTTGAGGGACGAGTTGGCCGGAAGACCTGACGAAGCGGAAGCGCCGGAGAAGGGATCGGGATCCTGACCCGCAATCGCTAGGCGGGAGGGAAGAGGGATGGAAAGCGCAGCATTCGCGAGGAAAGCCGCGGAAAGGGCTGTAGCTGAGCCGAGCGACGAGGCGCTCGTAGCCCTTGCCAAGAACGGC
>MELN01000067.1:8378-14054 GCA_001768675.1 Actinobacteria bacterium RBG_16_64_13 | reverse complement strand
TGTCTGTGACGCTCACGGTCGCGATGCTTCTGATCCTGGTTGTCCTTGTGGCGACAGCCCCAGCCGGCGTGGGGAGACTAGGTTGTGTGAGCGCCGTGGGCCAGACCTTCGAGTGAAACGGGCCGGCGGGTATACTATCGAGAGGTTCAAACCAGTGGAAGAGTCCACCACTCGCGAACAAGGGGAGGCTGCTTGACCACCCAGGATTCCAGCGAGCGCCAGTCAAACCGGCGATCTGCGGAGCGTAGGCAAGCAGACAGAGCCCTGCGGGAGTGTGAAGAACGCTACCGAGCCCTCTTTGACTCCGTTGACTGTGTCTTCCTGCTTGATTTCGAGGGACGGTTCCTTGACGCCAACCCCGCGGCTCTGGAGCTTCTCGGTTACGAGCACAAGGAGATCCTTGCCCTCAGTTTTTCCTCATTGCTCGACGATGACCAGCCGGCCAGGGCTTCTGGAGTCTTGGCCGAGCTTAAGGAAACGAGGAACCAGAAGACGCCCATCGAGTTCCGACTCAGGCGCAAGACCGGCGAGAACGCGGACGTGGAACTCAAGGCCTCTCTCGTCTTTCGGGATGGGCAGCCGTATGCGGTGCTGGGGGTGGGCCACGACATCACCGAGCGCAAGGGGGCCGAAGAGGCACTCAGGCGGGCCAACGAGCGCCTGTTGCTGGCCACTGCCGCGGGTGGCGTGGGTATCTGGGACCTAGATGTCTTAAGTAATAGGCTCACCTGGGATGACCAGATGTTTTGTCTCTATGGAATGGAGCCAGACAATTTCGGCGGCGCTTACGAGACATGGAAGGCGAGAGTCCATCCGGAAGACGCGAAGCGAGGCGACGCAGAGGTGCAGATGGCGCTGCGAGGCGAAAAGGAATTCGATACGGAGTTCCGCGTTATCTGGCCGAGTGGTGATGTCCACCACATCCGCGCCCGCGCCCAGGTGCATCGGGATGCGGCCGGCCAACCTACGAGACTAATCGGTACAAATTACGACGTCACAGAACGTAAGGAGCTGGAGGAATCCCTTCGTCGCACGCAGTTCGTCGTTGACCATTCGCAGGAACAAATCCACTGGCTGAGTCCTGAAGGTCGGTTCCTCTACGTCAATGAGGCCGGTTGCCGTCGCCTCGGCTACTCTCGCGAGGAACTACTGGGCATGACCGTCAACGACATCGCCCCCACTGCGCCACGGCCTTGGTCGAGCCGTTTCCAGGAGATCAGGGAGCGGGGTTCCTTCACCTTTGAGTCGCAGCACCGGACCAAAGACGGGGAGATCTTCCCGGTGGAGGTGGCGGTCAGCTACGTCAACTACGGAGGCCAGGAGTACAGCTGCGCCTCGGCTCGCGATATCACCGAGCGCAAGCAGGCCGAGGAGTTGCTCCGACTTACCCAATTCTCCGTGGATCGTGCTGCTGATTCGGTGTTCTGGACGGATTCCGACGGCCACCTCATCTTCGTCAGCGACTCAACCTGCCGGCTCCATGGCTACTCGCGGGATGAAATGCTGGGGATGACTCTTTTCGACATTGACCCGTCCCTCTCGGCTGAACGGTGGGCCACAGACTGGAAGCGGATGAAGGAGCAAGGCTCGTTCACCTTCGAGACCGTGAGCCGCTTGAAAGACGGTACCGTTCTTCCGGTCGAGGTCACGGTCAACTATCTCGAGTTCAACGGGAAGGAATACAACTGTGCGTTCGTTCGCGATATCACCGACCGCCTACGAGCCGACGAGGAACGCCTTCTGCTGGAGCGCCAGCTCCAGCAGAGTCAAAGGCTGGAAAGCCTGGGGGTACTGGCCGGTGGCATCGCCCATGACTTCAACAACATCCTCATGAGCGTGCTCGGCAACGCCGAGCTGGCTCTCACCGGTCTCTCCCCGGCCTCTCCTGCCCGGGAAAACCTCCTTGAGATCACGGCCAGCTCCCGCCGGGCCGCCGATCTCTGCCGGCAGATGCTGGCCTACTCCGGCCGGGGCCACTTCGTGACTGAAGCTATCGATTTACGAGCGCTCATCGAGGATATGCTGGGCCTTCTCCAGAGCACCATCTCCAAGAAGGCCCTCCTCAATCTCAATATGGGCAAGAACCTCCCATCCATGCGCGGTGATGCCAGCCAGGTATCTCAGGTGATCATGAACCTGGTCATCAATGCCTCGGAGGCCATCGGCGAGCGGAGCGGCGTCGTCACCATCTCCACCGGCGTCACGGAGTGCACGGGTGAATACCTGAAGAAGACGTATGGAGAGAGGAACCTGGCTACGGGGCTGTATCTCACCCTGGAAGTCTCCGACACCGGCGCCGGCATGGATGCGGAAACGCAGAAGCACCTCTTCGAGCCCTTCTTTACCACCAAGTTCACCGGCCGGGGCCTGGGGCTGTCCGCGGTCCTCGGCATCGTACGCGGTCACCAGGGCGCTCTTCGGCTCTACAGCGAGTTGGGCAAGGGCACAACCTTCAAGATCCTGTTCCCTGTTTCAGAGACAGCTGCTGAGTCGCTCGCCCGCGCCAACGGCGCGAGCAAGGACGATTGGCGGGGAGAAGGCACCATCCTGCTGGTCGATGATGAGGAGACCATCCGGACTCTGGGCGTGCGCATGCTGGCTTCGCTCGGCTTCACGGTTCTCACCGCCGCCGATGGCCGCGAGGCCCTTTCGGTCTACGCCGAGCACCGGGATGAGATCACCCTCGTTTTGCTGGATCTCACCATGCCCCACATGGACGGCGAACAGACCTTCCGGGAACTGCGCCTCATCGATCCCGGGGTCCGGGTGGTCATGTCGAGCGGTTATGCCGAGAATGACATCACCGCGCGTTTCGCCGGCAAGGGCTTGGTGGGATTCGTGCACAAACCCTACTCCCTGGCAGAGCTGGCGGAGCAGCTCCGGGCGGCGCTGGAGGGCGTAGAGCCCGGCTCTGGAACTGTACGGACTTGACTCTGTCGGACTCGCGGACTACCGAGGCCAGCTTGTGCCAAAATCACCCCGCTGGACAAAAGGCTGCGGCGGTTCTTGTGGGAGTCGCCGAGTTCGGCCCGATTTGAGTCGTGCGACGAGCGGGCTGGCCCGCCAAGGGGACACCACGTCTCATAGTGTGCGTTCCCGAATGGGAAGCCATGCGGAGTCACTATGACAACTAGCCGAAACGCAATGCTACTCCCAAACTCCCTCAGCTGTGTTCGCCAACCCAAAGCCCGACCATCTCGGTCATCGAAAAGTTGACCGCCCCAGTCCTCCTTGGCTTGAACTCTCACCCTCTGCTGCCTCTCCGTGGATCGGTAGGACTCCCGCGGACGCCTTGAGGGAGGAGCGAGGCGAGGCCGTGTTCTCGGTGGAAGTCAGCGGGGGTTGAAAAAAAGCATAAAAGGTACATAATGGCCATACTGTACTGTGTCTCTTGGGAGGGAGCGCGATGACCACAGTCACCGCCAAACAGCTAAAGGAAGCTTCGGCAGAAGTTCTGAGCCGCGTCCAATATGGACATGAACGAGTCGCTGTTACGCGTCATGGCAAGGAAGTCGCTGCTGTCGTGTCGATCGAGGACGCTCGCTTGCTTGACCGCCTGGAGGACGTGCTCGACGTTCATGATGCTCTGGCCGCGATTGAAGAGGCTGAGCGCGACGGCACTGTCAGTCTGGGCGAATTGCGCAAGAAGCTCGGCCGTTGACGGTCTGTGGCTTACGAGATAAGGATAGCGCCCGCCGCAGAGCGCGCAATCGGGAAGCTGTCCGCTCAGATTCAGACTGCGGTCCTGGACAAACTTGAGGAACTGGCCGAAGATCCCCGGCCGGCCGGCTGCGAAAAGGTGAAAGCGCTGGCGCAGTACGATGTGTTTCGCGTGAAGGTAGGAAACGACCACCGCATCTTGTACCAGGTGAAGGACCAGGTCGCCTGGATTCTCGTTGTAAAGGTTGCCGATCGGAAGGAAATCTATCAGCGTCTAGCTGATTTGAAGCGTTTACTGAGGTAACCCCCTGTTAGGCGTCCGTCCGGTGCTAACGCCCAGGAGTCCCCGGTATGCGGTCACCACTTGGTCGTAGTGCTCGTTCCTGTCTAGAAAGCAGGCGAATCTTGACCACAGGGGAACCGCAGTGCCCGAATGGCCGGTGCAGTCATCGGATCCATAACCTGACTTCGAGCCTTGACGGGTCTCGCTTGCTTTGATTGTCAGCGAAGCATGATGGAGCCGGCCATATCGTTCGCCTGTGTATCGAAGATCGAGACCGAGTCGGACGTGAAGTTGGTGATGCAAATGTACCTCTTGTCGGGCGAACTCACCATGTTGAAGGGATCGAGACCAGTTTTCGCGATCTTCACCGCCTTGTCTTCCTGCAGGTCATAGGCGATGAACCAGTTGGGATCGAAGTCGGCGAAGTAGAGATAGCGCTCATCGGTTGACAGCTCGAAGTTGAGGGCCTGAGAGACCGACCAGGTGTAGCTACGGATAGGCTCATAGGTCTGTCCGTCATAGACCGCCACCATGGTCATACCGGACCGGCCGAGTACGTAGATGCGCTTGCCGTCTGCCGAGACCTTTATCGCCGTAGGGTAGCCGACGAACGGGATCCTCTTGATGACCGTCTTGCTTGACAAGTCGACGACCGCCACCGTCTGGGAGTGATAGTCGGAAACGACGAGCTTGGTTTCGTCGGGGGAAAGAGCCACGCCTCTCGCAATCCGGATGGGTTGATCGGCAACGGGGATCTTCCCCACTATCTGCCCGGCGGTTATGCTGACCACGACGACCTGATCGCTCACTGCCAAGAGGTAGGCGAGGGTCTCTGCCGCCGCTGAAGCCGGTGCGGTTAAGTTGACGTATGGGTGGATATTCTCGTAGACAAGCGAACACTGCCCAGGGACATCAAGTTGTAGGGTCGAAGGCGGATGGCGAAAGGCTGGAGCTGCTCCCCGCCCTCCGGCCGCGCCGAGGAGGGTCGGCGTCCGCCCGGGGGCCGCGCCCGCCAAGTCTCCGAGTAGCCGTGTGGGATAATGGGTAGGTCCTTAGCGACCGTCGTTGAGACTGTCGTTGAGGCCTAACAGGGGCAGCAGGGCACCGCGGGCAGGGCCATCATGCGCAAGATCCATCAATTCAGCGTCCATCCGGAAATACCCCCAGAGCTTACCGGGCTTGAGGAGCTGGCGTTCAACCTGCGTTGGGTCTGGGACGTGCGGGCGTTCAAGGTCTTCCAGCACCTCGATCCCGAGATGCTGGAGAAGTGCGGCGGCAATCCGGTGTTGCTGCTGCGCCGTACCTCGCGCGAGCGCCTGGAGCACGCGGCCGGTGAGTCCGCGTTTCTCACGCACGTAGAGGAGGCGCTGAACGACCTCCACAGGTACCTGGAGGAGCCGGGGTGGTTCCGGGTGAGTCATCCCGGGCATTCCGGCCTCTGTGTGGCCTACTTCTCCATGGAATATGGGCTGACGGCCTGTCTGCCCATCTACTCGGGTGGCCTGGGCGTGCTGGCCGGCGATCATCTCAAGGCCGCCAGCGGGCTCGACGTGCCCCTGGTGGCCGTCGGGCTGCTCTACAACAGGGGCTACTTCAACCAGCGCCTCGACGACGAGGGCTGGCAACGCGAGGAATACCGTCTGCACGACTTGGGAGCTCTGCCTATCCGGCCGGTGCTTACCGGCGAGACCTGGCGCTCGGGACGGGCGGCGTTCCGCAGAGCAGCGGGCACG
>MELN01000067.1:7514-8366 GCA_001768675.1 Actinobacteria bacterium RBG_16_64_13 | reverse complement strand
CCCCTCAAGATCTCGGTGGACATGGCCGGGCGAACGGTATGGGCGCGGGTCTGGAAGGTGCAGGTGGGGCGGGTCTCCCTGTATCTGCTCGACAGCGCCTTGCCCGAGAACGACGGGGCTGCTCAGCGCATCACCAACGAGCTGTATGGTGGCGGCTCCGAGGAGCGCCTCGCCCAGGAGCTGCTGTTGGGCATCGGCGGCATGCGGGCACTCAAAGCCCTGGGTGCGCAGCCACAGGTATGCCATCTCAACGAGGGGCACTCGGTCTTCAGCAGCCTGGAGCGCGTGCGCGAGATCATGCACGCCGAAGGGCTGACCTTCCACGAGGCGCGGCAGGCCACGGGGGCGGGCACCCTCTTCACCACACACACCCCGGTCGCGGCGGGCTTCGATCTCTTTCCCGAACCGCTTATCGACGAGTATCTCGGCGACTACGTCAAGGAGTTGGGGCTGGATACCGAGCGGTTCATGCGCATGGGCCAGGTGAATCCCGATGCCCCCGACGAGGAGTTCAACGTGGCCGTGTTGGCCTTGCGCCAGTCGCCGCGTCGGAACGCCGTGAGCCGCCTGCACCGCCGGACCACGGCCGGCATGATGGAACCGGGCTGGTCGGGCTTTCCCCGGTCGGAGATGCCCATCGAGTCGGTCACCAACGGGGTGCATACCAAGACCTGGGTGGCCTCGGAGATGGCGCAGCTGTTCGACCACTATCTCGGGCCGCGCTGGCGTGAAGACAGTTCCGCCCGCGAGGCCTGGCAGCGCGTGGAACGCATCCCCGACATGGAGCTGTGGCACTCCCACTCGCGCCTGCGCCGCCGCCTGGTGGCCTACGCCCGCGAGCAGGCGCAGGCC
>MELN01000067.1:4731-7483 GCA_001768675.1 Actinobacteria bacterium RBG_16_64_13 | reverse complement strand
GCGGTCCGCTGCGGCCGCCTCTGAGGCCCGATACCCTCACCATAGGCTTCGCGCGGCGCTTCGCCACCTACAAGCGGGCGACGCTGCTGTTCAGGGACGTGCCTCGCCTCAAGGCCCTGCTGCTCGACGAGGCGCGCCCGGTGCAACTGGTGGTGGCCGGCAAGGCCCATCCGCGCGACGGGGCCGGCAAGGACTTCATCCGCGAGCTGCTCGACACGGTGAAGAGGGAGGATCTGAGCGACAACGTAGTCTTTCTCGAAGACTACGACCTGAGCAAGACGGCCATGCTGGTGCAGGGAGCCGACGTGTGGCTCAACACGCCCCGCCGCCCCTACGAGGCCTGCGGCACCAGCGGCATGAAGGTGGTGCCCAATGGCGGGCTCAACCTTTCGGTGCTCGACGGCTGGTGGGCCGAAGCCTATAGACCAGGCGTGGGCTGGGCGATAGGAGACGGGCAAGAATTCGTCCACGCGGGTTACCAGGACGAGGTGGATGCCGAGTCTCTCTACTCTCTACTGGAGCGCGAAGTGGTCCCGTTGTTCTACGACCGGGACGTGGATGGCGTACCGCGGGGCTGGATCGAGATGATGAAGAACTCCATCCGGATATTGGCGCCGGCGTTCTCCGGAGACCGCATGGTGAAGCAGTACACGGAGAAGTTCTACCTGCCCTGTGCCGAACGCTACGAACGCATGGCCGCCGGCGGCTTCGCCAAGGCCAAGGAGATCTCGGCCTGGCGGACCAGGACGCGCGAGGCCTGGTGCGACGTGAAAGTCACCTGGACGGAAGAACGAGGTGTGCCCGACGTCACGGTGGGCGAGGGGGTGCAGGTGGTCGCCAAGGTCCGCCTCGGGTCCTTGGACCCCTCAGAGGTGACGGTGCAGGCGTACTGCAGCAGCCTGCGTCCCGACGGCACCCTGCGCGACGGCCGCGGGACCGCACTCGAGTGGGTCAGCAGCGACCACGGCCAGCATCTGTACAGGGGCGCGTTCTCCAGCAAGGCCTCGGGGCTGCACGGCTATGTGGTGCGGGTGCTGCCCTGTCACGAAGACGTGCTCGTGCCCAACGAGTTGCCGCTGATAGCCTGGGAGGAGACGGAGGGGTAGGGGTCGCTGCATTATTCTGCGTAGTATGTCTACAAGTACTCGACATACCACGTCAAATAATGTACCATTCGGAGTGGAGGACGATCTCCCCAGGCAGGTAACGCATGATCGAGGAACTGCGCACCAGGATCGCGGGCGAGGAGTTCGACTACCAGATTCTCCTCGATGCGTTAGGCTCCTATGCGAGACCACGCGACGCGATCACGCGCTTGTTGCGCGACAGGGTCATCATCCGGGTCAAGAAGGGCATGTATGTGTTTGGCCCCGCATATGCCCGCCGGCCGTATTGCCTCGAACTGCTTGCCAACTTGGTCTACGGGCCTTCGTACATCTCGTTAGACTACGCGCTCCAGTACTACGGGCTGATCCCGGAGCAGGTGCACGCCGTAACGTCCGTCACGTACGCGCGCTCGAAGCGCTTCCAGACCCCAGTGGGTCTGTTCATCTACAGGTCGGTGCCGCTCCTCGGCTATCCCAGGGGGATGGACCGGGTGGAGCCCGTCCAAGGGGTTCCGGTGCTCATGGCCACCCGGGAGAAAGCTCTGGTCGACAAGGTCCGTGACGACCGCGGGACCGGCATCGGCTCGGTTGGGGGAATGCTCTCGTATCTGCTGCAGGATCTCAGAATAGACGACGGGGCATTGGCGAAGCTCGATCCCGAGGAGATCGAGCAGATCGGCGAGTTGTACCGGTCGCGGAGGATACGGTTCTTGGCCGCAGCCATCCGCTCGCTGGGAGGGGGGCAACGTTGAACGAGGCGATTGCTCAGATGCTCGCCCGCTACCGGCCGCAGGGGCTGGGTGATTACACGCGGGCTCTAAGGGAGATCCTTCAACAGTTGGCCCTGCTTGGCCTATGGAGAAGCAAGTTCTTCGACACCGCGGCCTTCTACGGGGGAACGGCCCTGCGCGTTTTGTACGGGCTGGATCGCTTCTCCGAAGATCTGGACTTCTCTCTGCTGAAGCCTCAGCGCGCATTCGATCTGGGCAGGTACACCGATTCACTGGAACGCGAGGTTCGTGCCTTTGGCTTTGACGTGGAGGTGACCGCGACGCAATCAGCGAAGGACGGAGCAGTGCGCTCCGCCTTCATGAAGGCCGACACGATCAGGGAACTCATCACCATCGGAGCTCCACTAAGTCTCGCGCGCGGGCTTCCTCAGGGCAAGCTGGTGAAGATCAAGCTCGAGGTCGACACCGATCCGCCGGGGGGGTTCTCCACCGAAACGAGGTTCGTGCTTCAGCCGGTGCCTTTCGCGGTGCGGGCCTACCAAGCCCCCGATCTGTTTGCCGGCAAGATGCACGCCCTGCTGTTCCGGCAATGGAAGAGCAGAGTCAAGGGCCGCGACTGGTACGATTTCGTATGGTTCGCGGCTAATCGACCGGAGCTTCACCTCATGCACCTGGAGCAAAGGATGCGCCAGAGCGGGCATTGGCGCGGCGATGATCCCCTGAGCGCCGAGGCCCTGCGATCGACGCTGTCTGACGTCATCTGGTCGCTCGAGATCGAGAGGGCTCGTCGAGAGGTGGAACCATTCGTCCGGGACCCCGCCGCTCTTGAGATGTGGTCGCGAGTATTCTTCCTGGAGGTTGCGGCCTTGGTACGCTTCGTATAAACGCGGACTTCATTATCTAGAAGGAGACTGC
>MELN01000067.1:1017-4591 GCA_001768675.1 Actinobacteria bacterium RBG_16_64_13 | reverse complement strand
CTACTTCGGGGGATGTCGAGGCGACGCGGAGGGGGGAGTGGCCGAAGCCGTGGAACTGTTCCCGGTGCAGGTGCCCGGCTCCGACGCTTACGGCTACATGGACAAGAGCGGCAACCTCGTCATCGAGGCTGGTTTTGAGGAAGCGCAACCCTTCTCCGAGGGTCTTGCCCCGGTGATGCTGGCACGGAATTGGGGCTTCATCGACAAGACCGGCGAGTTTGTCGTGAAGCCTCAATTCGCCGAAGTATGGCCCTTCTCCGAGGGCCTCGCTCTGGTGATGTTGAAGGACAGCTCCGTGGGGTACATCGACAACACCGGCGAGTTCGTCATCGAGCCGCGGGCTTACTACGCCGAGCCCTTCTCGGACGGCATGGCCGTCGTGGCCCAGAACGAGAAGAAAGGCTACCTCGACACTAGCGGAGAGCTCGTCATCGAGCCGCGGTTCGACCAGGCCCAAGACTTCTCCGAGGGCCTGGCGGGCGCAGCGGAGACCGGCGCGGACGGCCAGGTGAAATGGGGCTATATCGACAAGACAGGCGCCTGGGCCATCCAACCTCAGTTCGACAGCGTGCTCGCCTTCTCCGAGGGCTTGGCGGCGGTCAACTTGGGTGGCACATGGGGCTACGTCGATAAGACCGGCGCCTGGGCCATCCAGCCGGGCTTCGAATACGCCGACAGCTTCTCCGAAGGTCTGGCCGCGGCGAAGGGTGAGGGCGGCTACGGGTACATCGACGCAACGGGCGCGTTCGTCATCGAGCCGCAGTTCTACTGGGCGTACCGGTTCTCCGAGGGCTTCGCGGCCGTCTCGCGTCTGGACGGCGGCGCCGAGATCCGTGGCTACGTCGACAAGATGGGCAGGGTCGTGATCGAGCCCCAATACGACTCCGCCGCCGACTTCAGGGACGGACTTGCCTTTGTGGCCGGTCCGGCCGGGGCCGGCTTCTCGTGGGCCTACATCGACCCGACCGGGGCGGTGATCTGGAAGGGTGAGTGAGGCCGGGGGGCGTCCGGTACCGCGGCAGCCGCCACAGCCACCGCCCTACCCCACGAAGCTCACCCACTCGTCCAGGGGGGCCCTCTGGCGGGGGAAGCGGTTTGACGCGGCCTCCCAGTCTGGGTAGCCGAGCGCGATGGCGATCACGAAATTCTTGTCCTCTGTCTCGGGGATCACCCGTCGGAGCAGGTAGGCGTAGCGGATAGCGGAACCCGTGATGGAGGTCCCCAAGCCGCGAGCGTGAGCCGCGAGAGCGATGGACTGGGCGAGCACTCCCGCGTCGAAACCGCCGTATGCGGGCACGATGGTCTTGTCGAAGGCCAGGATCAGAAGGACCGGGGCCCCGAAGAGATTGGCCACCGCGACCGTCGGGTGAACCGCGGCAGCCTTCGCGCCTTTCTTGGTTTCTTCAGCCTTGATGAACGTTTCCCTGGCCTGGATGGCGCTGCTCATCCGGGACTGGAGAAGCGGCGGCCAATCGCGGTTCATCTCGATGTCCGGTTCCGCGGAGATACAGGCTTTCGAGTTGTTGAGGTTTTCGGCCTTCAACTGCTTCAGCGGTTCGCCCGTGACCACGTAGACGTACGTTGACTGGGTATTGGTGGCTGAGGGCGCCCACCTCGCTTCGGTCAAGAGATCGCGCACCACGTTGTCGGGCACCGGTTTAGGCAGGTACTGGCGGATGGTCCTTCTATCCACGAGGGCGGTATTGGCCGGAGAACTCACTGCGTGCCTCCTCTACCTCGATTCGCGCCACCCGTGGCCGGTCTACGCCGGCCACGTCACTAGGTTAGTCCTAATCCGCCCGGTGTAAAGCCCCGGCCCTACTTAACGAAGGTCACCCACTCCTCGAGCGCCAGCCGCTCGCGCGGAAAACGGTTTACGGGGGCATCCCAGTCGGGGTAACCAAGGGCGATACCGATAACGAAATTCTTGTTCTCTGTCCCCGGGATCTGCCTGCGCACCAGCTCCGCGTAGCGGATGAGGGAAGCCACGATGCAGGTTCCCAAGCCGCGGCCGTGGGCCGCGAGGGCGACCGATTGGGCCAGCAACCCCGTGTCGAACAGGCCGAAGCCGGTGGGGTAGTCCCTGCCGATGGCGAGGACTATGAAGACGGGAGCCCCGAAGATCGCGGGGCCGGCGACCATGGGCGACCAGGGAACGTCACCGGGGTTGCTCGACTTGGCTGCTTCGGTGGCCACGAACCCGGCCCGGGCGCCGAACAGGGCGTCTCTCCTGGCCAAGTAGAGCTCGGCATTCACGGGGCCCATCTCGATGTCCGGCGCGGGCGGGACGTCGGACGCCGACCACTCCTGCAGGTCGGCCCTGAACCGCGCCAGCGGCTCGCCCGAGAGGACGTACGCGTACGTGCACTGAGTGTTGCTGGCCGACGGCGCCCACCGGGCCTCGGCGAGGATCTCCCGCACCAGAGTCTCGGGCACCGGCTGGGAGGTGTACTGGCGAACGGCGCGTCTTTCCACCAGGGCTGAGTTGAACGCCGCGTTCATAGCTTCTCTCCTTAATCCTCTTATCGTTTCGTCTCGGTGACGTTCCGCTGCCGAGCGTTATGCGTCGTAGGATAGCCCGAATCCGTACGGATACGCGGCCTGCACCCCCAGGTGATCGAGCAGGGTCTGCCCATGCAGCGGGCCGTATTCGATGACCTTGGCGTCGCGGTCGAAGAAGGGTAGGTGTTCCTCGCTGGTGGGGATGGCGAAGGGGAGCCGCCCGCTCGGCCTGCTGCGACCCAGGACCACGTCGGCCAGGGCGTTGCCGCCCTCCATGCCCGGGTACCACAGAATGAGGATGGCCGGGACCGCGTGCCGCCATCGTTCCATCAGGATGGCGCTGCCGCACATGAGCGTCACCACCGTCCGCTTGTTGGCCGCGGCCACCGCCAACACGAGCGCCTCGTCTTTGTCGCTCAGGGTCAGAGACGTGCGGTCGCCGCCGACGGCGAACGAGGTCTTGCCCAGGGCCATGCGGAGCAGCCCCGCCACCATCTTGGGAAGCATCCTGAGCGGCGGGCGCGGAAGGAGCCGGAGGAACCCTGGAGGCGGGAACCGGCCGATGTATTCGCCCTCGTCGCGGTAGTCGTACCCTGCCACCACGATGGCCGCGTCGGCGCCGGCAGCGACGGCCGCCGCCCGGGCAGGGTCCGCTCCGTCGTCGTGCACTACCTCGACGCCGAGAGGCTCGAGGGCGACGCGCAGGCCCGCCAGGGGAGTGATCACGTAGGGAGCCATCACGGCGCTCGAGCCCCTGTCCCCGGTGTTGGGCACCGCCGCCAGCCGGCCGATGACCGCCAGGCGACGCAGCTCCGCGGCGGCGCCTGAACTCGTGGCGCCTGGTGCCGCGGCGGCAAGAGGCAGCACCGGCCGCCCGTCCACCATGTCGTTGCGCAGCAGCACGATGGCCTTCGTGGCCGCCTCGCGCGCAAGGGCGCGATGCTCGGCGCAGGCGATGACCTCCGGACCGTAGTCGCCATCGCTCACCTCAGCAAGGGCGGCGGAGCGCACCTGCTGGCGGACGAGGCGCAGTACCGCATCGTCAATCCGCTCCAGCGGGACCAGTCCCTGC
>MELN01000067.1:849-956 GCA_001768675.1 Actinobacteria bacterium RBG_16_64_13 | reverse complement strand
CCGCGTCGACGGCCTTGACGCCGTCGCGGATACCGAAGATGAAGTCGCTCATCACGAACCCGTCGAATCCCCAGCGCTCCTTGAGCGTGGTGGTCAAGAGATCGCGG
>MELN01000067.1:0-827 GCA_001768675.1 Actinobacteria bacterium RBG_16_64_13 | reverse complement strand
TCAAACGGTTGTAGGCCGACATCACGCTTGCCACTCCCTCGCGGACCACCCGCTCGAAATGGGGCAGATAGATGCTGTCGAGCACCTCCCGCGACACCCGCACGTCGACTGTGAAGCGGGCGTTCTCCATGCTGTTGCAGGCGAAGTGCTTGACGCAGGCCATGACGTGCTTCTGGAGGCCCCGGGTGAAAGCCGCCCCCATTTTGCCGATGTGCTCGGAGTTCTCGCCGTAGGTCTCCTGGGCCCGGCCCCAGGCCGGGTGGCGCAAGAGGTTGATACAGGGGGCCGCAACGATGTTCGCGCCCTGCGCCCGCGCTTCGCGCCCGATGGCCTCGCCCACGCGCTCTTCCAGGTCGTAGTCGAAGGTGGCCGCCCGGGCCATGGCCACCGGGAAGCAGGAGGAGACGCCCACACAGACGCCCCGAGGCCCGTCGGTGAACTTCAGTCCGTCGAGACCGACGCGCGGGACGCCGGCGGCAGGGACCGTCTTCCGCTCGTGGCCCTCCCCGGGTGCATCGGGCATGTCCAGGTAGAAATCGAGGTCCCCGGAAAGCATGCGCAGCTTCTCGGCGAGCGTGAGCTGGTCCCGCAACTCGCGGGCCTGTGCTTCGATCTGGGGAGGGACGGTGGTCATGGCCTCACCTTACCAAACCGGCCTGCGCCTGGGCGCCGGGGTACGGCGGTCGCGACGGTTTGATAGTCTGGCGGAACAAATAGCGGGGGTGGGGATGAAGTATTGCCGCACGTGTGGGGCCGAGCTACCGGAGGAAGCCACTATCGCCTGTGCCGCCTGCGGCGCGCCTTCGTTGGGCGACGGCCTCGACAGC
>MELN01000066.1:4676-4798 GCA_001768675.1 Actinobacteria bacterium RBG_16_64_13 | reverse complement strand
TCCACGAAGCGCGGCTCGTGCAGCACCTCGAGCACCGCCTGGCGCTCCGCCGACGTGAGCGCGCGCACCGGGGTCGGCCGCGGCCGTGCCTCCGCGCGAGGCTGCCGCTGGCGATAAAACGT
>MELN01000066.1:3978-4441 GCA_001768675.1 Actinobacteria bacterium RBG_16_64_13 | reverse complement strand
CCCCGCGCACGGGGCGTCAGCCCCGCCAGCTCACCCCGTCCCCGGGCCGCTCGCCACGCCGACAGGTGGGAGAAGTACAGCCCTTCCCGCCGCAGCAGCGCCCCCAGCTCACCCGGCTTCGTGCACCGCTCCGCCTCACGCAGCACCCGCAGCTTCTCGGCGGCCGGGAACCGCCGCCGCCCCCCCTTCGCCACCACCTCGGTCTCCGCCACCACCGCCCTGCCCTCCAGGCTCGTGGACATCTCCAACTCCCGCCTCGCCCTCTACATTAAACTTCCCGGGGGTCGGTGTCTCATCCACGTTGGCAGAGAGGGTGGCGCGGGTTCGTGTACGTGGCGTTCGTGATCGACGTGTTCGCGCGGCGGATCGTGGGTTGGCGGGCATCGAGTTCCTTGCGCCGTGATCTGCCACTCGATGCGCTGGAGCAGGCGCTCTACGATCGGCCGATTGGCGAGTCGGAGCG
>MELN01000066.1:3088-3933 GCA_001768675.1 Actinobacteria bacterium RBG_16_64_13 | reverse complement strand
TGCCGCGAAGCGGGCGTGCGGCCGTCGATGGGCTCCGTCGGGGACTGCTTCGACAACGCCATGTGCGAGTCGTTCTTCGCCACCCTCGAGTGCGAGCTACTCGACCGGCACCGCTTCCCCACGCAAGCCGAGGCGCGCGTCACCGTGTTCGACTTCATCGAGGGCTGGTACAACACGCAGCGGCGACACTCGGCCCTGGACTACGAGTCACCGATGAGTTACGAAAGGAGGCACGAAAATGCGCTCGCGGCCTCGGGGTCGGAAAACGGCTTCGCAGGATGCCCGCAGAGCCTCGATCTCGGGTCGGCATGACTCAGAGGTCGGGGGCGGAGAGGCCGGAAAGCCCGTCCCGCCCGGGCCGGGTGATTCCGCAGATGTTCACCGTCCACGAAACCGGGGCAGCTCCAGGCCCTCGTCGAGACTCGGTTCCAGATCCCGGCTGCCATCCGGGCCGTTCGTCGCCGGGGCTCACGACAGACCATGGCGGAGGCTTGACAACGAGAAGAAGATCATCCCTCAGACGAGGAGCTGAGGGAGAGATGACGACTGGTTCCCGACGGGAGGGACCGTTGCCCATTGCACGCCCGCGACCAGCGAGGGGAACAGGAGCCGCAGCGGCCGACCTCTCCGCCCCCGCCCCACTCTTGCTATGTCACCGGATCGCGAAACGGGTAGGGAGACTGCTCGGCCTTGCTCGAACCCCCTCCCTGGAACCCTGCCAGGGGGTAGTTCGACCCGAAAAGCAGGCCGCCGACCGGTTGTCCCCGGCCCTGGCGGCCTAGTTCAGAAACTTCTGGGAGGGGACGCGCGGTGGAGCCGACGGAGGCCTAGGTGTATCCTGCTCA
>MELN01000066.1:2717-3038 GCA_001768675.1 Actinobacteria bacterium RBG_16_64_13 | reverse complement strand
TCTGCCATGTGCCAGCATTCACCTCGGTGGTTCGCATGCTTCCTACTCTTCCTTCTAGCACAGGCACTGGAGCAAGCTCCCGCGCCAGTCGACGCACAAGAGGTTCCGGTCGCGTCCGGGCCCCCGGCATCGGACCTCTGGAGTATGCTGGCATTCCCCGCATCCGACCGGGACATGACCCTACTGGATCGTCTCCAGGCAGTCGGTATTCTCGGGCCGAATCCAGCGTCCGCCCCGGCGCGGGTGGAGATGTTTGAGCAGCCGCGGATTTCCAACATATTCCAGGGGTCAGATCAGCGACCCGAGGATGGGTTCTGGCTC
>MELN01000066.1:0-2705 GCA_001768675.1 Actinobacteria bacterium RBG_16_64_13 | reverse complement strand
GCATCTTTCACCGCGCCGTCTACGATCCGGACCGACAACGGTTGATCGTCGTCTTCGGATTGAACGGCATCCCTACCTTCGACGTGTGGACGTATTCCCTGGTTCATCGGCGCTGGAGCAGGATCACCCCGGTCGGCCCCCCACCGCTCTTTCGAGCGCTCCATGCGGTCGCGTACGATTCGAAGCGGAAGCGGATCCTCGTTTTCGGCGGTGGGGATCCGCTCTTCTTCTGGGCCGGCCGGATGTGGAATGACGTGTGGGAGCTCTCGTTGGCGGGTCGGGCGGCATGGCGTAGGCTCGAGCCCGAAGGCCGTGCTCCGGGCGCGCGGCTCGGAAGCTCCGCCATATACGATGCCGAGGGAGACCGGCTCATCGTGTTCGGCGGCGAGGTACCGGGTCAGTTTCTGGGCGACCTGTGGGAGCTGGGGCTCTCCGGCTCGCCGGTGTGGCGAGAGCTGACTGTCCCCGAGCCCAAACCTTCGCCCCGAGCCCGACATGTGGCAGTTTACGATCCCGCGCGTGGGGAGATGTTGGTGGTCAGCGGTGCCGGCCAGTCAGGGGCGTCAGCCGACGTTTGGGCTCTGGGGCTGCGGGGACCTCCGGCGTGCAGAAGGCTCGAAGCACAAGGTGATCCACCGCCGATGCTCTACCTGCACACGGCTGTGGTAGACCCAATCCGTCGGCAGCTTCTGGTCTATGGCGGCCTGACGTTCGTGGACCAACTCGTGCCGAACCGAGTCTGGGCGCTCGATCTCGATGGGGAACCACGTTGGACGAAGACCAGTACGTTGTCCAGTTCGCCAAGCCTGTTTGGGCACGCCGCGATCTACGATCCCATCGGGGACCAGATGATCATATACGGCGGCATGAGAGTTGGGCTCATCCGAGGAGACTTGTTTGCTTTACGGCTCGGGTCTTCACCGGTGTGGTCACAGCTGCCGCCCCTGTTCGAGGGGCCCGGACCCCGTCAGGGACATGCTGCTGTCCTGGATCGCGCCAATGACCGGCTGGTGGTCTGGTCCGGCTTGTTGGCGTACTCGCACGTGTACGAGCTTGGCCTCTTTGCGCGATCTCTGTCGGATGTAGATGACTGGCACGCATTGGTCGCTGCCAACGAATCGCCATCTCTCGTCTACGGGCCCGGGTCGATTTATGACGAGCCACGACATAG
The DNA here is from genome assembly GCA_001768675.1 of Actinobacteria bacterium RBG_16_64_13. Lineage (GTDB taxonomy): Bacteria > Actinomycetota > Thermoleophilia > RBG-16-64-13 > RBG-16-64-13 > RBG-16-64-13. The sequence goes on along the minus strand of MELN01000066.1, from coordinate 1,534 downwards.
GGCGATCATTTTCGGGGGATATGATGGCCGATCGTTCCTTGGCACGATGGCACTGTCGCTTGATGGGGTTCCCGTTTGGCAGAACCTACAACCGCTCGGGGCGACTCCTCCGGGTCGGCAGTTCCCGATCGTCGTGCACGACACCCGCCGGGATCGGCTGATCGTCGTTGGCGGCTCGTTCCCCTTTGACGAGCAACCGTGGGTACTTGAACTCGTTCCGGAACCACGTTGGCAGCGGCTCACCGCGACGGGTGAAGGACCCGGGTGGTTTGCGGGTGGAGCCGGGGTCTATGACCCAGTGGGCGACCGGGTGCTGATCTTCGGCGGCATCCTGGAGGGGTCGTACGGCAGCATCAACGACGTGTGGGAGTTGCGCCTCGATCCCGAACCGGTCTGGGCCAGACTCCGCCCCGATGGCGAGCCACCCCACTGGGACCACATCCCGGGTGCGGCTTACGATCCCGTTCGGCACCGGATGATACTCCAAGCTTGGGCGGACCCGATCACCGACGGCGGATTGACTTGGGCGCTGACGCTTCACGAGCCCATGACCTGGAAGAAACTCGAGCCGGTCGGCCTCCAACCTCCACATCGCAACAGAACGCCGCTCCTCTACGATCCTCGAAGGGACCGGTTTGTCCTGTTCGGCGGGGAAAAGACCTACGAATACGACGATACTTGGTTCCTCGCCTTTCGCGAGCCGGCCATCCGAGTCCAGCTACAAGTTCGACCACGAGTCGCGCAGAACAGGTTGAATACGGACGCACGTGGCGTCCTGGACCTCGCCTTGCTCGGAGGGGAGCACTTCGACCCACGCCAGGCAGATCTCGCGAGCTTAGACGTCCCCGGCTGGTCCGGGGTCTCTTTCGGGCCGTCCGGGTGGTACCGAGACGTGAACCAGGACGGTAGCGAAGATCTCGTCATCCGCGTTCCGATACCAGCAGTCACATCGGACAGCATCGAGGTCATAGGCTACACAGTAGACGGTGAGCGATTCGAAGGTCGATTGGCAGTTCCCACAGTACCCAATGCTCAGGCCACCGCAAGACGATCGACACTTGAGGACGCCAGAATGCCAAGCGAACTCATCATTTCTGCCCCGAGCGTGCTCTCTGAATCCTCTCAGTTGGGTCTTGGTCTCCCTGAACGCATGCCCGCCCGACTCACCCTGTGCGATGTCTCGGGGCGGCGTGTGGCCTCGTGGTCACTTGACGGCACGAGCTCTATGGCGTCGATCACACTCGGAGGTGCGACGAGACTTGTCTCCGGCATCTATTATGCGGTCTTGACCCAAGGCGCACGGCGGGTTTCGAGACGGTTCATCTTCTTGCGATAACGTACACCTTTCTAAGAAATCAACGACAAACTGCCTTCAGGGGAACAGCCTGGAACAAGGCGGATTGAAGGTGGTTTCACTCCGGCTGGGTCGCTCGAAGGGTCGCGGTAGGGACAGCCCTTCGTCCACATTGAACCGCCCCGGGTTTTCCGGAGAGCTCGCTACGTGAGTGTTGGACCTGCACTGAACTTCTGAGAA
>MELN01000065.1:42785-42986 GCA_001768675.1 Actinobacteria bacterium RBG_16_64_13 | reverse complement strand
GAAATGGAAGAAATTCTTGAAGCGCTCTGAGTATTCTTCGAGCGTGGGCATGTGAACGTAGTCTTGTTCTGCCATTCTCACCAACTCCTATCGATTGCGTTTTGCTCACGCCGGTCGACCGCAGTCAGACCTCGATTATTGGGCTATGAGTGAAACGAATGGTTCATCAACTTCGTATCAGAGCTCGTATACGAAGCGGAG
>MELN01000065.1:34646-42712 GCA_001768675.1 Actinobacteria bacterium RBG_16_64_13 | reverse complement strand
CGGGGGCCGACCAGAGGTGGCGGCGGCGCGATGTGATATATTGTGATATATCGTATTTGACTGATGGAGGATAAGGATGCACAACCAACAGGGTCGCCACCCCGCGCACGGCCACCACGGACAGGGCCGTCATGACCACAGTCACCATGGACATAGTCACCATGTCCACAGTTCCTGGCCTGCGCGCGGCCAGCGTGACCAGACGCAGCATCACTCGTTTGCGGGCCAGCCGCGTCCTGCGACATCCGAGGCGGGCTACTCCGGGCAAGTGACGCCGTCACCCACGGCTGAGGGTTGCCCGAAAAGGGGAGGATCGGGCGAGTGCCTGAGAGACTGCCGAACGTGCCCAAACCACGCGCTGTAGGTCGGGACGACGCCACTCCGGGGACCATCGGGCCGCTCATGTCCAGGGCGCCCAGTGGCTCATCGGTCTTCATGAGTATCTCCATCCTCGACCTACGTCCACGTCTGGCGTTGCGGTATGCGCAACAGCCTCACGGTGCAGTTAGAGAAGATAATTAGATGCCTACCGGAAGTCAAGGCGGCCACGGTCACGTCGGTGCCCGCCCCGATGGCATCACCGGGTCGGCCTGTGCAAGCGCTACTTCTCTCCAACGCCGACCGTTTCGCTCGTCGAGCCGGCGAGCTGCCGGTCCGCGGCCCGCAATCCAGCTGCCAGGTCGGCGATCAGGTCGTCCGCGTCTTCAAGCCCGACCGACAGACGGATGGTCCCGTCACCGAGGCCTCGTCGCTGCCTGTCACCCTCGGGGATACTGCCATGGGTCATCGCGCACGGATAACACGCGAGAGACTCCACCGCTCCGAGACTCTCCGCATAGGAGAAGACGCGGAGCGCCTGAAAGAAGTGGTCGGCCGCGTCCTTTCCCCCTCGAATCCGGAAGGTGACCATCCCTCCCGCGCCTCGCATCTGCCTCTGGACAAGGTCGTGCTGGGGGTGGCCGCTGAAGCCGGGATAGATCACCTCCTCCACCATCGACTGACCACGAAGAAAACGGGCCACCTGCAACGCGTTCTCCCCATGCTGCCGCATCCTTACGGGAAGCGTCTTTAGACCCCGGAGGGTCAGCCAGCAGTCAAAAGGACCGGGTACCGCGCCCGCCGCGTTCTGGTAGAACCGAACCCATGCGGCCACTTCCTCATCGCTGGTGACCACCGCGCCGCCCACGACGTCGGAGTGCCCGCTGAGGTACTTCGTCGTGCTGTGCACCACGGCATCGGCGCCCAGTTTGAGGGGCTGCTGCAGAAACGGCGTAGCGAACGTGTTGTCGACCACGAGCAAGGACCCCGCGGCGTGCGCTATCTGGGCGACCGCGGGGATGTCCACGAGCCGCAGAAGGGGATTGCTCGGTGTCTCCACCCAAAGCAACCGGGTGTGCGGCCGGACCGAGGTCGCGAACGTTGAGGCGTCTCGTCCGTCCACATAGGTGAACTCGATGTTCTGTCTCGCCAGGACCTGTTCGAACAGCCGGTAGGTCCCGCCGTAAAGATCCTCGGCGGCCACAACATGGTCGCCCGGCCGCAAGATGGAAAGCACAGCCGTCGCGGCAGCCAAACCGGAGGCGAAGGCCAAGGCGTGCTTGCCCTCCTCAAGAGCCGCCAGGCACTCCTCGAGGGCGGTGCGGGTCGGGTTGCCGGTACGGGAGTACTCGTAACCCTTATGTCTGCCTATCCCTTCTTGCGTGTAGGTGGAAGTCTGGTAGATGGGTACGATCGTGGCTCCGGTAGTAGGGTCAGGCTCCTGTCCGGCGTGGATGGCCTGGGTCGCGAATCTCATACCGTCCCCCTCGCCGGCGCGTGGTCGCCCCCCGCCCAGTAGCTCACCAGGTCGATCCGGGAAAGGAAACCCTGGGGATGGCCTTCCCTCAGCACGACCACTCCGGGATTGCCAGAAAGAAGCAGACGGTACACCTCAGATACCTCCGTCCCGACGTCCACCTCGGGCAAACACCTTCCCATGGCATCGCCGACCGAGAGAGCCGCGGGATCCCCGGCGTCGTGGAGAGCTCGTGCAGTGGCAGTCTCCGTCACGGCCCCCACCACCAGTCCTCCTTTGAGGACCGGCAACTGCGAGATGCCTTGTTCACTCATGACCGCAATAGCACGCATAAGGGGATCGTCCATCTCCACCGCGACCAGGCTGGGCAACGTCCGCTTGCTGGCGAGAACATCGGCGGCAGTGACACGGTCCTGTGGTTCGTCCACAAAACCGTTGTCCTCCATCCAACTGTCGGAGAAGATCTTGGAGAGGTAGTTGCGTCCCGTGTCGGGGAGGACGACGACGATCACCTTATGCTCGACAAGCCTCTCGGCGTATTTGAGCGCGGCGGCCACCGCGGTCCCCGCTGATCCGCCCACAAGGAGGCCCTCCTCGCGAGCCAGGCGCCGCGCCGTCGCGAACGACTCCTGATCGCTCACGCGGATGAACTCGTCGACCACCTGCCGGTTGAAGGTGGCCGGAACCATGTCCTCGCCGATGCCCTCGACCTTGTAAGCGTGGGGGCTGTCCCCGGACAGTATCGAGCCTTCCGGGTCGGCCCCGATCACCCACACGTCCGGATTCTGCATCTTCAGATAGCCACCCGTGCCCGAGATCGTCCCGCAGGTGCCCATGCCCGCCACGAGCACATCGACCTTCCCGTCGGTGTCCTCCCAGATCTCAGGGCCCGTGGACAGATAGTGCGCCTCTGGGTTGTTGCGATTGGCAAACTGGTTGGGCCGAAACGCGCCCGGGATCTCGCGCGCCAGCCTGTCGGCGACCCCGTTGTAGCTCTCCGGCGAGTCGGGAGCAACGGCTGTCGGCGTGATCACCACCTCGGCCCCGTAGGCCCTGAGCAGGTTGACCTTGTCTTCGCTCATCTTGTCCGGCAGAACGAAGATGCAGCGGTAGCCTTTGCAGGCCGCCACGAGGGCCAGGCCCACGCCCGTATTGCCGGCGGTCGCCTCGATGATGGTCGCACCCGGAGTGAGCGCTCCCCGCGCCTCGGCATCCTCGATCATCGCCAGCGCGATACGATCCTTGATGCTTCCTCCAGGATTGAGCTGCTCGGCCTTGGCCAGCAGGGTGACAGGCAGGCCGCCGGCGACCCGGGAAAGGCGCACTAACGGTGTGCGGCCAACAGCCTCAAGAACGCTATCCAGATATCTCATCCCGTTCTCCGATGTCAGGTGGCTTAGATGGCGTAGTTTTGGACGGTCACTGCCAGCCTTGCCTCTTCACGATCGACCAAGTCCTGCAGGGTGGTCGATTCGTAGACACGGGCGACCGCGTCACGGACCTCCTCCCAGAGGGAGATGAAGACGCACTCGCCCTTGAACAGACAGTCGGCCGACCTCGGATCCGACAGGCACTCGACTGGAGTGAACCGGCCTTGCGAGGCCTCCATGATCTCCTCGACCGTGATGTTCCGGGGACTGCGAGCAAGCTGATATCCCCCTCGAGGCCCCCGCTTGGCTTCGACCAGGCCCGCGTGCTTCAACTCGTTCAGGACCACCTCCAGGAAGCGCTGGGGGATGCCCTGAGCCTTCGCGACATCCTCGATACGAGTGGGTCCGGCTTCCGCGCGTCTGGCCAGTTCGAACAACGCCCGCAAGGCGTATTGGCTCTTCTGCGTGACCATCGTGCTCCTTCGTTGCATGCCAGGATGGTGCGCAGGTTGGCGGGGCGCACCATCCTGGCGGGTTGGAGGGGCCTACGTGAGAGGGCTTTCGTCGAACAGGGCCGTTGACAGATAGCGTTCACCGGAGTCGGGAAGAATCACTGCTATCGTCTTTCCTTCGAACTCAGGGAGTTGGGCCAAGCGGACGGCCACCGCGGCCGCGGCGCCCGAAGAGATCCCGCAAAGGATGCCTTCCTCCCGGGCGAGCCGCCTGGCGAACTCCATGGCTTCGTCGTTCTCCACCTGCTCGACTCTATCGACTACCGACAGATCGAGGGTATCGGGGATGAAACCGGCCCCGATTCCCTGGATCTTGTGGGGGCCCGGCTTCAGCTCCAGGCCGGCCAGTTTCTGGCTTATCACCGGGCTGGCGGCCGGCTCGACGGCCACCGAGTACAGCGGCTTCCGCCTGGTGTTCTCGAAGTAGCGGGCCACGCCCGTGATCGTGCCGCCCGTGCCGACACCGGACACAAGGACGTCGATGTCGCCATCGGTGTCGTCCCACAGCTCCGGGCCGGTCGTCTGCTCGTGGATCGCGGGATTGGCGGGGTTCTTGAATTGCTGAGGGATGAAGTATCGCTCGGGATCGCCTGCCGCAAGTGCCTCGGCGCGAGCCACGGCACCTTTCATGCCCTCCGGGCCTGGGGTGAGCACCAGATTCGCCCCGAAGAAGGTAAGCACCTTCCGCCGCTCTATGCTCATGGTCTCGGGCATCGTGAGAGTGAGCCGGTAACCCCGGGCCGCGGCGACAAACGCAAGCGCTATCCCCGTATTCCCGCTGGTTGGCTCAACGATCTCCGTGTGCGGCTTGATGAGACCCTTCTGCTCCGCATCCCAGATCATCGAGGCACCGATGCGGCACTTCACCGAGTAAGACGGGTTGCGTCCTTCGATCTTTGCGAGCAGCCGAGCCTTCGGCTTGCCCCCCATCTGGTTGAGGCGCACGAGCGGGGTTCGCCCAATCGCGCGAGAGTTGTCTTCAAATATCGTTCCCATGTGTAGCTCCTTACTGGGATGCGTTCAGCGCCTGGTCGAGATCGGCGATTATGTCTTTGATGTCCTCGAGACCGACTGAGACGCGAACCAGGTCGGGCGTCACACCGGCAGCCAACTGCTCTTCGGGCGTGAGTTGCTGGTGGGTCGTCGAGGCCGGATGGATGACCAAGGTCTTCGCGTCGAGCACGTTCGCGAGATGGGAAGCCAGCTTCACCGAGTCGATGAACTTCTTCCCGGCCTCCAGACCTCCCTTGATCCCGAATCCGAGCACAGCGCCTGGTCCGAGCGGAAGATACTTCTTGGCCCGCTCGTAGTCGGGATGCTCCGGCAGCCCCGCGAAGTCCACCCAGGTCACGGACGGGTGGGAGCGCAGGTGTTTGGCAACGGCAAGAGCGTTCGCGCTATGTGCGCGAGCACGCAGAGGCAAGGTCTCCAGACCCTGGATGAACAACCACGAGTTGAATGGCGAGATCGACGCGCCCAGGTCCCTGAGCAGACCCGTGCGGATCTTGAGAACGTAGGCCAGACCTGGAGCCACGGCCCCATCGTGATTCCCGAACGCATCCCAGAAATTCACTCCGTGATAGGCGAGATCGGGCTCGGTGATCTCCGGATACTTCCCCCCCGTCTTCCAGTCGAAGTCGCCTTTCTCCACAATAGCCCCGCCGATCGAAGTTCCGTGTCCGCCGATCATCTTCGTCAGCGAGTACACCGCGATGTCCGCACCATGCTCGAAGGGATTGAACAGGGGAGGAGGCGTCACAGTGTTGTCCACCACGAAGGGCAGACCGTGGCGATGCGCAACGGCGGCGATGGCCTCGAAATCGTCTACGTTGCCCTTCGGGTTCCCGATGGACTCCGTGTACAGCAGGCGGGTCTTTTCGTCGATCGCCGCCTCGAAGTTGGCCGGGTCTCTGGAGTCGACGAAACGAGCCTCGATGCCGAAGCGCTTGAGAGGAACGCGGAACTGTGTGTAGGTCCCGCCGTAGAGCTTGTCGCCGGTCACGAAGTTCTGTCCGGCCGAGGTGATCGACGCGATCGAATAGAAGATGGCAGCCTGGCCAGAGGCAGTCGCCACGGCCCCGGTACCGCCGTGAATGGCAGCCAGCCTCTTCTCCAGCACGTCTGTGGTCGGGTTCATCAACCGCGTGTAGATATTGCCGAATTGGCGCAGTGCGAAAAGGCCGGCCGCGTGCTCAGTATCGCGGAACACATAGCTTGTGGTCTGATAGAGGGGGACGGCCCGGGAAAGCGTCTCTTGGTCGGGCGTGTGACCCGCGTGGAGAGCGATGGTGTCTATGCCGTAATCTGTCATGTCATGTGGCCTTTCTTAGCCGTGGCTCTTGGTTCGTCGTGTCATGCGGAAACATGCGATCTGCTCCGACATCGCATTCGGCACGTTGCGCCGCCGAGCCGCCCGCCCCACGAGCCGGCCAGGCGAATCGTCAGCGCGCTCGTGACGGGGCCCGCCCCTTCATTCATGGCGAGTTCCAACACCGCCCTCATCGCGTACTGCGATCTGTGGGAGACGACCACGGCCTCAAGATACCTCCTACCCGGTATAGTGCACTAATTTCATAGACATAGTAAAGTATTCTCACCGTGGCGTCAAGAGGCGCCGCGGTCGGCCACGGACGGATTCGCGTCATGAGGACGCGCTGGACGCGCTGATCGGTGGACGCGAAGCTGACCGAGCTTGGGAGCTCGCCAAAGAGCTTCGGGACCGTTCGCCCGAAGGAAAAGCCCCGTGAATACGGGGCTTCAATCTACACCTCCAGCCCGGCCTCATACCCTTAGGGACCCACTTCGTGACGCTTTCGTTGGTACTCTTCTTCAGAGATGATCCCCTGGTCGCGCAGTCTCTCTAGATCAGGGAAGAGGACCGGGTTCTTGGCCGTCCCTGGCGCGGCTGTGCCCGCGGCTACCGGGGCGAGCCCGCCCTTGACCGCTTTCACGACGAAACACTTCGCCGCCTTGTCGTGTGGCAGCCTCGGGTGTTGAGGTAGAGCCCGCAGGATCACCCATCCAAGGAGGGTGGCCGTGAGGAAGAACCCGAAAACGACTACCACGATGCTCACGAAGAGGCTCACCGCCCGCAAGAGAGACCGGCCCCAACCTATCCTCTTGCCTCTGGCATCGACCACCTGCATGCCCAGGAGCATCTTGCCAAGGGTCTTTCCGAGCAACCGGTGCATCACCGTGTCGTAGGCAACGACCAACACGATCCAAACCCCAAAGCTGGTCCACACACCAACATCCGCCGTCACACGCGAGAAGAACGGGGCTAGAATCAAGAAACTCAACGGCAGCAGGACAAACACCGCCACGAACACGTCGACGAATCTCGCACCAAGTCGCCTGTTGGAGGTTGCCTGCTCGAATTCCACAGTCTGGGACGCTTCAAGCGCCTTCATCGTTCACCTCCTATAGCCCATTGAGCTGGGCAAACTTCGCGGCATAGGCTTTGTTGGGAATGGAGATGACCACGCTTGCGCCTTCTCTGCCATCCCTTTTCTTCTCCTCGAGCAACCAAGCCTCCACGGGTGGGACGAAACGTCCTCTGAGGAGCGCCTTGACGGGGAACTTCACCAACAAGTAGGCAAGACCGTAGCCGATAGCTATGCCGATCAACATGAGCAGCCCGATCCAGATGAACGTCGTCCCTGGTCGACGCGCCACCGCCAAGATCAGGAGCAGACCTATGGGGATTCCCGCTACAAGAGCGACTACGTATCTCACCTTGTCGAGACGCTTGTTTCTGCGGATCTTGGGGACACAAGCCTGGCAATAAGGGATGCCCGCGACCTCGACGCGGATCTTGCCCACGACCTTCAGAGTCCTCTCCAGCGTGAGGTTCTCAATCACCTCGGCAGGGCCTTGGCAGGCGGCGCATTGCCGAGGCCATCTGATGGCGTCGACGTTCTCCTCCACAATGAAGTTCTTCTCTCGCCGCACTCTCGGCTTTCGTTCCGATCCTTCGTTCATCTTGACGCCCCCGTCCTTCTTCCTCGGGACGCTTCCTCTTTGCTCATGGCGACGTCATGCAGCCGGATGGATGCATAAGGGTTTTTGGAATTGACTGGGCAGGGGCCGACCGACTAGTACTGCATGAGCGATACGTAGTCGCCGGTCTGAGCGCCTGGACGAACGGCTGCGTGAGGCCGTTTCCACGTGTTCCCCCGAAGCTGGACGCGTCGTGACCATCGTTTGCGCCGTGTAGCCCGTACCCGGGAAGACGTCAGGGGACAATGCCGAACTCTACTTCGAGTATAGGCCGAACCGAGCGGGGGTCAATCGCCGATCACGGCGCCCGGCGTGCCTGCGTGGCCCCACCCGCGCCACTGATCGGAGCGTCAGCCCGCAGATCTCTAGGCCGAGGCCTGTTGGCCTTTC
>MELN01000065.1:34472-34610 GCA_001768675.1 Actinobacteria bacterium RBG_16_64_13 | reverse complement strand
TTCTTGTCAGGGGCTGAGTTTGCTTATCCCTTTCAGCGGTATGACTCCATTGGGATCAAGCATGTCCAAGGCCTTGTTCCACCAAATGTGGTAGTTGGACAGCGCGGGTCCGACCCTCTTCTCGATCACATCTTCCGG
>MELN01000065.1:33801-34326 GCA_001768675.1 Actinobacteria bacterium RBG_16_64_13 | reverse complement strand
CCCATCCGAAGAACCCCCCGCCATCGTCGGCTATCAAGCCCTTTTCGATGAGAGGCAGCTTTGCTTTGCCCGCGTCGGTGGCCCACCTGATGGTCAGGTCCCTCTGCCCCATGATGGGGATCGACTTGAAGTATCCCCCGGGGCGGAACGTCTCTCTTATGGAAGCGCTGATCCTGGTGCACTGGCACAACAAGATCCCCTCGGTTTCGGGATCTTCGACCGACTTCAAGGACTTCCCGCCGGCTTCACCGACGATCGTCTCCAGTACCTTCTTCTTGTACTCGAAGTCTCCCAGAGAGTTGCCGGCGATGATGACGAAGAAACCGGGGCCTTGCACCTCCTTGGAGAGGCGTTCGAACATCGCCATCTCGTCTTCGTTGCAGGCGGTGATGTTGGCGGCCACCATGGCCGCGTTGAACCCCATCAGCTCAAGTGCGATCTCGCTTTCACCGATCTTGAGCTCGGCCTGCCACATCTTCTCCAGGGTCGGGAAGCTGTAGTAGCGCGCCATCATGTTCGCTGGAT
>MELN01000065.1:33410-33694 GCA_001768675.1 Actinobacteria bacterium RBG_16_64_13 | reverse complement strand
CTGGGCGGCACCACGCTGGACACGAGGCACCGCAGAGACGGGCCCGGTCCGTCGCCACAGAACCATTCGTCCGCAGATCCCAACGAGCCCATGCGGACCAGGTCACCCTCGGGGGTCACCCATTCGACGGCCAAGTGGTTCCTGTCGTCCGCCCCGCAGGACTGGTCAAGGTGCCCGTGCCCTCTCAGCATGGCCGAGCACTGCGAGCCGGCACCTTTCATGTTGGTGTTCAGACCCCTCTTGAAGAGCTCGGCCTGCAGCTGAGCCGAGGTCACGTACGGCTC
>MELN01000065.1:32319-33284 GCA_001768675.1 Actinobacteria bacterium RBG_16_64_13 | reverse complement strand
GAACTTGTTGCACAGCCTGACGACCGCCTGCACTTCAGCCGTGTCTTTGGGCAGGATCACCGCTGCGAAGTCGGTGCGGAAGTAGGCAGACATCATGGTCTGATCGCTGCAGATGTTCTCCTCGCCCACCACATCCGCGAACGCGCTATGGATATCTTTGTCTAGAGCCAAGGCTTACCGACCTCCTTCCTCGATAGCTTGGGCGACCAGTTCGACGACGTCGTACACTTTCAGGCTGCCGCCGCTCTTTTGAATGGTCTCGGAGAAGAGCTTCTCGCTCCACGGAGAGCAGGTGACGATGGCCTCGGCGCCGGTGGACACAGCTTCCTCGAGTCTCTCCGCCGCTGCCCACTCCGCGAATTCGGGATTGGAGTCGTTCACCCCGCCACAGGAGCCGCCGCACCACGCGTATTCTTTGACGCGGTCCATTTCGGTAAGGGTCACGCCGGGTAGGCCGGCGATCACCGTGCGCGGAGGCTCGTAGACTCCGTTCGTTCCCCGCCGGTAGGGCTTGGGTGGATCGAAGATGAACCTGTCCCCGGGGACCTTCTTCCCTTCCCAATGGGCCCAAGGCTCGCCGAGCCTGCCCAGATGACAGGGGTCATGGTAGGTGACGTTCAGATCCACTTTGTTCTCGAGTTTGAGCTTGCCCTCGCCGATGAGACGAGCCGCAAGCTGGGTGATGTGCATGACCTCGAGGTCACCCTTGAGATCGAACCGATCGTACAGGACGCCGTAGGCCTGATAGCACACGGCGCAGCTCGTGACCAAGGTCTTGGCGCCGGTCTGCTTGATGACCTCCATGCTCTTCTTAGCCTGAGCCAGGAAGTCAGGCTGGTAGCCCATCTCGTAGGCCCGGCCGCCGCAGCAGGCCTCGGCATCGCCGGCGATGCCGAAATCGACGCCGGCCGCTCGGAGTACTTTCGCGGTAGCCTTGGCCAGTTTCTGCAGGTCCTTGTCGTAGC
>MELN01000065.1:31467-32256 GCA_001768675.1 Actinobacteria bacterium RBG_16_64_13 | reverse complement strand
GCCGGCCCAGTCGCCCCGTTTGCTCCCCCCCGTGGGAGCCATGCTGCACGTCTTGCGCAGCCTCTCCATCACTTCGTCCAGAGCGGGGTGGGCGTGGCCATCCTCCACTGCCTTGATGCGCAACTCCTGGATGGGCCGAAGCACCTCCATATCCATCCCATATTTGCAGGAGACGTCGCACGCGCCGCACATCTGGCAGTTGTAGATACTGCTGAGGTACCAAGGGGTGTAGGTGAATCCCTTCTCCAATCCGGCCGCCCCCAGGTTGAGCCGGCCACCCCCCGAAAAGAAGTGGAAGTTATACTTGGATATGCTTGGGCAGACTTTAGCGTGCTTGAAGCCTTTCACCCTCTGCAAAGGGATGAACTTGCACGCCGAACACCGGCAGCACATGTTCATATCGCCGGCATACTCTTCTAATGCCATTTCGCTCCTTTCTTCTCCCACAGAGCCCTGTCTCTCGCGGCTACGACACCACTTAGAAACACAGTTTCCCCGGGTTCATGACGTTGTTCGGATCAAAGACCTGCTTGAGTTTCTTCAGCATGCCGACCGAGGCCGCGTCGCGATTCATGATCATCCTGGCGGTCTCTCCGTAGGGCCTGGAGAAGAAGGCACCGGCGTCGACAAGGGCCTTGGTGGCGAGCGCAGAAAGGTTCTTGACCTGATCGGCCTCCCGCGGGTCGGTGGGATCGTAGAACAGGTTGAACTCACAGTGGCAGCTGTTGCCCTGCACTATCGGCTGGATGTAGACGCCCAGGTCGGAGACAGGGTAGCCTGCCTTGCCGG
>MELN01000065.1:30005-31297 GCA_001768675.1 Actinobacteria bacterium RBG_16_64_13 | reverse complement strand
TCCACCCCCAAGCGCATGGTGAGGGCGGTGATGTCGTTGACATTCGTGCTCACCCTCTCCTCTGGGTAGTACTCGTAGCCGGCCACCGTGTAGAAGAGGGTCCACGGAGGCAGGTCGGCCTTCAGGCGCACGAAGTCCGCCGGCCATTGGTCCGCGAACATGGCTGCTAGATCGCTGCTGGAGAGCACGAAGCACTCGGTCACCATTCTCAGCCGGATGAGCCAGGTAGCCAGTTCCAGAAGCGGGTCGAGGTCGGGGGAACCGACCACGAAGGGCTCTTGCACGCTGGGCAGCAGCTCACAGCGCAGCGAGGCCCAGGTGGCGATGCCCATGGTCCCCTGCGCTCCCTGGATCAACCGGTGCCAGGCAGCCACGTGGGGTCCGTAGGGGGCCTTCTGCACGCCGCCGACGGCCCATTGCTCCTCTATGGTGCCGGGGCCGGCCGCCTGTCCGGTCCGGAAATCGTCACCAGTGCCGAAGATGACCTCGAGGCAGGCCACTGGGTCGGAGATGTCCCACTGATACGCGGGCATGACCACCGGCTCTCTCGCGAGCAGGCTGCCGACGACGCTCTTGGTTGCCCGCGGAAGCAAGGGCAGGTTGAGCCTGATGCCCTCTTTCTCCGCGGCGGGGATCAATTCACCGAAGGTCACGCCGGGCTCGACCATTGCCACCCGGCGGGCCCGGTCGACGTTGATGATCTTCTTCATGCCGCTCAGGTCGACGACAATGGCCCCCCCAGTGCTCGGCACCGTGTCGCCCCGGAAGTGAGGCGGACCGGAGCTCACCGGCACGAGTGGGGTGAGGGTTTCATTGGCCACCGCGACCAGCTGCTTCACCTCGCCGGCGGCGTGGGGTTTGACCACGTATGCCGGCCTGATCTGGTTGACGAAACTCAGGTCCTTGGAGCACGCGCCGAGCGTCGCGGCATCATCGCTGACGTTCGCACCCCCGACTATGTCTACCAACTTCTGTTTTGCGATCATCGTCTCTTCTTTGCCTCCTTCTCAGTCGAGATGCCTTTGCCTAGATAGATCCCCGCTACGGAACGATCACGGGTCGGGCTGTAACCGGTAGCTGCTGAGCGGGATCGGCACGGTAGTGAGCTTCGGGCCGCCATCCTGCTGCTCGATGGCTATCCATTTGAACCAGTTCTTGTCGTCGCGGTCGGGGAAGTCCTCGCGGAAGTGCTGCGCGCGGCTTTCCTCCCGCATCGAAGCGGCCCTGAGGGTGAATTCCGCGGCCATGAGCATGCTCTCCGCGGAGTGATAACGCGCGAGGTCGTGGAAATC
>MELN01000065.1:29656-29995 GCA_001768675.1 Actinobacteria bacterium RBG_16_64_13 | reverse complement strand
GACCCGCGGGAGTCTTTCTTTGGCGTCCTGCAGGATGCCCAAAGCCTCACTCATCCTGCCCGCCTCGCGGGCGCGGTTGTACTTCATGGGAACGATCGCCTCATGGACCCTGTACGTTATCTCGGCGGCGTCGACCTCGCCGGAGCGCCCCATCGGGGCCACGACCACGGCGATGACTCGATCGGCATGTGCCGGATCGATGCCGTACCCCGAGTTAGCCGAAGCGTACGCCGCGGCATCTTCCCCGGCGACGAACCCGGTGATCGCCGCCGACTGAACGCCGAGGCCGGCCTGCCCACCGCCCCCATTTGTCCAGCAGTTGCTGCAGGCACCGCCGGC
>MELN01000065.1:19091-29629 GCA_001768675.1 Actinobacteria bacterium RBG_16_64_13 | reverse complement strand
GCCGTGGATGTCTATCCGCAGGCCGCCGCCGCTATAGAGGTAACGCGGCCACATCTCCAGCCTTTCCTTGGACGGATCGACGCCGCACTTCTCCTTGACCAGCAGCATTGTGTCGTTCGCCATGATGTGCGAGAGGTCGGGGACGATGTCGTCGCCGCACCAAGCGATCTCGGCCGGCGACAACCCCTTGAGGTTGATGTAGATCGGGCCAAGACCGGCCTTCACTTCCTCGTACATGGCGCGGATGACCCGGGGATCGAAGGTGTAGACGGCATGCTCGCCGACCATGAGCTCGGGGTAGTACTTACCCATGAGCTTCTCGCCGAGGGCGTTCTCCAGATACAGGTAGAAATGTATGCCCATGAGCTCTTTGCCGAGAAGCTTGATGCCCCAGACGTACATGCTGTTGAACTCGGCGTTGGTGAGTTCCGCCCCCGCTCGGTAGCCCATGGCGGGTCCCTCACCGAGCACTGAGGCATACGTCTTTTCATGCAGGTATCCGCAGTTCCCCGTGGCCACGATGGTCGCCTTGGCGTTGAAGACATAGATTCGCCCATCGACGAGCCCGAGGCCGACGGCGCCGACCACCCGGTCGCCATTCTTCAGCAGGTCGATGACGTAGATCTTGTCCATCATCCTGACCCCGCGAGTGGCCGCCGTCTTCTTCAGAGCCACCAGAGATTTGGGCGCGTCGAACAGAGTGACGTTGGTCGGCCCCCAGGTGAGGATGTCGATCTCCCCATCCTTCTTCAGGAAGGTGAGCCCCATGTCGGCCAAGTCCATCGTCGCCTTGTGCATGTTGCTGCCAAAGGCATGGGTCCAGTCCTGGTTGTTGAAGTAGTGGCTTTCCCGGGTGACCCTCTCGACCCATTGCTCGACACGCGAGGGGTAGATGTAAGCCAGGATCCCCCCACCGATCGGCACCTGCCCGTTCCAGCCGATGCCGCACTTGTCGACCATCAGCACATCTGCGCCGCTCTCCCTGGCTTTGAGGGCGGCACACATCCCGGCGCCTCCGGCACCGAGCACGAGCACGTCGGCGGAGATCACCGTCCGACTCGGACCCGACTCTTTCATACCGTCCTCTCCAGTGGTAAGGGCCGGAGGCCTCTAGTACGGCGAAACCATCTCGCCCCGGGCGCGCTCGGGCGAGACATCGAAACAGCCCTGCGGGCAGAATGATTCGCATCCCCAGCAGGCCACGCAATCTTGGGGGTAGCGCACCACCGCCTTGTTTTGCTCCTCATCCAGCCGCAGGACATCCATCGGGCAGGCGGCGACGCAGTTGCCGCACCCTGTACAGAGCTCCGGGTAGAAGTTGCGAATAGCCATGCTGGTTGCTCCTTCGGGCCGCGCGATTTAGAAGGTACCGAGTCGAAGCCACTGACCTACCATGTAGCTGCACACGTCGGAAGCCAGGAAAGCCACCGCCGGGGCCACGTCCTGCGGAGTGCAGAGTCGCTTCAGCGCCGACATCCTCCGAAAACCATCCTTGTGCTCTTGGGTGGCGGTCACGATCAGTCCGGTCTCGCCGAGTCCGGGCGATATGCCGTTGACGATGATGCCCAGGGGCGCCACCTCCAGGGCCAGAGAACGGGTGAACGCCTCCACCCCCGCTTTGGCCGCTCCGTAGGTCGAGATCGTGGGGATGCCCTGCCCACCCGAGGTGTTGATGATCCGTCCATACCGCTGCTCGGCCATGTGGGGAATCACAGCCTGAGCGACGTTCATCTGCCCGTAGAGGTTCACGCCGATGTCCAGGTCCCAGTCGGCCTTGGTCTTCTCCATGAAGGGCTTGTCTCTGCTGCTCACTCCGGCGTTGTTGACCAGTATGTCTATGCGGCCGAATCGCTCGACAGCGGACTGGACCATAGCGTCCACCTCCGCACGGTCGGACACGTTCGCTTTGACCGCCATCGCCTCACGACCGATGCCTCTCACTGCCGCCGCCGTCTCTTCGGCCCAGTCCAGATTGAGGTCGGCGCACACGACGTCGCAGCCCTCCTCTGCCAACCGGACGGCGATGGCCCTGCCATAGCCTATCGGGCTGCCACTTCCGGTCACCAGCGCGATCTTGTCATGCAGCTTCAGGTCCACTTGGCCTCCCGCTACGCCACGGAGTCAGGGTTTGGGGTGCATTTCGCCCGGCTTCATGTATTCGGGCGTGAAGGCGACGTTCATGAAGATCACCGGCTTGTCGACCCGCTTGAAATTCAGGGGGGCGTGAAGCATGCCGGCAGGAATGTGGAGAACGGTCGGCTCGGTGATGACGTGCTTCTCCAACTCCTCTCCCAAAGTTATCTCCACTTCGGCCGGGAAATCCGCGATATGGAGGGAGTCAGCGTTGAAGAAGTGGAGGAACTGGTCGAAGTCGTGGGTATGGGGATCGTTCACCATGAGGAAAGGCTCCGTGATGCAGTTCCAAAGCACCGAGTAGTTCTTGTCTCCCACGTGATTGCCGGCGAAATAGACGAACCGGTCGCCGAACTTGCCGGGGAGGATGAGGTTTGTGTAGAACCATCGGTCATACTTGGATCCCATGCTGGTCCTCCTGCTCCCTTTCCGCTGTCTGCCGCGCTATGTCTTCGCGTACGTCCCGAATTCCTTGGTCGCATCCGCCCAGACCCTGACGAACTCCGGGTTGCTACCCGCCATCTCGCCGACGGCGGTGCACATCATGAAGCCGCCGTTCTTGCCGACGGTCTCGCACACTCTCTTCGTGTGCGCGCGGACTTCTTCGGCGGGGCCGGCCTTGAGCAGCGAGTTGGGCATGCCGCCAACGATGCACATGGTGTCGCCAACGATCTCCTTGACCTTGAAGATATCGCTCGCCTGGAACCAGCCGACTGTCTTGCCCTTGGGCAGTTCCGCCAGGTATTCCAGCCGCTGGTCCCAACAGCCCTCGTAGAACACGATCGGGGTGATGTCGTTCTCGACCAAGGTCACGAGAACCTCTTTCAACTGCTTCCAGTACAAGGTCTCGAACTGCTTGAGCGACATGAACCCGTCGGAGCCGCGATGCAGCGGCAGGAAGGCCCTGGTCGCTCCGGTAGCCTTGCAGGCATTGATCGCGAAGTCCAACTCGACTCGAGCCACCTTGTCCTCGGCGGCGAGAAGCTTGTCGGGCCGGCTGATGATGTCGATCATAATGCCCCGCATGCCCCGAAGAGCGTCGGACATCATGTCGAAGGGGGCCGTGAGGACGGGCCCGGCCAGAAAGCCGTCGGGCCAACCGAGGGCGGCCATGCGTTCGGCGTGCTTGGTCATGCGCTCTATGCTCTTCGCGACGGCCTCCACGGCCCTGGCGAAGGCCTTGAAGGAGTCGGCCAGCGGTCCCGAGGCCAAAGCGCCCACGCTGCCCAGATAGTAACTGCCAGAGATGAACAGGCTGAGGGGAGGCATGTTCGCGAACCCATCCAGAGCTGCGAACGCCCGCGGAAGATACGTGCGGATGACCCAGTCCGTCGGATCCTCGAGAAACGCATCGTACTCCTCGGCCTTCATGAACTCGCTTTCGACGAACTGGAACTGGGTGTTCACATCGATGCCGTGGCCGGGCCAGACGGTCATGCGGTCGCCGAGAATTAGGTGCGGCGCAGGATCAGAGGGTATGGGCCCGTGGATGGAATCCGGCTGGAACTCCATGGCGGCTTTCTCGAGGAGTTGCTGACGGAGCTCCGGGTCTTCGAGCAACTGCTGCCTGGTGATGCTCCCCATATCGGCCAGCATGTAACCGATCGGCATTATGAGCGGAACGCGGTCCGGCTGCTTGAGCTGCATCGCGTCGCGGATGCGCTGCGCTCTCTCTGCTCCCAGTACGTCGGCCGTCTTGGTGACGCCCATCATGACCTCCTAGCTGGTGCTAGTAGCGTACGCTACTAGCGTCCACTACTTTAAACGCCGGGGCGCGTAAAGAAAAGGGGGGATGGCTATTCCCGGCCAGGTTCAGCCGCTTGAGGCCTGGAACCACCGTCCGGCCGGGTAGCGGGAGGCTGAGCGGCTATGTCGTCGAGGATTGCCTGGAACCTTCTGCTCGAGAAGCCGGTCAACACGTGTTCCTCAAGGCCATGGAGACGGGCCATCGCCTCCAGCCAGTACACCGTCTGGATCCTCCAGGCGACTTCCCAAGGGTCGACTTCGCACCGGATGGAACCCTCGGCCTTCCCCTGATCGATCACTCCAGCAAGGCGCTTCACGTTATCGAACTGCAGATCTCGTATGTGCTCGCGCAGTCCATCTCCAGGGTGGGAGACGGCGAGCTCGGTTATGAACCTGACCACCCGCGTGTTTCGGATGCCGGTGGTGTGGGAGGCACATATCTTCCTCAGAAAGTCCATGGCGTCTGAGGATTCGAACGATTCGAGTTCGGTGTGCCGCTGCTCCCAGATCTTGTCCGCGGCAGCCAGGAGCATCTCTTTGCGGTTTCGGAACGTGCGGTAGAGAGTCGGCTCGGAGACCCCGACGGTCGCCGCGATGCGCGCCGTGGTCGCCCATTGCACGCCGTGTTTTCCCACGAGCGACAGCACGGCGTCCACTATCCGCCGATGTTTCTCCTCGTCGGTCATTCGCTTCCATCGGCTGGAGAGCGGCTCGTGGGAGCGGTCTTTCGCGGAGGTGTTCATGCGTCCCCTAGGAAAGCACACCCAGCTTGCACTTACTAGTAGCGTATGCTAGTAGTGCACACTAGTAGGGATCACTATCCAAGCCACGGGAGGCCGGCCGAGCTGTTGGCTTTCGCAACGGACTCGCTGTTAGTATGGAGCCGTTGCCGACTGGAGGAAGGAGGTTCTGGCAGCGCGGAAACAGATTGTGCCTTGTTGTGCCTTGAACAGATGATGCAGTGCTGTTGATTCCAGGCGTCTTTTGGAACGGGGGACTCTCTCATGAAGAAACTGGTGTGTTTGGGCATCTGCCTTGTCTTAGCATTGACCGTCCTAGCTGTGGGCTGCGGTGGAGAAGAGACAACCACAACCGCGGCACCTCAGACCACGACCACGGCGGCCCCGGCGACCACGACCACGGCCGCGCAGGAGACCACGACCACCGCAGCCGCCACGATCGAACCCATCGAACTGACTATGTCCAGCTTCATTCCCGACATCCCGCCGGGCGGCAACTGGGCCCGTGACTTCACCAAGAAGATCGAGGAGTACTCCGGCGGCGCGATGACCGTCAAACTCAGCGGGCCCGAAGCCATTCCCGCCCCAGACCAGGTGGCCGCAGTGCAGCGGGGCACCGTCGATATGGCTAGCGTGCTCAGCCCCTTCGCCGATACAGTCGTGCCGGGCGCCAGCACGACAGGCCGTGCGGAATACAACCCGATGGAACTCCGGGCGGCGAATACCTTCTTCAAGTATCTTACGGACGAGTTCGCCAAGAACGGCATCCTGTACCTCGGCGCGTCCGTCTCTTCGGAACCCCAGGTGCAGACCGTCTTCTACCTTGGCAAGGAGATCACCAGCCTGGCCGACCTGAAGGGCATGAAGATAGCCGCCGTCGGCGGCTCCAATAAGGCGTTCATCGAGTCCCTGGGAGCCGTGTGCATCCCGATCGACTTCACGGACTACTTTACGTCCATGGAGCGCGGTACGGTCGATGCTTACAACGTGGGAATCCCCGGCATCCTGGACTTCGGCCTCACCCCGGTCACCAAGGCGATGCTGAACGAACCGTTCAGCTCGTGCGGCGGGCTGATGCTCATGAACATGGACAAGTGGAACAGCCTCTCCCCGGCCCAGCAGGCCGTGATCACCAAGGCCATCATCCAGACCGAGATCGATGGCGCCAAGATGTTCACCACGACCGTGCAAGACGTCATCAAACAGATCACCGCCGACGGCGTGAAGGAGATCAAGCTCCCCCCCGAGGATGAGAAGGCGTTCTACCTCGCATACCGCGACTCCATGTGGGCGGAGGACCTAGCCAGATGGCCCGACATCGCCCCGCAGCTCAAGGAGTGGCTCGTCAACCCGGCCTTCCCGCGGGCCAACTAGATGCGGGATCCACGGCTCTCAGCCGCGGCCACCGACCTGAGTGTGGCCGGCTGACGGACCTATGACAGAACCTGACGCGCGCGGCGGCCTCTTGTGAGGCCGCCGCGCGCACGCCGGGTGCCGCACAGAGATCGGCAGAGCGCGGGAGAGCGTTGACATGAACTTCTTGACAAGAGCAGGACGAGTGTACGACAAGACCGTCGACGGCATGCTGGTGATCTCCGGCCTCATCGTCTTCATTCAGGCTATCTGGGTCAGCGTGGACGTCATCGTCCGGAAGTCGTTCGACTGGACCTGGGCGCCGTCCTTCGAGATCCTTGCCTATTCCCTGGTGTGGATGACGTTTCTCGGTACCGCCGCCATCTATCGGGACCGCGGACACGTGGTGATGGAGGCCATAGTGCAGAAGATCCCCGCCCGTGCGCAGGACCTGATCAGCCTCGTCACGACCATCGCGATAGTGGCGCTGTGCGCCTTCCTGCTCTTCATCACAGCACGGCTCACCATCCGGGATTATCAGAGCCACTTCGTCCTCGCCAGCATCCTCAACCCCCCCAAGTGGCCGATTGAGATCGTCATCCCCCTTTCGTTCCTGATGATGTTCATCCAGTCGATCAGGCATGTGGGTTTGTACTACCGGGCATATCGAGCCGGAGAGCGCGTTCAGTCGGGGGAGCAGATCTCGCTGTAGGAAAGGACTACTTTTGGAATGGTTTGAGGCTATAGCCCTGATGTTCGGCGCGCTCGTGGTCATCATGTTCACGGGCATGCCTATCTGCTTCGCCTTCATGTTCACCTGCATCATGGGCGCCACTCTGTTCTGGGGCGGCGTGGGCGGGATCGACCAGCTCGCCATGAGTTTCTACAGCGCCGTCGCCAACTACGTCTTCTTGCCCATACCCCTTTTCATCCTGATGGGGGACGTCATCTACGAGGCGGGGACGGGGACTCTGGTGGTCAACGCCGTTGACAAACTGCTCGGCAGGCTCCCCGGCCGGCTCAGTCTCGTGACCACCGGCGTGGGGGTGCTGCTCGGCGCGCCGATAGGAATCAGCGGGGGGTGCATCGGCATCCTGGGGCGCGTCATGCTGCCCGAGATGGAAGCGCGAGGCTACAAGCCCGAGATGAGCGTGGGTCCGATCATAGCCACCGGCACGCTTGCCATCCTCATCCCTCCAAGCGCGCTGGCGGTCTTCATCGGGGCCATGGGCCAGGTGTCGGTCAGCAAGCTGCTCCTGGCGATCACCGTCCCGGGCCTGATACTCGCGGCGATGATGACGGGGTACATCATCATCCGCTGCGTGATGAATCCGTCACTCGCTCCGTCCTATGAGGTCGCCAAGATATCCCGCCGGGAGAAATGGCGCGTCGGCATCATCTACCTGACGCCTGTCGGCATCATCCTTGTCGCCGTCATGGGGAGCGTGTTCTTCGGCCTGGCTACCCCCAGCGAGAGTGCCGCGCTTGGCGTAGTAGCGTGCGTCTTGGTGGCGGTCCTGTATAGGCAGTTCAGCTGGAAAATGATCTTCAGGGCCGCGAAGAGCACGACCAGGGTGACGGTGATGGTCTTCTTCATCGTGGTCGGCTCGATAAGCTTCGGCCGACTCCTGGCCAGCTCGGGCGCCATCACCGCACTGGTGGACTGGGTCACGGGCCTGGACGTTCCCCCGCTGCTCATAGTCGGCTTCACCCAGATCGTCCTGCTCATCCTGGGCTGCTTCATGGACCCGGCCAGCATCGTGATGATCACGGCCCCGATCTTCTTCCCGATGGTCAAGGAACTGGGCTTCGACATGCTGTGGTTCGCCACCATCTCTCTGCTCAGCGTGCAGTTGGGCCTCATCAGTCCGCCGTTCGGGCTCGACGTGTACACCATGAAGGCGCTGGCGCCGCCGCATATTTCCCTGGGCGATTGCTTCAGAGCCTCCATGCCTTACTTCGCGATGGGTATCCTGCTCTTGATAATCCTGTTTTTCGTTCCGCAGATATCCGTATGGTTGCCCGGCATATCCGGCGCGAAGTGACATGATGAGTCACTCGACGGGCTTGGTCTAGAAGGAGGAGCACGGTGGGTTTCGGCGCGATGGGAAAGATACTTTGGGTGGACCTGTCCACAGGGGGGATGGAGCAAGAACCCCTCGACGAAGCAACCGCCCGGCAATACCTCGGGGGCTACGGTCTGGGCGCCAGGATCCTGTTCGACCGGCAGAAACCGGGCGTGGACCCGCTCGGTCCCGAGGCCACATTCGGCCTCATAACGGGGCTCATGACCGGGACCGACGGGCTCGGGGGCTCGAGGTATGTGGCCGTGGGCAAGTCGCCCTTGACGGGCGGTTGGGGCGACGCAAACTCCGGTGGGGATTTCGGGCCGTACCTCAAGTTCTCGGGCTACGACGCGGTGTTCTTCACCGGGATTTCCGAGAAGCCTGTTTATCTCCACATCAACAACGGTGTCGCCGAGATCAGAGACGCTGCGGCCATTTGGGGAAAAGACACCTTCGAGACGCAGGATATCCTTAGAGCCGAGCACGGCAAGGACCTGCAGGTGGCCTGCATCGGGCCGGCCGGTGAGAAGATCGCCCTCATCGCCTCGGTGATGAACAACAAGGGGCGTGCGGCGGCACGGTCGGGACTGGGCGCCGTAATGGGCTCCAAGAAACTCAAGGCCGTCGCCGTGCAGGGTAGGCTGGAGGTCCCCGTGGCCCATCCGGCGCTCATGAAGGAACTCCGGAAGAAGCACGTGGCCAACCTTTCCGGGCATTGGCGCGGACTCCACGATGTCGGTACGCCGGGCATCTACGACATGTGCTGCAAGGTCGACGATGCTCCCACTAAGAACTGGAAGGGCGTGGCCGAAATCGACTCGCCCAACTACGAGGACTGCCGCGGGGAGCTGGTCATCGAGAAGCAGAAGCGCAGGTATGGTTGCTGGCGCTGCCCCATCGCCTGCGGCGGGATCATGAAGGCCGGCACCGGCGACTACGTCTATGAAGAAGGCGCCCACAAGCCCGAGTACGAGACGATGGGCATGTTCGGCAGCAACCTCTGCAACGACAACCTCGACTCGCTCATCGTGCTTGCCGACATCTGCAACCGGGGCGGCGTGGACACTATCTCCGCCGGCGCCAGCATCGCCTTCGTGCTGGAGTGCTTCGAGCACGGCATCCTCACCGCCGCGGATACGGGCGGGTTGGAGATGAAGTGGGGAGATCACCGGGCCATCGTCGCCATGACCGAGATGCTCGTGAGACGCGAGGGGTTTGGAGACGTCATCGCCGACGGCGTGAAGATCGCCGCAGGGAGGATCGGCGGGGGCGCCGAACAGTACGCCATGCACATCGGCGGGCAGGAGATGGCGGCCCACGACCCTCGGGGTAGCCTGCACTGGGGCTTTGGCATCGGGTATGGGGCAGACCCGACCCCGGGCCGGCACAACCAGGGAGGTGGGCAGCACCCCCCCGGCCTCGTCGACGAGATCGACCGCGCCGTCCTCGCGGGGCGCGGACCCTACCACAAGACCAGCACCAATTACATGCACGCTGCCAGCGCCCTGGGGCTGTGCCAGTTCGTCATCGGATCGTACCCGCATCCGGACCAACTGGTGGAGGCTCTCAAGGCGATCGCCGGGTGGGAAGACGTGACCACGGACGAATTGCTGAAGACCGGGGAACGCATCACCAACGTCCGCCAGGCGTTCAATATGCGGGAAGGTCTGGTGGCGCCCTTCAAGTATCCCGACAGGATGCGGGGAGTCCCGCCGAAGACGGTAGGTCCTCGTGCCGGTGTCACCTTCACCCATGAGGAGATCTACAACGAATACCTCGAGCTCATGGACTGGGATACCCAGACCGGCATGCCGAGCAAGGCGAAGCTCCTCGAGTTGGGTCTGGACGACATCGCGATGGTGCTCTGGCCCTAGCCGGGCCGGCGCCCAAGAGGAAACACCTACAGCAGGAAGGTATCCATGGATCTCGCTTTTGGAGGTAAGACGGCGCTGGTCACCGGGGCCGGCAGCCAGGTGGGCTTCGGCAGAGAGATCGCTCTGCTCTTCGCCGCGGAGGGCATCGATGCCGTGGCCGTCACCGACATCGACCCGGAGGGCACGGAAAAAACAGCCGCCGCCGTCAGAGCGTTGGGCTGCAAGAGCGCCGGTGTCCAAGCCGACATAACCGACAACGCCGCCGTTCGGGCGATGGTCGGCAAGATCGTCGATGAGTATGGCCGTATCGACATCCTCTGCAACGTCGCCGGCGCCATCCTTCACAAGGACAACGTCCCCATCGAGAATCAGGATCCCGCGGTCTGGGAGAAGCAGTTCAAGCTGAACGTCGTAGGAACGATGAACGTCACTCAGGCGGTCATCCCGCTCATGCGCACGCAGAAATACGGGGTCGTCGTCAACATCGGGTCGGGGAGCACTCACCAGTACCAGATGGGCGTGGGGACTTACGCCATGTCCAAATACGCCCTCGATCTCTTCACCAAACAGCTTGCTCATGTCGAGGGCAAGGCCGGCATCCGGGTCAACTGCGTCGCCCCCGGTCC
>MELN01000065.1:12482-19080 GCA_001768675.1 Actinobacteria bacterium RBG_16_64_13 | reverse complement strand
ACTTCGGCGCTATCCTCCGTGAGGGAGAGCCTGAGCTGTCGCCGGAACAGATGCTGAAACGGCAGGCCGCCTTCCTCGGCGCGTTCCCGCTGGGCAGGATAGGCACGGCCAGAGATATCGCGAACGCCACCGTCTTTCTCGCCTCCGATGTTAGCGGCTATGCCACCGGGCAGGTCTTCCACGTGTCCGGCGGTTCGGTCATGTAGACGCCTTCCCGGGTATCCCCCGGCAGGCGACGGCGCTCCACTCCGAAAGAGGTGAATGTGAGCAGGAAGTACGACCAGTATGTGCACCACCCGCCCCACATGCGCTTGACGGTGAAAGCCGATGGCACCGCCGTGTTCGACGGCCTCATGATCACGCACAGGGAGCTCGGATACCCGTTCACCATCGGGCACCAGTTCGTCCGCAAAGCGTTCAAGGGTGACAACCCCTGCCACACGCACAACTTCCATGAAGTGCTGGCGTGGTACGGCGGCAACCCGGACGACCCGGATGACTTCGGCGGTGAGGTAGTCCTGTACATGGGGGCGGAACTGGAGAAGTATGTGTTCACACGCCCGACCCTCGTCTACCTGCCTCCGGACTTGCCTCATGGCCCGCTGGAGATCACGCGCGTCGACAGTCCCATCATTCAGGTAGAGGTGATGCTTGCCGGGGCCGAAGGCACCCGGGTGGCGCTTTTCGACAAGGACAAGGATTTCGATCCGCACAAGGTCATGAACTTCGAGACGATCCCATACAAGAAGTAGAGGGCGCGCCGTGGGCGAATATGACAAATACATCTGCACCACGCTCGAAAAGCGGCATCTGCTCCCCGGCCCAACGCCGGAGCAGCGCGACCGGCTCGCCGCTCAAGGCAAGCGCATCAGCATGGAGCACATGCACTGGATCGACGAGGAAGTCATCCCCGGCGCCTACTACGGTGAGACCACCTGGATCTGGCCCCCCAGCTACCCCAACCAGGTGACCTGGGAAGAACTGGCAAAGGTGGGGTATGCGACCCCGGGCATGTTTCCTCACGTTCATGGCTTTCCCGAGCTTCTGTCCTGGTGGGGGACCAACCCCGACGATTTCTCCGACACCGATCCCATGGGCATGCAGATGGATGACGAGATCATCCCTCTGAAGTCGAGCTGGGTGGCCTACATCCCCGCCAACCTGCCTCACATGCCCGTGTTCCGTACCGGCGTTCGCAGTCAGATCTATACCCGGCCGACGTTGCACTGGGTGTCCGGCCCAGGCGGCGTCTACACAAGAGAGAAGGACGAAAAGACCAAAGAGGCCGAGGCCGCTAAGAAGGCCCCCCCTACGGCCAGGGAAGTAGAGCCCGGCGAATCGAAGTATGCGAGGTACATGGTCTACGGGACGCCGCCGGACATCAAGAGGCCCGAGTTCATACGTCCCCTGGACCCCGAATTCACGCGGCCCATGGCCTATATCGACCAGACCGTGATTTCCGACGCCGAGTTCGGCTGCGACACCAGGTGGCTCCTCCCCGGCGGCAGGTCCAAAGCCGGCCGGTTGCTGATGGACGCCCACACGGCGGGCCACGGCACTTCCATCGCCTTCGCAGCCATGAACTACGACGACATCACCGACCTCTGCGCCGAGGTCGAGCTTTGGATCGGTGGCGAGAAGCACACCGTCAAGAAGAACTTCTGGGCGTACATCCCGCCGAATGTCTCCCAGGGCCCGATGATCATACGCAACGTGAGCAAGCAGGTCTTCTTCATGATGTCTTGGCCCATGGGCGAAGGCATCAGTAAGTATCCCGGCGGAAGGTAGGCAGAGCCCATTTAGCCGCCCCGCAGCAGAAGGGGGACCCAGGATGGTAGTCACTTTGGAACAACTGGCCACCGAGGTGGAGAACCTGAAGGAGCGGGTGGCCGAACTGGCCTGCGCCAAGGACGAGTTGGAGATCTGGAAACTCCAGTCGCTCTATTCGCACCTCTATTACATAGGAAGAAGATCCCAGATCCCGGATCTGTTCGCCCAGAAGACCCCCGGGGTCAGCCTGGAGATCGAAGACAGCGGCGTGTACGAAGGCATCGATAGCATCACCCGGTTCTGGAACACGGTGTTCAGCGACAAGAAGATAGGTGCGGGACACCTGGCCATTCACATGACCGTCAACCCCCTCATCGAGATCGACCGGGGTAGAACGAAAGCCAGGGGGCTATGGCATTCTCACGGCTACTGTTCCCTTCTTGAGGGTGGTGCGCTCAAGCAGTTCCTCTGCCTGGGGAAATACGATATGGAGTATGTCAAGGAAGACGGGCAGTGGAAGATCCTCAAGTTCGCCTACCGCCAGGCCTTCATGTGCCCGTATGAAAAGGGCTGGGTGGATGAGCCGGTGGCGGCAAGTATCGCGGGTTCGCCGGACAACATCCCGGACAAACCGACCACGTACTACATGCCATACAGCCGGTACCGGAAGAACGTGATGGAGCCGCCGCCGCCAGAGCCGTACGACGACTAGTACCACGAGAGGGAGAAGGGGAACGATCATGAGCGACGACGATCTGCGGCAACGAGTCGAAGAGTTGGAGCAGCGGCTCGGAATGCTGGAAGACGTGCACGCCATCCGTCGTTTGCATCATCTCTACGGCTATTTCATCGACAAGTGCATGTACGACGAGGCCGTCGGCTGCTACGACGAAGAGTGCGAGATCCACTTCTTCGGCGGGATCTTCCGGGGACTTGCCGGCGCTCGCCGCATGTACTGCGACGGTTTCCGCAATCGTTTTACCGATGGCAAGAACGGACCGGTCTTCGGCTTCATACTCGATCACCCGCAGATGCAGGACGTGGTCGATGTGTCCCCGGATCGAAAGACCGCCTTGGCCCGTTTTCGCTGCATGATGCAGGCCGGCACTCACTACGAGAGGAATCCGAATCCCACCTCCATTTCCCGGCAGTGGTGGGAAGGCGCTCTCTACGAGAACGGCTATATCAAGCGCGATGGGGTCTGGAAGATCAAGATGCTCAACTACCGGCCGGTGTGGATCTGCACCTTTGAAAACGGATGGGCCTTCACTCCGCCCGAATTCGTGCCGTTACAGACAACCACCTACCCGGACGATCCTTACGGTCCCGATGAGTTGACGGACTACACGCCGCTAAGATGGCCCGAGCATGAGGTGCTTCCGTTCCATTGCGTGCATCCGGTGACCGGCAAGCCCATAGTCACTCCGCCTCCCGGATCGGCGCCCCGAAGGGACTGAGGTTTCTGCGCCCGTAGCCCAGCGGTTGTCTCTCAGCCGCGCCAGTTTCGCCCGGTCTCGATCATGGCCTTCAGTGCTTCCGGCCTGGCGTCATCGACGACCGCCCCGCTCTGGAGGAAGAAGCCCCCGTCGGTCGCGCACTCGTCTAGAAGGTCGGTCACGTACTTCTCGACCGCTTCGGGCGTCCCGAGAGCGAGCAGCGAGCTAGGAACGTTACCGGCGATGCAAGCACGGCCGCGCAGAGCGCGCTTGGCTGCGGCCATGTCGGTCTGATCGAACATCCACATGACACTCCCCGCGGGTATCTCCTCGTCGGCGATGACCTCAAGCCTCCGGTTGTAGCGACCTTCGGCGAAAAGCGCGGGCACGATGCCTTCCTCGATCAGACCCCTGATCACCGCCTTCAGCGTTGGCCAATAGAACGTTCGGAAGTCGGCATCGGACATGAAGCTATCGGAGCCCTTGTGCAGGACAAAGACCACCAGCGGGGAATCGGCCATGGCCGCCTGACGCACAGCCCAGTCCAGCATCGGCCGGACGAGGCGGTCGGCCGCCTCGAGTATCTTCTCCGGTTGTCTGAAACGGTCCATGACGATCCCCTTGGTGCCGCGCAGAGTGTCGGCCAGGACGTCATAGGGCGCTTTGGCCATGCCGCCTGCCAGGGCCGGTATCCCCAGACGGCCCGCCGCATCAGCACCCGCCGCGCCTGTGGTCATCAAGTACACGAGGGCCTCCTGCGCGGCCTCGGCCAGCCGATGCACCCCCGCGAGCACGGCCGGGTCTGCGAACGGAAGGATGTTGAAGGGCAGTGTGCTGGCTTCCATCATGCTGGCGAACGAATCCAGCCCGGCCAAGGGGCGGAAGGCCGCTCCTATTCGAGGCAGGAAGGTGCGACGGAAGTAGTCGGAGGGGTCGGCGATGAGGGCATCGTACTCGTCCGCCCTCATGTACTCGGCCTCGACGTACTGCCACGGGGTTTGGTCCGCTAGGCCGTGCCCCGGCCAGTTGACGAAGTTCAGCCCAAGTAGGTCGAAGACCTTTGCCGGAGAGGCCGGCATCGACTGGAAGTCCGGCAGAAAGTCGTCGTAGTACTTGGTGAGCGCGGCCGCCGACTTCTGGTAGTCGTGCATGGCCTCCTTGAGGGTGAGACCGCTGTAGCGCGCCACATAGAAGCCCATCAACGGAGAAACCGCCACGCGAGCAGGCTTTCTGAGCATCACGGCGTCAATGATCAGCTGGACGCGCTCCCCATAGCCCCTCCTCGCCGAATCGCTCGCAAACTGGACGCTTGGCGGGCTCAACCAACGCTGAAAGCGACGTTCGCGGCGCTCCCTCCAGTCAAGCCTATCCCAGCCTTCGAACATGTCCGGCTGCGCGGGCGCGTTTGCATCACTCATGGCGCTCGAGCTCAGGAGGATCACTTCCTTTCTTAGGCTTGACCCTGTCGTACACGCGACCCCTTCGTTTTCGCCATTTCCCAGAGTCTCTCGCTGCTCCCTGGTTCCAGCGCGCAAACCGGAAGCGGGCACAGCGACATGAACTCTTCGTGGCGAGCCGCTATGCTCCTGATCCGTTCCTCAGGCCATGACCGGTCCCAGCCCAGACCGAGGTCTTCGTCCACGACCACGACATGAAGATCTGTGTGCGCGGGTCTTCGCTCGATGATCGTCGTCACCGCGCACACTCTTGTGGGGCCGACGCAATCGTGACATCTTCCCGACTTGACGCATGGCGTCGGAGCACCCTTTCTGCGCACATGCTCCGGGGCGATCACGTTCTTCACCCGGTCGAGGGCCTCATCGAGGTCCTTCACGATCTTGTTTCTGCCCACCACAAGGACGCTTAGCGGATGCCCCCAGAACATGCCTGCGACCCGGTTGCCTACTCCATCCACGTTCACGAGCCTCCCGTCTTCCGTGAGGGAGTTACTGCCGGTCAGAAAGACATCGCAGAGTGTTGCCTGGAGCATGGGCCAGAAGGCACGGTCGAAGAGAGACTGGATGTCCGTGACCCTGTCGGGCAGAGCGAACCCGTTGATCACCCGATTGCCCCTTGCCTCGAGCGCCTCCACCATGCCGATCTGCCGTACGCTTGAGGAATCGCCGGTTCCGACTACCGCTCCCGCGGGGACTATCTTCAAGACGATCTCCCGCGCCTCCGCGGCGTCTTCGGCCGCCCAGCCGACGATCTGTCTCTTCTTCAAGGATCGTATGGTTCGTTCAATCGCGTGTTCCATCGTCACCCACCCTGTCATGTCCGGCCATCGATTATTGAGATGAGCCGGCTCGGCTCGAGCAATCAGCCCGTCGCTCCAGGTACCTGAGTGCATTTCTCCCGGCAATTCGGCCGGAATTCAGGGCGAAAGCCGAGGAGAGGCCGGAGGAGATCTGGATAGGGTAGCTATCGCCGTACATGCCCCCAGCATCGAACCCGCCGGCGTACAGTCCCGGGATGACCGCGCTCTTCTTGTCCAGCACTTCCATGTTCTCGTTGATCTTGATGCCGCCCTTCGTCCCCAGGACGACGGTGCGCGCCCTGGCGGCGTAGTACTTGGGACCAACCAGCGGACGCAGGAACCTGGGATCCTTGGCAAACTGCTTGTCGCGTTCCTTGGCGCAGTAGTCGTTGTACTCGTCCACGGTGGTGCGCAGGGTGACTGGGTCGATCCCGGTCAACGAAGCAAGTTCCTCCAGCGACTCAGCCACGAACACTTCCTTGCTGCCACCCTCGATCGCCGCCTGGATCTCCTTTTGCGCGTTCACGGGCCTATAGCCTGGCCGCAGATCCATGGTGAGACCCCGGTCGATGCCGGCCTCCAGCACGTGTTCGAGAATGGATTCATCGAAGAGGCTGAAAGTGAAACCGTCGCTGCTGAAGCGCGCGTTCACATTGCCGGAGTGAGAGTCGTTGAGAGCGACGCTCTCGTCGCAGAATCGCTCCCCGCGAGCGGTCACCCATAGATCTGGCTGCATGGCAACGACCTCCAGGTCGTTGCCCATCGCGAACTCCGGGCCTACCGGCGCCACCCGGACCACTTCGAGAGCCTCGACTCCGTCTTCAGCCGCGCCGGCTTCCCAGGCCATACGGATGCCGTCCCCCATCTTGCCCGTGTTTCCCACCGGGACGAGACTCACTCCCAGGTCGTGTCCGGTGTACTTCTTGATCCACTCCTTGTTGTTCGCGTATCCGCCGGTCGCTACAACGAGCGCTTTGCACGCCACTTCCGCCTCTTGGCCGTCATCGTCGACCACGACACCACCGATGCGCCCACCCTGCTTGACGAGCCCGACGACCGGCGTTCCCGGCACGATCTCGACACCTTTGCTCTTCGCCTGAGTCGCCAGGGCCTTGACCACCGCCTCGCCGTTCCC
>MELN01000065.1:12045-12397 GCA_001768675.1 Actinobacteria bacterium RBG_16_64_13 | reverse complement strand
GTCGCCGCCGATTCGTTGACTATCGCTCTCACCAGCCGGGCATTCGCCGTCCAGTGGCTGTACTCCATGATGTTCCGGAAAGCCTCATCACGGCTGTAGTCTATGTAGCGCTCTCGTTGCATCTCGCTTTCGACCGCGAAGGTGCCATGGAAGAAGTTCGAAGTGCCTCCCAGAGAACGCTGCTTCTCGAAGACTGCTACCGTGGCGCCGCCCTCGGCCAGGGTGACGGCCGCGGCGAGACCCGTTGCGCCCGAACCGGCTATAACCACATCGACCTCAGCTGGTGTGGAGCTCATCTTTCTCCCCTACTCCTTGACTTCGTAACTAGTGCCCTGGGAGCCGCTGACCCACC
>MELN01000065.1:3014-12030 GCA_001768675.1 Actinobacteria bacterium RBG_16_64_13 | reverse complement strand
AAGGTCTTGTTGCACTCGACGAAGGGGTCGGCGACCCGGTCGAAATCGTACATGGCATCGTAAGGACTCAGTCCCTTCCGCGTCGCCGGGCTGACAGCAGTAGGCATTATGTCGAGACGAAGCATCTAGAACCTCAACTCGATATCCCAGAGATAGCCGTCGTCTCTACGAGCCACTTCGGTGGCGAGCCGAGATCCGCAGCGCGGACAGAAGAACTCCCTGAAGCACATCTTGTCCATCATCTCGGTGGCGAACGACGTATAGCCCGGGCCAATGGAATCGACCAGCCGTTCGACGACCCTGCAGGAATCCTTGAAGTTCGCGTCGAGCGGGCCGAGGTCTTGCCCGCACGTGCATGCATAGCGGGCACCGGCATCCGTCCGAATGACCCCGAGCGTGTCGTTGATGGCTCTGCGCGCCGCCAGGCCGCCGTGCTGTACCGTGGTGCGTGCCTGTCGGGGCGGTAGGCTGTCCGCCAATCGTTGGTGCTTGCGCCTTGTCCGCTCGGCCCTGGTCTTTTGGCCGTCCGCCAAACCCGCCTCGTCGGTAATCACGCCATACACCTCTTCAGCGTGCTCGACGGTCATCTTGCCTTCAGACAGGTCTAGCCCCACAGCGGCCGGATCCCGATCCAGTGGGTCGCCGTAGCCCGCGAAGTTCGGGAGATTGGTTGTCCATACCGAGTCGGCACCCAGCTGAATCGGCTCCCCCTTCCAGTACAGCGGCAGCTCTTCGCCCGATATCTCGTCGAAGTCTTGCGGGATAGTCCCCGCCCCAAGTTGTTCGGCGATGTCCGTCCTGCGTTTCAGACGGAAGAAGGCCCGGCCGCCCGGGTTGCCGCCCAATAGCCCCTGGCACTTCACGAAACTTTCGTTGTTGTAGACTTGGGTGTCGAGTTCGTCGGTACCGTGAAGCAGCCATGCTTCTTCGGCCGCCACGCCACTCCGATACCGGCCCGCGCCCGCCGCGTCCGCACGGTTCTGCCGCCGGTACAAGGTCAGCACCGGCCACGAAGCCTCGTTCTCCTCTACGTTCGACGCTTCCCTGCCCGGTACCCAGAAGATTCCGCCGGTGTCGATGCCATCCCGACCCGTTGACGCGGGTACGGCGCCGGGCGCCATGCCGGAATGCATCGCCATGAAGAACCGCCCGTGTTGGTTGATGCCGTTGAAGATCCAGCCACCGTAGGCGTGAACATCCGCGATGCCGATCGCCTTGTCGCGAAGGGGCGGCTCGGCACAGGCCACCATCTTCGCAGTCGCTCCGGTGGCGGTCGCAACGACCATGGGCATGTTGCAGACGCCGGCGCCGCTGATGGGGGCCGGGTAGTCGGCGCAGGTGATGGTGCCGGGGACCGGGCGGAATCTCACTCGCCGGCTCAGGCCGCCACAAACACCGCCGAGATCGTATGCCAGCATAAGCATGAGCGGGGCGAGGACCGCGCCGACAAACCCGGCATAGGTGTTGTTGATCGAGCCGGCTTGAGGCGACGTCCCCTCGTTGTCGACATAGAGGTAGTCGCCTTCTTTGACGATGTTCACTTGGCTGATGTAGACCCCTGGATCACCAGGTAGCGCCGACTCCGTGTATATACGCTCCGACCAGCGCCCGTCTGGGATCATCTGCAGCTTCTCCACAAAGGCTCGCTCGCTCGCGTCGAGGGTCTTCTTCATCACCGCCTTTACGGTCTTCGCCCCGTAACGCTCGAGGAGGTCGAGGATACGTTGCCGGGAGACAGTCAGGCCCGCGAGCGCGGCGTGCAGGTCCATACCCACGGTCGCAGGCACCCGAGACTGACGCAGGTAGAGCTGTTCCATATCGGCGCGCAGGCTGCCTCGCTCTACGAGCTTCATCGGCGGGAACAGGGGCGGGTCCTCCCAGATAGTCTTGGCACTCAAGCAGAAGCTGCCCGGTGCCGGCCCACCTACGTCGCTGTAGTGTACGGAGTTGGCTACCCAGCAGAAGAGCTCGCCTCCCCAGAACACCGGAGAGGTGAGCTCCGTGTCTTGTTGGTGCGAGCTGCCCACGTATGGATCACTGCAGAGAAAGACGTCGCCGTCCTCGATGCCGGGGGATTCGCTGCGGTTCTCGAGCACCCATTTCGTCATGATGCCGAGAGTGTTGGCCAGGTACATGAGATACGGGCCCATGAACATGACGTCGCCCGTCTCAGTCAGGATGGCGCATTGGAAGTCGCGGTTGATCATCGTGATCGGGGAAATGCTCAGCTTCTGAATGGTCTGCCCGTTCTCCAGGTTGATGTTCTGGAGGCTGTTGCGGATCACCTCGTAGGTGATCGGATCGACTTCGGGCTCTTCGGCCGTTTGCAGTCGCAGTTTTGGGCTGATGGAGAGAACGTCCGGCGGCGCGTAGCCGCGGACGATCCCGTCCCAGACGATGCCCGCCGCGTCGTACCCCAATCGAGTCGCGGTCTGGTCGTTCATCAGACACTCCCTCCGACAAGCGTCAAGAGGAAGTTGCCGAACGCGTCGCACTCAAGCGACTGGTCCATCCCGATGGCTATCGATGTATAGGGTAGTTCAACCACGGCCGGTCCCGAGATGCGGTCTCCATGGCGCAGTTCGCGCCCGTCGAAGACCTCGCTCTCGACCCGCTGCATGCGGTCGGGCCAGAAAATCTCCCGCGCGCCGACGTGCCCGTTGCTCGCGACCGGCTTCGTGGAGCTCTTCTCGGCGGCCTGGGCCGGGCGGTGCAGACGTGCCACGGCGTGTATTCGCGTGGTGACCAGCTCGACGCCCTGCGAAACCAGGCCGGCGCCGCGCCCGTACAAGGCATCGTACATGGAACGGAAGTCGCTCACGAGCTCCTCTAGGTCGGCCGTCGTGAGCTCACCCGCCGGCATGCGGACGAGCAGGCTGTGAAGCCACTGGCCCGCATAGCGCATGAGGCCGAAGCGCTCGATCTCGACCTCCCCGCTCGCCTTGCCCAGCTCAAGCATCTGGCCAAGCGCCTGCTTCTCGAGCTCAACCACGAGGCTGTTCAGCTCGTCGAGGGGGAAGGGAGCAAAGAGGAGCTGTTCACGCTCGACGTTAAGCACCAGGTTCGAGGTCGAGCACCCGTAGGCCGACAATGTGGAGGCACCATTTCCAAGCGGGATGACGACGCCCTTCACGCCCAGCTCTTTTGCAAACGCGAAAGCGTGCAGCGGTCCGGCGCCTCCATACGCATAGACGAAGAAACCGCGCGGGTCGTATCCACGGACCACCGTCTGCTGCCTGATGAGCTCGGCAGCCCGGGCGTTGTTGATGCGCAGGATGCCGGCCGCCGCTTCCTCAGGTCCAAGGCCAACCTGCTCGCCCAACTTGGCGACGGCCTTGAAGGCAGCACCCCGGTCGAGCGGCATGCGCCCGCCCAGAAAGCCATCGGCGGAGAGCAGACCGAGAACCACGTCGGCGTCGGTCACCGTCGGCTCGGTGCCTCCCCGCCGGTAGCATACGGGCCCGGGAGCAGAGCCGGCGCTCTCCGGCCCCACGCGGATCGAGCCGCCGTGAGCATCGACCCGGGCGAGAGTGCCGCCGCCGCAGGCGATCGAGGTCGTCTCCAGCTGCGAGAGTTTGTAACGGTACTGATCGATGATGTGCTCCTCGCCGACCAGGGGCTCGCCGTTGACGATCAGACCTACCTCGAAGGACGTGCCGCCCATGTCGGTCGCGATGATGTTCGTGTGCCCCAGATGCCGGGCGAGCGAGGCAGAGCCGATGAGGCCGCCGACCGGACCGGAGCCAAGCGATGTAAGCGGAATCTCCATGGCTTTCGATGCAGGCAGCACGCCGCCTGACACCTGCATGATCAGCAGGGGGTGCTTCAAGCCCGATTCCTGGAGACGATCGGCCGCGCGGCGGAAGCAAGCGGCCGACGCGGGGGCCACATAGCTGTTGATGACGGTCGCGACGGTGCGCTCGTACTCGCCCATACGCGGCGCCACTTGGTGCGAGCACGAAACGTAGAGGTCGGGAGCCGTCTCGCGGATGATCTCGAGCGCCCGCAGCTCATGCTCCGGGTTCTTGAACGAGAAGAGGAACGCGATGGCGATCGCCGTCACTCCTTGCTCGACGAGATTGTGAGCCGCGTCTCTTACGCCGCGTTCATCGAGAGGGACGACTTCACGGCCCATACAATCGACGCGTTCGTTGATCTCGCGGATCAACGCCCGGGGAACAAGCGGCGCAGGCTTGCTCGTCGCATGCGGGTTGAAGAGCAGATCGGGCTCGACACCTGCGGTGCGCCCAGTGCCACGCATGATGAGGATGGAATCGCCGTGACCGGCGGTCGCCAGCAGGCCGGTGCGCGCTCCTCGCCGCTCCACCAGCAGGTTGGTCCCGACAGTCGTTCCCAGGCTGAAGCGCTCGGTCGAGGCGATCAGCTCCGAAACCGTGGTGCCGCATTCTTCTGCCAGCGCGGAGAGAGCGTCGAACATACCGACGGCGAAATCGTCTTTCGTGGTGGGCGCCTTCGCGTAGTACAGACGGCCTTCGTCGTCCATAGCCGCGCAGTCCGTGAAGGTACCCCCTCCGTCGATTCCGACGTAGTAGCTCATCCGCTTCCTTTCGTGCTAGTTCGTGACGCCTTCGACGCACTCCGCGTTGCTGTGCCCGAGGTAAAGCGCCTTGACTCGCTCGTCGCATACCAATTCCGCTGCCGTCCCGGACAAGGCTACTCGACCGGTCTGTAGCACGAACGCGTGGTGGGCGATGGACAGCATCAGCTTCGCGTTCTGCTCTACTACGAGCAGGGTCAGGCCGTTCGTGTTCAGCTTCACCAGAGCCTCGAAGATGGCCTCCACAAGCATGGGCGCGAGGCCCATGGAGGGCTCGTCGAGGATCATCAGCTTCGGCCGGCCCATCAATCCCCGCCCTATCGCGAGCATCTGCTGCTCGCCTCCCGACAAGGTGCCCGCAGATTGTCTGCGTCGATCGGCTAATCCCGGGAAGACCTCGAAGACCCAATCCAAGTCCTCCGCAATCTGGCCCTTCTCGGTCCGGCAGCACGTTCCTAGTTTCAGATTGTCGATCACGCTGAGCGTCGGGAAGACGTGGCGACCCTCGGGCACATGCCCGATGCCCTTGTTGGCGATCTCCTGGGCCCGCAGGCGGGTGGTGTCCTCCCCCTCATACATGACCGTACCGGCATAGGGTCTGAGAAGCCCCGAGATCGTGCGCAGCATCGTCGTCTTTCCGGCGCCGTTCGATCCGAGCACCGCGACGATCTCGCCGGAGTAGACGCCCAGACTGATGTCTCGGATGGCACTGACCGACCCGTATTTGGTGGAGATGCCCCGAACGTCCAAGACCGGAACCCCGTCCGTCTTGTGCCGGGCCTGGGCCTCGTGGGCCGCCTCGACGGTTTCCGCGTCCAAGGTCCCGTACTCCTCGCCATGCTTGACTCCGAGGTAGGCCTCGATAACCGCCGGGTCCGCCTGGACTTCGGCCGGAGTGCCGCTCGCGATGAGGCTTCCGAAGTTGAGGACGTTCACAGCGTCGGAAACGGCCATGACCATGCTCAGGTCGTGCTCGACCAGCAGCACGGTCACGCCGGCCTCGCGGATAGCCGCAATCCGCTCCACCAGTTGCTTCTTCTCGGTAGCGTTCATCCCCGCCGCGGGCTCGTCGAGAAGGAGAAGCCGCGGTTCGGTGGCGAGCGCGCGAGCGATCTCCACGAGACGCTGCTGCCCATAAGGGAGGGCCGTCACGGGCCAATCGGCCAGGTGCTCGAGCCCCACTACAGCGAGCGCGTCGAGGCTCCTCCTACGCGACTCCGCCTCCTCCTTCTTGTGCACTCCCAAGGCCGCCGCGACGAATCCGGCCTTCTCGTGCCGGTGCCGGCCCACCATCACATTCTCGAGCACGCTCATGTTGGCAAACAGCCGCATACTCTGAAACGTGCGTGCAAGACCGAGACGCGCCACCTCTGCCGGGTGCATCTTGTCGATCGCGTTGCCGCGGAAGAAGACGTGGCCTCCTGACGGCTTCTGTAGGGCGCTGATCACATTGAACAACGTCGTCTTTCCGGCCCCGTTCGGTCCCAACAGGGCGGAGATGCTCCCCTCCGAGATCGAGAGCGAGACGTGGTTCACGGCCATCACTCCCCCGAACTGGACGGTAACGTCGTCCAAGAGGAGAAAGCGCTCGCCCGGCCCGGCCGTAGGCGCGTCGCACGGGGTGGCAGGATCCCCCAGGTTCGGAGCCGAGCGCCCGACCGGGATCGTTGTCCAGCGGGCGATCGCTGTATCGACGGACAGGACTGCGGCGATGGCCTCCACTGTCCCTGTCTCCCGGGCCGCGGCCAGCCGAGCACCGATGTACGGCAGCCACCCGAAGAACAAGGCGACCACTCTCTCGATGGGCCGAAAGACGGCGTCGAGGTATCGACGGTCGATGCCCATCAGCCCAAATGGGAAGAACACCAGCAGCAGGAGCAGTACCAGCGCATAGAGGGCGGTCTGGTACGTCGCGAACCCGGTGAAAGCGTAGTTCAGCCACGACATCAGTATTGCACCGATAACGGCGCCCCACTGACTGCCTACGCCACCCACCAATACCATGATCATGACGAGAAGAGACAGTTGGCCGGTGAAGCTGCCGTACTGCACGGCACCGATAAGGAAGGCATAGAGCCCTCCCGCCAACCCCGCCATGAACGCGCTGATCACAAACGTCCGCAGCTTCCAGCTGGCCGTGCGCACCCCCAGGGTGAAGGCCGCTGTTTCGCTACTCGAGAGCGCCCGCAGGGCCCTCCCGACGCGGGAGCGGAGGGCGCGCTCGGTGAGAAGCAACGTGACCAGCGCCACAACCCAAACAAGGTAGTACTGGCTCCGGTACGACGCGAAGTTCCATCCGCCGAT
This sequence comes from Actinobacteria bacterium RBG_16_64_13, assembly GCA_001768675.1. Lineage (GTDB taxonomy): Bacteria > Actinomycetota > Thermoleophilia > RBG-16-64-13 > RBG-16-64-13 > RBG-16-64-13. The sequence continues at coordinate 5,168 of MELN01000065.1, read as the reverse complement.
GCTGAAGTCCGGAAGAGAGACCACCCCCACCTGGCCATTGAACCAGTGCTTGTGTTGCCGGGCGATGACGACGAATATCTCTCCCAGGCCAAGCGTTGCCAGAGCGAGGAAATACCCCTTGAGCTTGAGGATGGGCCGTCCAATGAGCAGGGCCACCACACTGGCAAGAGCGGTCCCAGCAATGACGCCGACCAACGGAGGCAGCCCGAAACTCTTGCTAAGTACCGCGGCAGTGAAGGCGCCGATGCCAAAGAAGGCGGCCTGCCCCAGCGAGATCTGGCCGGCCTGGCCAAGCAGCAGACCGAGACCCATCGCGACCATCGCATAGAGCCCCGCGGTGCTCATTACGGTAAGTGCGAAACCGCCGCCAAAGATGAAGGGCCAAACCGCGATGGCCACGATGAAGAGAAGGCGGACGGTGCTCGCCCCACCGAAGGGAGACCCCGACGGCTTCATCGAGTTTCCTCCACCAGAGACGAGCCCAACAAGCCCGAGGGACGGAAGTACATCACGAGAATCAGAAGAATGAACGAGACGGCGTCTTTGTAGCCGGACGGCAGAAAAGCGGCTCCGAACGTCTCAAAAATCCCCAAGAGAATCCCGCCGACCAGGGCCCCGGAACTCTTGCCCCAGCCGCCAAGGACAGCCGCGATGAAGCCTTTGAACCCAAAGGCGCTACCGGAGGCAAAGTTCATGGGGGTCATACCCGCAACGGCCAGCCCTGCCGCGGCCCCAATCGCCGCCGAGATGACGAAAGCCCAACTTATCATCGCCCGCCGCGAGATCCCTACCAGGCTGGCAGCCATGGGGTCGGTGGCGGTGGCCGTCATCTTCTTGCCGAACGTGGTGCGGTTGTTCACCAAATAGAGGATGGCAACGACCACCACGGCCACGAGAATGACCCAGACCCCTTGTTGCGCGATGCTCACCGTGGCGACTTTCCACGCGTTGTCGCCCGTGAAAGATGGCAACGTCCGAGGATAGCCGCCACCGATCACGAGCATCACACCGGTGATAAGCATGGCCACTCCCAGAGTCGCCATGAGCTGGGAGACCACCAGTTCGGTGCGCACGCGGTCTACCACCAGGAGGTACACGAGAAGCCCTATTATCGAGGTGGCCACCACGGCTATCACCGCCGACAGCAGGTAGGACATATGCTGGTCGCGCACCAGCTCGATGGCGATGAGCGCTCCGAGCATGGCGAACGTGCCTTGAGCGAAGTTCACTATGCCGGAGCACCGGTAGATCGTGACATACCCGAGAGCGATGAGGCCGTACACGGAGCCGACCACCAAGCCCGCGATGAGGTTCTGCATGAAGGAGGCGACTGTCATGTACGGCCTCGCTCGCTCTCGGAGACTACGGCTACCGGACTACTGGAGCTTGAGCTCCACGAACTTGAGACCCTCGATCACCATGGGCGTGAAAGTGCCCACCGGGGCCCCCGAGTTGTCCCCGGGTGCTGGGGTGCGGACGGTATAGGGACCGACGAGACCCTTGACCGACGCGACTGCATCACGCAGCGCGATACGGTCCGGACCGGAGGTCTTCAGCGCCTCGACGAGCCAGTAGACAATATCCGCCGCACCGGCGGCTACCGCACCGGGGAGTTTGTTGAACTTCGCCTGATAGCGGGCCACGAAGTCGGTCACGACCTGCTTCTGCGGGTCGGTATCGGGTAGCCACCCGGTGGCCATTACCTTGGGACCGGGCAGCATGAGACCGTTCAGCTCGTCACCCCCCATCGCCAGCGTAGACCAGTCGGCCGTGACGCTGTAGGACACCATCGGGAGGTCGACCCCGGCGGCTTTCATGGTCTTGAGGAAGGCGCCCACCTGGTTGGGCCAGATGCTGCTGGCGACGCAGTCGGCACCCGTGCTGTCGGCCAAGGCCTTCAGCTTGTTCACCTGCGGAGTGACGTCCAGGGCTCCCGCGTCGATGGCATCCGGGAGCACGACCGCCTTCAGACCGGCGGCTGTGGCCTGCTTCACGAACTCGTCACCATAGGCGAGGGAGAGTGGCTCGTTCTGCGCGACAAATATGATGTTCTTCAGGCCCTTGGCCTGAACGATCTCCAGCATCTGTGTAACATTGACCATCTCGTCCGCCGCGGCGTGGAACGTGAACTGCGGGTTTTCCGCGCGGGTTTCG
>MELN01000065.1:2648-2976 GCA_001768675.1 Actinobacteria bacterium RBG_16_64_13 | reverse complement strand
AGCCACCGCCTGTTCGCCGGGGATGAGGAACGTGAAGATGCCGCCCGCCACGGCGAGTATCTCGGGGTTGTCGGCGAACTTCGTCATGCCGGCCGCGGCCTTGGCCGGGTCCATGCTTTCGTCCTCGACGACCAGTTCGAGCGGATGGCCGTCGACACCACCATTTGCATTGACGAGGTCGACTTCCATCTGCATCGTGTCGAGGATGTCCTTACCCAGAAAACCAAGATCGCCTGAGATGTTCGTAAGGACGCCGATCTTGTACGGCGTGCCTGTGGCCGGTCCGGCCGTGGTGGTCGCCGGACCCGCCGTAGTGGCGGGGCCCGCA
>MELN01000065.1:0-2592 GCA_001768675.1 Actinobacteria bacterium RBG_16_64_13 | reverse complement strand
CCCGCAGCCGGCCAGTGCGAGCGTCGCGATCATCAGCACCGCGAAAAGTAGGGCTGCCCACAACGGAGTCTTGTTGGTACATTTGCTCATCATCAGTCTCCTTCAGCACGTGTTTTGTCCTGATGGCTTGACGGGCGACTCAGTCAGGCTCTTCCCCCTTTCGGCTCCAGCATGGGGCGCGTCCGGCAAGACGCGTGGCGCAAGACTTCGGCCGGTCTCCCGAACGCCGATAGTCGCTTCGCCAGTTCGAACGGTCGTTTAATTGAACGAGTGTTCGAAACGCTAACAGGCCATTGGCCGCTTGTCAATCGAGTGGCGACAAGATGATCACGATCCAGCTCGCGCAGAGACTCACGCGAGCATCAAGACGGGATCGGTGAAGGCGTATGCCCTGAGGTTGGGCGAGAAGTTACTGAGAACCCGGCGATTCTTCGCTGCTGTGCTGGGTCTCTTCTCTGCTGGACCCGTCTTCGGTCTCGCATGAAGACGGGACGGTGTAGCTCGCCAAGAGGCGGCGGAGGATGTTGCGCGACATGCCTTCAGTGATGTACTCGTCGATCCCTTGGAGGCGCGCGATATCTTCTCCCCAGGCATGGAGCAACAAACTCCAGGCCACTTCTCGAGAATCGACATCGCTGCGGATGGTGCCCTCGCGCTTACCCTCTTCAGCACATCCGACGAGGTACTGGAAGTAGAAATGCGTCTTGGTCGAAATGAGAGATTCTAGGCTGGTCTCTCGGCTGCTGGCGATCAACTGATAGAACGGGCGGATGAAGCTGTTGTAGGCCGAAAGTGTCCAAACTGAGTGGGCCTCCCCCATCGCCAGGAGACGGGCCGGCGCATCCTTGCCCGACGGTTTTTCGATCCACGCTGTAGCGGTTTCGTCCATCGCCTCCATGGCAGCCGCTAGCAACGCCTCGCGGTTCCGAAAATGGTAGTAGAGCGCACCCCTCGACATCCCAGCAGCAGCAGAGATACGCGAAATAGTGGCGCCGTGGACGCCGTACTTGGCCAGCAATCGGATCGTCACATCCAGGATTTCGCGCTGTCGCTCGGCCTTCGTCTTGAGTACGCGCTTCTTCTTGCCGCGTGGTCGTACAGTCTGTGGCATGACGACATTGTGCCACAAGCGCCGCGGAATTGGGTCACGTCCTGTCAAGTGGTGTACGAACTCTGATGCTCCATCCTCTAGTTCTCCACTTCTCAGCTCGCCATGAGCAGGGGCACCACCTCCTCCTCGATCTCGCCGGCGATGGCCGGTGACGCCATGGCCTTGGCGAGGGACTCGCCACTCATGTAGCGCCGGGCCACCTGCCACTCGTCGTGCTGCTCGGCCAGAACGGCACCCACCAGGCGGATGATGGCAGCGCGATCCGGGAAGATGCCCACCACGTCGCTTCGCCGGCGGATCTCCCGGTTGAGTCGCTCCTGCGGGTTGTTCGACCAGATCTGCCGCCAATGCTCCATCGGGAAGCTCGCAAAGGCGGTGATGTCGGCGGCGGCTTCTTCAAGGAGCCGGGCGACATCAGGGAACCGGGCCTCGAGCTGCAAGATCACCCGCCTAAGTTGGGCCTGTACCTCTTCAGCGGAGGGCTGGGCGAAGATGGTGCGCACCAGTGTGGCCACGAACGGCTGGGCGGAACGGGGTACCCGGCAGAGGGCGTTGCGCATGAAGTGCGTCCGGCAGCGTTGCCAGGAAGAGCCGGGAAGAGTAGCGGCGATGGCGCCGACCAGGCCCTTGTGGTCATCGGAGATGACCAGTTTGACCCCGGAGAGCCCCCGGGCCACTAAATCTCTAAGGAACCTGGTCCAGGCAGCTCCGTCTTCGCTCGTGAAGCTGTCGAGGCCCAGGATCTCCCGGTGACCCTCGGCGGAGACCGCGGTGGCGACGACGGTGGCCACGGAGGTCACCCGACCCTCCTCACGCGCCTTGACCGCCATGGCGTCCAACCACAAATAGGGGTAGGGACCGCCGTCCAGCGGTCGGGAGCGAAACGCGGCCACCTCAGTGTCCAGGGTCTTGGCGAGCGCTGAGACCTGGCTCTTGGAGATACCTTCCAGGCCCAGGGTTTTGACCAACCCGTCGACTCGGCGCGTGGAGACGCCGCGGACGTAGCACTCGCAGATGACGGCTACCAGCGCCCGTTCGGCGCGGCGCCGGCGTTCGAAGAGCCACTCCGGGTAGTAGCTGCCCTGGCGGAGCTTAGGGACCCGGAGCTCGACGGTGCCGACTCTCGTGTCAAAGTCGCGATCGCGATAGCCGTTGCGACGGTTCACCCGCTCCTCGCTTCGTTCCCCATAGGGAGCGCCGCACATGGCGTCGGCATCCGCGGACATGAGGGTCTCCGCGAAGCTGCGCACCATCTCGCGCAGAAGATCGACGTCTGCTTCCTCCAGTTGCTTGCGCAGCCAGGCCAGGGGGTCCATCCTTAGTTCGACCACTGTCTTCTCCTCGATTTCGGGATTTAAGCCATCCTCGAGGATGGAGCAGTGGTCACCTCATCTCAAGACCTGGGTGACCGGAATCTCGTACACCACTCCTGTGGACACTAACGCTGCTCAATTCGCTCGGGCCAGCGCGGCCGATCAGAA
>MELN01000064.1:3206-13074 GCA_001768675.1 Actinobacteria bacterium RBG_16_64_13 | reverse complement strand
GGTCTCCCGCCTGCGCCGGACCTCGTCCACCCTCTCTCGGGTCTTCTTGATGCGCTCGCGGATCACCCGGCGGTCGGTCTCGAGCTGGGTCTCCCCCGGGCCTCTGCGCGTGCCGATGCCTCCGCCCATGCGCGACAGGTGCGTCCACATCCGGGTGAGCCTGGGCAGCTGGTACTCCAACCTGGCCAGCTCCACCTGGATGCGGCCCTCGTGGGTATGGGCCCGTTGAGCGAAGATATCGAGGATCACCGCGCTGCGGTCCAAGACCTTCACGTTCAACAGGTCCTCCAACGAACGCTGCTGCTTGGGTGATAGCTCGTCGTCGGCCACCAACATGGTGAAATGCGTTTCCGCCTTGGCCTGCTTCAGCTCTTCAGCCTTGCCGGTGCCCAGGTACCAAAGCGGGTGGATAGCTTCGCGGTTCTGGTGGGCGCTGCCGACCACTTCGCCGCCCGCGGCCTCGACCAGGGCGGCCAGCTCCCCCAGCGACTCCTCCGCGCTCCAGCCGGCGTCACCGCCGGTGTCCACCGCGATGAGATACGCCCGCTCGACCTCTGCGGACCCGTCTCCGCGCTCTTCCGGCGCAGACTCGCGCTGCGACCCTTTGCGTCCCGCTTCGCTGGTCACGCTGCTCCCCTCGTCGCCCGCCGCGGCTTCCGCGGGGCCAGGCCGGGACTCTCCGCGCCGCAGACTGGAAGCACCCGGCGAAGCACCTTGCCCGTCTCGCTGGCCGGATTGCCGCAGACCTCCTCCGGTGTCCCCGTCGCGACCAGCTCGCCCCCGGCGTCTCCGCCCTCGGGTCCCAGGTCGATCAGCCAGTCGGCGCTCTTGATGACGTCGAGATTGTGCTCGATCACCAGAACCGTGTTACCCGCATCGACCAGACGCTGCAAGACTTCGAGCAGCTTGTCGATGTCGGCAAAATGCAGGCCCGTGGTCGGCTCGTCGAGGATGTACAGCGTGTTGCCGGTGGCCACCTTGGCCAGCTCGGTGGCGAGTTTGACCCGTTGAGCTTCACCGCCTGAGAGCGTGGTCGACGGCTGCCCCAGTCTGATGTACTCAAGGCCCACGTCGGCCAAGGTCTGGAGCCGGCGCCTGATCTTTGGCTGGTTGGCGAAGAACTCCACCGCCTCCTCCACGCTCATGTCGAGAACCTCCGCCACGTTCTTGCCCTTGAAACGCACTTCCAGTGTCTCACGGTTGTAGCGCTTGCCTTGGCAGACTTCGCAGGGCACGTAGATGTCGGGCAAGAAGTGCATCTCGATCTTCAGGGTGCCGTCACCCTTGCACGCTTCGCAGCGGCCTCCTTTGACGTTGAAGCTGAAGCGGCCCGGCGAGTACCCGCGCACCTTCGATTCCTGCGTCTGCGCGAACAGTTCGCGGATGTGGTCCCAGAGGCCTGTGTACGTGGCCGGATTGGAGCGTGGCGTCCGGCCGATGGGCGACTGGTCGATGTCGATGACCTTGTCCAACTGCTCGATGCCCTCGATGCGATCATGATCGCCGGGACGCACGGGCACGCGGTTGACCAGGTTCGACAGGCTCCGGAAGATGATGTCGTTGACGAGGGTCGACTTCCCCGATCCCGAGACCCCGGTGACGCAGACGAAGGCGCCCGTCGGGACAGCGATGTCGAGGTTCTTCAGATTGTGCTCCCGCGCCCCGCGCACCACGAACTCGCCGCGTCCCCGCCTGCGAGTGGCCGGCACGGCGATGGCGCGCTTGCCGGTCAGGAACTGCCCCGTCACCGAACGCGGCTCGGCCAGGATGTCGGCGAGCACGCCGCTCTTCACGACCTCTCCCCCGTGTTCTCCGGCTCCCGGGCCCATGTCGACGATGTGATCGGCCGAGCGCATGGTCTCTTCGTCGTGCTCCACCACGATCACTGTGTTGCCCAGGTCGCGCAATCTGATCAGGGTGTCGATGAGCCTGCGATTGTCGCGTTGGTGCAGGCCTATGGAGGGCTCGTCCAGGATGTACAGGACGCCGACAAGACTTGAACCGATCTGGGTAGCAAGGCGAATGCGCTGTGCCTCCCCCCCGGAGAGCGTGCCCGCGTTCCGGTGAAGGCTGAGGTAGCCCACGCCCACGGATTCCAGAAAGATCAAGCGCTCCCTGATCTCCTTGAGCACCCGGCTGCCTATGAGCCGCTCCCTCTGGCTGAGCTCGACCTCGTCCAGGAAGCGAATGGCTCCGGTGACCGGCAGGAGGCTCAGCTCGTAGATGTTGAGCCCGCCGATCCTGACCGCCAGCGTGGAGGGCTTGAGGCGCGCACCGGCGCAGACCGGACAAGGCCGGTCGGCCATGTACTCCTCGATCTTGCCCCGCATGTAGTCGGAGTCTGTCTCGCGATAGCGGCGCTCGAGATTTGGCACGATCCCCTCGAAGATGGTCATGTAGCTGCGCTTAAGCCCGGCTCGATTGAAGTACGAGACGTACAGGCGCTCGCCCCTGGTGCCGTAGAGGAAGATGTCCCGCACCTCCTGGGGCAGCTCGGCCCAGGGCGTGGACATATCGATCTCGTACTTCTCCGAGACCGCCCTGATGATCTGGTCGTAGTACTGCGAGCTGCTGCCGCTCCAGGGCAGCAGCACGCCCTCGGCCACCGACAGCGAGGGGTCGCCCACCAGCAACTCCGGGTCGATCTCGCGCTTGGCGCCGAGCCCCCCGCAGGTCTCGCAGGCTCCATGCGGCGAGTTGAACGAGAAGATGCGCGGCGCCATCTCGGGCAGCGACACCCCGTGCTCGGGGCAGGCCAGGTTCTCAGAGAACAGCAGACTCGTGAGCGCACCTCCACCTTGTCCGTGACCGTCGCCGCCGGCGTCGCCGTCGCTCTCTACCGGCGCCCCGTCGTAGACGTCCACCACCAGCAGGCCATGGGCCTCCGAAAGCGCCGTCTCCACCGAATCCGACAGCCGCCGCCGCACGCCCTCTTTCATCACCAGCCGGTCGACGACCACACTCACGTCGTGGCGCACGTTCTTGTCCAGTTCGGGGAGTGCCTCGTCCATGCTGTACTGCCGGCCGTCGATCTCGACCCTCGTGAAGCCCTCCTGACGGACATGATCCAGGATCTCCCTGTGCCATCCTTTTTGGCCGCGCACGACCGGCGCCTTGATCACGAATCGGATCCCTGGTTCCAATCCCAAGATCTGGTCGACGATCTGCTCTTTGCTCTGCCCTTCGATGGGCCGGCCGCAGATCCAGCAGTGAGGGTGCCCGATGCGGGCGTACAACAGGCGCAGGTAGTCGTAGATCTCGGTGACGGTGCCCACGGTGGAGCGCGGGTTCCGCGACGTCGTCTTCTGGTCGATAGAGATCGCCGGAGAAAGGCCTTCGATGGAATCGACGTCGGGCTTGTTCATCTGGCCCAGGAACTGACGGGCGTAGGCCGACAAGCTCTCGACATAGCGGCGCTGACCCTCGGCATAGATGGTATCGAAGGCGAGGCTCGACTTCCCGGAGCCGGAGAGCCCCGTGATGACGATGAAGCGGTCCCGTGGGAGCGACAGAGAGATGTCTTTGAGATTGTGCTCCCGGGCACCCACAATGACGATCTCATTAGCACCCATGGCAAGCGGATTCTAGCAGGTGGCGCGGACGGTCGACCGCCAAGCCACCGGCGCGCGGACGTCACCCGAAAGCAGCCAGCCGCCCTTTGAGCTGTCTGATCATGTCGCGCTGCGCCTCCAGTGCCGGATGATCCCCCGACTCCACCTTGCCATGGAACAAGGCAAGATTCATCTGCGCACGCATCAGCCGTTTGCAGACCAGCCGCGCCGGTTTGCCCTTGTGTTTTTTCACCCAGCGCAGGCTCTTCCGCCGCCTTCGTCCGCTGCGGAGCACCTGGAATTCCTCGGGCGTCACCACGTCGGACCCTACTTCGTTCGCCATGAGGTAGGCGAACGCCCGGCACTCACGCCGGTGGGCGAACACACCAAGCAGCACCAGCAAGCCCAGGAACGGCAGGCCCTTGATGATCAGCGCCAGCACGAACACTCCAGCGCCTTGGCTCATGAGCGCCTCCAACCAGGGCGAGTTCCACACGAAGTGCGCCGCCCAGGCCAGGACGAGGCACATCGCGAACATGCTCACCCTCCTGCCCAGGGGCTTGTCGCGTTGGGTCATGAGATAGGCAAAGCCGAAGCCCATGAGCCCGGTGAACATCATGTGGCTGTACAGGCCGGAAATGACCACCCGCAGGAAGAACATCCCTACCACCGGAGCCGCCTGCCCCACGCCGGACTCCCCGGCCGCCAGCATGAAGTACTGCACGTTCTCCATCACCTGGAAGCCCAATCCGATCATGGCGCCGTACACGAGCCCGTCCATCACGCTTTCGAACTCGCTCCGCGCCATCAGATAGATGATGACGAGACCGGCACCCTTGTACAGTTCCTCGTCTATGGGAGCCACTATCGCGGCCCCCCACGAATCCACGCTGGTCGCCGGCATGACGTGTTGCAGGAAGCTGAGCAGCCACGAGTTGGTGACCCCCGCGAAGATCAGTGCGACCACTCCTCCCCACAAGAGAGCTATGGCGACGAGTGAGGTCGGCTCCGGCTCGAACTGGTCGAACCGATAGATGATCAACCCCGCGGGGATCGCGGTGGCCGCCAGCAGCAGCACGGACAAGAGCCACGCCCCCGGATACGAGGCAAGGTAGAACACCTGTTCCAGACCGACGAACAGGAAGCACCCGGCCAGCAGCATGGTGAACAGCCAGAAGGCGGGTTGCCGGGTCAACCTGGCCGCCCCGGCGCCCATCGGCGCGACCGTGGATGGCGTTCCGTTCACCGCGGCACCACCAGATTGTCGAGCATAGTGCCAAGGTCACCTTGCACCCGGGAGAGCTGACCTTCCGGAGCGATGGCGAGCATGATCACGCCGGTGCCGGCCGAGGTAGCCACCACGAGCTCGCCTTCCAGGCGGCTGGAAGACGAGACTCCCGTGAAAAGAGCGGTCAACCCAGGCAGATCGCCCGAGACGGTGGAGGATGACGCCGGCAGGGATCGATAGGATTCAAAATCTTGCTCTATGAACCCGAGCTGCGCGGTCAAGAGCTGGTCGTTCGTGCCCGCGAATTCCTCCGCAGCAAACGCGACCAGCGCCCCAGACTTCTGAAAGGAAACGGCGTTGGGCCCCACTTCCCAGTCGTCCGCGGCGGAGTACCAGCCGTCCGCGGGAGTCACCACCACGCCCAGCCCCACCTGCACCGGAACTTCGACGTTGGGGTCGTTGGGGGCGGCGATGGCCGCCAGGGCAAACGTGAAGATCAGCCAGCCGAACATGACGCTTACCAGCATCATCGACGCCCGCCACGACGTCCGCAGCGCCCGCTGGCCGGGGAAGGGACGCGGCTGGGCCCCGCGGGTGGTGTAGATGGGTTGACCGGACTGGTTCACGGCGCTCGTCCTGGCCTCCTAGGCTAAGGCGGATTCTCGCCGCCCACTTTACCAAGAACGACAAAGGCCCGGCGAATTGCCGAGCCATGAGTCTCAACCTACGGTAAATGGTGGAGGTAAGGGGACTCGAACCCCTGGCCTCAACGCTGCCAGCGTCGCGCTCTCCCAACTGAGCTATACCCCCACAGGCGGCCTCGGATTATAGCCGCTGGGCCCGATCGCTGCAACCGCGAGATGGCGCCCGCTCCGGTCGCCCCGGCTCCGGCCCTCTACTGGACGACCTCCACCGGCGCCTGTTTCCACAACACGTCCAGGCGGTAGAACTCCCGGGCTTCGGGAGTGAAGACGTGCACAACAAAGTCGACGAAGTCTAGCAAGACCCACTCACCGCCGGTGCCTTCGACCCCCATCGGCAGCAATCCAGCTTCCGCCTTGAGCTTGAAGGCGACCTCCTCGGCTATGCGCTTGGTCAACCGGGTGTTGCGCCCCGTGGCCAGAACCAGGTAGTCCGTGTAGCTGACCAGCTCGTGCATGTCGAGGATCTTGACCTCGTCGGCCTTGACGCCGACGGCCGCCATGGCAGCTACACGGGCCCGGTCGTGGATGACCTCCAACTCCTCGGCCGATCCCGTGCCCTGTGGGCGTTCGCGCCGCTCCAGGCTTTCCAGATCGGGGACGGCACGTTCGTCAGACATAGCTAACTTCCCGGCTGACTTCCCGGCTGACTTCCCGGCTACTTCCATCGTCACGGTTCACTCCTGTTCACTACTCCCATTCAATGGTAGAAGGAGGCTTGCTGGACACGTCCAGCACCACCCGGTTGACCCCGGGCACCTCGTTGATGACTCGTTGCGAGATGCGCTCCAGTAGGTCGTAGGGAAGACGGGCCCAGTCGGCCGTCATTGCGTCGTCGGAGGTGACCGCCCGCACCACGATGGGGTAGGCGTAGGTCCGCTCGTCACCCATGACCCCGACGCTACGGATGGCCGGCAGCACGGCGAACGACTGCCACAGCTGCCGGTACAGGCCGGCCCGCTTGACTTCGTCCAGGATGATCGCGTCGGCTTCGCGCAGGATGTCCAACCTCTCCCAGGTGACTTCGCCGATGATGCGGATGGCAAGGCCCGGTCCCGGGAACGGCTGCCGCCACACGAGACTCTCGGGCAGTCCCAGCTCTTCGCCCACCACACGCACCTCGTCCTTGAACAGCATGCGGAGCGGCTCGACCAGGTCGAAGTCGACGTCGTCCGGCAGGCCGCCCACGTTGTGGTGCGACTTGATGACGGCCGCAGTCTTAGTGCCCGACTCGATGATGTCGGGGTAGAGAGTGCCCTGCACCAAGAACTTGGCCTTGCCCAGTTTGTGCGACTCGTCCTCGAACGTGCGGATGAACTCCTCGCCGATGATCTTCCGCTTCGCCTCGGGCTCGGTGACGCCCGCCAGCTTGCCCACGAACCGCTCCTGCGCCCGCACGTGCACCAGCGGCACGTGGAAATGGCGGCGGAAGGTGCTCTCCACCTCAGCGCCCTCGTCTTTGCGCATGAGCCCGTGGTCGACGAAGATGCAGGTGAGCTGATCGCCCACCGCCTTGTACGTGAGCAGAGCGGCCACAGCGGAATCCACGCCGCCGGAGAGTCCGCAGACAACGCGCTCGTCGCCCACCTGGGCCTGGATGCGCTCCACCGACTCTTCGATGATCGAGACCGGCGTCCAGGTCGGGGCGATGTCACAGACCGTATACAGAAAATTCTTAAGAATGTCCTGTCCGTATTCGGTGTGGCGTACCTCGGGATGGAACTGGACCCCATACAGCCCACAACTCCGATCGGCCATCGCGGCGACCGGCATGTGCGGGCTGGTCGCTGTAACAACGAACCCCGGCGGTGCCTCGACCACCGAGTCGCCGTGGCTCATCCAACAGGCCGTCTCGGCCGGGACACCCTCGAACAATCCCCCTGGCTCGATCACGCTGAGCGGCCTGCCACCGTACTCCGCCAGATCGAGGCGCGCGACTTTCCCGCCTCTCAGCTTGGCCATGAGCTGCAGACCGTAGCAGATGCCGAGTATGGGTATGCCCAGCGAGAAGATCTCGGGGTCGACCGCAGGGGCATCGGACTCGTTGACACTCCGCGGCCCGCCGGAAAAGATGAGGCCGGCAGGGGCGGCGGCCTTGATCTCGGCCACCGGCGTGTCATAGGGGATCAGTTCCGAGTAGACCCGGCATTCGCGCACGCGCCGGGCTATGAGTTGGGAGTACTGGCCACCGAAGTCGACGACCAGGATCTTCTTCACACCATCTGCTCTAGGCTTCAGTAGACACCTCCTCCAATTCCACACGCTCGGCAAGTCTTTCCGCGTCTGCCGGCGAGAACACGCCGGCCCCGTAGTCGATCAGGTTGGCAGCTCCGCACCCCAAGCCGAAACGCAGGCACTCAGGGTGAGAGCCGCCTTCCAGCAGGCGCACGGCGAAGCCTCCCACCAGGGCGTCTCCCCAGCCGAGCGACGAGACGACGTCTACCGGTGGTATTGTCCCCACGAAGGTGCGGCTCCCGTCACCCTCGGCCATCACGGCCACGCATCCATAGCGGTAGGTTATCACCACGGAACCCGCTCCCATCTCCCGCATGGTCCGCGCGGCATTGATCCTGTCTTCCACTCCGGTGAATTCGTAGCCGATGACCCTCTCGGCCTCCACGAGCTTGGGGAACACGTAGTCGGGATGGGCCTTGATGCCCAGGCGCAGAGGGTCGGCGTAGGTATAGAAGAAGGACTTAAGTCCCAGCCTGCGCACATGCTGGATCATCTCCGCGTAGCAGTCGTCGTCCAACCCGGGTGGGATGCTTCCGGCGAAGACCACGGCGTCCGCCGCCTTCCCCAGGTACTCCAACTTCTCGTGAAGACGGACCAGATCGTCCGGCTGGATCTCGGGACCCTGCTCGTTGATCTCGGTGACGGCGTTGGTCGCGGAGTCGACAACGGCTGTCGAAATGCGCGATTCACCGGCGACACGAACAAAGTCGCACAGGATCCCCTCGTCGTTGAGCTCGGCGACTATCTGATCGCCCTTGCGCCCTCCGATGAACCCGGTCGCGATGACCGGCCGGCCGAGCGCCTTCGCCGCCCGAGCCACGTTGATGCCCTTGCCCCCGGGCAGGATCACGGTGCCCGTGGCCCGGTGGCGAAATCCGGCCTGGAAGTTGGGCACGGTCATGGTCCGGTCCAGGGCTGGGTTGAGGGTCACCGTTAGTATCATCTAGAATATCCTTCCTGTCGCCCGCCCCAGTCGATGCCAGAAGTAGGCCACCTTGGACCCAAGGCTGGTCTTGCCGTATGACTGGGCGGCCACGAGATCGACCGCGCCGACCTCCTTGCCGTCCACCGTCAGGCTGACCTTGCCGAACACATCTCCAGCGGCCACCGGCAGCGCGAGCGGCTTCTCGAGAATGATGGACGTCGTCACCGAATCGTCCTTGTAGAGTTCCATCCCCACGGACTCGGCCGTCACCAACTGAACCCGTCCGTCCAAGCGATAGGGGACCTCCGCTTCGGCCACGATCACGCCCTTGTCCATGAGTGTCACCGAGCGGTACTGGGAGAAACCATACAGCATGAGCGCCTGGCTTTCGCTGAAACACACGCTGGGCACGGGTTGTCCCAGCACCACGCTGATGACGTTCACGCCGTCCCGCGTCCCTGAGCCTACGAAACATTGCTCGGCCTTGGGCGTCAGACCGGTCTTGATGCCCGTCACCCAGTCCACCTTGCCCAGAAGTTTGTTGGTGTTCTCGCAGACCAGGGGATCGCGGCCCGGCAAGGGGATGGTGCGCTTCTTGGTCGAGACGATCTCGCGGAACTTCTCGTTCTGCATGGCGTACCATGCCAGCCTGGCCATCTCGGCCGCCGTGGAGTGGTGACCGCTCTTGTCCAGACCGTTTGGGTTCACGAAGTTGGTCTTGGCCATCCCCAGCGTCTCGGCCTTCTTGTTCATCTCGGCCGCAAAGGCTTCCACGCTGCCTGAGCACGCCTCGGCCAGGGCGACGGCAGCCGAGTTGGCGCTGCGGAGCATCAAGGCGTACAGCAGCTCTTCCACCGTGAGGACGTCGCCCTCCCTGAGCCAGGCGATCGGTTCGATGGTCTCGGCCGCCTTGGCTGAAGCGACCACTTTCGTATCGAGGTCCATCTGCTCGATGACCAGGATGGCGGTCATGATCTTGGTGGTCGAAGCCATCGGGCGCACGGCGGTGGCGTTACGCGAGTAGAGCACCTTACCGGTGGTCATGTTGATGACGATAGCCGACGGCGACTCTATCGCGGGTGGCGTTGCGGTGAAATCGCCCAGATCCCTGGCGCTGACCGTGAAACTGCTCGGCTGCGATTGAGCAGTAGCCAGGGTCGTGGTCGTGGTGCCCTGGGCCACACCCACCAGGGTCGTGGCGATCACGGCAAGTATGGCTAGGAAGAGC
>MELN01000064.1:0-3182 GCA_001768675.1 Actinobacteria bacterium RBG_16_64_13 | reverse complement strand
GCAGTCAGAGGCTTCATGGCCGCGAGTATAGCATGGGCCCTCCGGCCGCCCTCGTTCCCCGCGATGCGGGCGAGGCGAGGGCCGATGTTATACTTCGGGCCGGTTGGGATGCCCGATGGGGCCTTACCGGGGAGGTGTGAAGATCGCCGAAGTGCTGCGCCGCGCATTGGGTCGCCTCGGCCGCAAGCAGTGGCTTATCTGCTACCCGGTCGCCTTGGCGGTCATCAATACACTTGCCTTTCTGGCGGTCTACGCGGCCAACGGCGAGACGCTGCGCTGGAGCGCGTTCTTCGGGGCCGACTTCGAGCGCTGGCACTACATCCGCGATCATTTCTTCAACGGTGGTTTCTCGTTCACCCCGACCTTGGCGGTGGCGGTTTTTGCCGGACTCGCTGTCTGCATCTTCTCAGCCATGATCCGAGCCCCCTTCTACCGAGCTATCGCCGGCCCCACCTATCCACTGACTCCCCGCAGATGGGACGAAGCCGGCAATCTGTTTCTCTACTATCTCTTCGTCTACCTCATCCAGTGGGTTGTCCCCCTGACCATCCCGACCGAGGGCGTCATCACCCAGTCAGTGATGGTGATAGGTCTGGTTATCGGCATCCTGATCATCTTCGCCGACTACGTGATCGTCTTCGAGGACCTGGCCTTCATTCCAGCCCTCCGCCGCAGTTTCAGTTTGTTGCGCCACCGATGGCCCGCCGTGCTCCTGATCTTCGTCATGCTGCAGCTCGCGTATATCGGGCTGGACAGGCTTTACGCCGTCTATTACCAGGGGTCCCGCAGTATCTTCATCCTCTTCCCCGTCAGCCACATCCTCCTGCAGTCGTTCGTCGTCCTTGTCGCGGATCTCCTCCTGATCTTTCTCTACGAGGACATCCGGCGAAACAGCCCCGCCTCCTAGGCTACGGGGCTATCTGCACGGTTGGCTGTGTGGTGGACGACTGAGCGGGCCCCTCACGGGTCTCGTGCCCTTGGACGACCCCCCCGAAGACCAACCCACTGACTACCGCCACCACAATCACCAGTACCACCAGCGGCAACGTCAGCCCCAGCGGGGGGGTCCGCTGTCTGAAGACCCGATACGTCGGTTCTAGATCGTCGAACTCGGTCTCATCCACGCCCCGCCGCCTTCCACAGGGCGACTCTCATCTCCTGCGCCTCGCGCCGGGCAGCGTCCTGCCAGGCCACTCCCGGCTGTTTCCGAAAGGCATACAGTATGGCCCTGGCCGAATTGACTACCGCGCCGGTGCCCCGCGAGTCGAAGAGCCCGGCAAGATCCGCCGCCTGCGCGCCTTGGGCGCCGTATCCGGGGACGAGTAAGGGCACTCCCGGCATCGCAACGCGCAACTCGGCTCCCTGCGCCGGATGGGTCCCGCCCACCACGGCCCCTATGGAGCTGTACCCACGGGCTCCCACGGCCTCCCGGCCCCAATCGCTCACCAGCGCGGCCACTCGCCGGTACAAAGGCTCACCGCTAGAAAGCGCCACGTCCTGGAGCTCTGACGAACTGGGGTTAGAGGTCTTCACCAGCACGAACACGCCCTTGCCCTCTTCCCGCGCCCGCAGAAAGAACGGCTCTAGCCCATCGGTGCCGAAGTAGGGGTTGACGGTGACCGCGTCCGCGCCCGCGAGGTCAAGGTGAGCCCGAGCATACGCTTCTGCCGTGCTCCCGATATCGCCTCGCTTCACATCGGCGATCACAACGTAACCCAGGTCCCGGGAAAGCGACACCACGTCTTCGTAGAGCTCGTAGCCCGGCGCGCCCAGCGCCTCGAAGTACGCGATCTGAGGTTTGACCGCGACAACGTCCTCGCGAAGGCATTGCAGCAGGCTCTCGAGGAACTCCCGGAAGCAGGCGGCCTTCATCGACTCCATGCTGTCGTAAGCCTCTCGCGCGTGGGCCTCCCGAATCTCGGGAGGCAGCAAGTCATAGTCGGGGTCGAGACCGACTACCACGTGCGACTGCTTTCTCTCCACCGCCTCAAGGAGGCGATCGGCAAAATGCCCCAAACTCAACCTACTGCACCTCACCTGCCAGCTCGCAGGGCTTTCCCTCCTTGCCCGCAAAGAAGAAAGGGCCGCACATGGCGGCCCTCGCAATCCGTGCTATGACCTCAGGGTCACTTGACAGCGTTCTTGAGAGCCAGACCCGCACTGAACTTCGGAACTTTGGTGGCCGGGATCTTGATCTTGGCTTTGGTCTGGGGGTTGATCCCCTGCCGGGCGTCGCGCGCCTGTACGTAGAACTTGCCGAAACCGGTGAACTGAACGTCCTCCCCCTTCTTGAGCGACTGGGTCACCACTTCGACGAACGCGTCCACTACGTTCGCGGCGTCTTTCTTGGTGAGTCCACTCTTGGCTGCAAGCTTGTCCACAAACTCGGCTTTGGTCACAGTTACCTCCCTTTGTCTGCGGGGTACGTCCTAACCTTAGCAAATGCCCCGAACCCTGCCAAGCGGTTTTCGCTCGCAAAGACGGCAAAAACCCAGATAATTCACGGCTTCGGGCCAATTCCCAGCTCGGATGAAGTAAACAGCGGGTGGAGCGTCAGCCCCGCGGCGACCACGGCTTCCGCTCCCCCTTCCTCTCGATCCACCACGCAGTACAGATCCTCTACCACGAGGCCCAGTTCGCGCAACGCATCGACTGCTTGAAGGGCGGCCCCGCCCGAGGTCACGATGTCTTCCACCACGGCGACCCGCTCTCCGGGCTCGTACCGGCCCTCGACACGCTTGCCCGTCCCGTATTTCTTGGTGAGCTTTCGCACGAGGAGCAGCGGCAGCCCCAGCTCCAGAGATAGTCCCGCCCCGAGGACCACTCCACCGAGTTCGGGCGCGGCCAGCCGCGCGTACTCAGTCCCTGAGGCCAACTGGTTGCGGACCAGCATCGCCATATGATGGACGATGCCGCGAAGCACTCCCGGGTCGGTCTCGAACAAGTACTTGTCCAGATAGTACTTGCTGCGGCGGCCGGAGCGGAGAACGAAATCGCCTTCCAGATAGGCCGTGCTCAGGAGCAGCCTTCCCAACGATTCCTTCTCCACTGCGCCTCCAGGTTCGAGATAACTTGTGTCGCCTAGCTTAGAGCGATATCTCCAAGGTTGATATCCATTTCAACAGTATCCAAACCGGCGAAGGCCTTGGACCTCTTCCCGTCCTTGATCTCGAGGTCGAAGG
>MELN01000063.1:21803-21990 GCA_001768675.1 Actinobacteria bacterium RBG_16_64_13 | reverse complement strand
ATCGACCCGTGGGCGTACCCGTCTACGAAAATGGCTCCGTCGGCGCCCTGATAGGGAAGCCGCCCGACAAACGGATTCATGATTGCCTGAAACACCGTCACGTTGGCCATATAGCCTGTAGGAAAGGTAAGGCAGTCCTCCATACCCGTGAGACCGGCTAGGCGGCGCTCCGCCTCCTCGATCACGG
>MELN01000063.1:21383-21715 GCA_001768675.1 Actinobacteria bacterium RBG_16_64_13 | reverse complement strand
TCAGGTAGTTGTTGGCGCCAAACTGAAGAAGATGCGTGCCATTCGCCACAAATTCCGGCTCGTTGACACCATCTTCGATGCTGGCTATGTACGGATAGAGGTCGCGCGCGTGAAAGCGATCGATCACGATCTTGACATTGGCGAAGTTGGTGGTCTCTCGACCCGGATCGATAGCGAGCAGTTCCTTGATGAGCTTGAGCACGTCAGCCCCCCCTTTTTGGACATGGTGCTTGCGGGTCCGGCTCTACCGGCGATGCCCGAGGAAGGGCATGAGCCGATTGCCTATTGAGCTTCCGAGAAAGAAGACCAGGAAGCCTGGGCGAAGAATACCC
>MELN01000063.1:19159-21345 GCA_001768675.1 Actinobacteria bacterium RBG_16_64_13 | reverse complement strand
CAGGGTGGCTGTCTTAGAGAATGGGAAGATAGTGCTCGATCTCGTAGGGGGTGATGAGCATCTTGTACTGATCCCACTCGGCTACCTTGTTGCGAATGAGGTAGTCGCACACGTGGTCGCCCAGCGCTTCGCGAACGAAGCTGGACTTCTCGAATTCCTGGATGGCTTGGGAGAGATCCCCGGGCAGCGAGTCGATGCCGGCGGCCACGCGCTCGGCCTCGGTCATCTCGAAGATGTTGTCGCCCTGCTCAGGGGCCAGTTCCATGCCCTTCTCGATGCCGTCCAGGCCGGCGGCGAGCATGGCAGCGAAGGCCAGATACGGGTTGCATGCCGGGTCGGGGTTCCGCAGTTCCACCCGGGTGGCGTTCTCTTTGCCCGGCTTGTAGAGGGGCACCCGCACCATGGCGGAACGGTTGCGGCGCGACCAGCAGATGTACACCGGGGCTTCATAACCCGGAACCAGGCGTTTGTAGGAGTTGACCCACTGGTTGGTGACCAGAGCGATCTCCTTGACGTGCGCGAGTAGCCCGGCGATGTACGACTTGCCCACTGTTGACAGGTTGTACTGATCGGCGGCGTCGAAGAAGGCGTTGCGGTTGCCCTTGAACAGGGACTGGTGCACGTGCATCCCCGAGCCGTTCACGCCGAAGATGGGCTTGGGCATGAAGCTGGCGTACAGACCCTTCTGCTGCGCGATCTCTTTGACGGTGAGGCGGTAGGTCATGACCTGGTCGGCCATGGTCAGCACGTCTTTGTAGCGGAGGTCGATCTCGTGCTGCGACGGGGCCACCTCGTGGTGGGAGTACTCCACCTGGATGCCGAGAGCGTGCAGGGCGTTGATGGTATCGCGGCGCAGGTCGCTTCCCGCGTCCAACGTGGTCAGGTCGAAGTACCCACCGTGGTCGAGCACTTCGGTGCCAAGGCTGTCCTTGAAGTAGAAGAACTCGAGTTCAGGGCCGACGTTCATGGTGTAGCCCAAGGCCTCGGCCTTGGCGACGACCTTTTTGAGCACGTTGCGCGGATCGCCGGGGAAGGGGTTGCCGTCCGGGGTCCGGATCTCGCAGAACATGCGGGCCGTGCCCCCGGCACCGGCACGCCAGGGCAGCACCGAGAACGTGTTGGGGTCGGGCCAGGCGACCATGTCGGACTCCTCGATGCGGACAAAGCCCTCGATCGAGGATCCGTCGAAACCCATGCCCTCTTCGAAGGCGCCCTCCAACTCTGTGGGGGTCACCGCGAAGCTCTTGAGGGTTCCGAGCACGTCGGTGAACCAGAAGCGCACGAACTTGATCTGCTTGTCCTCGACGATGCGAAGGACGTCCTCCTTGGTCAACTTGTCTGCCACTCTTGGCTCCTTTCCGGGCGGGGATACCGACCTTAGTAGACGTACATGCGGCCGTACGGCCTAGACGTGTAGGGATAGATCTTGACGAACGGTTTTTGCAGCACTTCTTCCGGGTCGATCTCCATAACCCGGCAGTAGTCGGTGACTATCTCGGCGATTCGGGCCACGTCGGCCTCAGCCGGTTCGACCAGACGGACTTCCTTGCCCAGTTGGTGGGCGGCGACTTCACCACGGATATACATGACTCCCGCGTGCATGCCGGTGCCTACGTACGAGCCTACGACCGGGCCCTCGTCCTTGCCGAGTCCAAGCACCACGATCTCGCCGCCGGCCATGTATTCTCCCAAAAAATCGCGGGCATGGCCCCCGATCACGAGGAGCGGCAGGCTTTCGCCGAAAGCCTTCATGTGGATGCCCACCCGGTAGCCCACGTTGCCCCGCACGTATACAGCGCCGCCGCGCATGCCGTAGCCAAGCACGTCGCCGGCGTCGCCGTTGATGACCACGAGCCCGGAGTTCATGGTGTTGGCCACGCCGTCCTGAGCGTTCTCGTTGACCACCAGGGTCGGGCCGTTCATGAAGGCGGCCAGGTCGTTGCCCGGGACGCCGTTGACGACCACCTTGACGCCCTGGTAGGCGAGCCCGGTGCCGATGTAGCGCTGGCCGATGATGTTGTCGAGCACCACCTCGGTGGCTCCCTGCTCGATCTCTTCGCGGATCTGCTCGTTGAGGGTCTTGTAATAGACGCCTCGTCCGTCGATAGTGGTTCGCTTGCCGTGGCGCGTCGTCACGCCCCGGGTGGTCCCCGGCTGGCCGGCGGTGATGCGGGCCGGCTCGATGC
>MELN01000063.1:18794-19141 GCA_001768675.1 Actinobacteria bacterium RBG_16_64_13 | reverse complement strand
CCGGGCCGGTGGGCACGTTGCGGACGGTCGCCGAGCTGGGGGTCACGGTTCTCTCCTCATACCTGGTCATCGCCGGCCTCTCTCATAGCCCCGCGGGCTTCACGCGCAGGATGTCGAGGACGGTCTTGTCCAGACCCAGGCCGCGCAACCGCTCCCGGCTGCCGCGCAGGCTCTCGATGGCGTTCACGCCCAGCGCGCCCAGCACTTCGGCGATCTCGTGGGTCCAGGCGCTCACCAGGTTGACCAGTTGGGAAGCGCCCCATTCGGGGTCCATCCTCCGGGTCAGTTCCGGCCGCTGGGTGCAGATGCCCCAGGAGCAGCACCCGGTGTGGCACTTCTGGCACACA
>MELN01000063.1:18442-18598 GCA_001768675.1 Actinobacteria bacterium RBG_16_64_13 | reverse complement strand
GGATGATGGTGGGTGACGCCCCCGTGCCCCCGCGGAACCCGTCGAGGTAGATGATGTCGGCCCCGGCCCTGACCACGCCCGAGGCGATGGCGGCCACGTTGTGCACGCAGGCGATCTTCACCGAGACGGGCTTGTAGCCCGTGGCCTCCTTGAGGG
>MELN01000063.1:18048-18254 GCA_001768675.1 Actinobacteria bacterium RBG_16_64_13 | reverse complement strand
TGCAGGTAGCTCGAGTCCACCCCGAACCTGCCCGAGGCGCATTGCACGATGATGTTGTCCTGGTAAGGCTCGAGGTCGGCGTGGAGGCCGCCTTCGCCGGTGTTCATGAAAGTGCCGAGCTGTTTCGCGGCCAGAGCCAGCGACCTATGCACGTTGAGCGACACCGATCCGTAGCTCATCCCACCGAACATGATGGGGGTCTCGAG
>MELN01000063.1:17823-17896 GCA_001768675.1 Actinobacteria bacterium RBG_16_64_13 | reverse complement strand
GCGCAGCGGGTCGATGGAGGGGTTGGTCACTTCACAGGCGTCCAGCAGCAGATGGTCGAAGATGCGCAGGTAC
>MELN01000063.1:12946-17796 GCA_001768675.1 Actinobacteria bacterium RBG_16_64_13 | reverse complement strand
TGAATCCCGCCGGTCTCGGCCTGCTTCCAGATGGCCTTGATCAGTTCGGGCGACATGCTGTCGGACTGCTTGAAAGCCAGGTCGTTCTTCCTGACGGTGATCGCCCCGGCGGGGCAGAAAGTGACGCAACGATGGCAGGCGGCGCACTTGCTGTGATCGGGATGGGGCTTCTTCTCCACTTCGTCGAAGGTGTAGACGTTCCAGCCGCACTGTTGTGCACAGCGGCCGCACCCGATGCAGGCCTCCCGGTCGATGTCCACCCGGAACTCGGAGGGGATGAAAGTGGTGAACGCCATCAGACCGCCCCCCCGACGCCGGCGCCTTGCGCGACACGCCGCTGCCCCGGGCTCTGGCGGCCCTGGGAAGTGGCCTTCTCTCGTCCCTGCTCGCTGACTCTGGCGATGACCGGCTCGCCCGCCAAAGGCATCCAGCTCTGCTCAGGGTGCGGGCAGATCTCGCGGATGGCCGATTCTTCACTGGCTACGTAGACCACGTCGCCGTCGCGGGCGGCGACCAGCGGCCGCAGTTTGATGCGGTCGTTGAGGGCCACCATGCCGTCGGCCATGCCGAGAACGACCGCGAACGGGCCGTTGAGCAGGGCCGAGCCGTACACCATGCGGAGAGCGGTGAACAGCTTGCGCTGCTCCTCGGGCATCAGGTCGATGTCTTTCCAGAAGGGGCTGGCCAAAGCCTTGCACGCTATCTCTATGGGTAGGCCGTGCCGCCGGAGCATGAGGTCGAACAGGTAGGTGACCACCTCGGTGTCGGTCTGCAGCGAGCAGTGATAGCCGTACATCTCCAGGTAGCGCTCGTTGATACCGTAGGAACTGATCTCGCCGTTATGCACGATGGAATAGTCGAGCAGCGCAAAGGGATGGGCTCCGCCCCACCAGCCGGGCGTGTTGGTGGGAAAGCGGCCGTGGCCGGTCCAGGTCCAACCCTTGTACTCGTCGATGCGGTAGAACTCCCCGATCTCCTCAGGGAAGCCCACGCCTTTGAAGGCGCCCATATTCTTGCCCGACGAGGCGACGAACGCCCCGTCGATATAGGTGTTGACGTCCATAACGGCGTGGACGACGTAGTCCTCCACGCTGAGCTGGGTCTCCTTGAGTTTTCCGGCGGCGATGTCGAGAAAGTAGCGCCAGAGGATCGGCTCGTTCTCGATGCCACGGATGGGCTTGGTAGGGATGGGTTCGTCCATGATCACGCGGAAGTGCTTCTTGAGATAGAACTCGGTGTCTTCCTTGGCCGTGTCGTCGTTGTAGAGCAGGTGGAAGCAGAACAGGTGCGGCAGCTCGGGGTAGATACCGTAGCCGGCGAACCCGCCGCCCAGACCGTTGCCCCGGTCGTGCATGGAGGCCATGCTGCGCAGGGCCAGCTCGCCGCTCATGCGCGCCCCCGACTGGTCGCACACGCCCATGAGCCCGCACCCGCCGAGAATGCGCTGCTCGGCTTCCTCCCGGTAAGCCGGGCGGGGACCGAACTCCTGTCCGGGGCCGCTCATTCGCCCTTCCCCGGTCGCGCGAGGATGGTCTTGAGATCGGCGATGCCGTTGGCGGGCAATGCAGGGAGGCCCAGCTTCTCCCGTGAGGTTGCGCGCCCGGTCCCCAAGGTCCCACTCGCCATGAAGGCCTGGTAGCTCGACTGGACTGCAGCCGGGACGTGCCCCTGCTCCCGGGCAAGCCGCTTGAGTCTCTCGAAGACCTCGGCCATCCCGATGCGGCTGTGGCAGCGCTCCAAGCAGGTCATGCAGTCGGTGCAGCGCCACGGGTCGGGACTTTCGAGGATGGCCTCCAGATCGCCGGCCAAGAGGCGCGTGATGATCCTGGAAGGCACGAAGTCTTCTTCGGCATGGGTCACCGGGCAGTCGGCGTCGCAGGCGCGGCAGCCGGCGCAGATCTGCAGTTCGTTCAGGTCGAAGGTCTTGGCGAGGGTCGCGCGCTGCTCGAGCCTGCCGGCCCATTTCTCCAGGAAGGCTCCAACGCCTACCCGGTGCATGTCGAGCCCAAGCTCGGCGGGGTCATGACCCAAAGCCAGGGCGATGAGCTCGGTGATGTAGAGCACGGGCACGCCTGCCTGCCGGCCGCCCGCGGCGGAGTCGGGCGAGGCTGCGCCGGACTCGCGCAGCAGGGTGGCCTGGTTGAGGTCGAACTGGAGGAAACACGAGGGGCACGACACCACGAGGGCGTCCACGTCGTGGGTGCGGACGTCGTCCAGCTTGCGTTCCAGCATATCGAGGGCCGCGCGGCGCTCACCCACTCTGTCCAGGGCGTTGCCGCAGCAATCCATCTTGGTCTCGTACTCGACGACCGTGGCGCCCAGCGCGCGCACAAGCGACTCGAACTTGGTAGGGGCGGTAGGGCTGTCCCAGCGGACGGCTGGGCTCGGACGCAGCAGATGGCAGCCGTAGTGCACGGCGATCTTCATGCCCCAGAAGGGCTTGACGGCGCGCTTGCTGAGGGCGGCGGGCCCCAGGTCTTCACTCAGCCACTCCACCAGGTGCCAGACGTCCGCGGTGCCGTTCACTGTCGGACCCACGGTGGCCAGGCGGTCGTTGATGCGTTGTTCCAGACGCCAGTCGACCTTGAGGTCGGCCAGCACGGACTTGAAAGTGGAGTAGCAGCCGTTGCACGGAGTGATGAGAGGCAGCCCAGACCTCTCGGCCAGGGCGAGGTTGCGCGCAGCGGTCAGATAGTAGGCTTCCTCGTCGGCTGCCTTGACCAGGGTGGTCTCCGGACAGCAGGTGAACCCTGGGACGTCGACAGGCTCCACTCCCAGGCCGTCGAGGGCGAGGCGCGTGGATTTCTCGATGAAGGGGAAACGTGCAGGGATAGTACAACCCCAGAACATGGTCATCCTTCTCATAGCCCGTACACCACCCCTGCTGCCGGTCCGTTATTTGCCGCCGGTGTCCCGACGGATATGGTTTCAGGATAGCAACCCGGTGTGGCCCAACGTCTATCCAAACGGCCTAGGTTTTGCCGCTTCAGATGTACAGATGGCCAGCCTTCGGAGAAGGGGGGCCGTCAGTCGCGTTCGAAGCGTACACCCAGACTCCGCGGCTGCACCACACGCAGTGCTCGAAACACCCGCGCCACCACTCGTCGGGACGGTTCCGGCAACGAGGCCAACACGCGCTCCACCCATTCGGCGTTGCCGACATTGACCAGGAGCAAGGTCAGGATCATGAGTGGGAAGGGTGCGACCTGCAGCACCTGAGACGGGATGCCCTGCAGACTGGGCTGCAGGACCACGCTCAGCCATTGCAGCAGTCCGAACAGATACGCGCCGAGCGCGGCGCGCACCGGGTTCCAGGCCCCGAAGATGACGATGGCAAGTACGATCCAACCCAGGCCGTCCAACCCGGAGATGGTGCCCTTCCAGCCCGCCTTCACACTGAGCGAGAACATGGGGCCGGCCAGTCCGACCAGCGCGCCACCGAATGTGGTGTAGAGATAGCGGACCAGGTTCACTCGGGATCCCCGGGCGAACGCGGCTTCCGGGCGCTCGCCCACCGCACGCAGGGTGAGACCTTGCCGGGTGCGGAATATCCACCACCAGGCGGCCGCGATGAGCACGAAGCTGAAGTAGGTCATCGCGTCGTGCTTGAAGAACAGGGTACCCAAGACCGGGATCTTCTCGAGTATGGGGATGGGGTGGACCGACAGCAGCGGGCCCTGTTCGCCCATGAAGGGATTGCCCAAGAAGTAGGAGAGATCGCGGCAGAAGAGGGTGAGTACGAACCCCACCGCCACCTGGGATTGGCGCAGACTGATGCTGCCGAAGGCCACGATCAACGCGACAACGGCACCGATGAGGGCTCCGGCGACGAAGCCGAGCGCGAGGCTCCCGGAGGTGACCGCCACGACGAAGCTGCCCATGGCCGAAAGCAGGATGGTGCCGTTGACGGACAGGTTGATTACCCCGGCGCGCTCGGTGAAGGTCTCGCCTATGGTGGCGACGACGATAGGCGCGGCGGCCGTCAACACCCCGGCCAGCCCTACTACTAGGGTGGGGCCGTCCATCATGTGCTCCCGTCGGTACTCGGTATGGCGGCGGCCCGCACACGTGCCCTGCGCAGGTAGCGTTGTCTAGCTCCCTCCACCAGCAGCACCAGCAGCACCAGCGCTCCCTGGATGACGCCGGAAAGGGTGGAGTCCAGCTTGAGCACGATAGGCAATTGGATGCTGCCGATGTTGAGGGCCGCGAAAAACAGCGCCACCGGAGCCACCCAGATGGCCCGGTAGAGTATCAGCATGCCGATCATCAGACCCAGGAAACCGTAACCGCTCGAGATAGAGGGAATGAGCCGGTGGTAGACGCCGGTCACTTGCACGGCTCCGGCCAGCCCGGCCAGACCGCCACAGAAGAGGAAGGCCAGCAGCCCGTACTGCCAGGTTGGCACACCGAGGAGGAAGGCCGCGCGCCGGTTGAGGCCTACGGCCTTGAGCCTGAGGCCCATATGGGTCCGTTCGAGTAACACGTACACGGCAATGACGGCCACGAGGGCCAGCGCCAGCGACCACAGACTCAGCCGCAGACCGCCTACGGTGGGCAGGGCGAGTTGGTCCGGGAATGGCTCGGTGCCGCTCATGGAGCCCACGCCGGGTCGCTTCCAGGGCCCGAAGATGAGCCACAGTGTCAGCGCCGTGGCCACGAAGTTGAGCCCCAGACCACCGAAGATCTCGTTGACTCCCCCGAACGTCTTGAGCACTCCGGCCAGGGCTGCCCACAAAGCTCCCCCCACGACGCCGGCGATCATGGCCAGGGCGATGATGAGGGCGGGCGGGAGAGTCGTGGCCTGCAGCAGGCGCAGCACCCAGGTGGTCAGCACCGCCCCCAGGACGATC
>MELN01000063.1:9825-12923 GCA_001768675.1 Actinobacteria bacterium RBG_16_64_13 | reverse complement strand
GAGCCCCGCCGCGAAAGTCACCAATACTCCGGCTGCCGCCAGGAGCAGGGGGACCCAGGCCACGAGCACGTTCGAGAAGCCGGACAGCGATCCCACGGCCCCCCGCGCGATCTCCCAGTAGGCCTGGAACGGGGGAGCCCCGGCCACCAAGAGGATGACGCTGGTGAGCAAGAAGGCCAGGACCAGAGCGCCCACCTGAAGGCCCGCGTTGATCCACTTCTGTCTTGTGAAGCGCGCGGGTGTCCGGCCGCTCACGGCTGGAGACGGATTCGGGCTGGGAGTCGGCTCAGGCATGGCCGTCCCCGCCGGCCACCGGAGCGCCGCCTCCGGCGCCCCCCGCGGCCGCCGCCGTGTCGGCGCCGGTCCACTGGCTGCCGCCGATGAGTTGGCCCAACTCGTCGACAGTGGTGGTGGCCGCGTCCAGAGGCCCCGAAATCCGGCCGGCGAAGAACACCAAGATCCGGTCGCTGTAGCGAAGAAGTTCATCCAGGTCGCTCGAGGTGAAGATGACGGCCTCGCCCTGCTGGCAGCGCTCCTTAAGCCTGCTCCAAAGGTATATGACCGATTCGACGTCGAGCCCTCGGGTGGGGTGCTCAAAAAGCATGAGCCTGGAACCGGGCTTCACCAGCGCGAGCAAGGCCCGTTGCTGGTTGCCTCCCGAGAGCGACTCGACACGATCGCCCGGCGCACCCTTGATGTTGAACTCCACGATGCGCTCTCGGGCCAATCGCCGCCCCTTCTCTCGTTTGATGAAGAAGCCGGGATGCTTGTCGGTGAGGAGAAAATGGTCGGTCAGACTTAACCCGGGGATGAGACCTTCTTCCAGCCGGGTCGCGGGAACATAGGCCACGCCCCGTTTCTTGAACTGATGGTATGGCTTCCCGGTGATGTCGGCGCCGTCGAGGTACACCCGCCCGCCCGTGACCGGGGTGAGACCGGCGCACACCTCCAGCAGCAGGCTCTGCCCGCTGCCCTCCATTCCGGCCAGGCCGATGGTCTCTCCGGTATGCGCTTCCAGATCGAGGCCCTCAAAGCGGACCCTTCCGCGCTCGGCGCCGGCAGAAGTCATTCGAAGAACGGTCTTCCCGGGCGAGCACGTGACCCTTTCGGCGGGAGACACCTCGCGCTCGAACATCATGGTCACGAGCTTGTCCACTCGGAACGGCGGGAGCGCCTCTCCCACCAGGCGGCCTTGCCTCAGGACGGCTACGCGGGTGCAGAGATCCTGCACTTCCTCCAGCTTGTGCGACACGAAGAGCACGGTCTTGCCCTGCCCCGCCAGGCGGCGGAGCGTGTCGAAGAGCTCCTGGCGCTGGCGGGCGCTGATACCGGTAGTAGGCTCGTCGAGGATGAGCACGCGCGCCCCCAACCAGAGGAGCCGCAGCAACTCCAGTTCTTGCCGCTCGCCGAGAGCGAGCGAGCCCACTTCTGCCTTGAGATCGAGGGCCAGTCCCAGAGACCTGGCCAGTTCGCCAATGCCGGCTATGGCCTGCTCTCGCCGCGGGATGATGCGACCGGGCGCGCCTATCAGCAGGTTGTCCACCACCCGCATAGGAGGGAAGTCCAGCGGATCTTGGTGGAGCATCCCGACGCCGTGCTTGATGGCGTCCGCGGGAGAGCGCATGTGCACCGTTTGCCCGTCGAGTTGGATGGTTCCGCTGTCGGCCGGCTGAAAGCCGGACAGGATCTTCATCAGTGTGCTCTTGCCCGCTCCGTTCTCTCCCAGGATGCCCTGGATGGTGCCGGCGGGCACCGACAGCGTGATGCCGTCGTTAGCTTTCACCGGGCCGAACTGCTTGCGGATCTCTGTGAGTTGGACTTCCACCGGACCTCGGGTCTAACCGCTCGCTAGGCGGCCACTGGGAAGCAGAAAGGGGAGACCGGAGTGGTCTCCCCTTTCAACGGATTCAACGATAGTCAATGCGGTGCTGACTACTCGGATACGCTTTGCCCTTCCATGCCTTCCAGCAACTGGGGTAGATACCAGATCTGCTGGTCGGTGGCGATTTCCTTGTCGGCGAGGTAGGCGGTGCCGTCCTGGAGGTTCAGCGGGCCCTGCCAGAGGTTGAGACCCGCGGCCAGGGCGGCGATGAACTTGTCGACGTTGGTGGACGCCTCGGCTGAGAGGCCTTCACCTTTCAGGAACCCGATCATAGAAGTGTCGGGGTCGTTGATGTCGGCCCAGTCGGGACCGACCCAGTTCCAGAAGCTTGTCCACTGCCCGTCGCGGGCCGCGGTGGCGGCTTTGAGGTATTCCGGGCCCCAGTTGAAGTAGGGGACACCCAGAGCGACCGCGGGGGCCTGCTCGAGCGCGCCCTTGTAATCGTACGGGATCGCGTACACCTCTTTGCCGGCTCCGGTGAGCTTGCTCGCCTCAGCGATGGCCTCGGTGGTGTCGATACCGGAGATCACCACGTCGTAGCCTTGGTTGAAGAAGTTGTCGGCCACCTGGGTGGGGTCAGAGGTGACACCGGGGATGTTGAACCAGAAGCCGATCCAGTTGACGGTGAACTTAAGGTCGGCCGGGTTCTTGCCCAGGTACTCGACCCAGGCGTATTTCGCGCCGAGGTAGACCGAGGCGGCCAAGCGGCGGGTCTCGTCATTGATCAGCGGGCCAAGGTAGCCGATCTTGCCGGTCTTGGTGGTGAGCGCGGCAGCGACGCCGGCGATCATCTTGCCGTATTCCATCTTGCCCATGAGGTTGCTGAGGTTGGGCAGGTTCTTGTAATCCTTGCCGTCTTTCCAGGCGCCGTCGCCTGAGGAGTGGACCACCGGCATATCCGGGTGGGCCTGCGCGAAGGCGATAGCTCCGTCTTTCATGTCGTCGGAGGTGAAGAAGATCATCTTGGCGCCCTGGGCGACCAGTTCTTCCGCGAGCTGCTCGACGGTGGTGCCGGGCCTATCGGCGGTGTTGGCCTTGTCAACGTAGACCATCTTCGCGCCGGGCATGTTAGCCTCGAGGTACTGGCCGGCTTCGAAGTGGGCCTGGCTCCAGCCCCCATCGTTATTGGGGCCGACGAGCACCATGCCGAAGACGAACTCCTCGGGCGCGGTGGGAACGGTGGTCGTGGAACCATCGGTGACAGCCGTCGTCGTGG
>MELN01000063.1:9554-9807 GCA_001768675.1 Actinobacteria bacterium RBG_16_64_13 | reverse complement strand
TCGTGGTCTCCTCCTCGGTGCCGCCGCACGCCGCGGCGAGAAGACCAACGAGAACGAGCAAGACTACTAGTGCGCTACAGATGAAGACGCGGCGTGATCTGGAAGCGGGCATAGGTGAGACCCCCTCACATTCGATATCAGTGACAAATCCCAAAGGGCCCGGCAAGCGGAGAACCGCCGGGGAATGCTCGGTGCGACCTCCTTTCGTCCTCACTTCTAGCGCAGGCGTCACGGCAGGGTGACAGTCTCGGCT
>MELN01000063.1:2406-9450 GCA_001768675.1 Actinobacteria bacterium RBG_16_64_13 | reverse complement strand
CGCATTCCAGCGGTTTGCCCGCGAAAAACGGGATCAGAGATCGATGAGTTTTATCTCGTAGATCTCGTCCATCTGCAGGCAGCGGTCGATGGCTGCCTGGGGCAGGTCGTTGTCGACGCCGAGGATCATGATGGAGTCCCGGGCTTCGTTATTGACCCCGCTCGACGTCACCATCCGCGAGATGTTGACACCATATTCGCCGATGATGCTGCCTACTCGCCCGATGACCCCGGGGACGTTCTTGTGCGGCACGTATGCCAGCTTGCCTTCGGGGACGAAGGTGATGGGGAATTCCCCTATCTGGACTATGCGCGGGTGCTTGTGCTCGAGGACTGTTCCGGCCACGAGGAATTCGGTGCCGTCACCTTCGGTGACGATCATGCGGATGAGATTGCGGTAGTCGCCGCTCTCGGGCGAGATGGTCTCCTTCACTTCTATGCCGATCTGCTCGGCAAGCAGGCCGGCGTTGACGAAGTTCACCGTACCGCGGGACATGCTACCTTCGAGCACGCCCTTCAGCGCTACCAGCGAAAGGATCTTTGCGTCGGCCGGGACGTCGATCTCCTGGCCCGCGAAGACTATCTCGATGCGCTTGACGCTCTCGCGCCGTATCTGCCGGTAGAGGATGCCCATCTGCTCGGACAGGCGGATGAAGGCCTGCAGTTTCGCGTAGGACTCGTCGGAAAGGGCGGGGATGTTGACCGCGTTCTTAACGATCCGGCCCCGTAAGCCGGCGATGACTTCGGCCACCACTTCTTCGCCCACCCGTTTGGACGCCTCGAACGTGGAGGCTCCCAAGTGCGGGGTGCCCACCACAGTCTCGAACTCGTAGAGGGGATGGGATTTCTGGGGCTCATCCATCCATGTATCGATGCCCACGGAGGCGATATGCCCATCGTTCAGCCCGCGCCAGAGCGCTTCTTCGTTGAACAGCCCGCCGCGGGCGCAATTGACCAACCGCACACCCGGCTTCATCATCGCGATCTGCTCGTCGCTCACCATGTTCATGGTCTCTTTGGTGCGGGGAGTGTGGATGGTGATGAAGTCGGATTCGTGGAGGAGTTCCTCCAGCGTCCTCTTCTTCTCGACATTGAGGTTGGTGAAGCGGGAATCGGGGATGTAGGGGTCGTAGGAGATGACTCTCATGGCGAAACCCCGCGCGCGCTGCGAGACCAGCCCGCCGATGCGTCCCAGGCCGATGATTCCCAAAGTCTTGCCGTAGAGTTCGCTGCCTTCGAACTGCTTGCGGCCCCACGCGCCGCTCTTGATGAAACGGTCGGCCCAGGGGATGTTGCGGCTGCTGGCGAGCAGAAGCCCCAAGGTGTGCTCGGCCGCCGATATGACGTTGCTCTCGGGCGTATTGCAGACGATCACGCCCCTCTGAGTAGCGTAGGGGACGTCGACGTTGTCGAGTCCGGAGCCGGCCCGCCCGACGATGCGCAGGTTGACCGCGGCGTCGAGGAAGTCCTTGTCGATGAGCGTCTCGCTCCGGACGACGATGCCCTGGTACTCAGGGATCGCGGCGAGCAATTCCTCGCGGCTCAGCTGGTACTTCACATCAACGGCGCAAGCGGCCGCCAACTGCTCGATGGCGTCGTCGAGCATCAGTTCGGCCACCAGGACTTTGACACCCTCAAGTCGCTCCAACTGTCCTCCAACATCCCGGGCGCGGCTTGCCACGCCTCGCTGGTCTACGGCGGGTTTCTAGGCTAGCATACGAGGCCCGCCCCTGCTCTCGACTCGACCCCATACGGCCAGACAGCCGAGGGCATGTCACTCCGACTCGTGCTTTGCACCGCGTACGGTGGCACGAAACTCCGCTCTCATGCCCTCGGCTGTCTGGCCAGACCGGTCGCGCCTGCAGCGCGGGCGATCCTCTCAGGTTTGGGTAATCTAGGCGTCCAGCCCGGGCCAGCTCATCCAGTTGACCCGCTCTGCCGGCCGGCGTTCAGGTACGGGCACGTGGGGGATGGCCCCGTCGTTCCACTCCTTGGACACGTACAGGCTGCAGTAGCAGCTGCCGTATTCCTTGACATCGGGCTCCCGATAGTCGCACGGGCAGATGATGTCCTTATCGATCTCGCGGTCGCCCGAAGCCAGCCGGCAAGGGCAGCACATGTAGCCATACCGTTCCTTGTTGACGAGCAGGCCGTCGATGAGCCCCATGACCAGCACAGGATTGTTGCTGAAGAAATACCCCTTGGGCTCGTTGACCTTCTTCAGGCGCTCGTATGTCTCTTCAGCGGTCACAGCCCCAGTGCCTCCAAGATGTCGAGTTCGCGGTAACCCACGATGACTTTGTCGCCGATGAGGATCGTGGGGAAAGCCGCCTGAGGATTAACCTTGCGCACGTCCTCCAAGACCTTCTTCATCTCGTCCCGAGGGAGCAGGTCGACATCGACGAAGTCATAGTGCACGTTCTTCTCTTCGAGCAGCCTCTTGGTGTTGCGACAGTGGCCGCAGGTGCTGAGGGCATAGATGAATACCTTGGGTTGTTCCATGTTGTCACCTTTCGGACGTCACCGGACCTACGCCATCCGGTCATTGGCATCAGCGCAGACATACCCGAAGTCGGCGGGGATTATACGCAGGAGGTGAGGGGTACGATGAGGAGAAGTGTAAGGTGGCGACTGACCGGCCGTACGGGGGTTCACAGTGGGACAAGGGGTCTTGCGCAGGTACCGACTGCTCTTCACGGCGTCCGCGGCGATCCTCTTGCTGGGCCTGGCTGTCTTGGGGGCGTTGCCCGCTTCCGCCTCGGCTCAGACGTTCACCGACGTACGGGGCGACGAATGGTTTGCGCCCGCCGTCTATGCGCTCGCCGACCGGGCGATCGTCTATGGTCACGAAGATGGCACCTTCGGTCCCAACGAGACGGTGACCAGGGGAGAACTGGCCGTCTATCTGGACCGGATCATCGAGCTGCAGGGGACCCTGGCCCTTCCTTTCGCAGATGTGAGCCGCTACGACTGGTACGCGGGCAGCGTGGCGGCGATGTACGAGGCAGGGTTGATCTCAGGCACCAGCGCCAACACCTTCTCGCCCAACCTGCCCGTGAGCCGGCAGCAGGCCGCCGCCTTCTTGATGCGCTCCCTGCGGTACTACTTGGAGAGGCAAGGACTGTCCACGAGCGATCTCGAACTTGCGGACTACCAGGCACCGGCCTGGCTTGCCGGCTTTCGTGACCGCGACCTCATCTCCCCGCAGCAAGCGGTGTTCGTCGCCAACGCATATCGCCTGGGGATCATGGAGGGCGCGACCGACGGCTGGCTGTATCCGGCCTTGATCCTCACTCGGGCGCAGTTGGCCGCCATGCTCTACAGGGCGTTCATGGAGCCCGTTGCCGCGAAGAACGTCTATCCGGTGGAGTTGCCCGCCGTCTCGGGATACCCGACGCAATCGATGGGCTCCAAAGGGGTGTTGGTGCAATTTCTGGAGTCCCGCCTGACCGATCTTCACTACCCGTGCGGCGATGTGGACGGCGTCTACGACAACCGCACCCGCGACGCCGTGATGGCCTTCGAGAAGGTCGAGCGGCTGCCGCGCGATGGAGTGGCTGGGGCCGCGGTCTGGCAGCGGATTTTCGGCGCCGAGACTCCGACCCCGCACCTGTCGGCCGGTGGCTACAGAGTCGAGGTCGACCTGACAAGGCAGGTGCTCTTCATGATCGACAACGACCAGGTCTGGAAGATCGTCCACGTGTCTACCGGAAGGAAGGGCACCATCACCGGGCACCACGCCGTGGGGATGAAGCAAGAGGGCTGGGTCAGGGCCATCACGGTCAACGGGATGATGTACTACCCCTCTTACATCGTCAGCAAGACGGCCATCCACGGGTTCGAGAGCGTCCCTCCATATCCGGCCAGCCATGGGTGCATCCGCACCCCGGTGTGGATGGCGCAGGAGCTCTACTTCCAGCTGCCAAAGGGCACGCCGGTAGACGTCTTCTACTAGAGCGGAGGACTGAGGAACGGCACCTAGATCCAGCGCCGGCACCATCGACGAGTACATCGCGGAGTTCCCCGCCGACACCCAGACGGTGTTGCAGGGGATGCGCGCGCTGATACGGGCCTCGGCCCCAGATGCCACGGAGACCATCAGTTACGCCATCCCCACCTTCGACCTCAACGGCCGCCATCTGGTCCACTTCGCCGGCTACGCCTTCCATGTCGGGTTCTATCCCGGGGCGAGCGGGATCGAGGCGTTCAAGGGAGAACTCGCCCCCTTCAAGAGCGCGAAGGGATCGGTTCAGTTTCCCCTGGATCAGCCGCTGCCCGCCGACCTGATCGCCCGGATGGTCGAGTACCGAGTGGAGGAGAACGTGCGCGGGTGGACCCGGCCCAAGCGGTAGCGAGCACCGGCCAAGGCGCGCGCAGAGGCTACAATGGGGTGGAGTGCTGCCCGTCAAGAAGGAGTCTCTTCCCATGTCAATGAGAGCAACGATCGACGAGTTCCTGGGCCACAAGAAGCTCGCCCTTGTTCGTCTTTCTTCCGCGAAGCCGGTCGTCGTCGGAGGGATCGATAACGAACTAGGTGCGAAGGGGTATGAGGTCTCAGTGGTGTACCTGGCCGATGCGGATCCGGGCCCAAGGCTCGGGAGCGTCAAAGACCAGGTCGAAGGGGTAATCATCGCCGTTCCCCGCGACCAGTCGGAGAAGGCGGTCAAAGAAGCCGTCGAAGCTGGGATGCCCCGAGTATGGTTGCAGAATGGGTGCGAATCGAAGGCCGCCATCGCCCTGTGCGAAGAGAGCGGCGTTCCCGTGGTCCATGGGGCCTGTGTGCTCATGTACGCCGAGCCGGTGAACTCCGTGCATGCCTTCCATCGCTGGCTGTGGAAGACCCTGGGGCTGCTCAAGAAGTGAGATAGGACGGTGCGCGTGGCGGATGCTGAGCCGACGTGCGCCGTGTCACCGGGAGCTCGAGGGCATGCTGATCGTCAGACGTGAGTGTTAGACTCGGGTAAAACACGACCGACGGAGGCCGATTCCATGGAAACCAGGCTGAACGCCAGCGGGAACAGCTCCTTGGCGACCAAAGTGTTCTTCTGCGATGAGGAAGGGTTTGAGGTCGCTTCCGTCATCGTCATGGGCAAGACCGACGCCATCCTCATCGACGCGCAGTGGACGCTGTCGAACGCCCACCGGGTCGTCGCTGAGATACTCGAGACCGGCAAGAACCTCAAGACGATCTACCTCACACACGCCCATCCCGATCACTACTTCGGCGTCGGCACCATAGCCGCGGCCTTCCCCAAGGCGCGCGTGGTGGCCATACCCTCAGAGGCGGATGTGATCAACAAGCAGTTCTTTGGCAAGATCGAGATCTGGGAGAGCGTGATAGGGGCGCACAACGTGTGCAGGGAGACGACCCCCGTCGAGTCCCTGGCAGAAGATTATCTCGAGTTGGAAGGCCAACGCCTCGAGATCATCTCGAAGGTCATCGGGGACATGAGGTATAACACGATGGTGTGGATCCCATCGATAAAGACCTTGTATGCCAGCGACGTTCTGTTCAACCAAGCGCACCCCTTTACGTGCGAGGTCACGGCGGACGAACGCAAGCAATGGGCTCGGGAGATCGACAAGATCGAGAAGATGGGCGCCGAGGTGATAATCCCTGGCCACCAGAAACCCGGGATGCTGTTCGACAGCAGCGCGCTCGACTTCACAAGAGAGTACCTTGTTGCGACGGAAGAGGAGCTGGCGAGGACCGATACGGTGGCCGGCTTCTACTATGCCATGGCTGAGCGCTTCCCTGAGGCGAACCTGCTCCATCTGAGCAACGAGATGAACGCCAATGTGTTCAAGGGCAACAGGGACTGGCATTGGCGGGAAGAAGAGTAAGAGGGCCACGTTGCCTCAGTAGGGCCGTGCGGCCGGGCGAGACGACACAAGAGAGAATGGCGAATGAACCTGCTCAAACTGCTTTCGAGTGATCGAAAGACGATCTTCCTTGACGGGGCGATGGGGACCCAGTTGGGAGAAGCCGGCCTGGAAATGGGCGGCAAGACGAACATCACCAACCCGGAGGCCGTGCAGGCCATTCACCAACGCTATGCCGACTGCCTAGTCGACCTGATCATCACCAATACGCTGACCATGAACGGCGTCAACATCGATTCGCACAACGTCGGGGTGGACGTGCGCGAGGTGAACCTGGCCGGGGTCCGCCTGGCCAGGGCCGCGGCGCGCGACGGCCAGCTTGTGCTGGGCGACATGAGCTCCACCGGCAAGATGCTCCAACCATTCGGCCGCCTCGCCGAGGACGACGCCTACACCGCCTTCAAGGAGCAGGCGTCCATACTGGCCGAAGGCGGGGTGGACGGCTTCATCATCGAGACCATGATCGATCTGCGCGAGGCGCTTTGCGCCCTACGCGCCGCGAAAGAGGTCAGCGATCTTCCGGTGATCGCGTCGATGGCCTTCAACACCCTCAAAAACGGCGGACGAACCGTCATGGGCAACTCGGGCCGCGATTGCGCCCAGGCCCTCACCGAAGCGGGAGCATCCGTGGTGGGGGCGAATTGCGGCGCCCTCGATCCTTTCCAGTTGGCCGAAGTGGTAGCGGAGATGCGCGAAGGCACCTCCCTGCCTATCATCGTCCAGCCTAACGCGGGCAGGCCGCGGGTGGTCGATAGGCACACGATCTTTGATATGAGTCCGGCGGACTTCGCTGCCGGCGTGCGCGAGTGCCAGCGGGCCGGGGCCCGGCTCCTCGGAGGCTGTTGCGGGACCTCTCCGGACCACATCAGGGCCATGGTGACTCTGCTCAGCTGATGGAGGTGCGCTCCGAGCCGACTTCTTTGCGCTTGCCGTCGAACGAGTAGAGGTAGTCCTCCGCTAGGTCCGCGATTAGTCCCCTGGCTTTCGCTCGCTGCTACCTATTGTGCTGAGCGAGGAGGCACTCTCAGCACAAGGTCCGATTCCCCGGTGGCGTGGAGGGTGCCAACGTAGCGGCGATGGATCGACCGCCGAAGCTGCTGGACCAACTGCGCGAGGCCCTTCGCGCTCGCCATTACAGCGTTCGCACCGGGTGAGACTGAGA
>MELN01000063.1:2013-2227 GCA_001768675.1 Actinobacteria bacterium RBG_16_64_13 | reverse complement strand
GAGGCGCGAGATGTCCTCGGCCGGCTAGCGGGCGACAAGTGGCTCATCGCCTCTCTGCTCTGCGGCTCCGGACTGCGACTTATGGAGTGCCTGCACCTCCGCGTTAAGGACATCGATTTCTCCCGCGGCGAGATCACAGTGCGTGACGGCAAGGGCGGGAAGGCCCGTGTGACCATGCTGCCAACGTTGCTCTCTCGCCGACGGGTGGGGCCGC
>MELN01000063.1:0-2000 GCA_001768675.1 Actinobacteria bacterium RBG_16_64_13 | reverse complement strand
ACGCCCTCGACTGCAAGTACCCACACGCGCCGACCGACTGGCGCTGGCAGTGGGTCTTTCCCCAGGCCAATCGCTGGAAGAACAGGAGGACGGGAGAAGAGGGGCGGCATCATGTCCACGAGACTCTTGTCCAGCGGGCGGTGAAAGAGGCCGTCGGCCGAGCCGGCATCGTCAAGCACGTCGGTTGCCACACCTTCCGGCACTCCTTCGCCACTCACCTGCTGGAGGCGGGGTATGACATACGCACCATCCAGGAACTGCTCGGCCACAAGGACGTGCGTACCACCATGATCTACACCCATACCCTCAACCGAGGCGGACATGGTGTCCGCAGCCCGCTTGATGGGTCGTAAGGCGACATAGACAGTCTGGCCAATCCCGATACAATGAGCGGAACGGAACACCGTACTCCGTTGCGGGAGCGCTCGTTGGTCGGTCGCGGCGGACGGCGCTGCCGGTGCTATACAGACACCCAGGGGCCGCGTCGGTGGAGTTCTGCAGACTGGATTATGCTTGTTAGGCTGACCACAGGGCCAGGCAAGTTGGCCGCATGTCCGAGGAATACGTTCTCCTTCTGCGCGCCGTTCAAGCAACGTTCACGGTGAGTGGGGGGCGATGGCGTCAAAAGCACACCACGGGGGCGGGGGCGCATGGATGGATAGAGGGACCGCGAGGAGAATGGCGAGACTGGTCCGAACCGTGCAACCCTACTGCGCCGAGAACATAGTCGCAGCGATGCCGTGCAGTCGTGGCCACGCCGATTCTACAGGCTCCAGTCTCTTCGCCGCTCGTAAGAAGGAGCAAGCAAGCGGCTTGAGGTCGGGGGGCGGCCTTGGCGCACTTCCCGAGGATGTCTTTCTCGCCCTGGGTTCCCGATGGATCTACGCCTTCGATTACACTCCGAAGTTGGTCGGTTTTGAGATCAAAGAGCGGGTCGCGTGCTGGCCCAAAGACGAGGTCAGTGTCTTGGCTGAGTACACCTCGACC
Source organism: Actinobacteria bacterium RBG_16_64_13 (assembly GCA_001768675.1). Classification (GTDB taxonomy): domain Bacteria; phylum Actinomycetota; class Thermoleophilia; order RBG-16-64-13; family RBG-16-64-13; genus RBG-16-64-13. The sequence goes on along the minus strand of MELN01000063.1, from coordinate 1,013 downwards.
ATGGTCTACTTCGTCATACGGACACGCTCGGGTGAGAGCCATGCTCTTGAAGTCTCTGCCATGTCGGCACCGGCGGGACGACCCGCCGTCGAGTTCCTCCACTTGCTGGGCGCAGTGGACTACCGTGCGACGTTGGAATGAGCCGGAACTATCAGCGGCAGTCTGGAACGCGGGCATGTTGCCTGGCATGCGTCGGCCGTACTCACCGACGCGATGCAGCCTAACACGCGCGTGCAGCCGACTTCCTGCGTTGTCATATACCATGGACAACGGGCGCGGCTGACGCGCCAAGACGTTAGGCGGAACCATGAACAGATTTCATCTGGAGCCAAGGCGATGGTACGCGGCCGAGCTTATTGGCGAGGAATTCGGAAGCGAGATTCGGTCGTATTCGCCTATAAGAGTCGATGAGATCAGGCCGAAAGGTGGCCGGAGGTTCTCATTAGCCTTCTACCATGCCAACTACCCTGAGGGCGCTCGGGACAAGGTGTATGAACTCGAGACCATCGAGCGAAGCGCGACATTCATCTTGGCTCGCTCGCGCGAACACAGCCCGACGCGACTGATGCTCATCTACTTCATCACCATTGCATGGCTTCGCGAGCACTTCGGCGCTAGTGTGTCTGAGTCAGAGGATGTTCAAGCGTGGTTCGCGAGAAACGCCTAGCTAGTTGTTGGGGGGGATAGGACTCCTGTGCTCAGTTTCCCTTTCGGCATGCCGATCACACCAGTCCGGCAAATGGACGCGACCCCCAAACGCGTCTTTGTTCTGGGCGTCTATGCAAGTGCAGTTCACGCCCGCTGGGTTGCGGACAACGGCAAGACGATCATCAACGCGCTTGCTGTCGCCTCTGAGCCGGAGATCTTCTGGCGTGGCGAGGATGCCGACAAGCTGATTGAGCAAATACCTGCCCCGCACGGCGCGGGCCGCTTGGTCCCGGCGAACAAGACGCTGAACGGCCCTTCGGGTGTGACGCTTGATTCGATGTTCCTGGAGTCCCTCGGAATCACCC
>MELN01000062.1:25246-27923 GCA_001768675.1 Actinobacteria bacterium RBG_16_64_13 | reverse complement strand
AGACCGGCAGCGGTAAGACGACGCTCGCGAAGCTGATCTTTCTTCTCGAGGAGCCGACCAGTGGCTGCATCTCTTTCGAAGGCCACAAACTGAAGGAGTTCAGCCGGCAGAAGACCATGTGGTATCGCACGCGGGTGGGCGCCGTCTTCCAGGACGCCGGCAGCTCGCTCGACCCGCGCATGAGGGTGAGGGACATCGTGAGCGAACCGCTCAAGGCGCACCCTCGTGGTCTGTCCCGCCGCGACACCAAGCTGAAGGCCGAGGAGGCTCTCCAGAAGGTCGGCCTCGGCGCGGAGATCCTGGGCCGGTACGCGCACGAGCTGAGCGGCGGGCAGAAGCAGAGAGTCGCCATCGCCCGCGCGCTCATCCTGGAACCGTCGCTCGTCATCCTCGACGAGCCGGTCTCGGCCCTCGACGTTTCCATCCAGGCGCAGATCCTCAACCTGCTGGCCGACATCCGCGAGGTGCACGGGCTGACCTACCTCATCATCTCGCATGATCTCGCCATGCTCTACCACTTGACGACGCAGATCGCGGTGATGTACATGGGCAAGATCGTGGAGATGGGCGACACGGAAGAGGTCTTCCGTGAACCGCTCCACCCCTATACGAAGGCGCTCTTCGCGGCCATCCCCCAGCCGGTGCCCGGTCGCGTCAAAGAGGCCCCCGCGCTGTTGGGCGAGATCAGCGATCCCCTGAACCCGCCGCCGGGATGCCGCTTCTTCCCCCGCTGTTCGACGCGGGCGGATTCATGCGCGGACAAGGTGCCGCCTCTCCGCCGGGTGAGCAACAACCACGTAGTGGCCTGCTTCGGCTCTGAGTTATCATTCGAGAATATGCTGAGACTTATGGAGAGCGCGTGATACCCGTTCCCCCCGAAAGCGCGGAGGGCTGGCACCCTATTCCCCTTCCCGATGGGACGCTGGGGGTCGACGACTCGACCATGCAGGCCTTCCTGTCGTTCCAACGGGCCATGGACCTGCACCAGCGGCTGGTCCTGCAGAACCTGTCCGACGGTGGCACGCAGCCCGCCCAAGTCACGCTGCTGCGGGTGGTCGCGACCTACCCCGGGCTCTGTCAACGAGAGATCGCCGACATGCTCGGACTGTCGCGGGCCCGGGTGACGACGGTCCTTCAAGGCCTCGAAGACATCGGAGCGATCAGGCGCGTCCGCGACGACGACGATCAGCGACTCACTCGCGTATACCTCACCGAAGTCGGACAGACGATCGACGAGACAAAAGAGGCTTTGCGGGGGGAGCACATCAACTTAGTGTTTGGAAGCTTGACCGAGGAGGAACGAGCTGAGCTGCGCAGGTCGCTGGCGGCAGTGAGCCGGGGGATTCGCAGTCTCGTTCGGAACAATGGCGGACCGGCTCCTGCAGAGTGAGAGCGCCCCAGCGAGCCGGTCCCCGCGGCTCCTTCGCCCCCGCGCGCGAAGCGCCCCCGACTCCCTTCACGCCTTCTGGTCGCTACAGCGCCACGTACTTGTCGAACACCGCCTTCAGCCTCACCAGAAACACGGCCGCCTCGCTTCGCGTAATCGACTCCGCCTTCACCCATCCAGCCTCAGGCCGAAGCTTGAATCCCTGTACGATCGTCGTTAGCTCTTGGGAGTTGAGGGAAGATATGCGCGCCCGGAGATCGAGGGCGTCCGCCTCGGTCATCCCCAGCGCGCTCTGGAGCGCAGTGCCCGGAAGTAGCCCGATGATCATCCGGGCCGCCCAAGCTTCCGCGTCGCGCGGGAGGATTGGAGAGGCCGCGTTGAAAGGGATCTCCGTATCTTCGCTCGGCCATTCGACGACGATCCGTTGCTGGTAAGCATCGATGGCAATGTAGCGGAGCGGAGGATCAATATCGTAGTAGAACGTGTCGGGCACCTCTCTGCTCCCGGCCGGGATCCGCCGCACCCGATCCAGCCACACGAGAAATTCTCCCCGCCCGACGAGCTTCGCCGGAAGGAAGAAGACCTCGCCCTTCTCGTTGGGGACTAGCTGGACGATATCGGCCCGGACTACTTGGCCGATGTAGTTGCTGCGAGGATCACCGGCCGCGTCGACGATTCGGGCATTGGCGCTTGGGCTGACCGTGGTCGGGGTCGAGAGCGACATGACTGTGCCGGTGACGGTGCTTGCCCCCAGCCCATGCATCGTCGACCACCCTCCGAACAACCATAGCCACACCGTGACTCCGACCGCGAGTCCCAGGACGATCACGACGGGGGCCATGACCGGGTGCTTACGTCGGCGTTTTGGCCGTCGCGAAGCGCTTTTCCGGATCCACTCCGGTTCGTGGGGGATGACCGGAGCCGTCCAGGGCGTCTGGAACTCGCTGGCTGTCGTTCGAGCCGTCCAGCCCGTGTCGGACTCCCCGGCTGTCGTTTGAGACGTCCCGGATGTATCGAACTTCGGGAGCGTCGTTCGAGGCGTCCAAGACGTGTCGGACTCCGGGACTACAGTCTCCCGCTTCGGCCGAGGAGGCTCAGCAATCGTCGGAGGCACCGCGGGCCGGTGCGCCGAGGCGGCCGCACGAGGCTTCGGCCCGGCGGCCGTGTCAGGAATCGGCTGGGCAGTGGCTTCCGTCGGCACGGCGCAGGCCGGCTCCGGCTGGGCAGGTTCGGTGGAGAAGACTGGCCCAGGTTGGGCGGTGGCGGGTTCGCCGAGAACTGTGTCGGGCG
>MELN01000062.1:24838-25230 GCA_001768675.1 Actinobacteria bacterium RBG_16_64_13 | reverse complement strand
CACGAGCACGTCCGCACCCACCACGTCGGTCGATTCGTCGGAGGTGGCCGGATGCGTGCCAAAGGAGTCACGCTTTCGCGCGATCCTCCGGAAGATCGTCTCATGCTTCTGGTCGATGGCATCGGGCGCTGGCCCGGCGGCCGCATCCGGCATCGGCTGAGCGAAGGCGTCGTCATTCGCCATCCCGCCCGTCCCGGCAGTCAGATCGATCTCCGGCGGCACGGCAGTCGCCCCGGTCTCTGGCAGCTCGGCACTCGTGCCAAGCCACTCCGTCCCGGCAGTCGCGTCGCGCCGGTCGGGCACGGCAAACTCAGCAATCGTGGCCGGCTCGGGACTCTCGGGCAGTTCGGCGGCGGATGCTGGCGGGGGTTCGGCAGTGGTGGCTTGGCTGA
>MELN01000062.1:24486-24718 GCA_001768675.1 Actinobacteria bacterium RBG_16_64_13 | reverse complement strand
AAGATGGTTTCCTGCTTCTGCTCGATGACATCGGACGCCGGCCCGGTTGTCGCGTCCGGCATCGGCAGGGCAACTGGGTCGTGGTCCATCGTGTCGGATGGCTGGGGCGAGACGTCTTCGCTCATCACGCCGGTCATCCCGGCAGTTGCGTCCGTTTCCGGCAGCACCGCATCCGCTTCGCTCTCTGCCACCGCGGCGGTAGCATCGGTCCCCGGCAGCTCGGCGGTCGCGT
>MELN01000062.1:14922-24411 GCA_001768675.1 Actinobacteria bacterium RBG_16_64_13 | reverse complement strand
TCGAGCCGGTCGGGCTCGGCGGCGGTAGCAGGTCGGGCTGGCGCGGCGGTGGTAGCAGGTCGGGCAGGCGCGGCAGTCGCAGCAACTCGGGCAGGCGCGGCCTTGGACCCGGACGGGGTAGCCGGGACGCTGCTGGCGGACTTCAGTAGGGCGAGGGCCCGCGCACGACCCTGTCCGAAATCAGGAGCGAAGGTTACGTCGCGGAAAGCGAGGGTCAGCCGATGCCGCGGCCCAAAGAGGTCGGAGATGGTGGCATCCGCGTGCGCTCGCCACTTTTTGAACTCCCGCTTGCGCGCGTCCGAGCTGAGGCTCCGGAGCTCCGCCATGAGCCGATCCAGTTCTTCCCGCTTTGACAGACCGCTCGCTCCCGGCATGTACCACTCCGCCCTGTTGGCCGCTTTACCTATTAACATCGGCGCGGAGCTCTCGACACATGAGACCTGGAGGGTCCGAAAACGCCCTGTGGCCGCCTACGGCCCCTTTGGCCCTATACTCCCTATCCTGATGGCGCAGATATGGATCAACAACGTCTCCGTGAGTCTCGGCGGACCGCTTCTGCTGGATGGGGCGACGCTCCCGATCGAGGCGGGCCAACGCATCGGTCTTCTGGGCCGGAACGGGGCCGGCAAGTCCACCCTTCTGAAGATGGTCCATGGCGACATCCCCCCGGATTCGGGCGAGATCGTCAAGGGCGCCGAGACGCGCGTCTCCCTCCTCCCCCAGGACGTCCCCGACACCCTGCCCGGGACGGTGTATGACATCGTCGCCTCGGGCGGGCAGGGACACCTCGATCTGCTGCAGCGATACCATCATCTGACGCTACGGGTGGCCCAGGGGAGCGATCCGGATCTCCTCAAGAAACTCGAGCAGGTCCAGCACCGGCTGGAGACGTCCGGCGCCTGGCATTTTCGCCAACGGGTCGAACAAGTGATCTCCTGGGCCGGTCTGGACGAGAACGCGGAGTTCCGAACGCTCTCCGCGGGCCTGAAACGCCGGGCCTTGCTGGCCAGGGCCCTCGCCCACGACCCCGACGTTCTGCTGCTGGACGAGCCCACCAACCACCTGGACATCGATGCCATCCTCTGGCTGGAGGACTTTCTTCTCAGATTCAACAAGACGCTCGTCTTCGTTACCCATGACCGCGCCTTTCTGCAGCGGATCGCGACCCGGATCGTCGAGATCGACCGGGGCCGCCTCCTGTCCTTCGACTGCGATTACGCCACCTACCTCGAGCGCCGGCAGGCCATGCTGGATGTAGAGGAAAAAGCTTGGCAAGATTTTGACAAGAAGCTGGCTAAGGAGGAGGTCTGGATCAGGCAGGGCGTCAAGGCCCGCCGCACGCGCAACGAAGGCAGGGTGCGAGCCCTGCAGCAGCTTCGGACCGAACGCGACCGACGGCGGGAACGGACGGGCAACGCCCAGATCGCGATCGTGGAAGCGCGGCGTAGCGGGCGGCTCGTGGCCGATGCCGAGAAGATCTCGTTTGCCTTCGACGGGAAGAGAATCCTCGAAGACTTCTCCACCGCGATCATCCGTGGGGACAAGGTGGGCATTCTCGGCCCCAACGGATCGGGCAAAACGACTCTACTCAAGCTTCTCCTGGGAGAACTGAAACCCCAGAAAGGCCGGGTCCGCCTGGGGGCCGGGCTGAAGATCGCCTACTTCGACCAGCTCCGGGCGCAACTCGACGACGAGCGGACACTCAGGGAAAGCATCGCCGACGGTGGCGACGCGGTCTCTGTGGGGGAAGCGTCACGGCATGTCGTCGGGTATCTCCAGGACTTTCTCTTTTCCCCGGACCAGATCCAAGCGCCCGTGCGGTTGCTCTCCGGCGGCGAGCGCAATCGCCTGCTCCTGGCCAAGCTCTTCAGCGTCCCCTCGAACGTCCTGGTTCTCGACGAACCGACCAACGACCTCGATACCGAGACCCTCTCACTCCTTGAAGAACGGCTTCTGACCTACGGCGGCACGATCTTGCTGGTCAGCCACGACCGGGCCTTTCTGAACAACGTCGTCACCTCCACTCTCGTCTTCGAGGACGATGGACGGCTGAGAGAGTATGTGGGCGGATACGACGACTGGCTGCGTCAGCGGCCAGAGCGGATGGCGCAGGCCGGACCGAGGGTCGCCAAGAAGGCGGAGCAGCCTGCGCGGGAGCAGGCTGCGGGGGACCAGCCTCCGGGAGCACGACCTCAGCTGGAGCGGCGCCCGCAGACGAAGCGCAAGCTCTCCTTCAAAGAAGCCAGGGAACTGGAAGCGCTGCCTCAGAGGATCGAGGCCCTGGAAGAGGAGAGGACCAGGATCATCGCCGCCCTGAGTTCGTCGGAATTCTATGCCGGGAGTGATCCCGCCCGGGTGACCTCGACCAATGCGCGACTGGAGGCGCTGGAGTTGGAACTCGCTGAGGCGTATTCCCGGTGGGAAGAACTGGGAGAGCTCGGCACCTGAAAAGCTCCGTCCGGCGCCGGTGCTACCGGCGAGGGCCACCGCCTCTACTGCCGCCACGCCCGCCGAAGCCGCCGCCACCGCCAGGTCCGCCGTAGCCGCCGCCACCACCGTAGCCGCCGCTACTGCCGCCACCATAGCCGCCACGGCTACCGCCGAACCCACCCGGCCTGCGCTGCTCCTGCTCCCGGGCGCTATCGACATTGATGGCGCGCCCGTCGACCTCCGTACCGTTCAGCGCCGTCTTGGCCGCGTCGCCCTCTTCGGGAGTGGACATCTCGACAAAGGCAAAACCCTTGGGCCGGCCGGTGTCACGCTCGGTGATGAGGTTGACCGACACCACTTGGCCGTGTGCGGAGAACGCCTTCTCAAGTGCCTCTTTGGTGGTGCTGTAGGCCAGGTTTCCCACATACAATCTTGCCGTGCTCATCAGACCCCCCGCTGACTAAGGAAGAGGACACATACATCAGGTGCCTCTCCATCATATCGAAATCGGCCCTGGGGCAAGGTCTGGACGCTTTCAGGTGCGATACCATTCGCTGGTTCCCGCTGTGCTATACTACTTTCAAGCATTCGTTAGGAATCTTCTTTAGGCGTTGCGCCGAGCCTCTCAACCTCCCCGCCCTGTCTCCAGTCTTTCCCTTGCGCGTGTCGCAATATAACTCCGTTCATGGAGGATCTAGTGAATTCAGCAAAACTGTACGTGGGCAACCTGAGCTATGACACTTCCGAGGCGAGCATTAGAACTGCTTTCGAAGCTCACGGCGAAGTAGCCTCGGTCAACCTCATCACCGACCGCGATTCCGGGCGCCCCAAAGGCTTCGGTTTCGTGGAGATGGGATCGGCCGACGAAGCTCAGAAGGCCAAAGGCGCCCTCGACGGGACGCAGATGGACGGCCGTGCCCTCAAGGTGGACGTGGCCAAGGAACTGGTGCCCCGGGCGCCTCGTTCGGGCGGCGGCTACGGCGGCGGCTTCGGCGGTGGCGGCGACAACTACAGCGGTGGAAACCGCTGGTAAGAGTCGCGTCGCAAGCGCACTTACGAAACGCCGGCCTTCGGGCCGGCGTTTCTGTGTGCCTGGACCCGCCCAAGGAAGGTGAAATGACCATAGTCGACCTCCAACAGGACGTTCGCCCCATCGAGGACGTCCATGATCTCCTGCAACTCGGTCAGGAGCGGAGCTACGTCACCAGCGAAGAGATCATGGCACTGGTGGAAGAGTACGACATGACTGTGGAAGAGATCGAAGACCTGTACTCACAACTCTTCGATCAGTCCATCGAGATCTACGAGCAAAGCCCGGTCACGCAAGGTGTTTTCGATACCATCGAGCCCACTCTCGACCTGTCGATACAGACGGTGACTCAGGACCCTCTTCGACTGTACTTGAAAGAAGCCGGGATGACCCCTCTCCTTACCAAGGACGAAGAGATCCAGCTCGCCAAGCGCGTCGAGATGGGCGACAAGCGGGCCAAGGATCGCTTGATCCGGTCCAACCTGCGCCTGGTCATCTCTATCGCCAAGAACTACTACACGCAGGACATGGATTTCCTCGACCTCATCCAGGAGGGCAACACCGGTCTCATCCGCGCGACGGAGAAATTCGACTACCGCAAGGGCTTCAAGTTCTCCACGTACGCCACCTGGTGGATACGGCAGGCGATCACGCGTGCCATCGCCAACCAGGACCGTAATATCCGCATCCCGGTGCACATGGTCGAGAAGATCAACAAGATGGTCCGCATCGAGCGGAAGCTGCTCCAGGAGACCGGCAAGGAGCCCAATGACGAGGATCTGGCCATGGAATTGGGCATCGAGCCTCATGAAGTGCAGCAGATACGCGGAATCGCCCAGCGCACCACCTCGCTCGAGACTCCCGTCGGCGATGAGGGGGACGCCGAATTGGGCGACTTCATCCAGAATCAGAGCACTCCCGATCCGGCCGACGCGGTCTCCGCCATCATCGTCAAGGAGAACCTGGCCAAAGTCCTCCAGGGCATGGACGAACGGGAACGCAAAGTGGTAGAGCTCCGTTTTGGCTTCAAGGGCGAGCATCCACGCACCCTGGCCGAGGTCAGCTCGCGCTTCAACGTCAGCCGCGAGCGCATTCGTCAGATCGAAGCCATGGCCCTCGAGAAGATCAAGGGGGCGCTCGAGATCCAGGCCATGAGGGAGTCGGCCTAAGGGGCCGGCATCTTGCTCGGCGGAGCGATCACTGGGCAGCGGCTTGGCAGTCCAGGACTTCGCGCACTCGCTTGGCTAGGCCATCGGGAGTAAAGGGCTTCTCGAGGTAGTTGACCCCTTGGTCCAGCCGGCCGGCGTGGACGATGGCGTCGCGCGTGTACCCCGACATATAGAGCACCGGCAAGCGCGGGTACAGTAGGCCGACTGCCTGTGCGAGCTCGTTACCCTGCATGGTCCCTGGCAAGACCACGTCGGTCAGCAACATATCGACCAAACACTTGCGGTCTTTCAGGACTCCCAGAGCATCGTCACCATTCGCGGTGTCGATCACGTCGTAGCCAAGACCTTTGAGAATCCGCACGACAAGCTGTCGGACCCCGCGTTCATCTTCAACCACGAGGATCGTCTCCTGGCCACCCGTCAGTCCCGACCCGGCCGCCGTGGTGGGCCGGCTCTTGATCGGCCCATCGACCCGGCGTAGGTAGATCTTGAAGGTCGTGCCCTTCCCAGGCTCGCTGTAGACGAAGACGCTGCCGCCGCTTTGCTTGACGGTGCCGTAGACAGTGGACAGCCCAAGTCCGGTCCCCCTTCCCGGTTCCTTGGTGGTGAAGAACGGCTCAAAGACGCGCGACCTTGTCTTCTCATCCATGCCCGCTCCGGTGTCGGAGACCGCCAGCATGACGTAGTGGCCTGGTGTAATCCCCAGGTGCGAGTCACAGTACTCGTCGCTCAATTCGACATTGGCCGTTTCGATGGTTAGCTTCCCCCCGTGAGGCATGGCGTCTCGAGAGTTGAGGGCCAGATTCATGAGCACCTGCTCAAATTGAGACGCGTCCACTTCCACCAGTTCCAACTCAGGGCAAAGCAGCGTGACCAACTCGATGTCTTCCCCGAGAGTGCGGCACAGCAACCGGTCGGTGCTGGTTACAAGGTCGTTCAGAGATACCACCTCGGGCTGCAGGGCTTGATGACGAGAGAAGGCTAGAATCTGGCGGGTCAAGGCCCTGGCCCGATCGGCGGCTGCTTTGATCTCTTCCACGTCGGCGCGCAGTGAGTCACCCACGCGCTCGCTTGAAGCGAGGATCAGGTCGCTGTAACCGATGATGGCCGTCAGCAGATTGTTGAAGTCGTGAGCGATGCCGCCGGCGAGCTGGCCGACGGCTTCCATCTTCTGGGCTTGTCGAAGCTTGTCGTCGCGCTCCCGGAGAGCCTGCTCCGCTTCGACGCGGTCGGTGATGTCGCGAATGGCCGCGATGCGGACCGAACGTCCCTTCCAGTCGAAGTGCCGGCCCGTGATCTCTACCGGGAAGACCGTGCCATCCTTCTTCTTGTGCCGCCTGATAGGTATCTGCGTCAGACGGTCCCCCGCGGCTTGGCGTGTCTTGTCGGGTTCTACGGACACATCGGTGTGATTCATGGAAAGCCATTCCTCCCGGCTGTAGCCGTAGAGCACCATCGCCGCGGCGTTGACCTCCAGAATCTGGCCAGACTCGTTGTCCACGAGCACGATCGCATCCGATTCAAGTTCGAATAACGCTCTGTAGCGCTCTTCGCTCTCCCGCAACGCTTCGTCGGCCTGTGCGCGAGCAGTGATATCCCGAAGAACCAGCAGCCGACCAACGCCGATACCACCGCCCAGCCCTAGGGGCGAGGAGACCACGTCGTAGCTGCTCTCGGATGGAGCCTCCCCAAGACGAATCTCAAACTGAGAATCGAAGCCCTGGTCGCGCACGAGCCGCTCGGCCACAGACTCGCCCAGGATCTCGGACACTTCCTTGCCGATGAGATCTGCGGCTTGCTCGCAGAGGATGCTGCTGGCGGCGGGGTTGACGCTCGCAACTCGCCCGTCGACATCCAGTACCAGAACGCCGTCTCTCATCGTCTGCAGAACCCGATTCCGGGCCGTCGGAAGCAGAGCCGGCAGCAGGCTGAACAGGCGAAACCGCGACATGCTCAGGGCGAGGGCGACTCCCGTGATGGTGAAGGCGAAGGGAGTGAGGTCGATGTTCCCCGCAGGCACCACGCCAGAGAGGAATAGTATGTTCCCCACCCACGGTGCAAGCGTTGCGATCATCAACATCACCGCCTGCTGGCGATAGATCTGGGGATAACGATATACCGCTCGAAGTAGTAGGAAACTACCCAGAGCGAGCAGTGCGTAGGAGTAGACCATGTGAACCCAGAACCAGGGCCCGTACTCCAAGGCCAGAGCGGGGAATGATCCTGAGGAGCTGAGCGAGCCCTCGCTCCATAACAAGCCATGGAACTCGTTGGTGGCAGCAAGCACGACCGTGACGGCTGGAATGAGACCGACCAAGACCATAGGCCAGCGGCCCCACCTTCTTGGGCCTCCAGTGTGACTGCGCGCGAATAGGAACCACGTGAGAGGTAGCGCCACGATACCGAGATACTCGCCCTTTGCCCACACGACCTTCCCAGCCAGGCTGGGCGCGGTCAACTCAAGAGCATAAAGGAACGCCCAAATCGTAGCCGCGGTCATCATCGCACCAAACTGAAGTCCGCCCGGCTTCGTGCGCCGCCGCCAACCCATGGCGGCCAGGGACGCACAGAGCAGTGCGGCCGCCACCAGCCCCAGCGCGTACGGCGCCACAGCGGCAGACCAGCCGTCGAAAAGCTGATCGAGGCTCATCGTCTATGCTTGCGTTTGCAAAGTGACGGTCATACTGGGATTATCGACCGGGAACTAGCTCCCTGCAAGCCGCAAGAGCCAAGGCCGTAGCCGCGCGGCACACGGCTGTGTTTATGACGCAGAGCACCGTCTCGGTGTAGGCTGGGAGAGAAAGAACGCCCGACTGAACAGATTCCCCGAAAGGCAGGGTGGCCTCATGTCCAATGGAGCTATTGCCGGGATCGTAGTGGCCGTCGTAGTGATCTTGCTGCTCCTGGCAGCGGCCATCCGGATCGTCAGGCCGACCCACCGGGGCTTGGTTGAGCGATTCGGCAAGTACAACCGCTATGCTGGTCCGGGCTTTCACCTGGTCATCCCGCTCGTAGAACGCATGTTCCGAGTGGATATCCGCGAGATGCTGGTCGAAGCCCAGCCCCAGTTGATCATCACCAACGACAACCTCAACGCCCAGGTGGACGCCCAGGTGTATCTCAAGGTGAAAGCCGATGAAGACAGCGTCAAGGCTTCCCAGTACAACGTCACCAACTACGAGAATCAGATAGTCAACCTGGCCCGCACCACGCTCCGCAACATCATCGGCACGCTCACGCTGAAATCGGCCAACAGCGAGCGCGGCAAGATCAACTCCGAATTGCGCAGCACCCTTCTCACGGAGACGGCGAGTTGGGGCATCGAGATCCTGCGCACGGAGCTCAAGGAGATCGACCCGCCCGAAGACGTGCAGGAGACGATGAACAAAGTCGTCAAGGCGGAGAACGAGAAGGTGGCCGCTGTCGACTTCGCAACGGCGACCGAGACCCAGGCCGATGGTCAGCGCCGCGCCGAGATCAAGAAGGCCGAGGGCACCAAGCAGGCCCGGATCCTGGAGGCCGAGGGGCGGGCCCAAGCGATCCAGCTGGTGAACGAAGCAGCCGAGAAGTACTTCGTCGGCAACGCCCAGGTGCTACGGAAGCTGGAGGCGGTGGAAAGAGCCCTCTCCCAGAACGCCAAGGTCATCGTCCCCGGCAACGCCCAGCTGATCAACGTCATCGGGGAGATGGCGGGCGTCGCGCCTGTGGCGCCCACGCCCGTCGTGAACACCACCCCGGTGAGGAAGTAGGGCACGGCCCAGGAATCTGGTGGTCCCCGCCTGAGGAACAACGCCACGGCCTAAGTTATTCCCTGCATACTGCCGATACACCGACAGGACGATGGAACCCGGCCAAGGGTGGCGATGAAACTCCAGGGATCGATCCATAGGTTCAGCCTGGCGAGCGTTCTTCAGTTCCTTGCGCAGAACGCGGCCACTGGCGTGCTCGAGGTGCGCGATTCCCAGGAATACGGGTTCATCTATCTCGTCGACGGCCAGGTAGAAGGGATCTCTCTGCCGATCACCGACGAGTTGCTGGGGACGCGCCTTCTCAAGGCCGGCTGCCTCAGCGAGCAGCAACTGGCCCAAGTCTTGGCGGAGGATGCGGCGCTCACGGCCGGGCAGAAAAGGCTGAAGCCGCTGGGGCAGCGCCTCGTCGAGAAGGGCTTCACGAGTGCGGCCAGTGTCCGCGAGGTCATGCGCCGGCAGATCCTCGATGAGGTGTTCGAGCTTGCCCATTGGCGGAATGGCGTCTTCAGGTACGACGAGCCCGAAGAGATGCCGGTCTTCCAACTCGCGATCCGGAGTAACGTGCACTCGCTGCTCATCAACGCCCAGCGCCGGATCGAGCAGGGAGAGCGCGCGAGCAAGACCGGGGGTGGCGCGGGGAGCGAAGTCTGCTACGCGTGCCCACTCGAAAGTGACTGCTCTGCCGCCATCAAGGCGAAGTACCTCAAGCAGGACGTCTGCCTCTGGCGCAAGATGAGCGCCTTGGAGGACGACGGCCCCAGCAAGCCACCCGACGTCGACCAGCTCTGGCGCTCAACGGTACAGGAACCCAGGCCGGTTGTTCTCGACGCCAAGCTCGGCTGGGACTAGTCGGCTACACCTGTCTTATGCGGCCGTGGCGCACGGCCTCTTCCCAGGCCGGGTCAAGTATCCGGCCGGATTCGGCGGAGTAGGACTCCAGCTCGTCGCGCAGATCGGTCAGCATTATGTCGGCGCCCTCATGGGTGGGATGAGCTCCGGAAGCGGCCATGATGGCCTGGGAGCATTCCGGGCTGTCCAGCCACATGCACGGCCTGAAGAGGTTGTGGTTGAAGGGCTGGCGGCGGCGTATCTCGTCGAAGAATGGGGAGTT
>MELN01000062.1:9591-14792 GCA_001768675.1 Actinobacteria bacterium RBG_16_64_13 | reverse complement strand
TCACCCCAGAAATCCACCGGGAAGAACGGCCTCGAGGCGCGCAGATCGAGGATGCCGAGACGGAAATCCTCGCGCTCCTGGGGCGTCGGCATCAGGTCGATGTCGGGGTCGCGACCTATGGGCATGTAGAGAAAGTGCCAGGCGAGCCGCGCTCCCTTGCCGATCAACGGATCCACGAACTCGGGACTTATGAGCGTGCGCCAGTTCTTGTGGGTGACGGTCGCGGAATACCCGAAGGGCACCCCGCACTCCGCGAGGTGGTCCATGGTCTCCATGACGGCATCGTGGACGCCCGCGCCTCGCCGGGCGTCGGTCATCTCCCGGGTGCCTTCGAGACTGAGCATCGGGGCGACGTTCCCCAACTCAGCCATCTGCTCGATCTTCGCGCGGGTTAGCATCGTCCCGTTACTGAACACCTGGAAGTACGAGTCGGGGTTCGCGCCCGCGAACTCGAGCAGGCCTTCATAGACGAACGGCTCGCCCCCGAGCAGGGTGAACGCGTACACGCCCATATCGTTGCTTTCGTTCACGATCCGCTGTAGAAGCCCACGGTCAAGATCTTGTACGGATGCGTATTCGCCCGCGTAGCAGCCCTCGCAGGCGAGGTTGCAGCGCATGGTGGGACTGATAAGGATCACCGCCCCAGCGTGCTTTCCCGCCTTCGCGAGCAGATCTCTTCGCGTCGCCCCTCCCCGCAGGAGATTGTTCACGATCACGCATTCGATGAGACGATCCTGGCACCGAGGACTGAGGCACGGAAGTACAGCTGCGAGCGTGCGCATCATGAGGAGACCCGGGTGATCGTCGTGCACGTTTTGGCGCGCGGATCGGATGGCGTCTTTGCGCGCCCCCGGTGCGATCCTCTCGGCAAGGGCCAGAGCGCGGGTGATCTTCTTCTTGTCCCCGGCAGACAGTGACCCGACGATCTCTCTGATGACGCGCCGCCGAAGAGCTGCGGCGACGGCGTTTGGGTCCATGGGCGCTCGCTCCTTCGTCAGTCGGGCATGACGCCGTGGCCCGCCACGATGCCCCCAAGTGGACTCTTCGCGACCATCGAGGGAGTGATCCCGAGCGCGTTCGGAGCCGGTACCAGGTCGATGCCCGCCATAAGATATGACGCCCATGCAAGTTCGCTGCAGTACCAGGCCGCCTCCGACGAGGCTGAGAAATCCCAGTAGAACAACCAGTCTTGGTACGACCTGTGGTTGTCGGCCCGTCTCCGGGCAAACGTGACTGCCGCATCTATCTGCGCTTGAGTTGCTCCGGCCACCCGATATATGGCGACATCGCTCTTGCCGGGGTAGTCCCAGCCGGCTAGTGGTGAAGTTGTGACCCCGACCCCCGAGACGGCCTCGATGACATGTCCCTCACCATCGTAGATGCCGACATGAGTCCAATACCCCGTGGTCGCAAGAAGACCCCAGCCCCCGACTTTGTGCTCGAAGAGGAGGTCACCCTTCTTCAGGTCACGGCGCTACGCGGCCTGGTCGGCCTCCGCGCCCCCGGGAGCGCTCACAGCCGAGTCAACGGACAACAGGACTGGGACGCATAGCACCAGAAGCGCCACGGCGATGAACCACCGCGGAGGCCGCAAGTGGCTGGCGCCTATTGACGTTCCTCGGCTGAATCCCGTGGTAGATCCCTCCTGCACCCAAGCAGCCAACAGCCGCGCTCGCCCTCAGGTACGCGCCTTCTGATGCTACAACAAGCAGACTGCCAGCGTAAGAGAGGCCAGTCATGCTAGTCGCCCGGCGGTTCCTCGGCCAAGGCGATCGTGGGTGGACCCTCGCTCCGGGGAGCCCCACGGTCGTTCGCCATCTGCCAGACGGCCAGACTGGCAAGCCCGATGATGATGAGAACCATGCCAACCAGCTCATAGCGGTCCGGCCGTTCTCCCAGTTGGATCCAAGCGGCGAGCACCCCGACCACCGGGGCGACCAGGCGCCCGAGTCCGGCGGTTCCCGCGGGAAGATGCCGTAGCGTGTAGAACCACAGCAGCAGGGCGGCCCCGCACACGAGAACGACGTTGTACAAAAGCGCGGCCACGAAGGTGCCGGTCCATACCGGACCGGATTCCGCGGTGAGAAGCGCGATAACCACCAGCGGGATGGCGCCGCACAGCATCTGCCAAGCGTTCAGGCCGAGGAGATCCACCTTGCGGTCCCGGCAGAGGATCTTTGCAGCCACCGAACTGGCGGCCGAGCATACGCCGGCGGCGACACCAAGGATGTTGCTGAGAGGAGTGCCTCCCGCGCTCCACGGCGAAAGGACGAAGACGAGACCGGCCAGGGCGAGCGCGACGGACAGCCACTGTAGACCGCGAACGCGCTCCCCCAGGATCACCCAGGACATGAGGAGAAGCCACATAGGCATGGTGTAGACAAGCACGGAGGTCTTGCCCGCGCCTCCGCTCTGGAGGGCCCAGATCGACAACCCTATCGAGCCGGTCATGCCGAACAATCCCACAACGATGGTGAGAACGAGGTTCTTGGGGCGCAGCGACCGGCGAAGGACGGCGAGAAGGAGAAAGAGCAACACCGCTCCGAAGAACACGCGCATGGCCGCGAACACGGAGGCGTCCGCGTAGCGCAGGGCCGTCTTCATGACCACCCAGTTGTAGCCATAGAACAGACCTGCGACTACCAAGGCCCCCATGGCCAGAGCGGAAGATCTCTTTTCGATCGTTGCCTCCGTGTGCCGGGTCAGTGCAGCATGAAAGGCGCGTCCGCCGGGCCTTGTATCTCAGGCACCGCCGGCAAGTGAAGCCAGCGCCGACCGATCGAATCCCTTGACTATCAGCCACACGGCCAAGACCATCTCCTGAACGCCTATCGGTGCGTTCAGCACGGTATTGACGGTCGTGAAGCCGAAGTCCAGGGTGAAGCCGGAGTAGACGGTAGCGACCAAGCTCAACACGGCCGCGGCGAGACCCCAGCCCGACAGCCAGCGGGGGACGAGTCTCGACCGGTACAACACGTAGTAGTACATCAGGGCGCCGATGAGAAACGGGAGCAGGATGACAAATCCATGCAGCCATTCCCGGGCTGCCAGCCACGCGTCTCCGGTGGCCGCGAACAAGGATGGGGCGGCCACACCCGCGGCCATCGACTCCTGGCTCACCGTCAGCAATACCAGCAGGCTCAGGCTCCCGACAAGGACGAACGTGCCCTCGACGACTCTGCCGGCGACGGCTCCAAGAGCCAGAGCCCGGTTGAACTTCCTGAGGATCGGATACAGCCCGATGGCTATGCCCGCGGCGGTAGCGGCCCAGACGAGCTCGATGAGCGCCGTCAGCACCACTCGGTTACCGCTTGCCGACAGCTTGCTGAGATTCGACACATCGAGAGTCGAGCCCAGGGGGATGGCGCTAAGAATGCTACTCACTGTACAAGCGATGAACAGAACTCCCACCGCGGTGGCGTTTCCTCTGTATGTTTTCATCGTTTCTCGCCCCCGTTGTCTGGATAATGACTGGACAACCCTCAGATCCCGCTCTTAGCAGTCCCCGCCTCCGCCCGCACGCGTGGCTGCCCCAGGCCCAGCCAAAGACCTCCGCTCAGCAGAGAGACACCGAGGGTGAGGGCGCCGATAAGCTCCACCCGGCCCCAGAGCTCGATCGAGACGACGACGATGCCGATGCTCCCCGTGACCATGTGTGTCGCCCCCATGAGCGCGGAGACCGATCCCGCGTCGCCTTCGTGCTGCCCGAGCATCAGGTAGACGGCCGGAGGCCGCATGCAACTGAAAGCGACCGGCATCGGCATCAGCGCAAGGATGAAGGGCCACGGCCCCAGATGCCCGACGAAGAGGATGAGCACACCGCTCAGCGCGCAGGCGACGAAGCACCCCGTGAGAATGGTGGTGCGCTCGAACCGCCGGGAGAGCCACACGTAGATCTGGGCTCCCACCGCCATGCCTACCGCGAAGAGGGCGAAAAAGTAGCTGTAGACCTGGCTGGTCACGCCGAAGGTCACCTCGTAGATGTAGGAAGAGGAGGAGATGAACGCCATCCCCGCCATACTGAGCAGCGAGAAGATGAGGATCAGGTAGGCGAAGGTCCGGTTGCGAAGGACAACACCCAGGCGCTTCAGTGAGGACAGCGGGTTGCCCGTCAACCTCACCCCCACGGTCTCCCGAAACGCGATCGCGCCCGCCAGCATCACCAGGCCCAGGATCGCCTGAGCCACGAAAGTTCCCCGCCACGAGGTGAACTTCAGTATGAGCGCGCCGACGATCGGGGCCACCGCCGGGGAGATGACGGTCATCGTCTGGATGATGGCGAGGATGACCTCGCGCCTCCTGCGGTGATAGACGTCTTTGACGATGGCAGTCGCCGTGGTGCTTGCGGCCGCGGCCCCCAATGCCTGGAGTATGCGGAAGGCCATCAACTGAAATACGTTGGCCGAGACTGCGCAAAGGACACCGGCCACCAGGTAGCAGGCAAGACCGACCAGGAGGATCGGCCTGCGCCCGTAGCGGTCGCTGAGCGGGCCCCACACCAGGATGGCAGCGCCGTAGACCACGAAGAAGAGGATGAGGGTCAGGTTGGTCTGATACTCCGGTACACCGAAATAGGCGGTCATCCCGGGAAGAGCCGGCAGGTAGAGGTCGGTCGACAGCGCCGGAAAGGCGGTCAGCGCTGCGAGGAAGAGGATGAGTCCCTTCCTTCCCAGATACTTCTGCAGTGTCGCCGCGGCGTCGTCCATTCGGTTCCCAAGGTAGCACAGCGATGCGTGGACGCCGGGCAAACCCACCGACTCAGGCTCAGACTCGCTCTATGGACCCCAGGCATCGCCATCGTACAACCAAGGTCGAATGAACGAGGGCGCCTCCGGTCGCGATACTAGAGGTCGCCGGTTGGCCGAGGTGGTCGCGCCTGGGTGGATCGGATCGGCACTGCTTTTGGACACTGGCGATCTGTGAGAAGTCTGACTATAATTATGGTCATGGACAAGACCTTACCCTTGGCAAACGTGAAGGCCCACCTGTCCGAGATAGTCGATCAGGTTGAGTCCGGCCATGACCGGGTGATACTCACGCGGAACGGCCGGCCCGCCGCGGTCATCGTCAGCCCAGACGATCTTGAAGCGCTCGAGGAGACCCTCGACCTGCTCTCGCGGCCGGGAGCCCTCGAAGAGATCCGCGAGGCGCGCAAGGAACTCGACGCCGGCGCGTTCCTGACAGGAGCCGACCTGCGAGCG
>MELN01000062.1:0-9576 GCA_001768675.1 Actinobacteria bacterium RBG_16_64_13 | reverse complement strand
TGGTGGCCGGTTTCGAACTTCGAGTGGCTCCGAGCGCCGCCCGAGCGCTCGAGCGCCTTCCCGAACCGGTAGCCGCGGCGGTGGTGGAGTTCCTGACCGGACCTCTGCTCGAAGAGCCGAGACGGGTCGGGAAACCGCTCGTGCGCCAACTGACGGGCTACTGGTCGGCCCGCCGGGGGGCCTATCGCGTCGTCTTTACGATCGACGAGGCGAATCCGCTGGTCATGGTAGTCCGTATTGAACATCGGGCCGACGTCTACCGGCCGCTCTAGCGCGGGCCCGATGCCCGCCGGGCTAAGGCTCACCCCCGCGGCTACTCGCGGCCGGCCTCAGCAGCACCGGGATTTGGAGGTGCTTCTTGCCCCTATCCCGCTTCCTCGTCCAGCCAGCGCAGGTTCTCCCGAATGAGGTCCGGTATCGGTAGTTCGTAGGGACAGCGAGGCAGGCACTCGCCGCATTCGGCGCAGGTGCGACCTTTGTTGACGCCTGCCCAGAGCGGCCCCTTCTGCAGAACCTCTTTGCCCATGCGTTTCACCAACGCGCGGACGCCCAGCACCGTCTGGATGGGGATCTCTTCCGAGCAGGGTTGGCAGTAGTCGCAGCGGCGGCAGAAGACCTTGTCGTAGCTTTGCTGCATTTCCAAAATCTGGTGCTGTTCCGCGTCGGTGAGCGGCTCGCCCTCCTCAAACACCCGCCAGTTCTCATCGAAGAGGGCCGGGCTCTCGACCCCCGCGATGACCAGGACCCCGGGCTCGCCCAGGGCGTACTTCAGGGCCAGCCGGGCATCGTCGATCACACCGCCGGAGAAGGGCTTCATGGCTATCACGCCGACGTTCTTCCCGATCGCTTTGGGAATGATCATCGCCCGGGCCTGGGGTTCGAGAAAGCTGAAGCAGACCATGACCACGTCGAAGAGGTCGTCGGTGAGGGCGCGATAGAGCACGTCCAGACTGTGGCCGGTTATGCCGATGTGGCCTATCAGGCCCTCCTCCTTGGCCTTCTGCAGGGCCTCCAGCGCCCCTCCGGTAGAGATCACGGTCTCGTAGTCCGCCTGGTTGCTCACGAAGTGGGCTTTGTAGATGTCGATGTAGTCCCGCTGGAGTTCCTTGAGGCTGGTCTCCAGGTCGGCCCGCATCTTGTCAGCCGTCTTGGCGTGGGACTTGGAGGCGAGCACCACGTGACGGCCGGCGGGGCCTGCAGTGCCGTCGGGGCCGGTGCGGTCCGCGCCTATGCCGGCCTCCTTGAGGGCTAGTCCGATGCGGCGCTCGCTGGTGGAGTAGGCCCGGGAGGTGTCGATGAAGTCCAGTCCGCGCTCGAGGGCAAAGCGGACGGTCTCCACCGCTTCTGCCTCGGTTACCCGCTGGATAGGGATGCCTCCGAAGCCGAGGCGGTAAGTCTCCAGGCCCGTCCTGCCTAGGGTCATTCGTTGCATGTGTTGCCGCCCACCCCTTTTCCCATCGTGAGGGCGGCTTGAGTATAGCCGGTGGCTCCAAGATGTACTGAGACGGTCTTGGCTCCAGCGCAGAGGTACACAGGTGCAAGGAAACACTGCGTGAGCGCGCCAACTGCCAGCTCGGCCTTCGAGAGGGCTTCGCTGGTCTTTCTGTCCCTGCTCAGCGTCGCGTTCCTGACGGGCGCAGTCTTTCTCTGGGGCTACATGTGGTGGGGCCACGATTTCGGGTCGTTGGTGAAGCTCGTCTCGTTGCTGAGGGCTCCGCCCAGATACATGACGGTGATCGTTCCCGCGCAGGCGAGAACGACGACCCAGGCCGTCAATGTCCGCCATGGATGGCGGGCGCAGGCCCTGGCGATGGATTCGAGACCGAACTTCTTCATCACACTCCCCATTCTGGTCGCTGTCACTCTTGCGGCGGAGCCCGATCCTCGTAGACCGCGTCGCCGGGCACCCGCCTTATACCAGAGTACGGTCCGGACGCCGGTCAGGCACCGGGCAAGTGTCTGGAATGCGGGCTACCTTACTGGCGAGACCGCGCCTGGCCAGTTGGGGAGGCGGCTGGACAGGGTCGGTGACGGGTCTTGCGCGCCCCATGCCCCACGCGAGTTTGCTGGAGAGTCTCGAACGCCATGCGGAGGACCCGCTCCCGCACCTCAACCGCTCACCTCGACATCGCGATCATGGCTCCATCATCTTGCGGCCGCTTGACAAGTCCAGGAAGAAGGAGTTAATCTACTATTCCGATAGACAAACTGAGCTTACCGACCGCGAACTGACCACGGTAGGGTGACGCAAGGCTCGAGAGCAAGGAAGGACACCAAGCAATGACCGTATTGACGCAGACGAAAGACGTGAGCAGCACTGAAGCCGCGCTGAAGGCCGCGCTCACACAAACCATCGCCGCCATCACGAAAGATCCGAAGACCGCGAACGTGGTGTTCCGCGCGGACACGTCCTTGAAGGACGGGGTTCGGTGCGCTGCGAACGTGCGGGACTTCGAGCCGCTGGTGGTGGACGAGCCCCCGTCGCTCGGCGGGACAGACGCCGGAATGAACCCGGTGGAGCTCGTCTTGGCCGCTCTCGGCACCTGCCAGGAGATCGTGTATGCCGCGTATGCCTCAGTGCTGGGAATCCGGCTCGATGGAGTCTCGGTGGCGTCCAAAGGAAACCTCGATCTGCGCGGTCTCTTTGGTCTGGACCCGGACGCCCGTCCGGGCTATTCCGAGGTGCGATTCGAGACGAGCATCACGAGTCCAGAGTCGGCAGACCGGATACAGGAGCTCGTCGCGCTTGCTGAATCAAGGTGCCCCGTGCTGGACATCCTGACCAGGCCGGTCACGGTGCGAGGCACGGTGGTCCTCAACGGCGAGCAGATCCATCAGCAGGATTGGAGCTGATGGATGTTGCGCTGAGATCTTCACCCTGCGCGTGTTTCTCGGCGATGGCTTCCGCGAAGAGCTTTTTGGGCGACGCTCGGCGGACCACGAGCCTCGACCTCAGGCCGCCCGCGCGCCGATCTCCCGCGGAAGGTGCGAACGCAGAGCGTCGCTCAGCGGCACTCCCCGGAGATCGGCGCACGTGAAGGTCGAGAAAGTCAAGAACAGGGCGTGAAACTCCCGCCTCAGCAGCGCCATACTTAGGGCCTCGTTCTTCCGCTGGCTCGGGCTCGGGACCAGGTGTTCCGTCGCCGGGGTGATAGCGACGTAGTCCGTATAGAAGAACAGACCGCACCCGCGCTCGACCAGGTCGCGCACGAACATCCTGCTGGTGACCAAGGGGAAGTTGCGGTAGGTGATCGTCAACAAGGTCCCGAAGAACATCCGCCGCTCTTGCATCCGCTCCATGGCCTGTACGGCCTGTTCGTGGGTTTCCCCTCCGAGATCTTCGAGGCTGAGCACGGGGGTGACGTTGCTGAGACGTTCGAGTCTGTCCAGGAACGCTTCATCCACCAGAGACCCGGCGGTGATGAGCAGAAACTGCGTCTCGGGAAAATCCGCCGCCGTGTCCAACAGCTCCGGCGGGGCGAGTGATTCGTCTCCGCTCCGCGCGATCAGCGGCACGTACACGCCCCGCGCGTCCCACCGCCGCCGCGTCAACTCACGGATTGTCATTGAGGGCCTTGTTGGTCTTCATGCAGCTTCTCTCCATCGCATGCCTAGCGGGCGCTCCCGTCGCCTACGGCTACGTCATATGGGGCGGCGACCTCAATCCCTCGCTGGGGTTGGTGTTCGGAGTGGCCCCGGGACTCTTTTTCGCGTGCGGCATGCTTCTTCATGTCGTCAAGACCCTCCGTGAAAAGGAGGCGGAAGCGCGAGAGTGGGCCGAGATCCTGCGGCTCCGCCAGAACTCAGAAGCCCGCTCTCGAGAAGAGCGGCAGTAGGGAGAACACGCGGCTCAGCGCGGCACCCGGACCAGTCCGGACCCGGTCACGTGTCGTACGCCAGGTCCAGCATCTTCACGCAGAGCATGCTGAGCATGATCTTGGGCTCGCAGCTGGGGATCACCTCACCGAAGCGCTCGTTCGCCTCCAGGCTCATTACCCTCGCCGTCTCCCGGCACTCCTCGAGCGCCCCCGACTGCCTTACCAGGTCGATGCCCTCCTGAAGCGCGTCGGGGTTCCCGCGTAGCTCAGGCGAGCAAAGGATCTCCACCAGCCGGTCTCGCTTCGCGCGTTCGGCCCCCTCGAGCCCTTCGAGCCTTCTGATGGCCCGGACGATGGCATAGGTCAGCTTGCCGCTGGCCAGATCCTCGCCGCACACCTTCCTCCACTTTGGTGAGTCGCTGAAATTGTGGACGTCGTCGATGATCTGAAACGCCACGGCGAACGCCCGGGAGAAGTCTACGCAGACCTGGGCGACGCTGTCGTCCACTTTTGCCACCAGCGAGGCTGTTTGAGCCAGCCCTCGAGGCATCGCGGCGGTCTTGTAGTCGTACAGCTGCAAGATCTTGTCTTCAAGAGGTCCTTTGAGCCACGATTCCAGGTTCTCCCGGGTCAGGTACTTCGAGTAGTAGATGTCTACAGTCTGTCCGAAGTGCGCCTGTAGGTACGTGTCCATCATGATCTCGTGGATGCGCAACTTCTGGAGATCGTCCAGATGCTCGTGGCGCAGCAGGTCTATGGAGGGAAGGAAGTAGAGGGTGTTCCCGGCGCTTATGGCTACGTCGACGCCATACTTCAGGTGTATGCACGGCTCCCCTCTGCGCAGGAGAGAACCATCCTGTATGTCGTCGATGATGAGGGCGCCCGAATGGACCAACTCGGCCAGGCAGGTCGAGGCTTCGTAGTGCTCGGTGGCCGCCCCGAGGGCCTCCCCCATCAGAATTCCGAAGACCGGCCTCCATCTTTTCCCCTGGCGGGATATCAGGTCCCAGACGGGAGTGGCCAGCAGCTCCGTGTAGGCCTCCGGTTCATGCCGCCAGAAGGGCTCGCCGACGAACTTGACCACATCCGCCTCGCCGAACTTCTTCGGCAGGAACTCCTCGAGGTGCTTGTCCACCTTGTCGACCAGCGTTTGCACATGCTCTCGGAAGTCGAAGATGTACCCGTACCCGAAGAACTCGCCCCTCGCTCTGCCGGAGATGTCCCGGCTGCCCATAGTCCCAGTGATCGTGCCGGCCCCTTCCCAGACCGCCCGGGCTACCCCCAGGAGAGCTATCTCTTGGTCGTCCAGCAACGGCCGGTATACTGCATCCAGCGCCAGTGCGGGAATCTGGATCCGCCACTCGATCGGGTACACGATGTGGGTGCGGGGGCTTTCCCAGTATCTGAGGGGCGTGAGCTGGAGTTCCTCGTGCTCCAGCAGAGGGCCCCCGGGCGCGCGGACGAAAGCGCGCGAGTGGACCTCCTTGCGCGTGCGCATCTGTCGAAGCGCGGAGATGATGAGATCGGTCCCGTCGTCCAGGTTGACACCGAACCAGTCCCAGCCTATGTACTCCTTCCTGGGATAGTCGGCCACGAACCAGCCGAATTCGCCCCACTGGTGATCAAACCACGCCGTGCCGGCGACCGCCTGGTCGTTCACGCGGCCCGTGAGGGCCAGGCGTGGGTAGGTAACCAGCCACATCCCGCCGCTGAGAGAGGAGTACTCATCTTCCCTCTGCACGAGCGTCCTGGGGTATTCCGGTTCGAGGCGGAGAGAAACGTGCATCCCGAGGTCCGGCGCGGTGAAATCAACGAGAAAGGCTTGATCGACCTGTTCGATCCGGAGGTCGTCCCACGAGACCTTCAGCCGGTCCTCGAGCATCTCCACCGCGCCTTCGCCCACTCTGATCGGCCGGGGAGGACCGTGCTTCTCGATCTCCCTGTACAGCACCTGCTGCAGTTCTCTGTCGATCTCGGTATCGTCCAGGAGTTCGACCCGACTGACCATCCCCTTCACGGCGTGATCGTCCACCTGGCTGAGCACGTAGTTCTTCCCGGTCGCGACCTCGAGGAGAGTGACGAGGACGCAGTGGCCGTTCTTGTGGGGTTCGTGCTGGCGCGAGACCGTCACCCGGAAGAACGAGACCATGAACTCGTACTGCGCCCCGTCGGGGAGAGCGAACCCGCCCTGGAAGAACCACCATTCGACCGGATAGTCCTCGTGGGCCAGTTCTGGCCAGGGCTCGCCTGGGGCCGACGCCGCATGCGCGGACGGCCCCGAGGCCGGGCTACTCTGCGGGTCGCTATCCATGCGGGCTCCGTCTAGTCGAGGTTTGCCGACGTCTCCACCTTCCTCCTGAATGCCCTATCGTACAACCAAGATCGGCCTAAGCCAGGACGAACGCCGTGCCCTGAGTGTAGAACGAGTCACCGGCCGCGTTCCGTCCCGTCATGGGCTGGGTGATGCGGACCTCTTGGGTCACCCGCAAGCGGCCACTGGCCGTCAGCGAACGGACGATGTAGTCGCGCTCGGCATCGATATCAGGATCGATGTGGTGGATAGGCATGGGGAAGATGCGTCCCAGCCCCACCCCGGCATCGTAGGAAGCTGTAGCTACCCACACCTGCTTGCCTTCGCAGGTGAAGTCGGTGAGCCACCAGCGCACGTGATGCCGGCGGCGCGACGAGCCGCCCGCGTCGGTCCTCTGAAAAGCCACGTCGTGCAGCTTGCCCTCGAGAAAGGAGGGGAACACGGGCGCGGTGGGGTAAGGCCGGTTGAGTAGCCCACGCGCGCATGCGCGCACTGCCGTGCGTGGGGTGACCCGGTCGGCAGCATGCCACCCTGCGTTTCCGAATTCCTCGAGCAGATCGGCGCCACTCCCCAGGAACACGAGGCTCACCGGAGCCTGCGTGGCGCCGCTCATCTTCGCCGAAAACCGCGGGAGCAAAGGTACTTGGTCATGGTGGATACCAGGACGATCCGCACCGTCGGCAACCGGCAAGAGCGGGCGTGGCCGGTGCGCGACCTTGGTGAGGGCGTGAACAGCGTCGGCTTGCGCCCCCGCTAGAAAGACTCCCACCGCCACACACGAAGCCCCGAAAGTCATGGCGGCCCTCGCAGCTCGGGACCGAGGGATCTTGCCGGCCTTGTTGCTTGCCTCGTAGGCCCAGAGGAGAAAGAGCGCGAAAAGGACGGTGCAGGTCAACACCGACATGAACAGCATCTCCCGGCCCTTTGCATCGCCGAGAGCCTCCTGCGCGCCCCAACAAGCCGCAACCAGAGCCCCCAGCGTGGCAAACCGGGCCAACCAGAGCGGCCAGCGCCGTGTGGAGGCCGATCCAAGCCCCGCCCGCGACGGGCCTGGGTTCGCCTGCTCGAGAGAATATGCAAAGGCCCCTGAGCGGGGCCCATGATGAATCTGTGGCACGTTACTCCTTGTTGGGGCAAGGATACCCCACGGAGGGAGGCAAGGTGGAGAACCGTGCAGTGCTACCTACGACCGTCGATACGCTCTGCGTCGAAACTCGACCAGCTCAGGGTTTGCCATGATCTGCTGAAGCTCCTCGGTGAGGACATTGCCGACGGGGAGCCACCTGGCCAGGATGCAGGGGTAGACCGAGCCGTCGCTCGACACGACAAGGTGCCCTGGGGGGCAGTGACCGCACGGGGGTTCATACGGGTCGCCGTCCGGATGGCCGACGCCTGCGCGGCCCGCTTGCCTAACCGGCCCCACCGCGATTCTCTCTCTTCTGACCCCGAGTCCCAACAGAAAGTCGATGGCGCCCTCGATCTGGCCGTCATTCTGAGGCATACGCACCATACTCACCTCCAGGCTGAGGCCTCTGGCGAGGATCGACCGTATGCCACTCACCGTTCGCTCGAAGCTTCCCCGCTGTTGAGTGATGGCATCGTGAACATCCTTCTCGGCTGAATAGAACGATGTCACCAGCTCGACATTGTAGGCCGCGAGCTCCTCCAGGTCGCCGTCCGTCAGACGCGTGGCGTTGGTGAACAGCACGATATACCGGTAGCCGATTTCCCTGGCCTTCTCAACTGTGGTCACCAAGCCGTCGAACAAGGTCGGTTCGCCCCCGGCGATCTGGACGACCCGGCATCCCATCTCGGAAGCCTGAGACAGAACGCCCACCCAGTCGTCGACAGTCAGATGGTCTTCGGCCTGCATGGTCGCGCTGGAATAGCAGTGCACGCATTCCAGATTGCACTTCGCCGTCGGTTCTATCCAGATGACGTTGAGCGAAGCGAGGTCGACATCGGTGGCCGCGTTCGCCCGCCCGAGCGCCCGGTCTGCGTCACAGCCCTCTGGGCGAATGTGGATCCTCAAGCAATGCCTTCTTCACCTGGTCGTCGAGGTTTGCCAGCATCGCGCGCCTGAATTCTACGAGTTGCGGGCTTCCCGCTAGTTCATGCAGCGAATCCTCGAGCGCGTTCCCGAGCTTGAACTCCCGCGCGTGCACGCAAGGGTAGACCGAGCCATCGCTCGCCACCGCCAGCCGCCCGTCACCGCAGTGACCGCACAAGCCGGAGTAGTCGTTGTGCTCATTCACGATCATCGCGCCCCGCCCGTGGCCGCGCACCCTGTCTACCTGCACCTTGTCACGCGCAACTCCCAGTTGAACGAGAAAGTCGGCCGTGGCTTCCAATCCGGTGGCGTTCTCGGGGAGGCGGATGACGCCGACCCTCAGCGGGATGCCCCTCCGCACCATCTTGCTGATGCCGTCCACCGTGCTCGCGAAACTCCCGCCCGTCCGCGTGATCGCGTCGTGAGTGTCGGGTTGGTGGGAATAGAACGACGTGGCCACCTGCACACTGTGCGTTTCCAGGTGGTCGAGCATGGTGTCCGTCAACTGGGTGGCGTTGGTGTACACCTCGACGTATTCGTATCCCAAGCCCCGGCTCTTCTCAATCAGCGAGACCAGACCTCCAAAGAGCGTCGGTTCGCCGCCGATGAATTGGACGCCCTTGCATCCTGCCTGGAAGCCATCCTGGAGGATCGACGCCCATTCAGCAGTCGTCAGATGCTCCTCCGCGAACTTGTTCGAATCAGCGTAGCAATGAACGCATTCCAGGTTGCATCTGCACGTCAGCTCCAGCCAGATGAAATCAAGTGGATGGGGCTCAGGGTCTAAGAGTCCCAGCTCTGAACGTTTGTCTCCCCGTCTGCACCGGTCTGGGAAGAGATGCAATGAAGACCTCCCGAGCCCCGTTCAGTTTCCGGACCTGTCGGGACGGCATCCCTTGCTGATGTTGAGACCCTTGAGAGGATCGGGGCTGGCCTGCTTCGCGAGCGGCCCGAGGCAATCACACTCGCTCTCCTCTCTGCCACAACCCGCGCAGTTGGCGCCGGCGATCTTGAACATGCCGCACTTGGTACAGAGTCTCTCGCCATCCTTCAGGATCTTGCTCCTTGGACAGGAGCACTCGGCCGTCGGGCGCGCACACCCCGAGCAGACACCGCCGGGTGCCGGCTTGCCGCATAGCGCGCAGAACAAGGCGAAAAGGGGTCCCGGCCCCCGCTTGACGACCAACTGCCAGACAGCGACCCCAACAACCGCCGCCCCGACTGTTGCTCCGACCACGATCAGGATGATGACCAGAGGCGACGGACCCGACGCCGGGGCCTGCGGGACGGTCGTGGTGGTCGTCTGCGGAGCGGTGGTCGTGGTGCTGGAGCTCGTGGTGGTGCTGGAGCTCGTGGTGGTGCTGGAGCTCGTGGTGTTGGCTGCGATCGTGGTGGTC
>MELN01000061.1:30045-33328 GCA_001768675.1 Actinobacteria bacterium RBG_16_64_13 | reverse complement strand
GGCGCATTCCCATCACACGGGTGTGCCGGGCGGAGAGCGACTCAAGAAGCGCGGGCTGGTCGAGCGCGAGGAACTCGGCGGCGGTGCCGTGCCAGCCGCAGCAGGGATCTAGGACATGGTCTGCGCGGTGCGGGGCGCTTGGGCGCGAACCCATGATGACCCCCACTCGCGGTTCTGGAGCTGCAGCCGACGTCATCGATTCCCCCCCAGTGGGAAATGAGCCATTCGGAGCCTGTTCCATCTTACAACTTCGATCGGATGGAGTTGCAGCATTTACGGGAAGTATTGGCGGCGCCACTCAGGCGGCCGGAGCCGGAACCCGGGGGCTGCCCGCCACGATTGCTGTGGATGACGGGAACGAGGTTCGGTGCGAGCTAGTCGGGCGGGATCCAGGGACGCTTCACACGATGCTCAGTTCACCGACCTTGTGGACGCAAGGGATCCGGCCGGAAGTGAGTTCCTTATAGAGGTCAAGCAGATTGTTCCGCAACTCATCCATGGTCTCGCCCTGGGTCCGGTAGTCCGGGTACTCCTCGAGCCAGCCGACAAGCAGCCCGTCTTCTTCGTAGTAGATGAACCGCTTGGTCTCCATGACCGTATTGTAACGCTTAGTCACGCGGTCCATGTCAGTGAGCTCCCATTGTAGGTGACCACGCAATAGTGCCCCATCCGTCACGTTGACCACATCGGACCCGTCCAGGTGGGAAGATGGGTCGAACATGATCGCTCTTCGAAACATCGCCCGGAAGAAAACCAGGAGCATTCTGACCGCGTTCGGTGCCGCGGTCGGGATAATGATCCTTTCTACCCTGATATCTGTGAGCGAAGGTATCAAGGGGCAGATAGAAGACGCCATTCAGATCTACCAGATAGACCTTGCCGTGCAGTCCAAGAGCGCTTCCAGCCCGTTCGGCTCGAGAGTGTCCGCTGCCGACTACGAATCTCTTTCGGATATCGAGGGAATAGAGAATGTCTCCTCCCTGGTTATCGGCGCGGTCAAGACCTCCTGGAGCTCCTACTTCGTCATAATGGGCATCGCTCCGGTCGAGGTGTTCACAGAGAGACTGAACATCCTCGAGGGAAGCATGCTGGGAGCGGGAAAGCCCGAGATCTTGCTTGGCCGGATCGCCGCCGAGGCGGCCGATGCTGGGGTGGGCGGCCGGCTGACCCTGTCCGAGCACGAGGAGTACGGCGTCACGGGGATCTACACGAGCGGGAGCAACATGCTCGACAACGCCGCCGTCCTCAACATCACCGATGCGCAGCGGATCTTGAAGAGACAAGGGTTCGTCAACCTGGCCCTCGTCCGCCTGGCGCGCGGTGCATCACTCGGAGACGTCGCGGATCGGATTGAGACCCGGCTTCCAGGACTGTCGGTGGTGCGCAGCGGGGACTTCGCGGGCCAGATCTCGTGGATACAGGTCGCGGACACTTCAGCGTGGGCCATCTCCCTCATCGCGCTCATCGGCAGTTGCATCGTAGTGATGAACACCCTCGTCATGGCAGTCTCGGAGAGGACCAAAGAGATAGGCATCCTGATGGCGATCGGCTGGAGTCGAGCCAGGATCATGCGGACGATCATCTGGGAGTCACTCATCATCTGCTTCATAGGGGGCCTCTTGGGCAACCTGCTGGGCGTGATCCTCCTATGGGGCCTGCAATTCGTGCATCCGGCGGGCCTCTGGCTTTGGATTTCCGCTTCGGGCGTGCCCCGGATCGTTCTGATGTCGATGGGCATTTCCCTGCTCTTGGGAGCCCTCAGCTCCCTGTATCCCGCCTTCCTCTCCACCAGGCTACTGCCCGCGGAGGCGTTGCGCCGTGAATGATGACGCTCGGCACGCAGGGACGACCTTGGCCGGCCAGAGGGCGGCGGGAGGCACGCCCAACGTCATCTTGGTCACCTTCGATTCGCTCTCGGCTGAGGACATGTCCCTCTACGGATACCGTAGGCACACCACCCCCTTCATCGACAGCTTCGCGGGCGAGAGCTACGTGTTCGAGAACATGCACGCCAACTCCAACTCGACCATCCCAAGCCTGGCGAGCATCATGACCAGCAGATACCCGGTGAAGCACCGCTTCGACTGGTTGTGCTCCCAGCCGACCGGCGGGAGTAGAGCCGAAGACCTGGGCGACGTCCTCAAGAGCAAGGACTACAGGACCGCGGCGGTCATCGGGATGCGTCCCGGATATCTGTGGATCGATTCGCTGGGGACGGCCGGCCACGGCCGGCTGACCAGGATGATGGCGGGGCGGTTCAGGGAGAGGAGCATATCCGGCGTGACGACCTCCCTGGACGCCACCTTCCGGAAGACGCTCGAGATCCTCGATTCAGCCTGCGAGCCTTTCTTCTTGTGGCTGCACGTCTATCCGCCGCACAGGCCCTATCTTCCCTCCAGGGCATTCAGGGGCATCTTCGTGAAAGAGAAGGTCTTCGACGTCATCCACAGCCAACGACCCTACTACAACCGGTTCTATCCGGCGACCTCGCAGCCTGCCGTCGACATGCTACGCGGCCGCTACAACGAGCACATCCTGGAGATCGACCACAAGTTCGGCGCCTTTCTCGAATCGATAGAGGATCGAGGCCTGTTCGACACCTCGATCATCGTTCTGACCTCCGACCACGGGGAGATGTTCGAACGGGGATATCAGGGCCACTGCGGACCGCTTCTGTACAACCCTCTTCTGCACATTCCTCTCATAGTGCGTCTGCCGAACGGTCGGCCTGGCGGACGGGTCACGACGAGCGCCGAGCAGGTGGACATCGCGCCCACCATACTCGACCTCCTCGGCTGCGAGATCCCGCGCGGCATGCACGGTGAGTCCCTGGTGGGAGCCATGCTCGGTGGGTGCGGGAGCGGCAAACCCAAGTTCTCCGTGAGCACGGCCTACCGGACCGCCGGCGGCCGCTCGCATGGAAGGTCGATGGCGGTGGTCGCTAATGGGCACAAGCTCATCCTCAATGTGCGATCGGGCGCCTGCGAGCTCTACGACCTGGCGCGGGATCCCGGGGAGAGCACCGACCTCACGACCTACGAGCGAGAAATGGGCCAGGATTTGAAAGAGATGATCCTCGAGCGGTCCGCGAACGATGACGCCGCCTTCCGCCGCCTACTTCGGGAGGCGTCATGATCACCGTCAGGGACCTGGTCAAGCACTACGACGGCGGCCTGGTGAAGGCGCTGAACGGCATCTCGTTCGAGGTCGAGAAGGGGGAAGTCGTCGCTATCATGGGCCCGTCGGGGTGCGGCAAGAGTACCCTGCTCAATCTGATCGGAAC
>MELN01000061.1:29501-30004 GCA_001768675.1 Actinobacteria bacterium RBG_16_64_13 | reverse complement strand
CAGAAGCATCAGCACGTACAGGCCCCTCGACCGCTTCCGGGCGAAGACGGTGGGATTCGTCTTCCAGTTCCACCACCTGATCCCCAGCCTGACCCTGCTGGAGAACGCGGAGCTACCGATGTACCCGATGGGAGTCTCGCGGAAGGCCATGCGGGAGAAGGCGACGGAGATGCTCGTGAAGGTGGGGCTCGAGGAGCGGATGCACTTCCTGCCGACCAAGGTCTCAGGCGGGGAGCGCCAGCGGGCGGCGATAGCGAGGGCGCTGGTGAACGACCCGGCGATCATCCTCGCCGACGAGCCCACGGGCAGCGTCGACACCGAGACGGGGAAGGCGATCCTCGACTACCTGATCGACCTGTGCCACTCGCGGGGGGTGACGATGCTGATCGCTACCCACAACCGGGAGATTGGGGCGTCGGGGAATCGAGTGCTGAACTTGAAGGATGGGGTGTTGGGGGGCGCCACACCTAGCGACGAGGCGTAGGTCGACTCACCCCAGGCGT
>MELN01000061.1:19704-29475 GCA_001768675.1 Actinobacteria bacterium RBG_16_64_13 | reverse complement strand
CAGGATTCGCCCCACTGCTGACGGCTACCCGGACAATGTCTCGGGTACCTCTTTCTGACCGCCTCCTCGGACAGAGACGCGGCCGTCAGAAGTCTGTTCGAGACTGCCGGCTTGGGCGACCTCTCAGGGAAAAGCGTGGCTCTCAAGGCCAATTTCAACAGCGCCGATCCCTTTCCGGCCTCGACTCACCCGGACACTCTCCGGGCCATAGTGACACTGCTGCAGGAGGCCGGAGCGCGCGAGATCACCCTGGCCGAGCGGAGCGGCATGGGAGATACCCGCGACAACCTGGAGAGACTGGGGATCTTCGCCCTCTCCGAGAAGTTGGGCTTCAAGGTCGTCGTCCTGGACGAGGAGCCCGAAGACAGGTGGGCTCACATCGGGCGGGGTGGAACCCATTGGCTTCGGGGCTCTTCGATTGGATGGAGTTGCACTCGCCGCGGAAAGCATTGGGGCTGGCCGCGGTCTTGACGGCGAGAGTCACCTCCTGCTCCCTCTCGCCGTCAATCGAAACAGCGCCAGGATTTGCCTCCATCCGACGGGACCTGCTGCTCGGAGCTCTGCGGGCCAAGATCCAACCAAGGTCCTACCCCCGCCCCGAGCGCAGGGCGTAGGCTTCAAGATGCGCAAGGCCGGACTCTCCCCGCGCGAAGCGGCCAGGTAGTATCCTCTAGACGTGATGTTCCAGGAGGTACGTGTGTCGGTGGTCTTTCGAATCGAGCTTGAGCACGAAACCGATGGGCGCTGGATCGCCGAGGTGATCGAGCTTCCCGGGGTTCTCGCCTACGGCGCGACTCAGGAAGAGGCCGTCGCTCACGTGCAGGCGCTTGCGTTGCGCGTCGTCGCCGACCGGCTCGATAACAACGAGGCCGGGCGCGAGTTCCTGAACATCTCCTTTCTCGCCGCATGACCGACTGGCCCCGAGGCTGCTGAAGAATGACGCTTCGCCTCCAGGATGCGGCGGGCGAGCGCCAGAGAAGAACGCAGGGAGCGCTCGTAGCAGCGCTACGTGCGTGACCGAGGACGTACTATCGTGCCGGCCGCCGCGTTCTGGAGGCCAAGGCTTCGTTCTTCGGCGGCCTCCCGGCACCCAAGCAAAGGCCGTTCTGGCCGCCTTGCTCCGCATTGGCTGGAGGGTGGAGCGACAGTCCGGTTCTCACAGGGTGCTCACCAGACCAGGCTGGCCCAACTTGGTGTTCGCCTTTCACGACCGCGAGGAGCTCGGGCCGCGGATGCTCGCGCGCGTCGCGAAACACAGCGGCTTGCGCCCGGAGGACCTGTGAGCGAGAGGATCAGCGCTTGGACTCATCCCCGGCATCCTCTCAGGCCACCGTCCAAACGGAACCAGGGTTTGCCCGATCCTCCGGCTACGACGCCAGGTACCTGTCCAGCCCCCGGCGCTGACTCGTGGGCCCGTCCCGACAGCACAGGATTCGACGAGCCATACTCCAACCAAGGTCCCAGTTCACGAACCTGACACCTCGGATACGATAGCGGACAGGAGCGACCGTCCGGCGACGGACGGTTGCCGTCTTCTTGGACCGAAAGGAGTAGGTGTATGCTTGCCCCAGACACTCTCAGCCGCCCGGAGGCGCAGGTGCAGTATCACTTCTCCGCAATCGTGGGGCACGATGCCCACGGCTACTGGGCCAAGTGCCCGGAACTCCAGGGCTGCTACACACAGGGCCGCACCTACGAGGAGGCCCTTGCGAACCTCCGAGAGGCCGTCGGGCTGCATGTGGAAGACCGGCTGGCATTGGGCGAGGATATCCCCCAAGTCGAGGCGATCAGTCTGATCACGGTCGAAGTGGCACAATGAGCCCCCGTCTCCCCCGCTTGACCGCGAGGGAGGTGCAGCGGGTGCTCGAAAAACGCGGGTTCCGGGTGGTCCGGCAACGTGGTAGCCATCGGATCCTTCGAGACGACCTCGGTCGCCGTGTGACCCTCCCCCACCACTCAGGCAAGATCATCCATCCGAGCGTACTCGCCGCAATCATGGACGATGCCGGACTCACTGAGGACGACTTCACAGTCTAGATTGAGCCGCTTCCCGCACCAAGACTCACCCCGGATACGCTTGGGGTGGCGGCGTTCATGGCCAACTTCAACGGCGCCGGCCCGGGCCCGAGCCACGCCGCCTCCCGGATGCCATCGACCTGCACGGCCGGCAAGACGTCGGGCCCTACGGAGACGGGACTGCCAAGCATCGCCCGACCGGCGCTTGGTCGCGGGCGCCTCCGGAGAAGCTAGGCAGCAACCGAGTGGCGTCCTAGTGGCCGAAGCTCCACGTGTCGTTGAGGTACATGAACAGAGGGATCCCCCCGAAGAGGATCACCTTGCGGCTCGCCGGATCGTAGACCATGCCATGGCCGTCGCGGGGAAGCGGGGCCTTTCCGGCCGGGTTGAGATTGGTCCACGTGTTGGATACGGAGTCGTACGCCCAGGTGTCGTCGAACAAGTCGATGCCGGAATCGGATAGCTGTATCCCCCCAAAGAGAATGGCCGCTCCAGCGCCCTCGTCGTTGGCCATGGAATGGCCGACACGGCCCGGCGGCGGGTTGGCCGGACGGAGGTCTTTCCACGTGTTGGCCACGGGGTCGTAGGCCCAGGTTTGGGTGTCGAACCCAACCTCTCCGGCCCCTCCGAACAGGATCATCTTGCCGGCGACCTTGTCGCAGACAATCGAGCTGAACCCGCGCGCGGAAGAAGGCATTGGAGGTCAACGGCAATCAAGGGCCGGCGTTCCCCTCGCGCCCCATCCCAACGGCACCAGGATTCGCCTTTGGGACGGGACCAGCACGTACAGGCCCGGCTTGACCCGTGTCACCATGCCGCGGACGTCGGAGACACATGACCGATCGGCCGGGTAGTCGTCTCATTGACATCGACCATCCAACGCGCGACTATTATGAACAGCGTCTTGCTCATCTATGCGCATCGATCTTGTCAGCTCACGATCTGCGCCGCAGCGATGGCGATTCAAACGCATGCTGCCCCAGTGACTCAAGGGGCGAGGACGGGGGTTTTCCAATGTCAGTCCGTAGTCGCGCACATGTATTACTGTCTATCGTGTTGCTCGTCTCCGTCCTTGTCGTGGTGGCTTTCTGGGTCGGTCTCGCCTCGGCAGGCAACTGGCTGCAGAACCCGGGATTCGAAGAGGGGCTGAACTACTGGACCGTCAGCCAACCTGCTGCCGGCACGGTAGTCGCGGTGGGGCCGGAAGGTCCCAGCCAGTTTCCGGAATACGGAACGATGGGCGTGGGCATAGTGAGCCCCCCCGGCGGGCAGAAGATGCTACGCCTGGGTTTGCCGAAAGTCACGAACACGAATCAGATCAAGGGTGTGGAGTCGGTCAAGCAGACCTTTGACCCGCAAAGTCGTCAGATCGATCTCGTGTATCGCCTCCTTACTTGGGAACATCGCAGCGGCGACACCTTCGTCATCGACGTCAAGGATACCAGCGGAAACTCCGTAGGGAAGTGGGCCAGCGGCTCATCGCCCCCGTATAGCACCCCCCTCTCGCTGCCGTACAAGGCGCCCATACTCATTGCCAAGTCGGCCAAGTACTGGGACTCGAACTGGCAGGACATACACATCACGGGCCTTCCCTCGGGGCCGTTGACCATCTCCTACACTCTTAGCAACAGCACAAACGCGGCTCACGATACCTGGGTATATGTCGACCGGCGCAACTCCGCCCCCACGGCCGGCTCGGTCACCATATCTCCAAAACCGGCCTACACCAGATCCCTGCTTACCGCTTCCCCGAGCGGATTCAGCGACCCAGACGGCGACAGCCTCACCTACCACTACGCGTGGACGAAGGGTGGTGCCCCGGTAGGCTCCGACAGCCCGACCCTGGATCTCTCGGTAGCCGGCAACGGCGACATCGGTGACACGATCGCCGTCAGCGTCACCGCCTTCGATGGTGCCGCCACAAGCACGGCCGCCAGCGACAGCCTCACCGTATCCGGCGCCTCTCCGGTGGCAGATTTTGCATGGGCGCCGGGCGGCCCTGGGGGGGAATATCCGCACGAGGGCGACGTGATCGGCCTATACGGCGATCCGTCGTCCGACCCGGACGGCGGCGAGATCGTCGAATGGGAATGGCGGATCCACAAGGAAGGGCAGACGGACGAAGTCTATAACCAGGACAACGACTATCAGAGTCCTGTGGGGTTCATCGTGCCGTACAGCGAGGGAGCCTATGGAGTCACGCTCACCATCTCGGATGACGATGGACTGCAGGACAGCGTCACGAAGCAGATCGACGTGCAGAACTACATCCCCCGGGTCAATGCTTTGAACATAGAGGTGCTTCCAGGCGGGACCGCTCAACTGGTCGGCCGCTTCCTCGATCCCGGGTGGATGGACGATCACACTGCGACGTGGACGCCATCCGGGGGGGGCACAATCACCGGGCAAGTCCAGGAGGATCATCTGGCGACGGTGAGCTCGGGCTATGTAGGTGGTACCTTCACCGCGGATGAGGCCATCAGCCAGACCGAGTGGACCCTCGCCGTCGACGACGGCGGAGTCTCGGGCACCGATGCGTTCGAAGTCTCTGTGGTCTCCCCCGACCCGAACCGACTCGAGACTGGAGGCGCCTTCCCGAATGTGCCTTCACTCGACGGCAACGGCGCCTACCTCTCCTACCTCCAGTCGAAGGGTGACATCGACATATTCGAGGTCAAAACGGCCGACGGAAGTCTCCTACCAACGGGGACCGAAGTGCTGGTCACGCTGCGGGATCAACCGGCGGACTACGACCTCGCCGTCTTCGAGGGCGTGACGGGAACTTCGGCTGGAGCGGAAGCGCAGGCGGCACCCTTCTTGCGCAGCCCGTTCTCCACGGCGCC
The DNA here is from genome assembly GCA_001768675.1 of Actinobacteria bacterium RBG_16_64_13. GTDB lineage: Bacteria > Actinomycetota > Thermoleophilia > RBG-16-64-13 > RBG-16-64-13 > RBG-16-64-13. The sequence goes on along the minus strand of MELN01000061.1, from coordinate 24,616 downwards.
GCTTACGCAGTCACCGTTCTTCCACTCTCCTTTCGAAAGCGCGCCGTTCTTCCACTCGCCGTTCTTCCACTCGCCCTATGAAAGCGCGCCGTTCTTCCACTCGCCGTTCTTCCACTCGCCGTTCATGCCGTCACCGCTTCTGGACTCGGCCTACGTGAACGCACCGTTCTTCCACTCCCCGTTCTTCCACTCGCCGTTCTTCCACTCGCCGTTCTTCCACTCCCCGTTCTTCCATTCCCCGTTCTTCCACTCCCCCATCCCCGCGCTTTGGGGCAACCTTGACGGATACCCCCTCTCGCAGATGAGCTTCACCGGGGCCGAGGACGACAATACGAGCGGCATCGACATCTCCTTCGACGAGTTGGGCTTCGACCACGAAGCCATGGAGAACCTGCGCGTATTGGGCTTCTCCGCCAACACGGGGACGGAGTCCGAGGTGGTGCTTGCGACCGCGGGGTATCCGCAGACGGGGGCTGTCAAGGGGCACGTCTACGTGGCCATCAAATCGGCCGCCGGAGACTTCTCCGCGGCTGCACCCTACACGTTGCAGATAGAGACCTCCCGTCCCTTTGACGTGCTGGCGTTGGGACAAGAAGACCAGCAGCCTCTCGTGACGAATCCGGGAAGCTGGGGGCCGCTGCCCGATCCCGCAAACCCGTTGACCCTCTTCGTGACACAGTTCGACCGTTTGAAGAGTCTGTACCCGGCCGGCACGACGCTAGGGGACCCGCGCGACGGAGGCCAGATCGTGAGAGGGGCTCTCATGGCGGTAGCGGGCCGGGCGGATGTTGAGGGCAAGATCATCTCCCTCCCCGCGGCCGACTATACGCAGTGGGATGTGAGGCCGTGGCTGGTGGACGAGGCGAACAAGCTTGCCCAGTCGATCCGTTCGGAGATCCAGGCGCAGCTCACTGCGAACCCGTCCATCAAGTACGTCGTTTTGGTGGGAGACGACCGCGTCGTTCCATTCCGGCGGCTGATCGACCAGACCCTCACAGGCAACGAGCAGAGTTACACGGAGCAGTCCTTCCTTGTCCCGCCCAGCGCGACCCTCTCCAGCATCGCGAACGGCTATATCCTGACCGACGACTTCTACGTCGACGAGACGCCTATCGGTTGGAACGGCAGCTACCTGTACATTCCTGATCTCGCCGTCTCGCGCCTGGTCGAGAAGCCCGCGGAGATCGCGGGGACCATTCAGGCGTTCATCGACGCAGACGGCGTACTGGCGCGCGATGCCGCCGTGGTGAGCGGCCACAGCTTCATGGCGGACGGCGCCCAAGCGGTGCGCGACACCTTGACTGCGGCCGGCATGACCATGCTGGGTGCGGGGGGGTCGCTGCTGTCCGACACTTGGCGCGGGTCGGATCTCTGGACGGCTCTGGACTCCGGACCGGATCTGACCAGTCTTAACTCCCACTTCACGCACTTCGCCGGGCTCTCGGCGTTCGGCTACGGGCAGTCGGTGGTGGCGCAGCCCTACGGGGAGAGCGAGCTTTTGCTCAGCGCAGACGTCGCAGCGGCCGGCGGAGGGACCCTCTTCAAAGGTAAGCTCGTCTTCTCCATGGGCTGCCATGCTGGACTCAGTGTCCCCGACGAGCAGGCGGCCGAGCTGTCCCCGGATGATCCGATAGTCCCGGCGCTCGACCTTCCCCAGGCGATGATGCGACAAGGTGGCATCTATTTGGGAAGCACGGGATACGGCTACGGGGACACTGTCGGGACCGCCGGCACGGAGGCCCTGATCGGGTTCTTCGCGGAGAAGCTGGTCGGTGAGGCGGGTTCGTCGACCTCGACGCCCGCGGGCTCTATCGGCCTGGCGCTCGCACAGGCCAAGCACGACTATCTCGGCTCCTTGTCCACCCTCACCCCCTACGAGCAGAAGTCGAGCGTGCAGTTTACCCTCTACGGCATGCCGCACTATCGCCTGCCCACGACGGTGAGCAGCGCGAACGCGGTGAGCGGCGCCCCGGTCCGGCTCGCGGCGGCCTCGTTGAACGGCGTCCCGCTGGACCCCTTCCGGCTCAAGTTGGGCGAACGTTCCATGCAGACTACCTGGACGGCCTCCACCGTCGAGCAGTCCTATGAGATGCTTCTGGAGACAGGCTCAACCGGCCAGTACATCACGGCCGACGGCAGATCGGAGGCCATCCCCGATCGACCGATACATCCGATCGTGGCGGTAGATCTTCCCGCCCGGCCTGCTCAGGGGCCGGCTCATGGGTTCATCTACAAGGAAGGCTCATACACGGAGTTGACCCCGTTCGAGCCCGCGATCTCCCGCTTGACCACCGAATGGGAAGTCGGTGCGGCCGAGTTCCAGGTGGCTACCAGAGAATACTGGCCGGTCGAGCCCGGCGCCCTGACAACCATCGAAACGCCGGTGGGATACGAGCAGACCTTCGTCGCCGTACCGGCGCAGTTCAACCCCACCGTGACTACGCCTGCGGTCCGGGGAAGCGAACGAGTGTGGTCGTACCTCAAAGCCGAGGTTCTCAGGTCCACGGCGCCGTCCGGGGGACCGGAGGATTGGCTACCGCCCAGCGTGCGTGATGTCGACCTGTGGATGGACGTCGGCCGTCTGATCGTGAGCGTGGATGCCCACGATGCGAGCGGCATATCCCGGATGGTGGTCCTCCAGATGGGCGCGATCGGAATGTACACGCCGGCAGGCGGCGACCACGATTTCGGGAACCCGGGAACGCCCAATGGAGAGGGTGGGCGATACGAGGCTTCGCTGGACCTTGCCGGGCAGGATCCGGCGGCGATCTCCCTGTTCATCCAAGTGGTGGACGGCCGCGGCAACGTGACGACACTCACGGGCAGGGGAGCCACCGTCCGCCTGCGTTCCGGCCTGAGAAACGCCGGATTCGAAGAGGGCCTGAAATACTGGAGCCTGACCCAGCCTGCCCCGGGCAACGGGGTCGTGATCGAGGGTCTCGATGACGCTCCGATACTCGGCGCCCTCGGCATTACCGTGAGTCCCTTCAGCGGCGCCAAGATGTTGCGTCTGGGTGTTCCGAGAGACAAGGATGCCCACCAGGTGAAGGGGGTGACCTCGGCCAGCCAGCAATTCATCTCCGACGGCGGGGCCATCGTGCTGGCCTATCGGGTCGTCAGCCTCGACAGCAGGCTCTTCGACGACGTGTTCACGATCGACGTCAAGGACGCAAGCGGGACAGTCGTATACTCCTTCGCAGTTCCGAATCTTCCGGGCGATCCCTACGGAGACACTGGTTGGGCCGAGGCGACCATCACCGGCCTCACGGCCGGAACTGCGTATACCCTCACCTATAGCCTTGACAACACGCGGTCTGCCTCTCACAACACCTGGGTCTACGTCGACCAGGGTAGCTAGCATCAGCGCGGGATAGGCATGGTACTCTCGACCTCGTCCCGAGGCGGACGGGGTCGAGGCATCTTTGGGGTGCGGAGGTCGTTCTCCCTTGAAGCGAGAGACCGAGGTCGTACTAAGCTATGTTCCGGCGGTTCTGGCCGACCTCGTCCCCGCGGGGCAGGACCATCCCCCGTGGGGAGACTTGGTCGAGGGCACCCTCGTCATGGCGGACGTCTCGGGTTTCACCACCATGTCCGAGCGGCTGGCCGAGGCCGGCCCTGAGGGGGCCGAACGGTTGACCGGCATCATCAACCATTTTTTCGGCCGTCATCTCGACTGCGCGCGAGAGCGCGGCGGAGACACCCTGACGTTCGGCGGGGACGCGATCCTCCTACTGTTCCGGCACGAGGGCCACGCCGACCGGGCGGTTGCCGCCGTTTGCAGGATGCTCAGCGAGACTCAGCACATGCTCTCCATCGAGATGCCGGGAGGGCGAATCAAGCTGGGCATGTCCGTCGGAGCGCACAGCGGAACCTTCTTGCTGGCGGCAGCCGGCATTCCCGAGGAGCGCATGCAGCTGTTCGTCCTGGGGAGCGAGGCGGCCCGTGTGGCGGCGGCTGAGGCGCGGGCCGAGAAAGGCGAACTGGTGGTGTCCCCCGAGACGGCACGGATGCTTCGGCAGCCCTGGCGCTTACAGGACGTCGGGGGCTGGGTTGCGGTCTCGGCGCCCCGGGGCAAGGTCTACGATACTGGAGCCATCCAGGAGCGTCCGCCGCGTGACGATCTCGCTCGCCGGCTACTGCCCTTCACACCGCCACGGGTTAGGGAAGCCATCCAGGCGGGCAGGAGTCCGGGGATCATGCCGCCCGAGCATCGCCGCGTCTCGGTGGTTTTCGTTGGGGTGCTCGGCCTCAACGACATCCTCGAGGCGGAGGGCGCCGAGAAAGCCATCGCGGAACTCCAGCAATACATGTCCAGGGTGGTCACCCTTGCGGCGAAGCACCGCGGCTTCCTGGTGAGCACCGACATCGATCCTACGGGTTTCAAGCTGATCCTGACGTTTGGCGCACCCGTGGCCCATGAGTTCGCGGCGGCAAACGCGGCCCGTTTTGTGCTCGAGCTTCAGGAGTCGGTTCGAGCGGGGACCGGACGGTTGGCGCAGCGCATCGGAGTGAACGGTGGCCCCGTGTTCGCCGGCGACGTCGGCCCTCCCTGGAGGCGCCAATATACGGTCATGGGCGACGAGGTGAACCTGACCGCCCGTCTTATGAGCTCCGCCGAGCCGGGGACGATCCTTGCTGCGCGATCGTGGGCCAATCAGGCTGGCTCCCGGTTCTGTGCGGGGGAGCGCACTCCCATCCGGGTCAAAGGCAAGGCCCGGCCGGTGGCGGTTTGTGTGATGCACGAGGAGAGACCGGCAGAGGCCCGGACGGACCGCTGGATGACTCCCCTCTTCGGCCGCGAGAAGGAACTCGAGGTATTCCGCCGGCTGTGGGCAGAGGTGGGTGAGGGCCGCGCCCGGACGCTCGTAGTCAGAGGAGAACCCGGGGTCGGGAAGAGCCGGTTTCTCGACGA
>MELN01000061.1:19281-19610 GCA_001768675.1 Actinobacteria bacterium RBG_16_64_13 | reverse complement strand
GTCCCGCCTCCTCGGCATAAGCGGCGAGGCGCCGGTGAACGCCCGCACCAGCACGGTGGCTGAGACCGTTGCTCGATGGGCCCCCGACATGACCGAGTTCGCCTCACTGCTGAACCCTCTCCTGAGCCTCGGCTTCCTCGCCGGCGAAGTGGTCGCGTCGCTCGACGTGCAGTCGCGCAGGGAGCGTCTTTTCGAACTCGTCACCCGGCTGCTCACAGCAAGTTGTCCGCCGGAGGGGCAAGTGCTCCTCATCGAGGACGTCCACTGGGCGGACGACAGCTCGCTGGCTCTGCTGCGTCATGTTGCCGATCACAGCGGCGAGGCTCACC
>MELN01000061.1:12059-19232 GCA_001768675.1 Actinobacteria bacterium RBG_16_64_13 | reverse complement strand
GGCCTCCGCGACCGTATTCTCGCTCGGCGAGTTGTCGCGGGAAGACTCCCTGCGTTTCATCCGCTCGTCCCTCGAGGCGCCCGATCTGCCCCAGGCGATCGCGGACGCAGTCCATACCAAGACACGCGGGAACCCGCTCTTTCTCGAGGAGGTCGTCCATTCACTGGGATCCCCGGGGGTGTTGGCGAGGATCTTGAGCGCCTCCTCGGTGGCGCAGGCCGCGGAGCTGGCCAGGCTCGCCATTCCAGACCGGGTCCAGGGGCTCCTGATGTCCCGCCTGGACGCGCTCCCCACCGATGAGCGCGAAGTCTTGAAGGTGGCCGCAGTGGTAGGTCGGGAATTCGAGCATTCGGTCCTCAGCGGGCTCGGCGGTCTCCCGGTCGAGACTCCCGTCCTCTGGCAGGCGCTACGCAACCTAGCCCACGCAGCCCTCCTCGCTCCCACCGGCGCACAGGGGGCCTTCAGGTTCCGGCATGCGCTGTTGCAGGAAGTCGTGTACGACAGTCTGCCGTACGCTCGAAGGCGGGAGATCCATGGGGAAGTAGCGGCCTTTCTCGAGGCCTCGAGCGAAGGCCCGGACTACGGCCTTCTGGTGCATCATTACCGTCACGCCGGCAACAATGAGCGGCTGCGGGTCAACGCGGCCCGCGCGGCTGAATCCTCTCAAGCCGTCTACGCTTTTCGGGAGGCGGTCGATTACCTGGACATCGCCCTGGAGACCGTCCAGGCACCCACGCCTTCTCAGGCTTCGATCCGCAGCCGGATCGAGGAACTGACAGGCGACTGCCTCGAGTCCCTGGCCAGGCACGAAGAGGCCGTGAGTCACTACCTGCGGGCGCGCCGCCGGTGGACGTCGCCATCGGTGCGAGCCGCCGCCCCACTGGCTCTAGCCGGGGTCGTTCCTATCTCCGACTTGGAGGCCCGTGCGAGCGATCTCTGTCGGAAGATCGCGATGTGCCTCGAGCGGCAGCACAGCGACTACGGGCGAGCTCTTCGCTGGTTGGAAAAGGCGAAGGAAGCGTTGCCTGAAGGGAGAACGGCGCTCGCCTCCCGCCTGGAGGTAACGAGAGGCGTCATCCACTTTCGCCTGGGTCGTTTTGGGGACGCGCTGGCCTGTGGTGAACGCGGGCTCGCGCTCGCCCGACAGGATGGGAACGATGGGCTACAGGCCTACGCGCTTGCCATGCTGGTCGGCACCCTGGTGGGGCTCGGACTCCTTCAACGGGCAATCGAGGCCGGTCTGGAAGCGGTGGCGCTTTATGAACGGGCGGGAGACTTGGCCGGGCAGGCGTCGGGGCACGGGAATCTGGCCGCTTGTTACCAGCTCGTCGGCGACCTGAGGGCCTCCCTGGTGCATCACGAGATCTCCCTCGAACTCAATCAACGACTCTCGTATCATACGGGGGTGTCGATCATCCACAACAACATGGCCGAAGTCTACCTGCAATTGGGGCAGGACAAAGAAGCCATCGACCACCTCGCGAAGGTGGTGGACAGCTGGGAGCAGAAGAAGATGCCTCCCGCCCTCGTCGGCTTCGCCTTCGTAAACCTATCGAAGGCTCTCCTCCGCCGGCGTGAGCTCGGGGAGGCTAGGCGGGCGCTGGAGCAGGGGCGCCCGCTACTCGCCCACGCCCAGGCCCGCGGACTTCTTATCGAGGCCGACCTTCAGGGAGCGAAACTACTGCTCAGCGAGGGTGACCTTGAGGGGGCCCGCGGCGCCGGTCGGCAGGTGATAGAGGCGGCGAGAGAGGCGGGGGCAAAGGTAAGCGAAGCGCATGGCCTCAGCCTCCTCGGACGGCTGGAGCTGACGTGTCGAAACCTGGCGACAGCCGAGGAGCATCTCGTCTGCAGCATCAAACTGGCGGAGGATATCGGAGCCGACTACGAAAGAGGGCTTGCCTTGCTGACGCTTTCCGAGCTCTACGCGCTCAACTCGCCGGCCGAGTCGGACCGCTCCGCGGAGCCGCTGGCACAGGCGATCGCGCTGCTCGAAACGATGGGGGCCGAACACGATTTGAAACGGGCCTACGAGCTTCGAAACCGCTTCTCGGCCTCGTCCCTCGGCTAGGTCGGGCAACTACTTCCGACGGCATCGGAGTCGCGGCGACGAGGTTGCGTTCCCACGCTGATTCGCTGTACTGTACGCTGTATGCGGCGCGGATGCGCCGCTCACGGGGCGCTGGAGACCGGAGGCGAGTCTTGAGTCGGCTTTGGACATCCGCGAGAAGCAGTCATGATTCCAACGCTGACCCCTATCCTCTCGGGCCGGGGTCACGGGTTGCCGTCGTGGGCGGCGGCCCCGCCGGCTGTTTCTTTTGTTACTTCCTCCTGGAGATGGCGTCACGCATCGGTCTCGACCTGAACGTGGACGTGTATGAACCCAAGACCTATGCGCAGGCCGGACCGGCGGGCTGCAACATGTGCGGCGGGGTCATCTCAGAGTCCTTGGTACAGTACCTGGGAGCCGAGGGGATCGTTCTGCGATCCGACGTAGTTCAGCGCGGCATCGACTCGTACGTTCTGCATATGGACGTAGGCTCGGTGCGGTTCCCCACCCCCGGTCAAGAAAAACGGATAGCAGCCGTCCACCGTGGCCTGGGTCCCCGTGGGCTTCTGACACATCGCTGGGCCAGCTTCGACGGCTACCTTCTGGACTTGGCCGAATCGAGGGGCGCCCGCGTTATCCACGAGAGAGTGGACAGCATCGATTGGGTCGCCGGCAAGCCACGGGTCTCCACAAAGAGTGGGCAGCAGGAGGTCTACGACCTCCTTGCCGCCGCGGTCGGTGTCAACGGCGCCGGTATCAAGCTGTTCGAGGGGCTCGGTGTCGGGTACCTGCCTCCAAAAACCACGAAGACCTACATCTGCGAGTTCCCGCTGGGAGAGGAGGTCATCGAGAAGCATTTCGGCAATTCCATGCACGTCTTCCTCCTCGATGTGCCGAGGCTCGAGTTCGCGGCGATCATCCCCAAAGGTCAGCACGTGACCATCGTGCTGCTGGGCGATTCGATCGACAAGACCTTGGTGACGAACTTCCTGGATTCACCCGAGGTTCGACGCTGTTTCCCCGCGAACTTCGTCATTCCGGAAGAACACTGCCGCTGCTTCCCCTCGATCAACATCAAAGGCTCACCACGGCCCTACGGTGACCGCCTGGTGTTCATCGGCGATTGTGGCGAGAACCGCCTCTACAAAGACGGGATCGGGGGTGGATATCGTGCAGCGAAGGCGGCGGCTAGGACGGCGGTATTCGAGGGTGTCTCCTCCGATTCGTTCCGCCGCTACTACGCCCCAACCTGCCGGGCGATGGCTGTGGACAACGCCATTGGCAAGGTGGTGTTCATGGTGACCGGTCTCTTCAAGAAGTTCACGTGGGCGCGCCGGGGCATGATGCGCATGGTCGCGGTGGAGCAATACTCGGGAACGGCCAAGAGAAGGATGAGCGACGTCCTTTGGGATACGTTCACAGGCAGCGCTTCTTACCGCTCTGTCTTTCAGAGAACGCTTCATCCGTTGTTCCTCGTGCTGCTTGTTTGGAACTGTCTGGCCGCGCTTCGCCACGCCGGCCCCGTCCATAGGGAAGAGGAGGATTCCATGAAGCTGGGCGAACTTGGCAGGATCTACCGCAGCGGCGAAACGATCGTCAGGCAGGGCGAGGTCGGGGACCACATGTACGTGATCCAGTCGGGGAAGGTCGAGGTAGTCAGAGAGAGCGACACGGGCCAGGTCAAGCTGGCGGAGCTGGAGGAAGGCGACTTCTTCGGCGAGATGGCGTTGTTCGACCGCGATGTGCGCTCCGCGACGGTCCGTCCGCTGGGCGAGGCGCGGGTGCTTACCATCGACAAGAAGATGTTCCTGCGCAAGATCCACGAGGACCCCTCGCTGGCGTTCCGGGTCATGGAGAAGATGTCGCGGCGGATACGCGAGTTGGACGAGCAAGTGACCGGTCTTTTCACTCCGTCAGCGTGACGTCCAGGCCTTCGCGCGCGGCCACGGTGTTCGCGAATTCGCGCCGGGCGACATCCTCTATCCGCTTCACGTCGTCGTCGCTCCGTTGCGGGTCGTGGTGGGCGTCGCACGAAGGAGCGTGGTCCCATGAGTCCTGAAAACACTTCCAAGGTCTTTCTGATCGGCTCCTCGGCCAGGGACGCAGCCATCAGGGGCCTGTTCGGGCATGCCGGCCTGGGCGACCTTTCCGGCAAGAGCGTGGCCCTCAAGGCCAATTTCAACAGCGCCGATCCCTTTCCGGCCTCGACTCACCCGGACACCCTCCGGGCCATAGTGACGCTGCTGAAGGAGGCCGGAGCGCGCGAGATCACTCTGGCCGAAAGAAGCGGCATGGGAGATACGCGCAACAACCTGGAGAGACTGGGGATATTCGCGCTCTCTCAGCAGCTGGGCTTCAAGGTCGTCGTACTGGACGACGAACCCGAAGAAAGGTGGACCCACATCGAGCGGGGCGGAACCCATTGGCTGCGGGGCTTCTACCTCTCCAGGGTGTTCCTCGAGGCGGACGTCGTGATCCAGACGTGCTGCCTCAAGACACACGGGTATGGGGGGCACTTCACCATGTCGCTCAAGAACTCGGTCGGCTTGGTGGCCAAGAAGATCCCGGGAGGTCACTACGACTGCATGCACGAACTGCACGGCTCTCCATTCCAGCGGCTCATGATCGCCGAGATCAACAAGTCCTACCCTGTGGACTTCGTGATCATGGACGCGGCGGCGGCGTTCATCGACGGGGGACCGGACAAGGGGACCGAGGTCGAGCCGGGCCTGATGCTTGCCGGCAAGGACAGAGTGGCCCTCGATGCCGCTGGTGTGGCCATCCTCAGGGAGTTCGGGGCCTCGAGCCTGATGAAGAAACCCGTCTTCGAACTGGACCAGATACGCAGGGCGGCAGAACTGGGAGTGGGAGCCGCGTCTGCGTCAGCCATAGAGCTTGTGCCGCTCGACGAACAGAGCCGGGACGCGGCGCGGAGGATCCGGGGCATCCTGGTGCCGGAGTAGCAGAACCTCCCTGTCGAGCTACTTCGCCCTCAAGTTCCAGATGATCTGGGCGATCTCTCCCCGGGTAGCCTTGCCGTTGACCGAGAAGGTGGAGAGGTCGATTCCGGAGAGCAGCCCGCTGTACTCGGCTCGGGCGACGTTCGCACCGTGCGCCGGGTCTTTTGCGGAGAGCACGCCCTTCCAGACGGTTGGAGGTTGCTGAATGGCCGAGGGCTTGAAGTCCTGGGCCGCCCGCACCACCATCGTCATGACCTGGGCTCGCGTGATGCTGGTGTACGGATCGAACCTGGTCGCCGTCTTGCCGCGGGTGATGCGGCCGGCCGCGCACACCGCCACATAGTTGTCCGGATAGAGCGTTGCGCCGCCACCTCTGGTGACATCCTTGAACGGGCAGACATCGCTTTCCGACACCGGGTAGCCACCCCCCAGCACGATCATCTTCGCGAACTGCTGACGGGTCACTGGGGCGCCGGCGAGGAACAGGCCGCCCGGGGCGCCGTTGATGATGCCATTGAGGCCCAAACCCTGAATGGCCGGGTAGAAAGGGTAGCCCGGGAGGACGTCAGGGAACAGAGGGGGCTCTGCGGGACCATTGGGGCTGGCACTGACGGCCGCCGATTTGACGCTTTCCCGGCCGTTCACGATAGCCGTCACCTGGTAGGAATACCCAGCACCGTTCTGCAGGCCGGTATCCAGGTAGCCGGCCGAGGTGACCGAGGCGGACTTCAACTTGGTGCCGTTTCGGTAGACGTTGTAGTTGCTGGCTGCCGGTTCTGGGTTCCAGAAGAGCTGCACCTGGGCGTCGCCCGCGATGGCCGTAAGACCGGCGAGGGCCACGTCGATCTCGCCGGACGTGGTCGAACCCCGGAACAAGGAATCCGTGCCCGGATCGAAGACGGCGGTCACCCACTGCATCTGTGCGCTCGTGCACGTGATCTGCAGGGTGGCCACCCCGTTGGCGTCCGTTATGACGGTCTCCAGGGGTGCCGGCGCGGTGGCGATCCCCCCTATGGCGAATGAGACCGGCCGGCCCGGTATCGGCGCACGGGACGAGTCCTCCATGAGCTGCGCCGTGACGGTCACCTGCTGCCCGACGATCGAGGTGGACTCGGACATGTCCAGATCGATGTACGTGGGAGAAAGCCCCGGCGCGGCCACAAGACCGGTGAGGTTCAGAACGGCCCCATGGATGCCCGGCAGCATCTCGTAGAACGCCGCACCCGGGCAGTCGGTGGGACGATAGTCCAAGTGTCCGGCGATGTTCCAGGTCCGAAGGGTCGAGCTGGAGTTGAAGGGGTTGGAGTAGGGATCGGAGCCCATCGGGTCGATGCCGTTTCTCTTGACCACCCAGGCAAGGAGTTCCTCCAGCGAAGCACGAGCCGCTGCGCTGATCTCGTGATCTCGGTAGGTCCCCAGTACGGCTATCCCTACGGTACCGCTGTTGTAGCCGTAGGTATGACCCCCGGTGACGCCGTTGCCGTAGATGTCCTCGCCGATCGGTGAGGCGTCGATGCCGTCCGAGTAGCGGCCTTCATATATGTTGCCCAATGGATCTATGAGGAAGTTGTAGGCGATGTCGCCCCAGTCCTGGGTGACCGCATGGTAGTAGTAGATCGCTCGGATGAGCTTCGCGTAGGACTCCTGAGTGCCATCTGGCACCGTGCCATCCGCGGTGTGGTGCACGATCACCTTCTTGGCGGGCTGGAATCGCGGAGCCCAGCTCAAGTACGCAGGATCTGCGGCCCACCCGGCTCGTGGGATGATAGATGGCTGCTCGGCTCCCGCCTCCGGCTCCGCCGCCACAGGATCTTCCGCCGGGAACTCCTCTGCCGCGGAAAGCAAACGGGTTGCCACGCCTTCTGCGGCGGGTATCCCGACCACAGTGAGCCGCGCGAGAGGAACGTCCGTCGTGACGCGTACCGCGACCGCACCGTCTGCCACCTGGACGGCGCCGTACGTCATGCCGTCGTGCACTTCATTCCCTGCGTCGTCGCGGCCGGCGTCGATAGGCCGGCCGAAAGCCGTTCCATCGGAGGAGAAGGCCAGGGTCACACGGGCATTCTCGTTACCTACCCAGTAGACAGCTATGTAGGCTGCCGGCTGAGCAAGCGTGATGGTCTTCGTGTCGGTGACGGTGACGGCGACGGTGGCCGTCTCTGCTTG
>MELN01000061.1:11435-11793 GCA_001768675.1 Actinobacteria bacterium RBG_16_64_13 | reverse complement strand
CCGCCGCCCTCCGGCGCCCCGGTCCCACCAGTGAGGCCACCACACCAAGCACGCACAGCGGCGCGAAGATCAGGAAGAGTATCCGGATGCTGCTGAGCAGGTGCACGTGGTCGGAGACTCCGATCTCGTGCCGGCCCACCACCACCGCGAGCACCAGTGCCGCGATGCCCATGCTGAAGCTCTGTCCCGAGACACGCATGGTCGACGAGGTGGCGGCGGCCACGCTCACGTAGCGGCGGTCGACGCTTCCCATGATGGTGTGGATGATGGGAGACGAGAAGAGCCCGAAGCCCAGGCCGAGAACGCACAAGACGGTGATCACGTACCAGTAGGGAGTCGTCTCCCCCAGGAAGGCAAA
>MELN01000061.1:2017-11398 GCA_001768675.1 Actinobacteria bacterium RBG_16_64_13 | reverse complement strand
GAGGCTACGAACCGAGCCTCCACCCGGTCGGCCAGGCGCCCCGCGAGTGGGGACACCGCGGCCTGGACGAACGGTCCTGTGACCAGTACGAAACCGGCGGTCTGGGCGCCGAGACCTCGGTTGTAGAGCAGGTAGAGGCTGACGAGGAAGATCATCGCGGTGGTGGCGCTGTAGTTGATGAACGAGGCCGCGTTCGCGAGGGCGAAGACCCGGTTGCGCCGCAGCAGGTCCACGTTCAGGATGGGGTCCGCCGCCCGCACCTCCAGGCGGACGAAGCCGGCCAGTCCAACAACACCGGCCGCTATGAGTACGTACCCGGCCACGCTCGGCAGATACGAGAACCCTGTGATCAAAGCCGAGAGCGCGCATACCCACACGACCGAGCCCCGGACGTCGAAGCGGGCCGTCTTCGGCTCACGCCACTCCAGCCCACGCAGCTTGCCGAGCGGCCAGATGAGGTTCACGAGGTTGATCGCTCCGACCACGATGAAGAGCCCCCGCCAGCCAAGGTTCTCGGTGAGAATGCCACCCAGCACAGGACCCAGGGTGAGGCCCAGGTAGACCCCCGAGACCTGCAGGCCGAGAGCTCGCCCGCGCGATTCCGGCGGATACGACAGAGTCACCATGGCCACCGTCGTTGAGAAGAGAAACGCGGCGGCGACACCCTGCAGTGCCCGTGTGAGGATGAGTATCGCCGCGTTCGGGGCGAAGGCGGAAGCGAAACAGACTAGCGCGAAACCGGCGAGCCCCATGTTGTAGACGAACTTGCGGCCGCGGAAATCGGCTACCCGCGCCATGGGCATGAGCAGGGCGCCGGTCGCCAGGATGCTGGCGAGAGAGACCCAGCTGATGGCGACGGCTGAGAGGCTGAGATCCGACGCGATCTGCTCGAGAGCCACGTTGACCCCGGACATCGCGAAAGCGGTCAGAAAACCGGTCGCCGTTACGGCGATGAGCACCGTCCGCTGTGTGGATCGTTCCATCGCTCAAGGTTAGCAGGCACTGCTTTGTTAACCCTGTTGACATTCATCGAAACAAGGTTTATGGTGTTAACGGTCAAGGGGTTAACGACCTTGTGTTGACAGAGTCGGCAGAGTTCACGTTCGCGCTTCGGAAGGCATGGGGGCTGGATGATGAAGGGCTTGGTCGTCTACTACTCTGCAACCGGCAACACCAAGAAGGTCGCGCGAGCCATCCACAGCGGCATGAGCCAGGTGATCGAGGCCGACCTTGCCACAGTGAAGGAGATCGCCCCCGAAGAGGTCGCAGGGTACGACCTGATCGGCATCGGCTCCCCCATCTGGTTCTTCCGCGAGACCGCCAACGTCCGCCTGTTCATGCACCGTCTGCCCCGCCTCGACGGCAAGCTGGGGTTCGTCTTCTGCAGCCACGGTACCGCTCCCCTCGGCATCTTCCGCTCCATGGTGCCATTCCTCCGGCGCAAAGGCCTGACCACCATCGGTTGGGGTGACTGGTACGGATCGGTCTACCAGGTGCTGCACGCGCCCAAGCCGTACTTCACCGACGGTCACCCCGACGGCATCGACCTGGCCGAGGCGGAGGCCTTCGGTCGCGAGATGGCCGAGCGGGCTGTGAAGGTCGCGGCCGGGCAGACCGAGCTCGTCCCCAAGATCCCGACCGGGCCCGACGCCGACCTGACGTTCCAACCTCATCCCATCGGCGAGCCCTTCCCGGGTGCGAACCCCAAGCGGGTGATCGATATGGAAACCTGCCTCTACCCGGACTGCACCATCTGCGAAGACGTGTGCCCGGCGTACTGCATCCAGCTGATGGATGATCCGCCGAGCTTCGGACCGGAGTGCTTCAACTGCTCTCTCTGCAACCGGATCTGCCCCACCGGCGCTATCAAGCTCGAGGGCGAGGCGGCCAAGCGCATGCTGCCGGTCAAGCGGATAGACATGACCAAGTGCAAGTACCCGGAGTGCAAGGTCTGCGTGACCCATTGCACCATGGACTGCATCGACTTCTCCCAGGACCCCCCGGTCTTCACGCACGCCTGCGAAGGCGACGACCTCTGCTGGACGATCTGCCCCGAGGGCGCCATCGAGATCACCAACATGGAAGTCACCCACGCCAAGATGTGGGAGGGATTCCGCGACGCCCGCCACAACCGGCAGGGCCATCCCTTCCTAGAGCTGCTTCGCGAGGCGCAGGCGAAGGGCAAGTTCCGGCCGCTCGTCGCCATGGACGAGATCGGCTGGGACGACCCTGTGTTCACCATCAAGAGAACGCCGCGGTTCGATATCCACGACCTTCTGGAGGAGTAATGGCGTCATACGACCCGGCCGATTTCGAAACCCTGTATCCGGGCGTGTACACGGCGAGGGAAGCAGAGCTCGTCGAGAAACGCATCGCCGAGAACAGGGCTCTCGAGGAACGCGGCCAGGTCGACGTCAAAGCGCTCATCGAGGGCCGGCTTGCGGAGGACATCCCCGGCGTCGGGCCGACGCTGGAAGTCACCGAGGCGATGGTGCGGTACAACAACAAGAAGTACGATCCCGAGAACCGTCTGCTCAACGACCGCGAGTACGCCAGGGCGCTCGGCCATCCGGACATCTTGGCCATGCCTTGCTACGGCGCCCACGACGATACGTTCATAGTCCCCTATCCCCCGGAGGCTCGGGATACCCTGCTCGTTTCGCAACTGGGCCACGGCATCACGAGCTGCAGGCCCGTGTACCCGGGCGACAAGCTCTACCTCGTGGCCGACAGGCGGCGGATGGCAGACCGCACCCCCGCGGAGGGCTCCATCTACCGGCGGATATCTCTGGAATCGGCCGGCAGCGTCTACAACCAGAGGGGCGAGAAGGTCAACGACGTCGTGTTCCGCGCCTCCGAGAGCCTGAAGATCTTCAAAGAGGGCAAACGCCCGGAGAAGATGGGTTTCAGGGAGCTTTGGGAGGCGCCGGACTGGATGGCGCGGCCCGCCCACTACTACACCGATGACGACTGGGGATTCATCAAGGGGGTGTGGGCGAAGGAGCAGCCGAGAGACGGTGAGCCACTCTACTGGGAAGACGTCAGGGTCGGCGAGCAGCCCAACTGGACGGCCGACGGTCCTATCGAAGCCTCGGTGGCGCCCACCGCTCCCTACGGCATGGGCGCCGGGGGCAGCCGCACGCTGAAGAAGGAGATCCTCGACCCCGAGCTCAGCAAGACGCTCATCCGGGGCGAGAAGGACGGCATCTACCGCACGCCCGCTCGGGAGGACCACGTCCCCCCCGTGCCCGACGGAGCGGTGCCCTTCTTCATGATCGACCCCGACACCGGCGACGGCGCCGTGGACACGCAGAACATCCATCAGGAGACCGAGGACAGGGCCGTCCTCATCAACTTCCTCGGCCGGGATCTCGCCGTTCGCCACGTCAACAACTGGATGGGCCACAACGGATGGCTCCAGAGCATACGTTGGGGCATCATGCCTCCGGAGGCCATGGCCGCCGCCGGCAAGCCGGTACCGGCCAATCCCTGGTTGGAGGCCTTCCTCGAGAAGGTGCCCCACATGAGGGGCAAGACCTGCACCGTGCACGGCCTGACCGGCGACCTGGCGCTCGTCAAGTCCTACGTATACGACAAGTACCACTGTGACGGCGCCTTCTATGTCGAGCTCGCCTGGTGGATAGAGACCATCGAGGGCGACATCTGGCTCAACGGCGGGGCGACGGTCAAGCTGCCGTCCAGACGAGCGGGGGCCGCGACGACGGGAGGCAGGCTGTGAAGGCCGCCCTCTACGAGAACGTGCGCACGATGCGCCTGATCGATCGCCCCCTTCCCCAGGCCGGCCCCGGCGAGGCCGTGGTCAAGATCGAGCTGTGCGGCATCTGTGGCACCGACCTGCATATCTACCACGAGGGCATGTTCCCTCCCAGCTTTGTCCCCGGCCACGAGAACGTGGGCACCATCTTCCAGCTCGGCGAAGGCGTGGAGGGCCTCCGCGTGGGCGACCGGGTGGCAGCGGGCCCTCCTGGCTCCTGTGGAGCTTGCCACTACTGCCTCCATGGTCACTCTTCCCTGTGCATCCACGGCATGAGCGAGACCAACGGGCTCAGCCGGGATGGGGGTTTCGCCGAGTACATGCTGGTGCGGGACCCGGGGCAGATGCTGTACCCGATCCCCGATTCGGTGCCGTTCGAAGACGCCGTTCTCACCGACACGGTGGCGACCGCGCTGCGTGGCATCGTGCAGTCGGCCTTCCGGATGGGCGATAACGTGGTCGTCTCCGGTTGCGGTCCCATCGGACTCTCGGCCGTGCAGCTGCTCAAGCTTGGCGGGGCGCGGCACGTGACGGCGCTCGAGGTGGTGGAGAAGAAGCGCGGACTGGCGGCCCGGCTAGGTGCCGACCTGGTGCTCGACCCGCGGACGGAGGCCGAGGCACTGCCCGGCCGCATCCAGGCGCTCTACAGCGGCGTCGGCGCCGACCTGGTGGTCGAGTGCGCGGGGGTACCGCAGTCGCTGGAGCTCTGCTTCAACCTCGCCCGCGCCGGCGGCCAGGTGCTCAACCTCGGTGCCGGTGGAAGCCCCGTCACCCTCATACCCGCGCTCCTCGCCGTGCGCGAGATCGGCCTCGCCTCGAGTCTGGCCTACACGGCCGACGAGGCCAAGCTGGTTCTCAGCTACCTGGCCGATGGCCGGTTCAAGACCGAAGACATGGTTTCGGACGTCATCCCCTTGGCCGACATCGTCCAGAAGGGTCTCGAGCGTCTGGTGGCCGACCGGTCGCTCGTCAAGGTAGCGGTAGCGCCGTGACCATCCCGGTGGAGGACGAACCGTATTCGCCGTTCCCATTCCCGGCGGAGGTCGACGGGGTAGATCCCTCTGCGCTCAAAGCCTTTCTCGCCTTTCGAAAACTGTTCGACACCTTCCAGTACCTGGTGCAGAAGGACCTCTCGCAGGGGGGCACGCAACCGGCCCAGATGGCCGTCCTGCGCCTGCTCGCCATGAACGACGGCCTCTGCCAGCGGGAAATCGCCGACGCCATGCGGCTCTCGCGGCCGCGCGTGACCAGCATCCTGCAGACCATGGAGAAGGCCGGGTCTGTCCGCCGCGCTCGCGATGATGCCGACCAACGCTTGGCCCGCGTGTTCATCACCGATCTTGGCCGCTCGCTCGACCAGGAGAAGTCGTACATCAGAGAGGAGCACATCAACAGCATCTTCGGCGACATGTCCGAGCAGGACCGATCAGAGCTGGTGCGGCGCTTCGACGACCTCACCCTGCGCCTACAGCGCAGGCTGCAGCGGAATGGCGCGGCCTAGGAACAGCATGGGTTCACAGGGACCTCAGGCGGCTCGCGGCGGGTCCCGCGGCAAAGAGCAATAGATCAGGAGGTGTGGGGACATGGTGATTCGAAAGAAGACGGCGCATCGGGGGCTCCTGGCCCTACTCGCGCTCGTCCTAATGGGCATGATGCTCCTGGCAGCAGCGTGCGGGGGCGAGGAGACCACGACCACCACGGCCGGTGGGACGGAGACGACGGCTGGTGGTACGGAAACGACGGCGGCGACCACGGAAACGACGGCCGGCGGCGCAGGGGACATCGAGTCGGTGACCGTGGCCGTATCGCTCGAGCCCCAGGCGCTAGACCCGACGAGCAGCAAGTTCAACCCGATGAACTACCCGGTGCTGGCCAACATGTTCGACGCTCTTGTCAGCGTCAACAACACCGGCCAGCCTGACATGGGCAAGGGCGTGGCTGAATCGTGGACCATCTCGCCCGACGGCCTGACGATCGAGTTCAAGCTCAAAGACGGCATCAAGTTCCACAGCGGCGATCCGCTCACGGCGGCCGACGTAGTCTTCAGCCACGAGCGGGCTCTGGCCAACAACCCCGAATATGGAGGCCTCTTCGCCCGGGGCTTCGACCACGCGGAAGCGGTCGACAACCTGACGGTCAAGTTCGTCTTCACGACCCCGAACGTTCTGTTCATGTTCTCGGGTGGTCCCCACCTCTATCTCGTCTCGAAGGCCTACTTCGACAAGGTGGGCGAGCAGGAGTTCATGGCCAAGCCGGTCGGGACCGGTCCCTACCAGTTCGTCGTTTGGAAGACCGGCGAGTACATGGACATGGTGCGGTTCGAGGACTACTGGGGCGAGAAACCGCCGGTCAAGGCCGGCCACATGGTCTTCGTCGGCGACCCCATGACCAGAGTGCAGATGCTGCAGGCCGGTGAGGTCGACCTGGTCGACACCACGCCGTGGGACCAGGTGGGCGCGCTGAGAGACGAGGGCTTCAACGTAGCCATCCTCGACGCCGCTCCTTCGATCTCGGTGCAGTTCCACACGAAGAACCCGAAGGCCCCGTGGGGCGACGTGCGGGTGCGTGAGGCTATTGCGCTGGCCATCGACAAGGAGTCGATCCAAAAGAACATCTACCACGGTATCCCGAACCTCGTCGCCTGGCCGGCGGAGTGGGAAGTGGGCTACAACCCCGATCTGAAACCCTACCCGTTCGACGTGGAGAAGGCGAAGGCGCTCCTTGCCGAGGCCGGCTACCCGGACGGCTTCAATATGCCCCTCTATTTCCCGATGATGGGCGCCGAGATGCAGCAGGCAGCCGAGGCGGTTGCCCTCTACCTCCAGGCCATCGGAATCACTTGTGAAGTCCAGGCTCTCGAGATGGGCAAGATGATGGAATCCATGCGGACGTGGGCCAACGACCTCAACGCCGAAGTCGTCATCATCATGGGCCCCATGATGCGTGGGGCGCCTGACCCGATCGGCGGATTGCAGCGGCAGTTCTACGGCAAGAACCCGATGGGCATGTATACCAATCCACAGGTCGACACGGATATCGAACAGGCTGTCGTGACCTTCGACAACGCGAAGCGCGGCGAGTTCATCGCGGACGCCTTCGCGAACATCTACAAGGATGTCGCGGTAGCGCCCATAGTCGCCGGTGCAACAGCGTATGCCACCAGCAAAGACCTGGTGTTCACGCCGGCCGCCGTCGACCCGGCAGTGCTGTACTTGAAGAACATCGCGCGCAAGTAGCAACCGACATCATGTAGCCCCTGAGTGACGGTGGGTGGGCGACCGGTCGAAGCCGGCGTGGGCCGGCGGACGGCCGGTCGCCCAACCGCTGTGTTAGGCACGGACGGTGGCGGCGAGCCGCAAGGGGTCGGGCTGATATGGCTGAAAGACACGTTTACAACGAGGCCGAAAAGCGCATGCTGGAGGCCGAGGCGAAGAGATTCGAGGGAATGGCCGGCTGGTACCAGCCCAAGCGGCCGATGGTGGCGACGGAGGAGTCGATCCGGCGGATGGGGCTCGGCGTCGATCCGTGGAATCCGCTGTGGCACGACGAAACGTATGCCCGGGGTACGCGCTGGGGCACGATCCTCGCCTACCCGACCTATCTGGGCTTTTTCGGAGAGACCGGCATACGGGAACTGAGGGCCCCGGCCGAGTGCGGCCGGCAGTACATGATTTGGATGGGCGAAGACTACGAGTTCCACAGGCCGGTGCGGCCTGGCGACAGCTTCCGGATCCACCAGAACCGGCCCGAGATCTTCGATGTCACGCCGCCGGGTGATCAAAGTCCCCGCGTCTACGGACTGCTGGAGGGCGACCTCGAGTACTTCGACCAGGATGACCAACCGATAGGCCGTCTGAGGAACTACGTGCAGCGCACCTTCCAATCGGTGGGGCCCACAATCCACCCGATGCCGGAATACTCCTACACGGCAGAAGAGATCAGGTACCTGGGCCGGTTGATGAAGGAGGAGGAGGTCCGAGGCGCGGCCACCCTCTACTGGGAAGAGGTGCAGGTCGGTGACGAGCCCAAGCCTATCGTCACCGGTCCCACGAACATGGGGACCAACGCCATGACTTCGGCCATCATCCCCGACCTGGGTGACTTCTTCATGCACGCGCGCCACTTCTACTTGGATTCACTCGGCGATACGCTGGGCCCTGAGTTCATCCATGACGCCGTCAAAGGACGCTACATGATACGAGGCGGCCTGATGAGCCGGCATTGGTCTGACCTTGCCGCCCAAGCCGAGGGCGAGCCTTGTGCCTGGCTGTTTGGAGTCGTATCCCGCTTCTCACTTCTGCGCGTCCTCACCAACTGGATGGGTGACGACGGGGTCCTTCGCCGGTTCAAGTGGCGGCACATGACCCGCACCCGTGTGGGTGACGCAATCGTCGCCCAGGCGAAGGTCACCGGCAGGCGGATCGAGGAGGGGGAACATCTCGTGGACCTCCACGTGTGGCTTCGCAACCTCAGGGGCAACGTTTCAGAGGCAGCCGTGGCGACGGTCATGCTCCCGAGTCGCGAACCCGCGACCGCGGGCCCGAGCTTGGTCGCGCAGTGCGTGGCGGCCGGCACCCGGGTGGGCGACCAGGTCCGAATAAAAGCCCAGCCGGAATGGCCAACGCCCCCCGGCTTTCGTTTTGCCGGGGCCGAAGGTACTGTGATCAAGTGGGTGGAGTACGATGAGGCCATGGCCGGCTTCGCCGACTCGGTCGTGTGCGTCCGCCTCGACCGAGCGCATGGTGAAGGCCAGGCCTATACCGGCGGCTCTCTGTTGTTCAGGGTCGAAGACGTGCAGCGCGCCTAGTCGGAGCCGCCTCGGGTGAAGAGATACATCGTCAAACGTTTGCTGCTCGCCATCATCACGCTCTTCGGGGTGAGTCTGATCGTGTTCGTGGCGGCTCGCCTCACCGGCGACCCCGTGCTCCTGTTCGCCCCGACTACCGCCACCGAGGAGCAGTTGCAGGAGTTGCGGGCCGAGATGGGTCTGGACAAGTCCATCCCGGTCCAATACGCGATCTTCGTGCGTGACGCGTTGACCGGCGACTTCGGGATATCGCTCCGGTACAGCCAACCGGCCATGCCTTTGGCCCTCAAGAGAATCGGTCCCACCCTCGAACTGGTCGCTTACTCGTTCATCATCGGCATCGTATTCGGCGTCTTCCTCGGCATCACGTCCGCGACCAAGCCTGGGTCTGTCCAGGAGCGGGCAGGCACCACCTTCGCCATGCTCGGCCTGTCGGTGCCGGGGTTTTGGCTTGCGGTGATCCTCATGCTGGTGTTCTCAGTGAAGCTTCATTGGTTGCCCACCAGCGGCAGGGAGGAAGCGCTATCGAGGGTATTGCCGACGATCTCGGTGGCGTGGGTCGCGGTAGCCCAGATCATGCGCGTCACCCGGTCGGCCATGCTGGAAGTCCTCGGCAGCGACTACATCAAGATGGCCAGGATCAAGGGCCTTCGCGAGCGCGTGGTCATCTGGAAGCACGCCCTGCGCAATGCTCTCGTGCCCGTGCTGGGTATCTCCGGCTTCCTGTTCGCCATGCTGATCGGGGGCTTGGCCCTCGTGGAAGAAATCTTCAGGTGGCCCGGTATCGGCCAGATGCTCA
>MELN01000061.1:215-1809 GCA_001768675.1 Actinobacteria bacterium RBG_16_64_13 | reverse complement strand
CGAGCTGCAATGCAAGCTGGGCAAGGGGCGGAGACGGGTGCCGGTCGCGGCGCTGATCCTGCTTGCTCCTCTGGTGATCTTCGGCCTGTTCGGGTCGTTGATCGCCCCGCATGAAATCATGGGCCCGCCCGATTCGGCCAATGCGTTGCGTCCGCCGGCGTGGATGGACGGCGGTAGCTGGTCGTACCTGCTGGGCACGGACAAACTCGGCAGGGACCTGCTCAGCGTGCTTATGGTCGGCGCCCGGACGTCACTCATCGTGTGTGTCGTGGGAGTGCTCTTTGCCGGCATCATCGGTATCATCCTCGGGCTGCTGGCGGGCTATTTCGGCAAGTGGGTCGACAACCTCATCATGCGGGTGGTCGACATCGTCATGTCGATCCCCGGTATCCTCTTCATGCTGCTGTTTGCCGCGGCGCTTGGCCCCGGCATCAAGACCATCATCATCTCCATGGGTCTGCTGATGTGGTGCGGCTACACCCGAGTGATGCGTGGCGAGGTGTTGAGCGTCAAGGAGCGCGAGTTCGTCTCCATGGCGAAGGTCATGGGAGTGAGCCGTCCGCGGATACTGGCGCGCCACATCCTGCCCAGCGTGGGTAGTACGGTGATCGTGATGGCAAGCCTGCAGGCCGGCGGCGCCATCATGATGGAGGGCGGCCTGTCCTTCCTGGGGCTCGGTGTGCAGCCGCCTTACACGACCTGGGGCCGCATCATCGCCGAAAACAGGAACGTCATGACGACGGCCTGGTGGGTGCCGGTCTTCGCCGGGCTGCTGCTGATCATGGCCATCTGGGGGTTCAACGTCCTCGGGGACTGGCTGAGGGACGTGCTCGATCCCAAGATGAGGCGGCGGTAGTGGCAGCAGTGGGGGAAAGCCGGGCGATGCGCCGCGAGCCGCTCCTCACGGTGCGGGACCTGCGGACGTACGCCTTCACCAAGAGCGGGATCGTGAGGGCGGTCGACGGCGTTTCGTTCGCGTTGCAGCAGGGCGAAGCCATGGGCCTGGTGGGGGAGTCGGGCTGCGGCAAGAGCATGACGTGCCACTCGATCATCGGGCTGCTTCCGCCCGCAGTGAGAACGATCGGGGGAAGCGTTCTGTTCGACGGCGAGGAGCTTCTCGCCAAGCCCGAGGCCGACATGATCGCCTACCGGGGCAAGAAGATCGGCATGATACTGCAGGACCCTCTCATGTCGCTGAACCCGGTCTTCACCATCGGCAACCAGGTCGCCGAGGTCTTCCACCTGGACGAGCCGCGGCTCAGTAGGGAGATGGTCAACAGGAAAGTCGTCGAGATCCTGACGAGGGTGAAGATCCCCGCGGCTGAGCGGCGGCTGCGCAACTACCCCTTCGAGTTCAGTGGGGGCATGAGGCAGAGGGTGGTCGCCGCCATGGCCATGGCCCGCTCGCCCATGCTCCTCATCGCCGACGAGCCGACCACCGCCCTCGATGTCACCATTCAGGACCAGTTCCTGAGGCTGCTCAAGGAGATGCAGGCCGAGTCGCAGATGGCGCTCATGCTCGTCACGCACAACCTGGGGATCGTGGCCGAGGTGTGCGACTCGGTGGCGATCATGTACGCGGGGCGCATCGTCG
>MELN01000061.1:0-159 GCA_001768675.1 Actinobacteria bacterium RBG_16_64_13 | reverse complement strand
CTGATGGAGGCCCTGCCGAAGCTGGGCGTCCGGCGCAAGCGGCTCTTCCAGATCGAGGGCGAACCACCCGACCTGTGCGGGCTGCCTTCCGGTTGCCATTTCCACCCACGCTGTACCTTGGCCGACGACCGGTGCCGCAGAGAGTACCCGCCCATGACC
>MELN01000060.1:36067-36383 GCA_001768675.1 Actinobacteria bacterium RBG_16_64_13 | reverse complement strand
TGCCCGCGGTCGCGCTGGTGCCGGCCGGGGTGGTCACGGTTACATCCACCGTCGTACCCGATGTGCCCGCCGGAGCGACGGCAGATATCTGAGTGGCCGAGTTCACGGTGAACGAGACGCTGGTCGCCCCGAACATGACCGAAGTCACGTCGGTGAAGTTGGTGCCCGTGATCACAACGCTATTGCCACCCGCGGTCGAACCTCCGCTCGGGCTGAGTAGCGAAACTGTCGGCAACGCAGTGGAGAACGTCACGGCCTGCACACGGAGTATGAGGGCCACGGCCTGCGCGCGAGTGAGGTTCTGGTTGGGCCCCAG
>MELN01000060.1:24878-36009 GCA_001768675.1 Actinobacteria bacterium RBG_16_64_13 | reverse complement strand
GTAGCCGGAGCGTGCACCGAAGCGACATTGCCGCCGTCCGCGAAACCATTGAGAATCGCAACGCCTTCGGCCATGTACCAAGTGTTCAAAGACGGGTAGTTGGCCGAGTGACCCCCGATGTGCCCCCGAAGGTTCAGCTCTTTCTGCGCGAGGTACGAGCCCAGGATGGTATCGGCTTGCTGCCGGCTGATGCTGTTGGTGGGCCGGAACGTACCGTCGCCGAAGCCGGAGATGATCCCGGCGGCTACTCCGCCTTCGATCCAGGGATAGAAGTAGTAGGAGGCGGGCACGTCCCGGAAAGTGGGAGTGAACGGGAAGGCCGTAGGCACACCCATGCCCTCCACCACCATCTTGGCAAACTGGGCACGGTTCACGGCAAGTCCCGGACGGAACGTCCCGTCGGGATAGCCGTCGGCTACCGTGGCCGCCTGCGTATCGGTGACGTTGTAGGCGCTGATCCACCAACTGTTAGGCGCATCGGTCCAGGGTGGGGCGGCAAAGGCTGCGCCGGAGCCCAGCAAGACGAACAAAACGATCAGCGCGGTCAGAGCAAGCCACAATGCCGCCCGCCCTCTGACCCTTCTCTTCCTACCTCTCATCTCATTCCTCCTCTGCCTGGACGAAAGCACCTGACGAGTGATATGCGGCGTCTGCCGCGGGAATTGGCTGGCTTGAGCAGGGAGGACCATCCGGCGACTCCGGGACCAAGCGTAGTGGCCCTGACCTTGTGTGACGCACCTCCGGCCCCCCCTTCAGACACGTCGACTCACGAGTGAACATGAATCATGTCCAGTCTATGCATCATAGTAACTCGCCATCCCTACTCCCGCTAGAAGTGTCGAAGAAACGCCGGCGGGCTAGAATACGTCTGTCAGATGACTCCGCACACGCGGAACATCAGCCGTACGATCCCCGAGGTCGGTATGAAGGTCGGTAGAGAAAGACGTAGCGCGCGACAGCGACGTTCCCACGTGACGCAACGCCGTCGCGTCGTCATCCTCATCGGGGTCGTGGTAGTCGTTCCCTTGGCCGCGCTTGGACTCCTCGCGGGAGTGCTCATGCTGGGCCTGCACACCGTGGCGGCCGTGGAACAAGACCTGCCTTCCCTCGAAGCCCAGGGTGAGGTGACCCTGGCGCAGACCACCCAGATCTACGCTTCGGACGGGACCTTGCTCGCGTATCTGCACGGTGAGGAGAACCGCACCGTCATCAGCGGCAAGGAGATCCCTGACATCCTGCGGCTGGCCCTGGTGTCGGTGGAAGACGAACGCTTCTACGGCCACAGCGGGGGGGATTTCGAAGGGTTCGTCCGAGCTCTGGTGACCAACATCCAGGCCCAAGAAGTGACTGAAGGCTTCTCCACCATCACGATGCAACTCGTCGGAAATCTTTATCTCGACCGCACCGACATGTCCTACGCGCGCAAGTTCAACGAGATGGCCCTGGCCTGGCAGATGGAGCGCAAGTACTCCAAGAACGAGATCATCGACATGTATCTCAACACGGTGTATTTCGGTTCGAACGCATACGGGGTGGAAGCGGCTGCCCGCACCTACTTCGACAAGGACCCGGCGGATCTCGACCTGGCGGAGGCGGCTCTTCTTGCCGGCCTCCCGCAGGCCCCCACCGCCTACTCCCCTCGCAAGCACCCGAAGGACGCTCTCGAGCGCCGCAACCAGGTACTCGAGAAGATGAGCGAACTGGGGTTTGTTACCGACAGAGAAGCCGCCGAGGCGCTGAACGAACCCCTTGACCTGGCTCCGTATTCCCCCTACACCAAGATGCAGGAACCGTATGTGGTTGCCTTCGTTCGGAAGCAGCTTATCGATATGTTCGGCGAGAAAGAGGTCTTCGGGGGAGGGCTCCGAGTAGAGACGACGATCAACCCCGCCTACCAGAAGCTCGCCACCGAGGCCATCACCACCACTCTCGACGAAGAAGGTGACCCGTCCGCGGCACTGGTGAGCATCGAGACCAAGACCGGCTACATCAGGGCCATGGTGGGAGGAAGCGACTACGACAGCTCCAAGTTCAACCTCGCCGCGCAGGGCCGCCGCCAGCCGGGCTCGGCGTTCAAGACTTTCGTCCTCGTCGCTGCTATCGAGATGGGTATCGATCCCTGGAACACCTATTACGAGTCCATGCCGCTCTCGCTCACGTATCCCGGCGCTCCCGAGCCGTGGAACGTCAAGACCTACGGCAACAGCTACTACGGCAACTCCGGCGTGGTCGAGGCGACCCTCCGCAGTGACAACACCGTGTACGCGCAGATGGCCCTTGACGTGGGAGCCGAGCAGATCGTGGATGTTGCCCAACGTATGGGTATCACCTCGTTCCTCAACGCGGACCCAGCCATCTCGTTGGGGGGCCTGACGTATGGGGTATCACCGCTCGAAATGGCATCGGCCTATGCGACGCTGGGGAACGGCGGCCAGCACATCGAGCCGACCATCATCCTGCGCATCAAAGATGCGAACGGCGACGTTATCTGGGAGGCTGAGCCGAAGCAGACTCAGGGCATATCCGCCGGCGTAGCTTCTGAGGTGACCCGCATTCTGGAGATGAACATCACGAGCGGCACCGGGACGAAGGCCGGCATAGGCCGCCCGGCTGCCGGTAAGACCGGAACCGCGACCGAATGGTACGACGCCTGGTTCTGCGGCTACACGCCCAGCCTCTCCACCGCTGTGTGGATGGGACATCCTGAGGCCCAGATCCCCATGGACGACGTGCACGGCATCAAGGTGACCGGGGGCAGCTTCCCCGCCATCATGTGGCAGAAGTTCATGGATGTAGCCGACCGTGACTATCCCGAAGAGGAGTTCCCGGTGCCTTCGGTGCATGTCAGATACGACCCATTCTTCCAGAGCACCTACGCGGTCGCCCCGACCTCCAGCAGCACCATCAGCACCACCACCACCATCTTCGGGACGAACCCCTCCGACGGCCTCCCGCCGGACATCACGGCACCGCCGACCACCACCACTTCACCCCCCTCCACGAGTTTCTAGAGGGCCCACTCCGGGGTAGCTAGGCCGTAGCTGTAGGTACACGGAGGCGGATGAGTATGCAACTGGATCGTCTTACCCTCAAGACTCAAGAAACGCTGGCCGCCGCGCAGAAACTCGTGCAGGAACGCGGTCACGCCCAGATAGAGCCGGAGCATCTGGCAGTGGCACTGCTCGACCAGGAAGGCGGCCTCGCCGTACCCATCTTCGAGCGGATCGGCGCGGGCCATGCGGCGGTCCGAGCGGAGCTGGAGAAACGGCTGGACTACTTCTCCACCGTGCACGGAGCCACCCAGATCGGCCTGGCCCAGGAGACGCAACAGGCGCTTGACGCCGCTCAGGGCGAGGCCGACAGCATGAAGGACGCCTATGTCTCCACCGAGCACGTGCTCATGGGACTCGCGGCGAGCAGAGGTTGGCTTGGCGACCTGCTGCGGCGCTACGGGGTGACTCGCGACGCGATATTCCAGGTGCTCAAAGACATCCGGGGCTCACAACGGGCCGAGGACCCCAACGCCGAGGAGAAGTACCAGGCTCTGCAGCGTTTCGGCCGAGACCTCACCGAACTGGCCCGCCGGGGCAAGCTCGACCCTGTCATCGGGCGCGACGACGAGATACGCCGCGTGATCCAAGTCCTCAGCCGCCGGACGAAGAACAACCCCGTCCTCATCGGCGAGCCGGGAGTGGGCAAGACGGCCATCGCTGAAGGGTTGGCGCAGCGCATCGTGTCGGGCGACGTTCCCGAGGGCCTCAAGAACAAACGGGTGGTCGCCCTCGACATCGGAGCCATGGTGGCAGGGGCCAAGTACCGGGGCGAGTTCGAGGAGCGCCTCAAAGCCGTACTCAAGGAGATCGCCGATTCCGAAGGCGAGATCGTCACTTTTATCGACGAGATGCACACCATCGTGGGCGCGGGGGGCGCCGAAGGCGCGGTCGATGCGTCCAACATGCTGAAACCCATGCTGGCCCGGGGCGAACTCCGGGTAGTGGGCGCGACCACCCTCGACGAGTACCGCAAATACGTGGAAAAGGACGCCGCTCTCGAACGGCGCTTTCAGCCCGTACTGGTCGGGGAACCGACCGTTGAAGACACAATCGCCATCCTGCGGGGACTCAAGGAGCGCTACGAGGTGCACCATGGAGTCCGGATCCAGGATTCGGCCCTGGTGGCGGCGGCGGTTCTCTCCCATCGCTACATCTCCGACCGCTTCCTGCCCGACAAGGCCATCGATCTGATGGACGAAGCCGCCAGCAAGCTCCGAATCGAGATCGACTCGATGCCGCTGGAGATCGACCAGGTGGAGCGGCGCATCAAGCAGCTCGACATCGAGCACCACGCCCTCAGCAAGGAGAAGGACGCCGCCTCGAAAGAGCGGCGCAAGGCCATCGAGGCCGAGCTGGCGGGGCTGCGCGAAGAATCGGCCGGCATGAAGGCGCACTGGCAGGCGGAGAAGGAGGCCATCGGCAAGATCCGGGCGCTCAAGGAGCAGATCGACGCTGCCAAGACCGAAACCGAAAAGGCGGAGCGGGTCGGCGACCTGCAGAAGGCCGCGGAGCTGCGCTACGGCAAGATCCCCGAGGCGGAGCGGCAACTGGTTGTTGAGAACGAGCGCCTGAACGAGCTCCAGCGCGACGTGAAGATGTTGAAAGAAGAGGTGGAGGAGGAAGACATCGCCGAGGTGGTGGCCAAGTGGACGGGCATCCCGGTGTCGCGCCTGCTCGAGGGCGAAGTGGAAAAGCTCATCCACATGGAGGAACGTCTGCACAACCGGGTAGTCGGACAGGACGACGCGCTGCAAGCGGTAGCGAGCGCCATCCGGCGGGCCCGCGCCGGCCTGCAGGACCCCAACCGGCCCATCGGCAGCTTCATCTTCTTGGGGCCCACCGGCGTGGGCAAGACCGAACTGGGCCGGGCCCTCGCCGAGTTCATGTTCGACGACGAGAAGGCCATGATCCGGGTGGACATGAGCGAGTTCCAGGAACGGCACTCCGTGGCCCGGCTCATCGGGGCGCCGCCCGGCTACGTAGGCTACGAGGAGGGCGGCTACCTCACCGAGGCCGTGCGGCGCCGCCCCTACTCGGTGCTGCTCCTCGACGAGATCGAGAAGGCCCACCCCGACGTCTTCAACCTGCTGTTGCAGATCCTCGACGAGGGCCGGCTCACCGATGGCCACGGCCGCACGGTGGACTTCAAGAACACCGTGGTCATCATGACCTCCAACATCGGTAGCGAGTTCATCCTCGACCCTGCAATCACCGAGATCGAGATGGACGCCCGCGTGACCGAGCTCATGCGGACCACCTTCAAGCCCGAGTTCCTCAACCGGGTGGACGAGGTGATCATCTTCCACCGGCTGACCCTGGAACACATCAAGGGCATCGTCGACATCCAGTTGACGCTGCTGCGCAAACGCCTGGCCGCGCGTGACATCACGCTGGAGATCACCGATGCCGCCAAGGCCTATCTGGCCCAGCAGGGCTACGACCCGGCCTACGGCGCCCGGCCGCTCAAACGGCTCATCCAGAAGGAGATCCAGGACCAGGTGGCGCTGGCGCTGCTCAAAGGCGACTTCCGCGACGGCGACACCGTCCGAGTGGGCGAGCGCAATCTGGAGTTGGTGTTCGAGAAGGTGGGCGGGACGGCAGAGCCAGGCGCCGACGCCGGCCTGGGCCCGGTCTAGCGGTGCTTTCCGCCGCGACGCGCTCGCGGCCGCGCCTTGACCTTGTTGATAGTCTCGGGGATGTCGAGCGCCGTTGGGACCTGGATGCCGAAACGGAGCGCCGCAACGCGGATGACGAAGACCACGGCCACCGTCGCGATCATGGCGACAAGGCTGGGGACTCCGACCCAGTGCTCCATGGCCACGTAGATGACGGCCCCGACAACAGCGCCGAAATGACCGATGGGACCGGGCTGCACCAACTCCGGCCTCTGCCCCGCCAGCAGATCCATCATGACCGAGCCTCCGGTCGCGGTCACGGCTCCCACCAATATGGACGAGAAGCCGGAAAAGCCCAGTCCCAGCGCCTTCTGCGCGCCCACCACCGCGTACAACCCCAGCCATACGGCGTCCATCAGCACGATGGGCTTGCGGAACCGCTTCACGAACGACCCGAAGAAGAAGCCGATGCCGGCCGCTGCCAGCACCGTGGGCAGATACCACGCCCTGGTGAGCGCGGCCGGCGGGCCGCTTTGCAGCAGGAGATCGCGCAGAATGCCGCCTCCCAAGCCGCCGGCGATGGCCATCGCGACCAGACCGGTAACGGCGAAACCTCTCCGCACCGCGTGGATCGAACCGCTCAGCCCTCCAAGGAAGACCGCGGTGAGATCCAGGTAAAGCGGCAAAGTGACGCTGTCGGTCATGCACGCGAATCTACAGGTAGTCAGCGGGCCGCGCAAGGCCGGGCGCTCCGTTGTATAGTGCTGACGTCCGAACGCCGCCGAGAACGAGGGGTGCCGTGACCAAGACCGGAGAGACGACCGACCCGACCTCAGGTGGCGTGGCGGCCGCCGGAGAGAACGCCTCCGGGCCGCCGCCCGTTCACTCCGATCCTGCGACTCCCGCGGCGGATCCCGCGCCCGCGCGGCCCGAGGGCGGGCTTTTCCAGGGGCCCATGAAGCTCCTCATCGGCCTCGCCTGCGTCGTCATCATCCTCTTTGGCATGCGCTACGCCGCCGGGGTCCTCAACCCGGTCCTCCTAGCTTTGTTCATCGTGATGGGCATCAGCCCGATGATCCGCTGGTTGCGAGCACGGCGCGTTCCCGGTTGGGCGACGCTCCTCGTCATGCTCATCCTGGTGGTCGCGGTCGGGTTGCTGTTCGTCACGGTTCTGGCCGTCTCGCTACGCCAGTTCCAGGACAAGATCCCGTTCTACACCGACAGGCTGGATGACATGTACTCCAGCGTCGACGGGTGGCTGTCCGCCCACGGGATAGACGCCGGCGATCTGCTGGGAGGGCTGCTGTCGCCGGACAGACTCGCCGGTCTGGCCAAGGGAGCGGTGACCGGTTTGTTCGGGGCTTTCGGCGATATCTTGCTTATGTTCCTGGTAGTGATCTTCATGATCGCCGAGATCTTCCAGTTCCCTGCCAAGCTCGAGGCCCGGTACGGAGCGGGGAGCAGGTTCCGCGAAGCGGCGGGCGTCTTCGGCAGGGAGACCCGCTCCTACCTCTTCATGAAGACGTGGCTGGCCGCCATCGCGGCGGTCATCAATACGGCGGTCTTCTACGCTCTAGGCGTGGATTTCCCACTCCTGTGGGGCATGCTGTTCTTCCTGCTCAGCTACATCCCCAACATCGGGTTCATCCTCTCGGTAGTGCCGCCCTTCGTCGTCACCCTGCTCGAGCAGGGCCTGACCCGAGCCGTCATCGTGGTGGCGGTGCTGGTCGCTCTCAACTTCGTGGTGGACAGCCTCATCTCGCCTCGGGTCATGGGACGCGGCTTGGGGCTCACCCCGCTCGCGGTGCTCCTCTCGCTCATATTGTGGGCCTGGGTGTTCGGGCCGGTGGGCGCCTTGATCTCGGTGCCGCTCACCATCATGGTCAAGCGTCTGTTCTTCGAGAGTTTCGAGAGCACCCAGTTCCTTTCGGACGCGCTCAGCTCGGGCCACGTGTTGAAGCCGCGAAGGGCGCGAAGCGGGCCGGCCGATGGATGAGGCACGCCTGCCCCGCGCGGGTGACCTCGTCGAACTCACCGTCGATACCCTGGCCTTTGGCGGCAAGGGGATCGCGAGGCTCGGCGACTTCGTGGTCTTCGTGACCGGAGCCGTGCCCGGCGATACCGTGCGCGTGCGCATCACCAAGAACAAGAAGCGGTACGCTGAGGCCCGCGTGGAAGAACTCGTCGCGCCCTCGCCGGATCGCCTTCCGGCCCGCTGTCCCTCATTCGATCAGTGTGGCGGCTGCGTCTGGCAGAGCCTCGACTATGCCGTTCAACTCGAGTACAAAGCCCGGCAAGTGGGGGAATCTTTGGAGCATCTGGGCGGGCTGCGCGACTTCGCACTACTCCCCATCGTGGGTATGGCGGATCCGTGGCGCTACCGCAACCGCGCCGACTTCTCAGTGGGGATGACCGAGGAAGGCACCGTGGTCGGCTTCCGGCCGCCGGGGCGCTGGGACGCTGTTCTGCCGCTTTCGGAATGCCACCTGCTGGGGCAGTCCATCGAGAACGTCCGCGGCAGCGTAGAGGCATGGTTGCGCGAAAGCGGCCTGCCTGGGTGGGATCCGCGCACTGGGACCGGGTATGCTCGCCATCTCCTGGTGCGCTCGGCCCAGAGCGGAGCCGAAGTGCTCGTCAGTCTGGTCACCGTACCTGGGGAGCTACCCAACGCCTCCGGTCTGGTGCAGCGGCTGCGCGCCTCTCACCCCGAGGTGGTCGGGATCGTTCATGCCGTCAACGGCGGCCCGGCGGAGGTCAGCTCGGGATTGGAGTCGACAGCACTCTGGGGCCGGCCGTATCTTTTGGAGCGAATTGCGGGCATCACCCTCAAGATATCGCTTGACGCCTTCTTTCAGACAAACACCCTGATGGCCCACGAGCTGTGCAGACTGGTCTCCCAAGACGCTGGACTCACAGCCGGCGCCGGCGCGATCGTCTGGGACCTCTATTGCGGCGTAGGCTCCATCGGCCTTTCGCTCGCCCGCCACGCCAAGGCTGTGTTGGGCATCGAGACGGTGCCGGACGCCGTCGCGGACGCCCAAGAGAACGCGCGCATGAACAAGATCGACAACGCGCAGTTCTTGGAAGGGGACGTGGCCAGGGTGCTGCGGGAGGTAGCCGAGGGCCAGCGTCACCTGCCGGAAGGACTCGACAAGCCCGACGTGATTGTCGTCGACCCACCCAGAGCCGGGCTGACCGCGAAGGCGGTCTCGCGCATCGGCGAGGTGCGGGCGCCGCGCATCGTGTACGTGTCGTGCAACCCGAGCACCCTGGCGCCCAATGTCGCGCAATTCGCCGGCTACGGCTACCGGCTGGAGCACGTCACGCCCGTCGACATGTTCCCGCACACGCCCCACGTGGAGGCAGTCGCGCTGCTGACGCTAGAGCTGTGACGCAGCGCCGAAGGCGGTCCGCATGGGGGTCTGCACCCCATGCACGCTGAGTGACGTTCGCACGCACTCCGCATCTGCGCCGGGGAAGCCGGCCAGGTAGCGCCGCGCACTACTTGACGTACAGTATGTCGCTGATCCCGCGCTCCCTCCCCGAACCAAGGGGATCGTTGACCAGATCGCCCATGAAGTACATGGCCGCGGAGCCTCCGCCGTCCAAGTTGTAGGCTGTGGAGCAACCCAACTGCCTGAAGATCTCTGCGAACTCGCTCAGAGTCACCCCCGAGCTATAGCCGGGGCTCCTGCCATCGACCACCACGAGGACGAAATGGTTGGCTTCGACGATACCGACTCCGGTGCGGGGCTGGCTGCCCAATATGGTCCACTCTTCGCCGATGTCCTCGACTTCGGTGACGTCTAGACCCACCGGGACGAAGCCGTCCACAAGTAGGGCCGGGCCGAAGGAGAAGGTGTTCCAGACGCCTTCGGCAAGTAGCTGGTCGGCGGAAACGGCGGTCTCGTCGTAGACCTCCATGGTCCCATCCTTGTACATGGCGAGGCCTCTGCGGGCGGGATTGTCGAGATAGAGCACCCCGCTTCGGATTATCACCCCGGTATTCCTAGCCGAAAAGTAGTCGCCGTTGACGGCGAGGATGGCATCGTTGGCGGCGGCGATGTCGGAGGTATAGGCCACGTTGCCCAACTCGAACCCGCCGGCAAGGGCCGACTGCATGATCGTGCCCGGCTGCAGTTGCACGTGGGCGACGTAGTACGTGACCTTGTCGTTTCTCGACCCGGTGCTGACCTTGGTGATCGAGATGGAAGTCGTCGCGCTGTCATACCTGGTGCCGGTCGCCGTGTATTCGACGCCGGCGGTCGTGTCATTCGGTGCGGCTGCGGTGGTGACGGTAGCTACGCGGGCTTGCGCGTCGGACGCCTTTTCCACGACCGCGTACACGATAGCCGCCGTCCCGATGACGACCACCAAGACCAGGGCCAAGACGACTGCGAGCTTCTTCGACATATTGAACATCCTAGGCCCTCGCCTATAAAGCGCAGGTAAGGCGGCGGAATGGACGCTCGCGGCAGCTTGAGCGGGGTTCTTGCTCGGTTGAGCGGTGCCGAGCTAGTAGGGAGGCTCGTCGCGGAACCACTCACCGAGGTTCCGGAACGCCTTCCAGAATTCGCCCTTAGCCTTCTCTTCGTCCAGGGCGTCGTCGATGTCCGGCGTGACCAATACCTTGCAAAAAGCGGTGAAGTCCTGCAGGGCGCCTGGATCCCACGCCAGCTCCGCCATGCCGGCGACGCGGTCCCGATTGACCACTCCCAGGGCTTGCTTGCCCATGACCACGACGATGCGAGGCTGCGTGATCTGGAACTCCTCGAGCCAGTAGGCCGGACAGTTCTTCTCGCCCTCCTCGGGATCCACATCGTGGCACTTCACCAGATTGGTCCCGTAGACGAGAAGCGGGTTGACGCTCAGGCGTTCCATGCTCTTGAGCACCGCGGTCCCCGACCGGCCGAAAAAGGCGACACCTTCTGTGACTTCCAGGTAGCGAGGCTGATACTTGAGGAGAAAGATATCTGCAAGTGGGTGCCCGGACCCGACTGTGGGCAGGAATTCCCCTCGACTACACTTGCGGCAATGCGCGACGCGGTGGTTGAGATCGTTGCTCTCGGCGATCGCCCGCTCTTCCAGCTTCCGGTAGATCTCATTGGCCTCGGTGAGAGGTGTGGAATCTTTCACGATTTCGCTTGGACCGGCTTCCATGTAGTTTACTTGTCGCGACCTGCCCTAGAGGGTAGAGAGTATATTGGCGGGACGGGGATGAATTCCTCCGGTCCAGCGACGGCCGGCTCTAATCTTCGGGAAGGACGCGGT
The DNA here is from genome assembly GCA_001768675.1 of Actinobacteria bacterium RBG_16_64_13. GTDB lineage: Bacteria > Actinomycetota > Thermoleophilia > RBG-16-64-13 > RBG-16-64-13 > RBG-16-64-13. The sequence continues at coordinate 25,070 of MELN01000060.1, read as the reverse complement.
CGAGAGTCGTCTGCAGCAGTTTCAGCGACTGCAAGTACAGCAGACTTTTTCGGCGGGCGATAATGTCCGCTTCCCAAAGCGCGGCCATGAAGCTCGGCGGATCGGTGAACCGCGGCATGCGGATCATGGCGGTTCCCAGCCCCTGGAGCACGTGGGCGTCGCTGCCGGCCCCAGCCACGATGTTGTATTTGG
>MELN01000060.1:15847-24861 GCA_001768675.1 Actinobacteria bacterium RBG_16_64_13 | reverse complement strand
CTCAGATTGAACGACGACAGCGCCACTTTTGCGTTGTAGATCTCGATGACGTCGATGCGGTGAAGATTGTCCACGAGCGCGCGATACGAGGGCGTGGCGCGTAGCGCATCGAAGGGATGTGGAACGTACACGAGCCCCCCTTGCTCTTTGATCAGCGACAGGGTGTCGTCGAAACTGAGGGCGGGCGGGATGGCCTCCTTGAGAAACAGGCCGATCACTTCGCCTTCCGCCGTCTTGACCTCTTCGGCGATGATCACGAAGGGATCGCCCTGCGCCAGTTCCTGGGCCGCGAAGGCCCCTTCGATCTCGTTGTGGTCGGCGATGGCAAGGGCTCCAAGGCCGATCTCTCGCGCCGTGGCAAGGATCGCCTCCACGGGGCTCGCGCAGTCTTTCGAGTAGTTGGAGTGAACGTGCAGATCGGCGTTTATCCAATCGGGCCGGATGGGACCCGCGGCAGCGTGACGGAGGCGCCTGCGGGTCGATTCCTCGCCGATACCGCGCACGTGCAAGGAGTGGCCGGCTACCGGGGTCTTCGCCACCATGCCTTGCCGTCCCCTCGTGGCGGCGAGGGTCCGCTCGTAGATATCCGCGACGGCGGCGGCCACCGCCGGCATGGCATGCATGGAGTCGCTCGCGGCTCCGGAGGCGGCGGGCACGGAGTTGGTCATGGCCGCGGCGATGGCCACGCTGAGCGCTCCGGACTCGGTGGCCGAGAACACAGCTCCGTGGGGCTCGCCCGCTTCCGCGCCCCAGGTGGCCGCGGACCCTACCCGCGCCCGGAGGTAGTCCCGCACCGGCGGAAGGTCCGGTCCGACGACCGGACAATCGAACACGGCCGCCTCGGCCGCCGTGGCACAGAGCCACTCTCCCCCAAGGTAGGGCAGGATGGTGACAGCGGCTGCATCGTATAACGGCGCCAGTTCCCGGGGCGATTCGAAATCGCAGAACGTCACTTGCGATCTCAGCTTGCGCGGCACGCCGCGCGGCACCCATTTCGCGACCGAGGGACGGTGACATGCCACGGCCACGTGGTCCAAGTCGGCCGGGAACGCGACGAGCAAGTCCTTGAGCAAGGCGCGGAACGAACGTCTGCCATCCCCGCGGTACACGTAGAGACCAAAGCTCTGGGACGACAGACCCCCACCAGCCACCTGGCCACCAGCGGGGTCCTCGTCCCGGGCGACGCGGGTGCCGCATGGCACCACCTCATACTCGCCCGGGTACAGGTCGCTCATCAGCTCCCGTGCCGTGGGGAAGGTGACGATCCTCGCGTCGAGCCGGAGGAAGAAGCGATCGAGCACAGATTGGCTGAGTTCGTAGGCGGCCCCGCCGACCGGGGTCAGATGGAACGTGGCCACCACCGGACTTCGCGCCTCGCGTAGCGCTGTGAAGCTCAAGGAGGGCGCCAGCGGCTCATGCACGTGGATGAGGTCGAAATCGGCTCCCAGCATGAGCTTCTCCAGCCGGGAAGTCACATCCAGCGGCAGGCCAAGGTTGGCCACGCCCCCGTTGAGCCGCACGGGGAGACTCGAGCCCAGGGGGATCACGGGAATGCCCGCTTCGGGTTCGAGTGGACCGACTCCCTGGGGAGGCAGCAGAAGATGGTCTGGCTCGGCCCCGCGGCGATACTCATCGACAAGAGTGACGACTTGGCCGCGGGTTCGGTGGAACAAGGCGCGGAGGCGGGGTTCGTCGCGCAATTCGTCGGACGAAACCAGGATCACCGGGTGGTGACCACGCGCCTTGAGCTCGCACGCCAAGTCGGCCACGTGCTGGTTGACGGCGCTGGGCGCACTCCAGGAGAACGGCGTCACCAGAGCTATGTGCAGGTCTCTCGCCACGCGTGGTCCTCGAGATGATGGGGCCCAGGCGGCCCGCGGATAGGTCGCTAGCTCACTCGCAAGCGGCTCCGCCGCTGATGAACGCCTCGGTCTTGCGCCTCGCCTCTTCGTCGCTGTACTGGATGGGCGGCGATTTCATGAAGTACGACGCAGGCTCGAAGAGTGCGCCGGAGACGCCCCGGTCGAGCGCCAGTTTCGCACACCGTACGGCATCGATCACGATGCCGGCGGAGTTGGGCGAGTCGACGACTTCGAGCTTCAACTCGATGTTGAGAGGCACGTCACCGAACGTGCGGCCTTCCATGCGTATGTAGGCCCACTTGCGGTCGTCGAGCCATTCCACGTAGTCCGACGGGCCGATGTGGATGTTCTTGCTGCCCATGTCGTAGTCGAGCTGCGATGTGACCGAATTGGTCTTTGAGATCTTCTTGCTCTCGAGACGGGAGCGCTCGAGCATGTTGAGAAAGTCGGTGTTGCCACCCACGTTGAGCTGGGAGGTGCGCTCGAGACGGACCCCGCGCTCGCGCATGAGCCTGGTGAGCACCCGGTGCACGATGGTTGCGCCCACCTGCGACTTGATGTCGTCGCCGATGACCGGCAGACCCCGCTCTTGGAAGCGTTCTTGCCAGTACTGTTCCCGGGCGATGAAGACCGGGATGCAGTTGACGAGACCGCAGCCGGCCTCCAGGATCTGCTCCACATACCACTTGGTGGCCATCTCGCTGCCCACGGGCAGGTAGTTCACCACTACGTCGGTCTTGGTGTCCTTGAGGATGCCGACGATGTCGTCGGTCGGGCCGGGGGCCTTTTCGATGACCTCGGACAGGTATTTGCCCAGTCCATCGTGAGTCATGCCCCGGTAGACTTTGACCCCCATCTCGGGAACGTCGGCGAACTTGACCGTGCAGTTACGGCCGGCCCAGATAGCCTGGGACAAGTCCTTGCCCACCTTCGTCTTGTCGATTTCGAAGGCACAGGTGAACTCGATGTCGGAGATGTGATATCCGCCGAGGTTCACATGCATGAGGCCGGGGACGAACTCATCCGCCTTGGCGTTGCGGTAGAAGTGCACCCCCTGAACGAAGGATGATGCGCAGTTCCCCACCCCGATGATGGCAACCCGTACTTTATCGCTCAACGAATCCTCCCTGGTTCCTTTGCTTGCCGAGCTGGCGGTAAGTGTGGACGATCCGCTGGATCACCGTGAACACGGTCAGAGCCAGCATTATGTAGATCACGTACGGCAACACGTCGAAGAAGAGCCCCAGGGCGATAAGGATGACCCGCTCGGGTCTGCTCATCAGCCCCACCTTGCACTCTACTCCCAGACTCTCCGCCCGAGCCCGCGTGTAGCTGACAAGAACGCTGCCGAGAAGCGCGAGCACGACGAGCGCCACGTCTATCGAACGACCCTCCACGGCCAGCAGATAGCCGATGGCGGCGAGGATCACTCCTTCCGAGACCCTGTCCAGCGTGGAATCCAGGAACGCGCCGAACGGCGTCGTCTTCTGAGCCAACCGGGCAAGAGCTCCATCGAGCATGTCGAAGCAGCCTGCCGCCAAGAAGACGATGCCCGCGTATACCAAGTGATCGGCGATGACAAGCGCGGCCGCCGCCATGTTCAGGACGGTGCCGGCGATGGTGACCTCGTTGGGGGTTACCCTCAGCCAGCGCAACGCCGACAGCATCGGCATGAAGCTCTTGCGCAACTGGATCCCGAAAAACTCGCGAATATTCTCCATTTACCTGCTACTGTTCGGGTTCCGGGGTTAATGTCCCGGCAAATGGCGATTGTAACAGCATCACTGAGCCTCCACAAACCGCTCGCCGTGACTCCTGAGTCAGACACCGCCTCACTCGTCGGGCGCTCCCGGCGGCTTGACCCTCCTGGGAGGGGGCGCGCCTGACCGGGCCGGGATGAGGGCGATGCCGTCATCGCCGGCCCAAGGAGCTCTCGACATCTTGAAGTCGTAGAAGGTCAGGGTGTGCTTCACCATCGCGAGAAGCGGAAGTGAGGCGATCATCCCAAGGATCCCTCCGATCTGAGCCCCCGCCAACAGCGCGAAGATGACGACCAGCGGGTGCACTCCGACCGAGCTGCCCACGATGTTCGGAGCCAATATATGGCTCTCCAGTTGCTGGATCACAAAGAAGATGATGATGATCCAGAGCGCGGTGAGGGGCGAGTGGAAGAAAGCCGCGATAACGGGGGGGACCGCTCCCAAAAAGGGCCCGATGTACGGGATGACCTCTGTGAGGCCGGCCCAGAAGCCGAACAGCAGCGCGTATTGACCGCCCTCCGGCCAAATGCCGACAACGTCCCAGCTCAGGATCCAGACGGCCAGCCCGCATGCCAACCCGATGGTGGCGCCAAGCAAGGCTTGGCCGCGCACGAACCTACTGAACGCGGTCTGCAGTCCCCGCACATAGTCCTGCTGCACAGGGGCTTCTCCGGGAGAGAAGCGGCACAGAAAACGGAAGATGCGCTTGCCGTCGATGAGCATGTAGAAGCTCACCACGATGGTGAGAAAGAGGTTGACGAGCGCTCCCACCACGCTCCAGCCGACGGTCAGCAGGGTGCCTATCGATTGCGTCCCGTGATCCTGTAGCCATTTGACGATATCGCTGGTGTTGATCTGCAGGTTCACGTTGATGTTGTGAGACGCCAGCCAGGTTTCCAGATCTCCAAGAAGTCCGTTGAGCGAGTCGAGCCAGCCGGGAATCGCCTCGAAGAGCCTCTGGAACTGACGCAACAGCGGCGGGCCAAGAAACACGAACACGACAACGACTACAGCGAGAGACGCCAAGTAGACGATGGGGACCGCCAGCCACCTCGGGCACTTGATCCGGCCCATGGCCAGGACCACGGGATTCAGGAGCAGCGCGAGGACCGCCGAGATCAGAAAGACGAATACCGCGTGACTGGCCGACCGGCCGAAGTAGAGCGCGAGGAAGATAGCCACGGGGATCAGCACAAGCTGGACCCATCGCGGTATGGTGATACGCACCTGCGCCCTCCTTGTCGCCGGTCTCCTCTGCCAGCGGCCCGCTCCTTTCCACAGATTAGCAGCCCGAGCAATCCGCCGCTGGAGCCGTGGGCGCCTCTTGGCGGGAGATGGACCCGGTTTCACGAACAGGCTGCTAACCTGGGCATTAGCACCCCAAAGTGGTAAGGTACCGTCGATGCAAAACGGGGGACACGCAGCAGATATGCGGAGCCAGGACGAGTTGCTCCGGCGCAAGCGGCGTCTCGCCACGGTGCACCGCCGGCGAAGGCTGCGATTCGCTCTGGGTTTTGGCGCGTTCTGCGTGATCGTCGCGGGTATCGTCATCGCGGCTACGGCCCGCGGGAGCACTGAGCAAGTCGGCTCTCGGGGGCTGCTGGCCGGAGGAGAGCAATCACCATCAGCGCCGGTCGCGGTCCTCGGCGAAGAACATCCTGCATTCGCCCGCTTGGGCGACCGCAATCTCCTCCTCCCTGTCGATGCTTCGGACGCGACCATCATCGCCTACCAATCGCTCAGCGACGAACGAGCGGTCGCGCTCACCCCGATCGGGGACCAGGCCAACGCCAACAGCGTGATCCGTTTCTTCCGTGGCATCTTCTCGTCGGATCCACCCATACGCTACTACCTGCTCAAGAGCTCGGAGGGCGAGGGGACGACTTCGGTGCTGGTCGGAGCACCTGCCGGGTCTCCGGTCTTCGCCCCCATTTCCGGTGTGGTGATCGCCGTGAAGGAGTACATGCTCTACGGCAAGCACACCGACGTTCAGATCGACATACGGCCCGAGAAGACCAGCGGGATCACCGTGACGCTTCTCTTCGTCAGCGACCCCGTGGTCTCCATCGGCGATATCGTGACGGCCGGCAAGACTCAACTCGGCAACGTTCGCGAGTGCCCGCAGGAGCTGGCGGAGAATCTTGCCGTCTACACCCACGATTCCGGTTCGCACGTGTATCTCCAGGCAACGGAGGAACCCGTCAACTGAACGCGCGTTTCTGCTCAAGATGCGGCGGCGCCACCGAGATGCAAGTGGTAGGGGACCGTCCCCGCGAGGTCTGCTCGGCATGCGGCACTGTCTTCTATCAGAACCCCCTCCCGGCAGCTGCCGCCTTGGTTCTGGATATCGACCGGCGCGTGCTCCTGGTCAAGCGCAAGTACGCTCCCAACCAGGGCATGTGGTGCCTGCCCATTGGTTTCGCCGAGATGGGCGAGACTATCGCCGAGGCGGCGCTGCGCGAGCTGCGCGAGGAGACCGGCCTGACGGGACGAGTGGCGCAACTGATCGACGCCGATTCCTGGAAGAGCGACTTCTACGGGGACTTGCTCGTGGTGACCTTCGAGGTGGAGAAGGTCTCCGGAACCGAAACACCCGGCGATGACGCTGAAGATGTCGGCTATTTCGCCATCGACCGGCTACCGGCGCTTGCTTTCCCATCCAACGAGAAGGCCATCCGCATCTGTGGGGACCTCCACGAAGACGAGTGGGCCATCCACGATTCCTTTCATCGCCTGGAAGAAGGCGCCGGCGCCGAGATGCTTTCCGATAGCCTGGTGGGTTTCGTGGGCGAGCACATCTCCTACGTGGCGAGACTCTGGCTCGCGGACGTGCGCTCCAGCCACAGCACCATCAAATACATGCGCCTCGACCCGGAGCTGTTGTTGGCCGAGTGCACCACCGGGCTGCGCCTCCTGGGCCGCTGGCTGGAAGGGGAGGACACCGAAGAGGAGATGAGGTCGTTCTATCGCAAGCTGGGCGCTCGGCGGCGCTGCCAGGGCATCGAGGTGCACGAGATGCTGTCGGCCGTCATGCTCCTCAAGAAGCACATCTGGACCTACGCCCGCTCCCAAGGGGTGTGGGAGCGACCGGTGGACACCTATCGAGTGATGGAGCTACAAAGCCGTTTCGCGGTCTACTTCGACAAGGCCGTGTATCACCTGACCAGGGGCCACGCGGGCTGAGCCCGGGGGACCGCCGCTTGCACCCAGCTCCCTTCGACGAGCGACAGCGCGACCCGATACCTGCTTGCTGCGCGCGGAGGGGGAGAGGGAGACGCGGCCTCGTGCCAACGCGGCCTACGGTGAGAAGGACCAGGTGTCGCCCAGTTTGCCCTCGTTGAGTTTGGGTATGCCGCCGAACAGGATCAGGCGCCCGCCCGCCGGCTCATAGACCATCGCGGCCGCGTACCGGGCGGGTGGAGTGCTGAGCGGAGCGAGCTTCGTCCAGCTGTTGGCGCTCGGACCGTAGGTCCACGTTTCATTGAACAACTCGCCGTGCTCGCCGAGTCCAGCGAAAACGACGAGGCTCCGGCCGACCGGATCGAACGCGCAACTCGCATCATGACGAGCGGCCGGCAGAGTCCCGGAGGGTGTGAGCTTGGTCCACGACCTTGCGACAGGTTCGTACTCCCAGGTGTCGTTGAGGGTCGGCCAACCGGGGTTAACGCCACCGAAAAGAATCACCTTTGCGCCAACGGGATCATAGGCGAGACACCCTCCCTTGCGGGCTCCCGGGCTGAGCGCCGGATGAAGCTCGGTCCAGGTGTTGGCCGCCGGGTCGTAGGACCAGGTATCCGACCGTCCGACATAAGCCTGCGCACCGCTCGGAAGGTACATTCCACCATACAGGATGACTTTGCCGGTGCTCGGCACGTAGACCATCATGTGACCGGCCCGGCCCGAAGGCACCTCTCCCGCGGGATGCGATTGGATCCAGGAGTGCGTGCTCGGGGCGTACGTCCAGATGTCGTTGAGATCACCCGAGAAGTTGTGGCCACCAAATAGGATGACCTTCCCGGTCGATGCGCAGTAGACCATCGAGTGGCCCCAGCGAGAGCTGGGCTTGTCGCCGGCGACGGCCACGCTCGTCCAAGTGTTGAGGGCCAGGTCGTATTCGTAGGTGGTGTCCTCCCACTCGGTATTGCCGTCCTTCTCCGCCACGCCCCCGAACAGCATGATCCTGCTCGACCCAGGAAGGCTCACCATGGCATGCCCCTGCCTAGGAAGCGGCGACACGGCCGGGGAGAGATCGACCCACTTGGCCTGGGAGTCCATCGACCCGATAAGGTTCCAGAGCATTTGGGCCACTTCCCCGCGCGTGGCCTTCTGCGTCGGATCCCAGCCTTCGAGGTCTCCGCCGGCTCCTGTCAGGCCTGACAGGAGCCCGTTGTACTCAGCCTTCTGGATGTTCGCCCCGTGATTGGGGTCGGAGTAGCTGAGTTCACCTGTCCAACCCGTGCCGGGGACTTGGCCGAGTACGCCCGGAGCGAGTTTGTCTGCCGCCCGGACGATCATGCTGATCACCTGCTGGCGGGTGATGTTGCTGGAAGGAGCGAATGTCGTCGCAGTCTTGCCCGCGGTGATGCTGTTGAGGGCACAGACAGCCACATATTCGTGCGGATAGAGGCTGGAAAGGTCGTCGGGGCCGAGATCCACGAAGGGCACCGCGGAGTCGGGGAAGTCGTCCTCGGCTACGGTGAGACCCATGGTAAGGACGATCATCTTGGCGAACTGCTGACGGGTGACCAAGTCTGAGGGACCGAAGTCCCCGTTGGCGTAGCCGCCGATGACGTGACGGTCGGCCATTCCGGTGATGGCCTGATAGTACATGTGACCGGCCGGAACGTCCGGGAACGACACCGAGGCGGCCGCGAGCCCGGTCGATAGGAGTAGCACGGCGACGAGGAGAGCCAGGAGACCGAACCCGCGCGAGATCTTCATCGTCTTCCCCCTGATGCACGCGTGATGGTTGACGCTCACACTACTCCCGCGAGTGGAACGCTGCAACGTCGCTCAGGCGCGCGGAGAGGGGAAGCGTCGGGGCTTCCCCCCCATGAGGTACGGCACGCGAGGCTGGGTCGTTCTGGCTGTAAGGGCCGGCCCGACCCCGATGCTTGCTATCGGAGCAAGTCGCGCATGGTGAGGCGCGCGCGGAGAGAGTGAGCGTCGGGGTTGGGCCGTCACTCATAGCGCGAGTAAGGCCTAGCCTCGTGTGCCACCCGTTACACGTTGAAGCGGAAGTTGATGATGTCGCCGTCGGCGACGATGTAGTCCTTGCCCTCTATGCGCAAGACTCCGGCGTCGCGGCAGGCTTTCATGTTGCTCCCATGGCTCATGAAGTCGGCGAAAGACACCACCTCGGCGCGAATGAAACCGCGCTGGATGTCGGAGT
>MELN01000060.1:13684-15833 GCA_001768675.1 Actinobacteria bacterium RBG_16_64_13 | reverse complement strand
GCCTCGCGGGCGGTCTCGCCGGCCCGGATGGGCCAAGCGCGCACCTCGTCGCTGCCGGTGGTGAGGAAGCTCACTAGTCCCAGCTGCCCGAACGCCGCTTGAGCGACGATCTCCGCCGCCGGGCCAGGCAGGCCGAGGGCGGCGGCGTACTCCTCCTGCTCCTCCGCGGAAAGCCGCGCTACTTCGAGTGCATCGGGAAAGGGAAAGGCCAGCACATGGCGGTCGCGGGCCATGGCTCCCAAAGCCGCGGCGTCCCAGGAGCCCTCCGTCTCGGTGTTGACCAGCAGGAGCTGCGGAGTGAGGGTGAGGAACTGGTATCCCCTGATGAAGACCAGTAGACCCTCGTCGAACTCGACCGCGCGCAACGGGGTTTCGGCTTCAAGAGCTTCCTGGCAGCGCGCTAGGGCCTTCTTGCCCGCGTCGGTCAGGGGCGCCTTCTTGGCTCGCTCGAACGCACGCTCGATCCGGATAAGATCGAACAGCAGGAACTCACGGTCCAACTCCTCCAGATCGTCCTCGGGATGCGCCGGCTCGCCCAGCATGGTGCTGTCGAAGGCTCGCACGACGTGTATGTAGAGCTGCCCGCCGGCGAGCGCGTCCAAGTACCGTTCCATCTCACCTTTGCGCGCGCTTGCCTCGGGCCAGCCCACTTCCTGCACTTTGAACTCGGCAAAGGTGGTCTTCTTGGGCTGGAAGATCTCCGAAAGGGTCCGCACACGGGCATCGCCAACGTGCACAGTGGCGATGTGGCCTTCGCCCCGGCCTTCGGCGAGCGCCGCCACCAAGGTGCTTTTGCCGCAGCCCTTCAGTCCTATGATCCGTGCTTCCAACGCCTTCTCCCCGCCATCCGCGGTCGCACGCCGCGATCATCCCTGGGCCCGCCTCAGTGTAACCCAGAGGAGCAGCCTTTGCCCTCAAAGAACGGGGCCCCGCTTGCGGCGGAGCCCCATCACACTTGTCTTCCGCGCGCCTGGGACTCGCTCCCAGGCGCGGCGGCGGAGCAGACTGGGTCGCTTACGGGCCTGTGACCAGGCTCATCATGTTCCACAGCACCTGCGCCACTTCTCCCCGTGGCATCGGGGCTGTGGCGCTGCTGGCCGTGGTCGTTAGAGGCAGACCCGCGAGCAGGTTGTTGTATTCGGCGATCCGCGCATTCGCCTTGTGCTCGGCCGGCAGCTCATTGCCCCACGTCTGCACGTACGCGGCAGGCGGAAGCGCCAGCGGCGACGGGCTGCGCGCAAGGAGCGCCCTGATCACCATGGTGACAACATGGCCTCGGATGATAGGTGAGTAGGGTCCGAAGGTACCGTCGGCGTACCCCTTGATGATGTTGTTGTTGTACGCGACCCACACATACTCATGCGGATAGAGGTTGGCCGGATTGTCGGACCCAAGGTCGGTGAAGTTGACGGGGGCCGTCATAGCCTCGTCAACAGGGAATCCAAGCGCGCCGTCGATCATCTTGGCGAACTGGGCCCGGAACACGGCGTTGGTAGGCCTGAACTCGCTGTAGCCGCCCGTCGTAGGGTAGCCCTCTATCAGGCCCCTGGCCGCCATGCCCTGGATGGCGTCATAGTAGTTGGCCCCTGGATGAACGTCGGTGAACGCATAGAGAGTGATGACTTGGTCAAGCAACACCCCCGTGGGGGCGGCGCCGGCGCTGCCGAGCTGCCACAGCCCGGAATCGTTCACCACATCCTCGGGATCGGTGGCGTCCGCAAGCCCCAGAACGAGGTCGAGGTAATACGTGCCGCCCCGCCCGTGCGTGTCGACGAGAAACGTGACGTTACTCGTGTCGTTCTTCACCCAGGTGCCCGCGGGGCTGTAGCCTACCCACCATTTATAGCCGTCCTTGTGCCCGTTATAGCCAGCACCCGTGGTGGCTTCCCACGTGCTGGCGTAGACTCCTTCCATGACGGCCGATCTCGTCGCCGCTCCGTTGAGGTCGCCCGTGAAGGTCACCGTCTTCACATCCCAGGCCGCCGGGATCCTGATGGCGATGACGCCACGGATATCCCCGCTGGAATCGAACGTTGCCGTCATCCTCATCGACATCTGGTGGTTGGAGCCCGCATCGACCCCGCCGTTGAGTTGTACGTTGGAGATAGCGACGCAGCCGCCCATCAGCACCGCCATGGCGAGGACAAGA
>MELN01000060.1:0-13670 GCA_001768675.1 Actinobacteria bacterium RBG_16_64_13 | reverse complement strand
CGAGGCCATCAACGTCTTCCGTCGCGAGAACCGGGACACAAGCAGACTTCGACTCATGGCTATTCCCCCTAGCTTAGGAGTTCTCCGTCGTTCGCAGGTTGTGTGTTCCCTCTTTATAGTCCTTTCTAAGCCTTGAACTGTCTCGTGTCAAACGGGACGAGCGGACCCCGGCGTCGAACCATGGCACAATACGTCCAACGGATGTGGGCGTTTCTCGCCCCGCGGACACAAGGAGAGGGAAATGAGAACACGCTCCCGGCGACGGTCGCTGCCGATGATCACGGTCGCCCTGCTTCTGCTGATGCTCACTCTCGTGGTCGGCGCCTGCAGTGCCGGCTTCAGCCTGAGCTGCGGAGGCGATGAGGGCGTCAAGACCTACACGGACGCCGACTACGGCTACAGCATCGAGTACCCCGGCGCTTGGGAGCTGCAAAAAGGCAGCAACGTCGATGTGACGAGCGGGCTCACCGCGACGAACAGCGTCTCGGTCTTCGACCCCGACGGGGCGAGCAGCGGAGGCTCTTACATCGATCTGTGCGAGGTCTCGGTATACGAACTATCCGTGACCGTCGACGACTCCATGATGCCCGACATCGAGCCGCAAGTTGAAGCGGTGCTTGCCGACCTCGCAAGCCAGGATCCAAGTTGGGAGACTGTCGAGGCGCTGTCGGACACCAGCGTGGGTGGGTTGACGGGGTTCAAGACGACGGTCAGCTACCTCATGGATGACACACCCACCACGGCCACTCTCTACTTTCTGTTCAACGGCAGCATCCAGTACGAGCTGATGCTCCAGGCGGCGACCGAGGAGTGGGATGCGCAGCAGACAAGCTTCCACGCCATCCTCGTCAGCTTCAAGCCCGGCAGGGCGACCGCGGCCGGGTCGTCTCAGTAGGGCAGCGTGGTCACCGGGGAGACGGGGCGCGAGCGCGCCCGCTGCGACGCCCGCTACTGCAGCAGCACGTAGAGCAGGGCGCATACTTCGCCGCGAGTAGCTGGAGCGGCGAAGGCGTACGAGGGTCCGATCCCGACCACCCGGTCTAACAAGCCGGCGTAGGCCGCCCGGCGCGCGTACGGGAAGTGCGTCGCTGAGAAGTTGGGGAACGGCGCTTTGAATCCAGCGGGAGGCTCGGGGAGTTGGGTCGCGCGCGTCACCATCGTGATCAGCTGGGCCCGGCTGAGGACCCGGTAAGGCGAGAAATTCGTCGGCGTGGTGCCCCGGGTGATGCCGGCGTTGTAAGCCGCGGCTACGAAGTGATACGGATAGAAGTCCCCGGGGACGTGCGCGACATCGGTGAACGGCGACGTATCGGCTTCGCTGACCGAAAGGCCGAGGGTGAGCACGATGACCTTCGCGAACTGCTGACGGGTCAAGCCATCCTCCGGGTGAAAGAGCCCCGTTCCGGAACCCGTCACGATGCCGAGAGAGGCGAGATACTCGATCTCGTGCCAGTAGGGAGTGCTGCCCTCCGAAACGTCGGAGAAGCGGGGCCCGATGCTCGTTGTGGTCGTCGAGCTTGTCGTTGAGGTCGTGCTGGTTGTCGGGGTGATGACCGTGGTTGTAGTCGACATCGGTGTGCCGGTAGTCGTGGTGGTGGCCGGGTTGACACCCGCCGCCTTCGCGACTGCCGCACCTGCGTCCACCAATCCCGAGCCGTAGTCTCTATCCCAGCCGGCGGAACCAAGATCTTCGGCCACTTGGCCAAGGATCTCGGCCACCTCCTGAGGGGTGAGAGCGGGGTTCACGGATAACATCAGCGCCGCCACCCCCGCGACCAGCGGAGAAGACAACGAAGTGCCTATGTAATCGTCGGTGTAGGTGTTCGCCGAGCGCGGATAGTAGCTGAGGATCTCGACGCCCGGGGCGACCAAGTCAAGCGCGCTTCCGGTGTTGGATCCTCCTTCGGAATCGCTCCACCTTGCGTCGGCGCTGTCGGTCGCGCCCACGGCGATCACGCCGGGCAGAGCGGCCGGATAGCTGATCGAGGAGGCGCCGTCATTGCCCGCAGCAGCCACCACCACGACCCCGTGATCAAGCGCATACGCGATCGCTTCCCTGAGCGTCGCCCCCGCACCGAGCCCGGGCGAAGTCGCGAAGCTGATGTTGATGACGTCCGCGCCGCTATCCACCGCATACTCGACGCCCTGAGCCAGAGTCACCGAGTCGGAATACCCGTCCACCGATATCTTCACGGGCATGACGCCGACGTTCCAGGCAGTCCCAGCGATCCCGGCGCCGTCGTTGCCACGAGCCACAGCCACTCCGGCTACCGCGGAGCCATGGCCTTCGTCGTCCTGCCACGCCGGCCAGGCGGCGCTTCGCTCTATCACGCTGTACGGATGAACTATCCGGCCGGCAAAGTCGGAGATGTCGCGGTTGAGGCCGGTGTCGATCACGGCCACCGTCACATCCGGGTCCCCCGTGGTGATGTCCCAAGCCTCGGGCAGGCCCACGCGCGTCATACCCCACTGACCAACTGAACCCGGGTGAGGGGCGTACCAGGGGTCGTCCGGCACCAGGCACATCTGGAGAGGAACCGCGACCTCGGCCCAGAGCACGCCTGGCATGAGCTGGAGGGCCCGCACCATGGCGTCCAGACCGATACGATCGGCCTGCCATGAACCGCCGATTTGGACCGGTTCCAACACGCTGACGCCAATACCCTCGATCCGGCCCGACGCCCTCAGCGACAGCCCGGGCAAGACCGCAGCCGAGGCGAGCGAGTCCCAGTCACGAACGACTGTGAGGGACCCATCGGCGTTTTCGGCGAGCCGGATGCCGGGGGCTAGTTTTACCGCGATCCGTCCGGCGCCTGCGCCGGACCCCTGAGCAGCCGCCTCGCCTGGTGTCACCGCCACGACAAGAGCCCCCAACAACATGGCCGCGATGACGACGCACGCCGTTCGGCGCACAACGCCCGGGCCGCTCAGATGCCTCCGCGGGCGGCTCAACTCCTAGCCTCCGGCGAGAGGCATGAAGACAAACACGTCGTCGCCCTCGTTGAGGACGGTCCGCCGGCCCTGCAGCGTGCTGATGTCACGACCGTTGACGATCACTCGCAGCGGCAAGTGCTCGGTCTCCTTTTTGGGGACCGCTACGTAAGGAGCCAGCCTCTCGTCGCCCAGCTCGCCGAGACGTTCGAACAGTCCCTCGATGGTGCTCCCATCGGGGAGAGAGAGTTCGATCTCCCCTTGGCCGAGCAGGGTCCTGACCAGTGCGACGGTGCGGAATCGTACCTCCACGCGTTCCTCGCTCTCTAGTACTCCATAGGTGCGATCGTCCCGGCGAGCGGCAGCTCGGGGTTGTTGACGTTGGCTGCCAACCTTGGCTCAAACGCGAAGGCGGATCCAGTCACCCATTGAGCTCCGCCCACCGCAGCTTTGCAGACGTTCTCTGCCGGACGCCTGGTCGTGGCGATATCTGCCCCCACTGGGGCGCCGAAATCGATAGCGCCCAGACATGTCCGCAACTGGGTGGTCCTCACTTGAGCGACGACGGCGTCCTTGTCGATGATGCTCCTTGTCCGCCTGAACACGTCGATAGCCCACTCGAACTTGGCGTACTGCGCGATGGCTGCCGTCCATTGGTCGCCGGTCTTGCTCACATAGTCATCCGCCAACTCCCGGGCGGTCCTGCCCGTAATGGAATCGGCATACGGCCAGCTGGGGTGCCACAGACACTCGGCCGTGAGGTTGCTCGCCGTAGCCCCGATGGCTTCCAACGCCTGCGGGAACAGCAGGGCGCCGGCCATGGTGACTACCTTGGGCATGTACCCTTGCGCATGTGCGCTCTTCCAGAAGGTGATGAGGTCCGCTGTGGCCATGGCGCCGCAGCAGATCTCGCAGCCGTTCTTCTTGAACTCGTCGATATGCGCGCCGAAGTCTTCCGTCGCAGGCGGGTAGAGGGCGAGCAGTGCATATTCGTAGCCGGCGGCGCTGAGCATCGGCGGGAGACCGCTGGTGGCATCGGACCACAACCGGCCGACGGCGTCATCGGGCAAGAGGAGACCGATCTTCTTGTTGGTCGGCACCTGTCTCCACATGGACAAGAAGTTGGCCCCGATATCTTCCACTCCGATGGCGTGGGCAAAGGTCCAGGTGAAAGGCCTGTCGATCGCGCCGCCGCGGTCGAAGATGAACGCGCGCCAATCGACAAAGTCCGAGATCGATGGGCACCCGAGCGTTTCCGCCTGACCGGCTACGGCGTTCACAACGTCGGAACTTCCGGCGGACAGGATGATGTCGACGCGGGCATCGGCGATGAGACTCCGGGCAACCTTGCCGGCGAGGTCGGCGCGAGAGCGGCAGTCCTGCCTTACGATGCTAACGTGGCGGAGCTTTCCGTCTCCGCACACTACGCCGTCGGAGACAGCGGCAAGTCCGTATTCCGTCCACCAGTCGTCGGCTGTGCCAAAAAGCGCGAGGGGACCCGAATTCGCCGACACGAGGCCGATCCTGACGGGACGGCCCATTTCGGGGCCCGAACTGACAGTCGTCGGAGATCCGGTCGTGGTCGTGGTCCCCCCGCCGGCAAGGGTCGCGGTGGTATTGGTGCTGCCCGTGTCCCGGTCACAAGCGGCGAGCAGGCCGCCGAGGCCGCCGGAGAGCAAACCGGCGGTGCTCGCCGCGCCGATGACCTTCAAGAACTCGCGTCGGCTGACTGGCAGGTCTCTCATGAGGCGGGGACACCCCCATCGCAAGCGATCACGTCTGCTGGCTGGCTGTTTCACGACGGACTTTACAGCATTCTTACGAATATGCGGCTATACTCCAGAGTCGGCTTGTCCGAACAACATCAAGTGAGGTGCTCGTGATAAAGAGACTCCTAACCGTCGTCCTTCTGCTCGCCCTTGCCGTCACGGCCGGCTCCGTGGTGGGTTGTGGCGGTAACGTGCCCAGCGACGCCGTGGCCAAGGTCGGAGACACTCTCATCTTGAGGTCGGACTTCGACAAGCGCGTGCAGGAATTCGCGACCCAATACCAGGTCCCCAGCAAAGAGGAAGACCCGGAGGGTTGGGCGCAATTCGAAGGCGACGTTCTCTCTTACCTGGTCACCTACGAGATGGTAGTTCAGAAGGCCGATGGGTACGGCGTAAGTGTGACGGACGAAGAAGTCCAGACCGAGATCGACAACATCGTCACGACCTACTACCAGGGTGACCAAGAGAAGTTCAACGCAGATCTTGTGACGAACAACATGACCCTGGATCAGCTCAAGCTGAACTACAGGGAGTCCATGATGATGCAGAAGGTGTACGAGAAGGTCACCGGCGAGGTGCCGACTCCCACCGACGAGGCGATCTCTGCCTTCTACGAGGAGAGCAAAGACTCCTACTTCGTCGACGAAACACGGGCCGGCCGGCACATCCTCATTGCGCCGGGCAGTCCTGAGACCAACGTGTCGACCACGACCACCACTGCCGCGAGCACCCCCACCACGAGTGAGCTGACCGACGCGGACTGGGCTGCCGCGCTGGCCACCGCCAATACCGTGCGGACGAAGCTTGCTGCGGGTGGCGACTGGACCGCGCTGGCCAACGAATACTCCGACGACCCGAGCAGCGCCGTCAACGGCGGCGACCTCGGCGAGATCTCTAAGGGTCAGATGGTGCAAGAATTCGAGGACGCGGTGTTCTCACTCAAGCTCAACGAGATTTCGCAGCCCATCAAGACCACGTACGGCTATCACGTGATCCAGGTGACGACCATCAACGCAGCGAAGCAGCAGGCCATTGAAGAAGTCAAAGAGGAGATCACCAGTGCACTGCTCAATGAGGCTAAGACGGTGGCCTGGCAGAAATGGATCGAAGATACTAAGGCCGAACTAGGGGTCGCGTACCAGGAGGGCATGGAGCCCACCACGACCACTGAATCCACGAGCACCACGGTCTTGGGCGAAACCACGAGCACCGTCTCCGGGCAGACAGGCACCACTGTGCCGGCAAGCAGCACCACGACGGCCGGAGAGACCATCACTACCGCCGCCCCCACGATTACAACGGCCAAACCCTAAGTCACAAAGCCGTGAGCTAGAGACAGCGGCGCCGGGGATGAATTCCCCGGCGCCTGTTGCCCCGCGCCTGCTACTTGCCCGTTTCGAAGCGGAAGGTCTGATCCGGATCGACGATCGCGAGCAGCCTGACGATGCAGCCGTCGCCACCCGGCCACCTCCACGGGAAGGCCATGAACGTGCAGCGCTTGCCCGAAACGGCATCCAGCTCGCCCCCGGCGTTCTCGATACCGGGGATGCCGCCCTTGACCATGAGGGTCTTGTGGGCCGCTTCCCAGTCCGGGAAGTCCTCCAGCGCATCGTGGCCGGTCTCAGCTTTATACTCCTCGATCAGATGTGGGTGCGTCGGGCCAAGCCCGTGATTGACCAGCTTGGTGGCGATGGGATGGTCGTTTGCCTGGGAGCCGTAGGCGACCATCTTGACCTTCTTGTCTACCAGCCACTGGGCGCCGGGCTGATAGATGCCGGGGCCATAGGCGAAGTACTCGTCGGTGTCCGCCCACTTGTGATGGAAACCGGTGTTGATGACGACGATGTCGCCCTCTTGGATCTTTGGAGTGGCGCTCTCCAGATCCTCAGGGGTGATGGTGCCCCACTTGCCCTTGGGGATCGAAACGCACACCCCGGTGCCGAACAGGCGCCAGAGCGGGTAGTCGGCGATGGTCGGGGTGCACTCGGTCACGTGAAGCGGCGCGTCCATGTGGGTGCATCGATGCATGATGCCTTCCCACTGGATCTGTGAAACGCCGTCCCTCGCGTGGAACTTGTCCACGGTGAGATTCACACTCGGGGTCGAGGGCCACTCCGGCATGAACTGCATGAACGTGTGGCTGAGGTCGTATACCTTCAGGCTCATGTCCTGGTTCCTTTCGCTTTAGGTCGACGTCTACTTGCCCGGTTCGATCCGGCATTTGCCGCTCGGGTCGAACATAGCGACGAACCGGACTTGGCACGCGTCCCCGTGCTCGAGTTTCCAAGGCGTGGCAGCCAAGGTGGCCCGTTTCCCCACGAGAAGGTCTACGTCACCCCCGACTTGCTCGATTGTCGGTATGCCGGCTCCCAGGAGAGTCCTGTGGGCGATGTTCCATTCGGAGTGTGCGACTTTGGGGTCGAGCCCAGTGGCCTTGGTGTATTCCCCGGCCAGCCGTTTCATCTGCGGACCGCCACGATGAGGGCCCATGGAGGTCGCCAGCGGATGGTCCACGTGAGGCGTATCTATGGCCACGAGCTTGGGGTTCTTCTTGACCAGCCACTCGGCCGCGTCTTTGGAGAGCCCCGGGGCTTCCCCGTAGTACTCCAGGCCATCCGAGTACTTGTGGTGCCAGCCGGTCACGATTACGACGATGTCGCCGTCCTGAACGCCGGGCTTGGCCTTTTCCAGGTCGGCGGCAGTGATGACTTCCCAGTTCTTCTTGGGGACGTCAAGGATCGCGCCGTTGCCAAAGAAGTGTTCGGGTGAGACCGAGGCTAGGTCGGCGCCCTTCTGGATGAGGTGCAGCGGGGCGTTCATATGCGTGCCCGTGTGCAGGACCGTGGTGATGCGCCATGCCAGCACGCCATGCTGGGCGTGCTTCACCCCGCGATGCATCCTGACGTCGGCCTGCCCAGGGTACGAAGGAGCGTCGGCGCCCCAAATGTGGCTCAGCTCCACCATCTGCAGCCCTGAGTAAGGGTCCGTGGTGACCTTGGTCGGGGTCATATAATTCCACCTCTCTCGGGTAGGAGTTACCACCAAGTGAAACAATCATACCATATCTGTACGTCCTCGCCGCGCCGCAGACCCTCGTGCCATACCGCAACTGGGGTGACGGGATTATTTGAGTGGAGGGCGAAATCGCTGCAGACTGGTACCAGAAACAGAACGGCGACTCGAGATCCCCAGGCGCGGCGGGAGATGGCCCCAGAGGGGGAAAAATCAGCGTTCCCTTGGTCGCCCCGCTTGGACGAAGAAGTCCACCAGTTCACCAAAACTGTCGAACGCAAGTGACGGTGCGTCTGTCTCTCCGAACCCGTAGCGGGCGAAAGCGAACTCCATGCCCGCCGCCTCCGCTGACTCCTTGTCTCCCCGAGTGTCGCCCACGTAGACGGCGTGTTTCAGGCGGTGTGTCTCCACCAGGGCCAGGAGCATTCCAGATTTTGGAGACCCGGAGCTTCCGTGGCAGTCCCAGCCGGTTAGACAGTCGCGGAGGCCGCTCGTGCGTAGGAAGACTTCGAGATACCAATCCGAGCAGTTGCTCACCAGGAAAAGCGGGTACACGCCGGCCAGCTCGCGGACGCCTGCAGCCACGTCCGGGAAGAGAGTGCCGCCTGATGACTCGAGGGCCATTCGTTCGTGAGCTTCGAGGGCACGGAGCGTGGCGGCCGGCAAAGGACGTAGCTCGGGAAGGAGGATCTCCACGCAGCGCTCGAACGGAGTGCCGGAAACAGAACGGATGCCGGCTATCGATACTCTCGAGGAGAGGCCCAACTCCGCGAGGGAGGCGTTCCATCCGCGGGTCGAGGCCGCGGCCGCATCCCACAGGGTTCCGTCCAAGTCGAAGATGAGGCCATCGTAGGTCACGGCGAGATGATAGCGTACTACCTGAGTTCGGCTCCCCAGGTCGCGCCGGTGCTGCTGAGGGCCGCTCCACACGGGTCGACGATAGCCGCTCCCCCGTCCGCCAGGATGGCGGTCGCGGTGATGTATCTGGAATCGTCGCTGGCGAGGAACACGCAGAGGCCTGATATCTCGTCGGGCGCCGAGGCCCGCCGCAGCGGCAGGCTCGACGTCAGCTTGCTGAAGACCCCGTTTATGTCCGTACCCATGGCGTCGGCCATAGAGGCGAGCGAATGCTCGGTCATCTCGGTCCGCACCGGACCCGGCAAGACGGCGTTGCACCTGACCCCTGCCGGCCCGAAATCCAGGGCGGCCTGCTGGGTAAGCATGTTGAGGCCGGCTTTCGCGCTGCAGTAGGCCGCCATGTTCGGCAGGCAGCGGACACTTGCGAGAGAAGAGATATTGATGATGGACCCTCCGCCACCGGCGATCATATGGGGAATGGCGCACTTCATGGTGTAGAAGGGGCCCGTGAGATTGGTCTCGAGCACCTGATGCCAGACCTCCGGGTCGAGGCTCACCACGGTGCCGCCGGGATCGATACCGGCGTTGTTGACAAGAACGTCGATCTTTCCGCCGAACTCCACGGTAACATCCACCATCCGCTTGGCGTCGTCGAGCTTGGACACGTCCCCGGCGCAGGTGACAACGCTGCCCTTAGGAAGGGAACGCGCCACCTCATCCAGCTTCTCTTGCCGACGGCCGCTTATGCACACCTTGGCTCCCTCAGCCACGAACCGTCGGGCCAGAGCAGTCCCGATGCCGGCTCCGCCTCCGGTGATCAGCGCCACTTTGCCTTCTAGCCTCATCGCGAAGCATCTCCTTTGGACTCACCAGATGGGGTCCCATAAACAGACTCGCTTCGCAGGTCCACCGCGGGGGCGAAGCCACGAAGCGAGTCAGGCGCCTGAAGCGCGGATTCTGCATGTATACCTAAGATGCGAGGTGGGCGCGGTCGCTACACCCCCAGATACGCTTTGCGCACGTGATCGCTCTCCCTGAGGAACGAGCAGACACCCTGCAGCACGAGACGGCCGTTCTCCAGCACGTAGGCCCGGTCGGCGATATTGAGCGTCTGGCGGACGTTCTGCTCCACGAGTAGGATGGTGATCCCTTCTTTGTGCAGCGATTTGAGGATCTCGAACACCTCCGACACCACTTTCGGCGCCAGACCGTTCGACGGCTCGTCGATGAGGACCATCTTGGGCTTGGACATCAGCCCCCGTCCCATGGCGAGCATCTGCTGCTCACCACCGCTGAGCGTGCGCGCGAGTTGCTTGGAGCGCTCCTCGAGACGAGGAAAGAGCCCAAAGACCCACTTCATCGTCTCCCTGCGCTCCTTCCACGAGCGCCTGGGATACGCGCCCATCTCCAGGTTCTCCTTGATGGACATCTCGGTGAAGAGCTTGCGGCTCTCCGGGATGTGAGAAAGGCCCATGTTGACGATGTCGTTGGCATGCGCCGCCTCGATCCTCTTGCCGAGGAACGTGATCGTGCCGGTCGAAGGCCGCATCACCCCTGAGATGGTCCTCAGCAGCGTGGTCTTCCCGGCTCCGTTGGCGCCGACCAGAGCGACGAACTCGCCCTCCTCGACCTTGAGGGAAAGATCCCAGAGGACCTGTACCCTCCCGTATGCTGCGCTGAGACCCTCGACTTCAAGCATCGCATTCTTCCCCAAGATAGACTTCGATCACCTTCGGGTTCGCCGCCACTTCTGCGGGTGTGCCCTCGGCGATCTTCTTTCCGTAGTCGAGCACGATGATGCGGTCGCTCGCGGCCATGATGGCCTGCATCACGTGTTCGATCATGATGATGGTAATGCCGCGCGACCTGAGCTCGGCGATATCGCCCAAGGCTTCCGTCACTTCGGGCTTGGTGAGCCCGGCCATCAGCTCGTCCAGCAATAGCAGCTTTGGATCGCTGGCCAGAGCCCGAGCCACTTCGAGACGCTTCTGCTGAGCCAGCGTCAGGTCTCCCGCCACGGTGTTCTTGAGAGTCAACATGTCGACGAACTCGAGGGCTTCTTCGGCTTTCTTGCGTGCCTCCGCGGAACTCGTGCGTCGGCCCGTACCGAACAGAGCGCCTACCATGACGTTCCGCACCACCGGGACGTGGGGGAATATCTTGACCGTCTGGAAGGTCCGCGCGATGCCGAGCCGGCAAATCTGGTAGGCGGGCAACGGCGTTATGTCGCGTCCATTGAAGGTGATCTTCCCTGGTTTTGGCTTGAGCGCGGCGGAGATCAGGTTGAACAGTGTGGTCTTGCCGGCTCCGTTGGGCCCTATCAGCCCTAGGATCTCCCCCTGGTCCACGTAGAAGTCAACATCAGACACCGCGGCAAGGCCGCCGAAATGCCGGGTGACGCCTTCACCTTCAAGCAGGTGCACGTCGACCTCCTTCCGCCGCCGAACGCCGGGATCCTCTGATCTTCGTCCAGACCGTCTGCGCCAGACCCACTATGCCGTTGGGCATGAACAGGATGGCGAGAATCAGCACCACTCCGAAGATGAGCATATATAGGTCCGGGAACTCGGTGAGCAGAAGCTCCCCGATATACGTGAAGACCGCGGCTCCGATGATCGGCCCGACAAGGTTGCTCATTCCGCCGAAGAGCGCCATCAGCACCGGTAGAAAGGACGACTGGAGGCTGAAGGCGATGCCGGGGTCTATGTAGGTTCGCTGAGTGGCGATGATCGCGCCTGCCATCGCCATGGGCATGGCGCTTGCCGCGAAGACCAACACCTTAGTCCGAACCACGTTGATGCCGCTGTGCGCCGCCGCTTCTTCGTGTTCGCCGATGCTCTGCAGCGCCAGCCCATACCGCGAGCGCCGAATGAGGACGGCCATCGCTATCGTGAAGATGGCGACTATAAACATGGCGTAGTAGGCGACCTCCGTAGTCTCAGCTTCGACGAAACGGCCGCGTGTATGGGTCACCACGCGCTCGACCTCCAATACCACGTTCTGGATGAGCAAGGTGAGCGCGAACGTGAAGATGCAGAAGTACACGCCCCTCAGCCGGAGCGTCAACGCTCCGACCAGCAGGGCAACCACGAACGACACAAGCCCGGCGATGATGATGGCCACTGCGAAGGGGACGGGGCCATTGGCAATAGCGGCGATGTAGAAGCCGATACCGTAGAAGGCGGCCGTCGCCAGCGACATGTAGTTGGTGGGCCCGGAGAAGATCATCCAGGCCAACGTCAAGATAGCGTATCGCAGGATGTCGGTAAGGAGGGTGACGGTATAGCCATGATTGTACTGGGGTAGGAGCGCGAGCACTACGAATACTACGAGCAACAGCCCCCCGGAGAACCATCTTGCTGGTGTGAGTCGATTTGTATTCATCTACTTACCCATGATCCCTTTAGGTCTTGCCAGAAGCAGCACGACGAAGACCACGTAGTAAGCGATCATCGTCCAGGTCGGCTGGAAGTGCGTAACGAGCTGTGACACGATCCCCAGGATGACGCCACCAATCATGGCCCCTGTGATGCTTCCGAGACCCCCTAGCACCACGACGATCATGGCGATGACCGTGTACTGTAGCCCCATGCTCGTTTGAATCGGGTAGACGAAGCTGATCAGACTGCCGGCGATGCCGGCCATTGCCAGGCCCAGCCCGAAGCAGATCGCCAGCACACTGTTGATGTCTACGCCCATGAGCCCGGCTGTCGTCGGGTCCTGAGCCGAAGACCGGATGGCTTTGCCCATCCGTGTGCGGGCCAGGAAGAGGTAGAAGGCCACACCAACGACGATGACTACTGCCAGGGCCACCAGACGGTTCAGAGGGATCTGCGCGCCGGTGACGGTGGTGTTCATATAGTTGACCTGGTAGGTTTGCGAACCCCAGATGATCCGGGCTATGTTCTGTGCCACATACAGGAGCCCGAACGCGGCCAGCATGGATTGGCCCTCGAAAACGTCGAGGTTGGGGGCGTTATGCATGAGGCGGCGGAACAAGGTCGCGTGGAGGAGCCAACCGATCACGAATATGAGGGGCGCCGTGATCACGATCGACACTATCGGGTTGAGATTGATGGAACTAAAGAGCCAAAAGGTGACGAACGCCCCTATCATGATGAATTCGCCGTGCGCGACGTTAAGCACGCGCCCCACTCCGTATTGCAGGCTCAGCCCCACGGAGACAAGAGCGAAGATGCCTCCGAGTAGCAGTCCCGTGATGATGATGTCCCTGACTGCTGCCATCCAAGATCCTTTGTTGTTCTCTGCCGATGCATGACCGCGCGTTTAGCTGAGCGGCACCCCGGAGCGCCGCTGTGGGCGCCCGGGGGGCCTGCTCAGTTCAGCGCACGATCAGGGTGACTGTACCTGCTCCCTATCAGGCTGGCGGCGCGGGCCAGGGCTGCTTGGGATAGATGGGCGGAGCAGTGCGCTTGGCGCCCGGGTCGATGATGTGCGGGACACCGTTCTGCCACTGGCCGATCTGCCCGGCGTAACAGGAGACGTCGAGAATCTGGCCGGTCATGAACGTATCGTCGGACATGAGAGTCTTGAAGTGCCCGGTCCGCATGGCCTCAGCGACCTTCGCCTGTTCCAGTGTGCCGGCCTGCTTGATAGCCTGCTCGAAGAAGTCCAGCTCAGCCTTGTAGATCAGCGCGCCCCAGAAGTCAACGTTCGGCGGGCCGCCGACAAAGGCTGCGAGTTTGTCATAGTAGGCCTTGACGGCGTCGTTCTGCATGTAGGTCCATGCGCCTTCGAACAAGATCTGATCCGCCGCGCCCTGCCAGATGTCGAAAATGGCCTGGGTCGAGCAGCCAGGACCGCCGAGGAACGCCTTGGGATTGATGTTGAGCTGCATCAACTGCGATATGAACAGGATGTTCGCGGGCGGGTACTGGAACGAGCAGACCACGTCCGCGTTCTCGCTCTTCCATTGATTGAGGATGCTCGTTGCGTCTTTGATGTCCGGCGGGACCGGAGTGCTGCTCAAGATATCGATACCCGCGGTCGACAAGAAGATCTCCGCCTGAGACGAATACTCGATGCCGTGCAGGTCGTCGATGTAGGCAATCGAGGCGCTCTTGACGCCCAGTTCCTTGC
>MELN01000059.1:12995-13982 GCA_001768675.1 Actinobacteria bacterium RBG_16_64_13 | reverse complement strand
CCGCACGCGGACAAGAAAACGAAGGCCGAGCAGCTCGACGGTGGGTATCTGCTCAAGACCGATCGCCAGGATCTCGGTGACGAGGAGATCTGGCGCCTGTACATCCTCCTCACCCGCGTCGAGGACGCCTTCCGCGCCATGAAGAGTCCGCTGATGGAGCGGCCGATCTTCCACCACGTGAAGGATCGGGTCCAGACCCACATCTTCCTCTGCGTGCTCGCCTACCACCTGCTCGTCGCGATCGAGAAGCGCTTCCTGGACCAGGGCGGGCACACCTCGTGGGCCACGCTGCGCGAGCAGCTCTCCACCCACCAGGTCGTCACGGTGGTGCTGCCGGCGACGAACGGCCAGACGTTACGCATCCGGAAGGGCTCGACCCCGGACGCGATCCATCGCGAGATCTACCGCACGCTGAAGATCCCGCAGGAGGTCATGAAGCCGGTCAGGACCTGGGCCCCCACCCCGCCGCCATAGTCACTCACAAGCGGCGTAACCTGCTGACATATCAGCACTCCGGTCTCGGTACCGTGGAAGTTGGGTTAGAAAGATGGGCGAGCGTTCGGCAGGTCGCCTGTATCGAACTCGATCCTCCGAGATGCCAGGTCCACGTCGCGAGTGTTGAGGGGCGAAGAGTCTTCACGATAGCCCGCGCCGAGCGGGACCGACTCAGAGCGCACGAGGGGAAACTGGTCCAGATGGACCTCGAGCGGACGCCAGCAGGTGGCGTAGCAGAGTCCGCCTCGATGATCGCGGGCCTCGCGGCGGAGTGTTCTATCCACACCGCGCGGATCGAGGTCTGGCGATACAGCGACAAGGCCCTGCCGACACCATCGAACATTCACGAGTACGTGGTCCTGGACTCCCTCACGCGGCGAGTGAACCTATCGATGTTCGCCGAACGGGCGTCAACCGAGGACTCGCCGAAGCTGCGGAAGCATCTCCGCGAGCACGTGTTCATTGTCAAAGCGCAGCACGACAAGGCCCGCT
>MELN01000059.1:4054-12963 GCA_001768675.1 Actinobacteria bacterium RBG_16_64_13 | reverse complement strand
GTGTTCATGACCCTGTGAAGCATGAGGCGGGGCGAATGGTCAACTCAGTGAGACACTCCTTCGCCCTGCCGAATGTAGCAGGCCGAGAGCGGCACCCGTAGCCGATTCCGATTGAGAACCCCCAGATCGCCTAGCGGTACGACGGTCGCGCGATCCCAGGCAGACTCACGAATCGCCACGATCTTCATGCCGCTCGCCTTCAAAGAGCCGCGTCCGCTGGCAGCGATCTGGCTCTGGCTAACCCTCGGCGACGTCGCGCCTTGTACCAGCCCTGAGAGGCTCGGTGTTCTGGCAATGGGTGTCCTTGACAGGGAGATTACTTCGGTGTCATATTCTATAGGAGTCATGGCCTGGGATGTGGAGTTCACGGACGAGTTCGAACGCTGGTGGACGGAGCTCGACGAGCCCGTCCAAGATGCCATCGACCGAGCCGTCCATCTGCTGGAAGGACGAGGGCCCACGTTACCCTTTCCACAGAGCTCCGACGTTCGCGGCTCAAAGCACGGGAACATGCGGGAGCTGAGAGTGCAGGTGGGCGGCGACCCGTACCGGATCTTCTACGCCTTCGACCCGCGACGGGCGGCGATCCTGCTCATCGGCGGCACCAAGGCGGGCGACGAGCGGTTCTATGAGCGGATGATCCCGATCGCCGATCGTATCTATGACGAACACCTGGAAGAGCTCGCGAAGGAAGAACGTCACAAGGGCGATTCCGAGGAGAAGTAATATGGCAAAGAACTTCAACGAGTTGCGCGGCAAGATGACCCCCGAGCGTCAGCGGCGTAACGCAGCCGAGGCTCGTCGCATGCTCCTGGAGATGACGCTTCAGGAACTCCGGCAGGGCATCACCGACTTCAGCCAGGACGACATCGCCGCGATCCTGCAGGTGACACAGGGCTACGTCTCTAAGCTGGAGCGTCAGCACGACATGCTCCTGAGCAATCTCTACGCGTACGTCGAGGCACTTGGTGGTGAGGTCGAGATCCGGGCGAAGTTTCCCGATCAGGAGGTACAGATCAGGCAGTTCCGCGAAATCGGAAAGCTCAAGGCCGCGCTGGCGCTAACGGCGAGGCGGAAGAAGAGCGCCTGAGAAAAGGAGAGCCAATGCTTCCACGACACTGGCTTGCGGCGCAGGACGCGAGGGCGGCTATGCTGGGACGCTCGACGCTGTGAACACGCTTGATGCCTGGAAATCACTCAAGCACGTCGAGAACGCCTTCCTTTCGCCAAGCGCGCATACCTTGCTCGAGCAGCAGCGGACGATTGAGGACCTGGCGCGGCGGTACAGAGCGTCCGTTTTCGATCTTGGTGCCCTCTCGGCCCTGGCCAAGCTCACGCTGGCCGGCGTGTCCGCGGAGCTCGCGAGTGTTGCACGTCGGGTGCACGCCCCCGAGTTGCGCTCGCACCTGTCTGAAGCAACAAAGGTTCTTGACCAGGCCTCGAAGCGGAGAGACATCCAGGGAGCAATCACCGCCGTAGGGGCTGGCCTCACGTCCTGGGATGACATGAGACGGATCTCCGATACTCTCGGACTCGAGACCTCGCTGGAGCGCCATCTCGCTCGCATCAGCGACTTCGGCACGGTGCTCCGCGGCATCATGCCAGAGCCGGCGCGCGAAAAAGTCGCACGGACCGGCGATCCGTCACCGACAAGGCAGTCGGCGACCGCTATCTGCGCAGGCGGGCGGACGACGGGGGACTTGATTGATGTTCTCGTGTGGTCCGGCGCCATCTATGGCAGAGTCTGATCGGAACGACGCGCCGGGCGTCAGGGAGGACGGGCATGGGCGACAGGACACAGCTGACGCAATTCGCGATCGATTACGTCATGTGCCAGGGCGCCTGTGCCGCCGGAGTCGCCACGCGCGAGACTCTCGCCGGCGGCCCGCCATCGACCGATCTCGAGTACGTCCTGCCCGGCGCCAAGTCCGCGGTGAGTTTCGCGATGCCGCTCGATGCGCAGAAGATCGAACGGTTCCTGAGCAAGCAAGACCACGCCGGTCACCAGCACGATAACGTTCACACCAACCTGGTCGCGACCGGGCTGGCAGTGAGTCTCGCCACCTTCCTGGATCAGCGCGGACATCCATCGTACGGGGTGAGCGCCAACGCCGTGTACCGGAAGGACACCCCGCGAGGGCTCTTCGACTTCATGCCCGACATCTCGCAGCGCTACCTGGCCGTGCGATCGGGTGTCGGCTGGTTTGGGCTCTCCGGCAACGTCATCACCAAGACCCACGGCGCCGCCGTCATCCTCGGCTGCACGGTCACCACCGCCGAGCTCGAGCCCACGGACCCGTTGCCCGCCGCCGAGACCTACTGCGACGAATGCCGGCTCTGCATGGCCGCGTGCGCGTCGGGCCTGATGCACAGGACGGAGCGCACGACCTTGACGATCGGCGGGATGGAGTTCGGCTATTCGCGGCGACGGAGCTATCACCGCTGCGATCTGGTCTGCGGCGGCTTCACGGGGTTGGCGAAGAACGGCAAGTGGTCCACCTGGTCTCCGGGGCGGTTTCGCATTCCGGAGAAGGACGAGGAGTTTCAGCCGGCGTTGCGCAAGGCGATCAGGGACTCCCAGGGGCGCCCGGAGATCGAGGGTGGCTTCTACCATCCCGCCATGCCGAGCCACCGCAAGCTCAACTTCACGTGCGGGAACTGTCAGCTCCTGTGTCATCCGGATCGCGCGGAGCGGAAGCGCCGGTACACGCTGCTGACCAGGAACGGCGTCGTCGTGCAGCATCCCGATGGGTCGCTCGCGGCGGTGTCCCCAGCGGTGGCAAAGCGGCACCTGACCGCCATGAGCCCAGCGCAGCGGGCGTGCTACGAAGACGTGCCCGCGCAACCGGAACCGACGGCGAGGGCGCACAAGACGTAGTCGCTGGAAGCAGATGCGCGCTGAGGAATCGGCGGCTTGGACGCCGAAGGCTCGCCGGAGGGTGGTAAAGTTGCCTACGCTCCCGCCACGAACGGAGGACGGCACGATGGCGATGTACTGGAAAGAGATCACGGTCAACTGGGGTGAATCGGATCCCTTCGGGCTCGTGTACTACCCCCGGATCGTCGCCTGGTTCAACGACACCGAGCACGAGCTGTTCCGCATCATCGGCTACCCGATCGAGCAGATGATCAAGAACGACCGCACGACGTTCGTGATGGGCGAGATCCACTTCCGCTTCATCGGTCCGGCGGCGTACGGCGACCGGATCGTGACCACCATTACCCTCGCCGAGATCGGCGCCCACACGCTGCACTGGAACTGCAAGGCGAAGAACGCGGTCACCGGGGCCCCGGTCGCGGAGGGGAAGGCCACCCGCGTGTATGCGCGCATCAACGAGGACGGCAACCTGAGTGCCCAGTCGATCCCGGTGGAAATGAAGAACGCGCTGCAGGAACTGGGGGACCTGAAGCACCTTCCCACGAACAGCGGCGCGACGAGGCTGGCCGCCGAGCGGCTGAGGTGAACATTCGCTGTACCCTCGGCTCCTGGGGCGGCCGGCGTGGGAGTCTGGCCCCTTCTATCAGGTTCTCGGGGCCCGAGGGGCCAGGCGGTGGGCCGCGTCGCTTCGCATGGCCTTGATGGTGACTCCGGTCCTTATCCCGCAACCAGCTCGGCAGCGGCATCCGCTACGTCTGTCCGGACTGTGTCAAGCGCGTCCTGACCCTGAGAGAGGTCGAGCCGGACGCACGCGCAAGATGGTTTGCATCACCGCGTGAATCCGGTTTTCTGTTGGCCCAGGAACCTTGAATCCACACATCAGTTCATTTCATCGGAGGACACAGGCCATGCCCATATGTGAGTACGAGTGCACTTCATGCGGAAGGGAGTTCGAACTCCTGGTGCGTAATTCATCTGTCACGCCAGAATGTCCGGGCTGCAAGGGCACCGACTTGCGCAAGAAGCTGTCCGCATTTGCGGCAATCGCGGGCGCCGCATCAGCCCACGCGGAGCTTCCTGCGTCGTGCCAGGGTTGCGGTCACCCCGACGGTCCCGGTGCTTGTGGGTTCACTGCAAACCATCGATGAGCGCAGGGACAAGACTTCCGGGAACACCTGAACCAGGGCACTTCTGGAACGGCGTCGGCGGCGTCAGGATAGCGGGGGATTCGTGGGGCAACCCGACCGGGCCGCTGGTGCTGCTTCAGCACGGCGGCGGACAGACCCGCCATGCGTGGAAGGGGGCCGGCGAATTGCTCGGGGCCGCGGGTTATCGGGCCATCGCCTTCGATGCGCGCGGTCACGGGGATTCGGACTGGGCGCCCGACGGACTCTACGGCCAGGATGTCATGGTCGAGGATCTCAAGTGTGTTCTCGCTGCCCTGGGCAACGGGCGTCCAGTTCTCGTCGGCGCGTCCATGGGGGGCGGCGTTAGCCTGGTCGCAGTGGGTGAGGATCATGTGGATGCCACCGCGCTGGTCATGGTCGATACCGCTCCCCGGATCGAGACCGAGGGGGTCGACAAGATTCAGGCGTTCATGAGCCAGAGGCCTGAAGGCTTCAGTTCTCTGGATGAGGTGGCGGAGGCCATCGGCACCTATCAGCCTCACCGCAAACGTCCGAGAAATCTGGATAGCCTGGCCAAGAACGTGCGTCTGGGGGCGGACGGCAAGTACCGCTGGCACTGGGATCCCCGGTTCCGTGCCGCGAGACGTGACTTCGATAAACGCCTTGAACGTCTGGAAGCCTGTGCGCGAAATGTGGCTTTGCCCACCCTGCTGGTGCGGGGCGGTCTCTCCGATGTGCTCAGTGAGGAGGGCGCTCGGGAGTTCTTGAAGCTGTGCCCGCAGAGCGAGTATGTCAATGTGACCGGCGCGGCTCACATGGTGGCGGGGGACCGCAATGACGCCTTCGGCAATGCCGTGATTGAATTCCTGGCGCGCGCGGTGCCTGTGGGCGGCATGCCGGTTCAGCCGGCGCATGAACCGCACCCGCATCATGAGGGGCCTGCGGGAGACGTCAACGACGTGCCGTGACAGCGTCCGGCTTGGAGATGTCAGGCCGCCGGCTGGGGCGGCGCGGAAACTCGAATCACATGGGAGGGAAGTCTTATGGACCCCGTTTTCAGGAAGAGCGAAGTGGTCGGAACATCGGAGAAAAGTTTTGCCGAGGCCACCAAGAACGCTGTAGCGAAAGCGTCAAAGACCGTCCGCAATTTGAGCTGGTTTGAAGTGGCGGAGATGCGAGGCTCGATTGAGAAGGGAAAGGTCAAGCAGTTCCAGGTGACCCTAAAGATTGGCTTCCGGCTGGAGGACTAATCTGCAGAGTGACGTCACGCTCTCGGGGCCCGAGGGGGCCAGGGGGTGGGCCCCTTGAAAGGGAAGGAGCGTTAGAGGAGGAGACGCCATGCCGAAACCACAGTACCCGACTGCCGAAGGGATCTGGTCCCTGGGAAGCCGAGCCGAAAAGAGCTATCGAGAGGTCCGGCTCGGGGCGCCCTATTCGCAGGCGGTGGAGAACTTCAGAAAGGCGGTCGAGGCGCGGGAGGACTTTGACCCCGGGGTGCTCTTCGTCTGGGGGACGATGCAGGCCACCGCTGTGCTGAACATTCTCAAGGCGGCGGAGGAGGCGTTCGGCGAAGCCGGGCAGGCCGTGGTCCGAAAGGCTCTCAACCAGGCCGGCCACGAGGCGATGAAGGGCCTGATCGAGAGCTCGGAGTTCCCGGGAGACATCGACGAGATGGAGCTCGTGTCCTACCTCTTGACCGGGATCAACACCGTGCTCTACGCGTCGCTCGAGAAGCCCTGGGTCACGTCGGGGGAGCGCTGCGAGTTCGACATCCTGTGGTGTCCCCACCAGGACCGATACACGGCGTTCGACTGTCGGGTCCAGAGGTACTTCGTGGAGGGGATGTTCCAGGCGATCCGGGATCTCGGAAAGCCAAGCATCACGGCCTGGGTGGAGAAGCTCATCCCCCGGGGCGCCGACTGCTGTCACTTCGTGGTCGAACGGATTGGGGAGAAGGGCGGGAGACACCCGTGGTTTGCCTATTCGGATGAGTTGGAGCGCCGGGCGCTGAAGAAGATGAGGGGCGAAGAGTAACCGATGGCAACTCCCCGGAGGGTAACCCTCGATTATGAGTTGCGGCGCACCCGACGATACCGCCGAGAAGGCCCACGCCCGCGCCCATGGCCGCGCCGGTCACGGTGCTCTCCGTCGAGGCTCGCCCCACCGTCGTCTCCGTCTGCTGGGCCGCCACTGGCTGCATACCGCATGGTGGAGACCCGCGAGCATGTCAAGCGGACCGGACTGCTGAAGTAGAGGGTATTCGTGCAGCGATTCTGCGCTTCTCGGCCGGGTCATGGCCTCGGTCCGCCACGGCCGGGAACGCCCGTTGGGCCCGGAACCCAATCTCCCGCCGTAACCACGGGTCAAATCAGGAGATTTCAATCCCTGTGCGGGCTTTGTGCAGGACATATACGCCTCGAAGCCACCGCCGCAGTGGATGATGCCGGGCTCCGGCGCGTCGAATGAGGTACGGAGGATGCTCCCATGATCAAGAACAATCTGGCTGCTTGCGATGCCCGCTCCAGATCCGCACGCCACGGCCCGTTGCGCGTTCTGGGGCTGGCGCTGACGCTCGGACTCGTCGTGACCTTGGCGTCCGGCTGCATTGTTGTCCCGGTAGGGGGGTACGCGGACGGTCCGCCAGTCTACCGTGCGCCCAGGGCCGTGATCGTGGCCCCGCCGATCATCGTGGCGCCGGCGCCCGGCGTGTACGGCCACGGCCGGGGTTACTGGCGATAGGCTTCGGCGAACGCCCGCACGCGTGCCGCAAGGCTGGACTGGCCCCCGGATCGAGCCGCCGAGCGGGGACGCGCTGGCGGGCCGGATTCGGAGTGGGCGTGAACACCGGCGGCCCCCGCTGCGTCAAGATAGGTGAGGGCGCAGCCGGGGGCCCGGCGAAAGGGCCGATGAAGGTCC
The DNA here is from genome assembly GCA_001768675.1 of Actinobacteria bacterium RBG_16_64_13. GTDB lineage: Bacteria > Actinomycetota > Thermoleophilia > RBG-16-64-13 > RBG-16-64-13 > RBG-16-64-13. Next base: position 6,042 of record MELN01000059.1, on the reverse strand, counting down.
CGAGGCCTCGAAGGCAATCAATCCCCAAGGAGGCAACATCATGAGGGCGAAGCGGATGCTCGGAGGGTTCGGACTGGCGCTGCTGATGGCGGCGCCGGCCGTCGCGCAGCAACCAGCACAGCCGGCTCCGACGGCCCAGGCGGGGCATGCCGGCCACCCTGGTGGGCACTTCGGACGCTCGCACGAGCGCCATCACGTCCCGCTGTTCGGCCTGGTGCTGCGTCACCGGCAGGAACTGGCGCTGACCCCCGCGCAGGTGCAGGGCTTCCAGCAGCTCCGCGCCGATTTCCAGCGGGACATGATCAAGCGTCAGGCCGACCAGCGGCTGGCGCGGCTCGACCTGGGGACGTTGTTGCGGCCCAACCCAGCCGACCCCGGCAAGGCGGTTGACATGGTCCAGGTGGAGGCCAAGGTCCGCGAGATGGAGCGCGCCCGGGCCGACCATCAGCTCAGCAGGATCCGTACGATGGAGCAGGGCAAGTCGCTGCTCACCCCTGAGCAGCGCGCCAAGCTGATGGCCCTACTGACCCAGCCTCGACCTCACGGGCCGCGTGGGTAGCGCGGCCCAGTTGCTGGCGCCCACGCGGGTGGGGCATGCCCATGGCCCCAAGGCGCACGACGGGACGATCACCACGGAGCAGCCCGATCAGATGTGGGGGATGGATGCGACGAATTGCCTGACCCGGGAAGGGACGGCCACTGTCTTTCCGAAGGAGTGGCCTACCGGCCTCGGCCCCCGCCGTGCCCGGCGCCGCTCCCTTGCCCCATCCCGCCGGCGCTGGACGGGCTCGCCGAGCCCCGGTCGCGGTCATCACGAGAGCTTCTCGCGGCCCCCTTGGTCCCACCGTCCTCGCGGCCCGCCTTGTCCGCCCGGGCGGCGCTCGACGGTGAATTCCGGTGCTCGTAGTCACTGACGACGGCCCCGAGGTTCTTCTGGGTGACGGAGCCCTGGGCCTTCATCTCCTTGAAGACCTTGCCCCAGCCCCCTTGACGCCCCCCCCTCCTCTCCGCGATCTGATCCAGCGTCAGGGACGTCTTCGACTGGGCGGCGTACAGCGCCCGAACGATCTTCTGCTCGCCCGGGGGAAGCGAATCGAAGCTGGCCGCGGTGGCCGCGCCCGGGGCCAGGAAGACCAGGGTGGCGACAGCCAGCGGAACGACGCTGGCCGCAGCCGCGATCACCTTCAGCGAGCGTGCGAAATGGCTCATATGCGCCTCCTCACCGTGTCCGATCTCCTGTCCGCCATGAAGCTGCGCACGCGCCTGCTGCTGCTGCTCCTCGTCGTCGGCGCGACGTGGGCCTTGTTGATGCTTGTCGTGATGGAGTTCCATCGTCTTCGCGTCGATCCAAGGCTCGAGGGCGTCGCAGCCGAACCGCCGCGGCGGTAGCTTGTGTGCCATGTCGATGCCTCCTCGATCTCGCCGCCGCCAAGGATTGGGTCGCGTCTTGAATCTACTCGACGGCCTCGGGGCCGGCTATTGGACCTTGGTCCACCTGCGAGCGCGCGTCCGTCGCGTTACGATCGGGACGGGCACGGTGAGCCGGGGGAGTCCTGCGAACGCCGGCGCGCTGGCGCCGCCTGCGGGCCAGTGCTGTGTCGGCCCCGCTTGCCTGTGCCCTCAGCCCGCCCACGGGCACCTATGCGGAGTGTCGCTACGCGCGCCGACGGAGTCGGCCGACGGCGATACCCCCGCCTCCCAGCAGGAGGAGCACCAGCGTCCCTGGCAGGGGAACGTCAGAAACGGGAGCGGCCGTAAGGAAGCCCCGGATCTCGCCACCCGGGAACGTGGTGGTGTGAATGTTGAAGTACGCGTCCCCCTGGACCAGCCCGTCGAGCAGCGCGGCCTCGGCGGCGGCGACGGTGCCCCCATGGCCGGTGACGAAGCTGGGGTTGTAGGTGCCGCCGTCGGTGAGGTCGAACAGATGCGAATACGTCCCCGCGGTCACGCCGAAGGGAAAGCCGGGGAAGCTCGGGACCGTGGTCGCG
>MELN01000059.1:3729-3969 GCA_001768675.1 Actinobacteria bacterium RBG_16_64_13 | reverse complement strand
CCTGCATGGTGTGCGCCGCGAAGTCGACCGCCACGTCGGCGCTGCCTGTCCCCGGCGAGGGGGTGGGCGGAGTCTCGTTCGCGCCGGCAAGAGTGGTCGTGAAGTGCATCGGGACCGCATGAACAGCCGATGGTAGGAGCAGCAGCCCCGCCAGCAGCGCAAGCCCGGCCAGGTGTGAGCGCATCTCGGACCCTCCTCTTCTCCTGTGGAGTCGCCGTGGTACCGGCAAACGCAGCAGCT
>MELN01000059.1:3464-3651 GCA_001768675.1 Actinobacteria bacterium RBG_16_64_13 | reverse complement strand
CTCGACAGAGGGCGATGGGGTGCAGGGCGAAACTGTAGGGTGTTCCGACATGCGGCGGGGACGATCGCGAGATCCGCCCGGGGCGGCCCGCGCGCCGGCGGGAAGACCCTTATCGACCACCCCACCGGTAGCCACGACGACCACGCCAACGCCCTCGCTCTCGCGGCCGCCGTCGCCGCCCGGCCCC
>MELN01000059.1:1013-3434 GCA_001768675.1 Actinobacteria bacterium RBG_16_64_13 | reverse complement strand
GGTCATCTGTCCCTTGACGGGGCCGTGGCCCGTGGCTAGCATCGGCGTCAGCCGGCGGGCGCTCTGGGCTTGCCAGGAGGCGTTTGTGTGCGCCGTGCCGTCGGCGGATTCCTCGAGGGCGGCGGTGAGGTTCCTCGCGCGCGCGACGCCCGACGGCGTCACGACCCCGTCGCGCCCGACACCCATCATCGATCTCGTCGACCGGCTGTCGTGCCCGCTGTTCGCGGTGTTCGGCGAGGAGGACCAGAACCCATCGCCGAAAGACGCCGCGGAGCTCCGAGCGCGTCTCGAGATGGCCGGCAAGGACGCGGTGGTCAAGGTGTACCCGAACGCCGGGCACGCCTTCCTGGCGGACTACCGGTCGAGCTACCGCGAGGCGGCCGCCTCCGAGCTCTGGGCCGACGCGGTGTCGTTCTTCGAGCGAAACCTCCGGTCGTGAGGCGGGCGCGCCGGGCCCGGAGAGCGTCCATTCGATGGACGCCTCCCGGGCGCCGACGCCGTGCGCGCTCGGAAGATGAGGTCGCGCAGGCGCCGCACAGGTGCTCCTCGATGCTCGACGCCGGCGAAGAGCTGGGTCTCCCGGGCCTCGTGGTCGTGCAGGGATTCAGCGAGCCGGAGGACCTCCCGGAGAAGCGCCTCCGTGCGGCTCTGGCAATCCCGTGCCTGCTGTGGCGCCCGGCTGCGGGTCATCGCCGCCGTGCGGGACCTCCTCGCTGTGCCATCGGCTCCGGATCCCTGGGCCCTGGGGGCGGGAGAGCCCCACGAGGGCCGGGTCCCCACGCGGCGGCCCAGCCGAGTGCGGATCTTGTGTCAGGTCCACGCCACGCCCACGCCGGGGGCCCCGTTGATGATGGCTCCGTTCTCGCGAGCCGGGTCCCGAACGGAGGGTTTCCGCATCACGAGAGGAGACGAATCTCGATGAGCATGTCTCGAAACCTTGTCCTGGGGCTGGCGCTCACGCTGTGCGCCGGAGGATCGGTCATGGCGCAGGAGTCTGCGCCCCAGGAGGACAAGAAGATCGCACTCTTCAACCGTACGGACCTCGCCGGGTGGCCTTCTGTCTCGGTCGATCCGAACGCAACGATGTCCGAGGTCTGCCTATCCGCTTGAGAGGAGACGTCAACGACATGAAGGAGGTCTACTTCAGACTGGGTGGCGGCGCGGCGACTGGTTGGGACCTGGAGTACTGGAATAGTGTCTTCGAGGACGAGAAGAATCCGGGAATGAAGAATCCCTCTTCCGCTTTCCGGACGAGAGCCGATAGACGTATGGTCCGGTGTGGAATGGTCGATGGTCCCGGGAGCGGAATGAGTGAAGGGATGCTGTGCGCAGGGGCTGGAGACGGGCTCACGGCGACCCTACACGGGCACGAAGCTTGGAACGGGGGATGCAGGCAAGGGGAGCCTGCTGGTTCAGCGGTTCGGGGTGCGGACGCGGCAGGTGGCCTGTCGGTCGATGGTGTAGGATGCGGAGTTGTGGACGCCGGTGGACGCGGGATGCCGCTTGGTGCCGCTTGGGGCAGGGAAGGAATCGTTTGATGGAAAGGAGACCGCGATGGCGACCAAGTTCAAGTATCAGGACCCCTTCCCGCTGGAGAAGGACAACACCAGGTATCGCCTGCTGACCAAGGCGCACGTCTCCACCGCGAAGTTCACCGGCAAGGAGGTGCTCAAGGTCAAGCCCGCGGGGCTGGTCTTCCTGGCCAACCAGGCCATGCGCGAGGTCAACTTCTTCCTGCGCCCGGCGCACCTCGAGAAGGTGGCGGCGATCCTCGAGGATCCGGAGGCGAGCCCCAACGACCGCGGGGTGGCGGTGGCCATGCTGCGCAACGCCGAAGTTGCCGCGGGGCAGGTGCTGCCGTTCTGCCAGGACACCGGCACCGCCACGGTCGTGGGCAAGAAGGGGCAGCGCGTCTTCACTGACTGCAAGGACGAGGAGTACCTCTCCCGGGGCATCTTCAAGACCTACACCGAGGAGAACCTCCGCTATTCGCAGAACGCCCCGCTGACGATGTACGACGAGGTCAATACCGAGTGCAACCTGCCGGCGCAGATCGATCTCTACGCCACCGAGGGGATGGAGTACCGCTTTCTGTTCGTGGCCAAGGGCGGCGGCTCGGCCAACAAGACCTATCTCTTCCAGGAGAGCAAGGCGCTCCTGAACCCGGCGTCCCTGGAGAAGTTCCTCGTGGAGAAGATGAAGACTCTGGGCACTGCGGCCTGCCCGCCCTACCACCTGGCCTTCGTGGTGGGCGGCACCTCTGCCGAAGCCTGCGTCAAGGCGGTCAAGATGGCCTCCACCGGCTACTACGACCACCTGCCCACAACCGGTAACGAGGGGGGGCGCGCCTTCCGCGACGTGGAACTCGAGGCGCGGCTGGTGAAGGCAGCCCAGCAGAGCGGCTACGGCGCGCAGTTCGGC
>MELN01000059.1:0-963 GCA_001768675.1 Actinobacteria bacterium RBG_16_64_13 | reverse complement strand
CGCCACGGCGCCTCGTGCCCGCTGGCCATGGGCGTCTCCTGCTCGGCCGATCGCAACGTGAAGGCCAAGATCACCAAGGACGGCATCTTTCTCGAGGAACTTGAGCACAACCCGGGCCGGCTCATCCCCGAGAAGTACCGCACGAAGCTCGACCACGGCGTGAAGATCGATCTGAACCGGCCGATGAAGGAGATTCTCGCCGAGCTCAGCCGCCACCCCGTCACCACCCAGCTGTCGTTGACCGGGACCATCGTGGTGGCCCGTGACATCGCCCACGCAAAGATCAAGGAGCGCCTCGACCAGGGGCAAGGCCTGCCGCAGTACCTCAAGGACCACCCGGTCTACTACGCCGGCCCGGCCAAGACCCCCAAGGGCCTGCCCGCGGGCTCGTTCGGTCCCACCACCGCCGGGCGCATGGACTCCTACGTGGACCTGTTCCAGTCGCAGGGCGGCTCGATGGTCATGATCGCCAAGGGCAACCGCAGCAAGCAGGTCACCGAGGCCTGCAAGAAGCATGGTGGGTTCTACCTGGGCTCCATCGGCGGGCCGGCGGCGCTGCTGGCCAAGGAGAACATCAAGAAGGCCGAGGTGCTCGAGTACAGGGAGCTGGGCATGGAGGCGATCTACAGGATTGAGGTGGAGAGCTTCCCCGCCTTCATCCTGGTGGACGACAAGGGCAACGATTTCTTCGCGCAACTGGCGGCGCGGTAGTCGCGCGGGGCGGAGGTACTCGTCGTCAGGATCACTTGGGCCCAGTACTGCGCGGCCGGCAGGAGGGGCGTCAACCAGCGCGCAGGGTGAAGCTCGCGACTCGGCCGCGGCCACGCGCGCGGTGGGGTGAGCGCGTGGCCTGACCCGTCGCTCGCCGGCGGGGCCGTCGCCGTGCAGGCTGAGCCGCACGGATCGGCCCCGGCCACCGGGGCCGCCCGGGCCTACCCGCTGAGCCGCAACACCTCCCGGATC
>MELN01000058.1:23578-25949 GCA_001768675.1 Actinobacteria bacterium RBG_16_64_13 | reverse complement strand
GAGTAGGTCGCGGGCCTCTGCCAGCGTCAGTTGCCCCGCCGACTCCATGGCGGCGGCCAGACGCCCGAGTAGCGACTCCAGCCGTTCGGGTGGGTAGTACAGGTCTTCTCCCACCTTGATCAGCCGCCCCTCGCGGCTCAGAGCGTCGATCATCTTCTGGGCGCCGCGCGGGGCAAGCCCTGCTGCTTCGGCCGCTGCGCCCACGCTCGGCGTCTCGGCCACGGCGTGGCCCCCGGCAGGAGCGCGGAACTGCTCGAGCAGACGCTGGACCTCCTCGCTCCGCGCTCCCTCGTCGGCCATTGCGCGACTCGCCCAACGATAGCCGTGCTCGCTGCGAAGCGCTTCACCGGCGTTCTGCAGCCGCTCGAGGGCCGCGTCGAGGGCGGGCGATTCCTTGCCGCCGGCCAGCTCCCGGCGCAGTTCCCCCAGCGTCACATACGGGTTTAGCGCATCTCCCTCCGCCCGAGAGCGCAAGGCGGCCAAGGCGGCTTCGGTCAGGGCCGTAAGAGACGGGCCGTGGAGCAACCGGGCGTTGGCGCCGGTCGCGGAGGACGCGGCACGCGGGGTGACCGCGTCACGCGCGGCCGGGCTGTCCCCGAGGGCGGCCGCGCCGGCCGGCGCGGCCGCCGGGATCGTCGTCGTCACGGCGCGGCCGTCGGCCAGCAGGCCGGCGACTGCCGCGCTGATATCCGGGGCGGCTGACTGCCACAGATAGGGACTACCTTCGAGCTTCCCGCGAACCTGGGCCGAGGGAAAGGCTTCTTCCAACAAGAGAGCGGCGATCGCCTCCGGCGTTCCCTGCTCCAGAAGGGCCAGCCTCTCGTGCCAGCGAGGCCCAGTGCTGTGCTTGTGAGGCGCGGGATCGACCACCCGGCCCCCGCCGATGGTGGTCACCGGAGTCACGGAGCGCAGGATGAACTGGTCGCCCGGATAGACCAGGACACGCTCTTCGAAGCGCAGTTGCGCGTAGCAGGAGTGCCCCGGCTCCACGAGGTCCTGGTCGGCAAGCACCACCTTGGCGAGGATCTCGGCGGTACCATGGTCCACACGCGCCCGGGACACCCGAGGTAGCGGGCCGGCGGCGTCGGACAGCAGCAGCAGACGAACGTCGGCCAGATAGGTGGGCTCGATGACAGGATCCTTCACCACCCATTGTCCGCGGTCCACCTGGTCGCGGTCGATGCCGGTCAGGTTGAGCGCGACCCGCTGCCCTCCGGCGGCGGCCGGTACCTCCCGGTCGTGCACTTGAACGCTCCGCACGCGCACGTCGCGCAGCGCCGCCGAAGCGCGGCCGGCGCGCGAGGGAAGGATAGCGACGGTGTCCTCGGGGGTTATCATCCCCGACCACAGCGTACCCGTGATCACGGTCCCAATGCCTTTCAACGAGAACACCCTGTCCACCGGCATCCGTGTCGCCGGGTACGCGGGGCGCGGCGGCACCGAGGCGCCCAGTCGATCGAGCGTCTCCAAGAGCTCGGGCAGACCCTCCCCGGTAACGGCGCTGACCGGCACCACGGGCGAGCCGGCATAGCGGGTGGTGGCGAAGAAGTCTTCGACGTCGGCCGAGACGAGCTCTGTCAGTTCCCGGTCGACCATGTCGATCTTCGTGAGGGCGACTACCCCCGACGGGATGCCGAGCAGTTCGATGATGCGCAGGTGTTCACGGGTCTGGGGCATGACCCCGTCGTCCGCGGCCACCACCAGCAGGAACAAGTCGATGCCGGTAGCACCGGCGACCATGGTCTTGACGAAACGCTCATGGCCGGGGACGTCGACGACGCTCATATGCCGGCCGCTGGGGAGCACCAGCTCGGCAAATCCGAGCTCGATGCTGATGCCGCGCTCCTTCTCCTCTTTCAGACGATCGGTATCGCGGCCGGTGAGAGCCTTGACGAGGGTCGTCTTGCCATGGTCGATGTGGCCCGCGGTACCGACCGTCAGCGGGCGTTCCACGGCTACCGGCTTTGCGCGTCGGCGAGCAACCGTTCGACCGCCCAGGCCACACTATCGGCCACCGCATCCACGTCGCCCTCGTCGAGCGCCATGACATCCAGGTAGAGGCTGTCCTGCGCCACCCGAGCGACGACAGGAAGTGGAGCCTGGCGCAACGCGGCGTCGAGAGCCGCCACGGTGGGAGCACCGGGCCGCGCCAATGGCCCGTCGGCGACCGGGGGCTCGGGAAACCGGACGCGCACGGCATGGGACCGCAACTCCTTGAGAGGCATCGAGCCACCGCCCGCTTGGGCGATAGACTCCGCCACCTCGAGCACGAAGCCATCTGCGAAACGCTGCTCGATGGCCGCCTGAAGGGCCGAGGCCAGGGCATGAGTCTCCGTTTGCGTGCGGCCCAAGTACCGGAGCGTCGGTATCT
>MELN01000058.1:18559-23554 GCA_001768675.1 Actinobacteria bacterium RBG_16_64_13 | reverse complement strand
GATAGGCCTCGATAGTGGCCTCCAGAGCCGCGAGCGTCATCTTGTCCAGGCGCAGTGCGCGCGCCACCGGGTGGTTGCGCAGGCGCTCGATCAGCTCGGAGCGCCCCACGATGATCCCGGCCTGCGGCCCCCCCAGCAACTTGTCGCCGCTGAAGCAGACCGCGTCGGCGCCTGCGCGCAACGAGGCGGCCACAGTGGGCTCACCTCGAAACGCAGCCAGATCGTCGAGCGCGCCGCTGCCCAGATCATCGGCCACCAGCAGGCCGTGCCGGTGCCCCACTTCGATCATCTGCGCGAGCTCTACCTCTTCGGTGAAGCCAAGGATGAGGTAGTTGGAGGTGTGGACCCGCAGCAGCAGAGCAGTGTCTGTCGTGATGGCGGCTTCGAAGTCGTCGACACGCGTGCGATTGGTCGTGCCCACTTCCACCAGCCTCACACCACCTGCCCGAATGATGTCGGGGAGGCGGAACGAACCTCCTATCTCCACCAGTTGACCCCGCGACACGAGGATCTCCCGTCCGGACGCGAGCGCCATGAGAAGCAGCAGCACCGCTCCCGCGTTGTTGTTCACGACGATGGCCGCTTCGGCTCCCGTTAGGCGCGTGAGCTGAGCCTCCACGTGGCTCTCCCGCGAGCCTCTGGTTCCGACATCCAGATCGTATTCAAGGTTGCAGTATCCACCGGCGATGACAGCAGCGCGCTCGACCGCGCGCGACGCCAACACCGACCGGCCGAGATTGGTGTGGATAACGATACCCGTCAAGTTGGCCACCCGCCGTAACCCCGGGCTGCACCAAGCGTCCAGGATCGCGGCAGCCCGAGCGACAAGCGCCTCGGGAGCCGAGTAGGCGCCAACCGCGGCACCAGCCGCGGCATCATCGGCGGGGCTGTCCGGGTCGTCCAGACCGTCGCTCATGATCGCCTGCCGGGTTGCGTCCACCGCCGCTCGTATAGCCTCGATCACCTGGGCCCGGGGATGCTGGTCGAGCAGACTCCCAGCCGAAGGATGGCTCGCCAGTTCTTCTACCGAGGGCAAAGCGCGAAGCGCCTTGTGCCTTACCTCGTCCACACCAACCGTCTACTTCTCGCGTTCGAGGAAATAGCCCGCCATCGACGCTAAGATGTCGCGCGCCGGCGATTCCGGCACCGCGCTCAAGTAGGCGCGCCCCTCCATGATGAGGTCGCGGGCCACCGTCCGTGCGTAGTCCACCGAGCCGTAGCGAGTCATCATATCCACTATCTCGGCTGCCTCCTCCCGGCTCTTCTTGTGCTTGAGCCTGAGGAGTCCGACCAGGCGCTCGCGGTCTCCCGGGTCGGCGGCGGCGAGGCAATGGATGACCATGAGCGTCCGCTTGCTCTCGATCACGTCGGTCAGGTAGTCCTTGCCCATGGTCTCTTCGTCACCCAGGATGTTGAGGAGGTCGTCCTGGATCTGAAAGGCGATGGACGAATCCTTTCCAAAGCCTTCAAGCGCTCTCGTCTCCTCGAGAGTGGCCCCGCCTACGATCGCTCCTACCTTGAGGGGAGCGATGCCGCTGTAGAACCCGGTCTTGCCGAGAGCCATGTCGAGATAGTCATCGGGAGTGAGATCGTAGATGTCTTCGCGCACCCAACCCACATCCAGCGCCTGTCCTTCGACGGTGCGCGCGCTCATCTCGCCGATGACGTCGAGAACGGCGAGCTTGGTCGCGTCGCCCAACAACGGGTCGCGTACTACGATGGTGCAGACCAGACCGAGAGCGTAGTCCCCGGCATTGATGGCCAGCGGCACCCCGTGCAGGATGTGCGCGCACTTCTGTCCGCGGCGCAGGAGGCTCGCATCCATGATGTCGTCGTGGATCAGCGCGGCCACGTGAAAGAACTCGATCGCACTGCCCCCGGACATGGCCAGCTTGGCATCACCGCCCACCGCCTCGCACGCCAGCATTGCCATGGCCGGGCGGGTGCGTTTGCCGCCTCGAGCGATGAACTCGTCCAGGATGCCGTAGAGGTATCTATGGCGGGCGCTGCCCTCGGGGAACCCGCTCAGATACCGGTGCAGATTCTCGTCGATCAGCGGACTGACCGAGACAAGGTAGTCGACAAAAAGGTCGTCAGCCATGATTGGAACGATAGCATAGCCGCCCGCTGGCGGCCGCGAAGGGCCAGGCAACGTGCCCGGCCCAGCTCAGCTCGTGGGCTCGATCAGTTTGAAGCTGGTCAGCTCGCCCTGGACGACGATGCGTTGTTTCGCGCTGTAGATGGGGTGGCAGGCGGCGAGCGAGACCTGCTCCCGGCCGAGCTGGGCCACGGTGTCCACCTCGTCGGGATAGACGATGATGACTCTGCTCACCGTGTAGCGCGCGACCGCGTAGGGCAGCACCAGGTCGATCTCGTCGCCCACTTCCACGTCGTTCAACTTGAAGAACGGGGCTCCGTAGGTCGTCCGGTGCCCGGAGACCACGAAGTTCCCGCCCTGGCCGGGGAACGGGGTCTCCGACCAGTGACCGGGCCCTTCTTTCAGGTCGCGTTTGCTGGTCCCCTCTACCATCACCACGTCGACCCCGATGCTCGGGATGACGATCTTGCCGATGGGGGTTCCCGTCTGGCCGCTCACCTTTGCCACGTATCCGTCGGCCGCAACCTTGAACGCCGTGAGCTGAGCCGTGCGTTCGGCTTTTGCCGCCGCGATGGCCGCTTCAGCCGCCGCGATCTCGGCGGCGGTGGCAGACGCCTCCACGGCGTTCTCGGCTTTGACCTCCATGGGCACGAAGTCGGCGGCGGTGAGAGCCGTATTGCTGGCAGCCAACTGGGGGTTGGCCGCCTCAAGATCCTGACGAAGTCCCTGTTGCTGGAGCGCCGTATAGGCGCAGGTACCGAGGTAATAGCCCGGAATGAAGAGGATCCCGGCCAGGATCATTAGATTGGCCAGCCAGCGCTTCCATCCCCAGTGCTTGCGACGCTTCCCAGAGCGACGCTTACGAGACGGGCGGCTTTCGGCAGGCTCAGGCAGCGCCACAGGCGCCGAGGGCTTGTCCCACGGGTCGATCGGGCCGGCCGTGCTGGCGGGCGCCGACGTGGCTTCCGCCGGGCTCGGCGGCGCCGCTGGACCCTCCGGCCCTTCCGGACCGGGCATCGAGGCTGGGCGATTCTGCGCTTCGTCAAACATGTTGCGCCAGAGTATAGCCGAGCCCGCCGCGCCCCATCAAAGCTCGGCGTTGACTAGGTCTGCGAACGGATCGACGACCGTCAGCGCGTCGAACTTGCGCCCATGCTGCAGGTCTTCTGAGAAGAGCACGCTGCAATCGCAGGTGAGGGCGGCAGCTACGATGAGGCTGTCGTAGAAACCATATCCGGAGCGCTCCTGTATCTCCACGGCCCGTAGGTACAGAGCCGAGTTGGGCGACACCCGCCACAGCGGACCAAGGACTTGCTCCAGGTAGGCGCGGCAGTCCTGAGGATTCAGGGGCACAGCGAACTTGCTCGTGGCGACGTTCAGGAACTCCTGGATCACTTGGTGGCTCACGCATCCCAGACCCGTGGTCAACGCCAGCTCCACCAACTCGCGGGCCTTGGCCCTGCGAAGTGGCGAAGTGTCGTCGAACGTGTAGATGAAGATGTTGGTGTCGAGAAAGAAACGAGCGGGGCTAGCGGGCATTTAGTTGCTCCCGCGTGAAGCGACGGCCAGGGCGCACATAGTCCATTCGAGTCATGAACTGCTGATAGCCTTGGGCGGCGCGTTCCTGCTCCACGAAAGCTGCGAGCCACAGCCGGAACTCGGCGTTCAAGGTGGTGCCTCGCTGTTCGGCTTCCTCACGCGCCCGGGCGATCAGCCGGTCGTCGGCGCTCAGGGTGATGTTCTTGAGCATACGCGGTCGTCTCTCTTCTCCGTCGGAGTCTGGGAGTCAGTGTACACTATTCCAGTGCACACGCACAAGGGTGCGCGCAAGACCAGGACGCAAAGAGCGCGAATAGCAGCGCTATTGGCGCGACTGAGGACGAAGTATTGTGGCGGCCAGTGCGTTCTGGTGGCCGAAATTCGTTTTTCAGCAGCCTCCTAGCCCCCACCCCGTCCGTGGCCTATGATGACCCTGTCAAGACAACAAGCGGAAGGCGGCGGAGAGCCATGGTCATCAGTCCTCACCTTCTGCCTTTGCTCGATCTCATCAAAAACCGCGCGGCGGTGGTGGGGATCGTCGGGCAAGGGTACGTCGGCCTTCCCCTGGCTCTGACCTTTGCAGAGTCCGGATTCCGGGTGATGGGCTTCGACCTCGACCCGGCGAAAGTGACGGGTCTCAACCGCGGTGAATCCCACATCAAGCACGTGGGAGCGGAGCGCGTGGCCGAGGCCGTGGCTGCCGGTAGGTTCTCCGCCTCCAGCGATTTCTCCCGGCTGTCGGAGTGCGACGCGATCCTGGTCTGCGTGCCCACGCCGCTGGGTAAGCACCGCGAACCAGACATGAGCTACGTCCACGGCACCACCGCGACCATCCGGGAGTATCTCAGACCCGGACAGCTGGTCGTCTTGGAATCGACCACTTACCCCGGCACCACCGATGAAGAGGTGCAGCCCATGCTCGAGGAGTCGGGGCTCCGCACTCCCACGGACTTCTTTCTTGCCTTCTCCCCCGAGCGCGAGGACCCCGGCAACTCTTCGTACTCCACTTCCACCATCCCCAAGGTGGTGGGCGGGGTCAACCCGGAATCCACCGAGGTAGCCGTCGCCCTCTATTCCGCCCCTATAGCCTCCGTGGTACCCGTGTCGTCGGCCCGGGTAGCCGAAGCATCCAAACTCCTCGAGAATATCTACCGGTCGGTGAACATCGCCCTGGTCAACGAGCTCAAGATGACCTTCGAAGAGATGGACATCAACATCTGGGAGGTCATCGAGGCGGCCAAGACCAAGCCTTTCGGCTTTCAGGCCTTCTACCCCGGCCCGGGGTTGGGCGGCCACTGCATCCCCCTCGATCCCTTCTATTTGAGCTGGAAGGCGGCTGAGTATGGCATGTGGACCCG
>MELN01000058.1:8131-18543 GCA_001768675.1 Actinobacteria bacterium RBG_16_64_13 | reverse complement strand
TCAACACCCGTATGCCCAGCTATGTCGTTCGCCGGCTGTCCGAAGCCCTGGCCGACGACCGCAAGACCTTGAACGGGGCCAAAGTGCTGGTCTTGGGCCTGTCATACAAGCCCGACATCGACGACGACCGCGAGTCGCCAAGCTACGAGATCATGGAGCTGCTGGAGCAGCGGGGAGCCGAGGTGGCCTACTGCGACCCGCACATCCCTGTCGCTCACCCGGGCCGGCGGCACAGTGTGACCTTGCCTTCGGTACCCCTCTCAGCCGAGGAATTCGCCAAGTACGACGCCGTGGTGCTGTCGACGGCGCACACGCAGTTCAAGGACCCCGCCCTCTACGCGGGAGTGCGGCTGCTCTGCGACACCCGCAACGCCGTCCGGCCGCCAGAGGGATGCCGGTATCTGAGGGCGTAGGGGCGCTCAACCGTCCGGCCCGCCGCACCGGGGGTGAGCAGCGAACGTTCCGGGCAACTACTTTGCCGTCGGCAAGCGACGGCTACGCCGACTCATCGCCCAGTCGTAACCCCACTGGAGCACGTGCCCGAGAGCGAATGCCAGGAGCGTCGTCCCGACCACGAATACAGCTACCGCTGACCACCAGCTAGCCGGGTGTAGCAGCTTCCCGAGAGCTCCATACATCGGTCTGTGCACCAGATAGGCCCCGAAAGACGCGTAGGAAAGCCGGGCAAGGGTCGAGGCCCGCACATGCCGCGCGAGCCAGTTGCCCACAGCCGCGAGAATCACAAGTGAGCCGAGCGCCGCCGGGATCCGGCACAAGGCAGATAGGTCGCCAGACAAATCGAACAGCACCATTGCGGAACATGATGCAACGAAAACGACCAACCCGGCAACCGCGACCGACCTTTTCGGTGCGGTCAGAAAGTCTAAGGGAACGAACACTCCTATGAAGAAGCAGGGGTAGTAGATGCTAAGACGTATGTCGCCGAAGAAGATCGAGACTAGGGTGAGCGCGAGAAAACCTATGATCGTCAGGCCGATGCGCTCTCGTGTGCGTCTCGCTCTCATGATGCCCACAAACAAGAGATAGAAGATGAGCAGAAGTTGAACGTAGTAGAGCGTCCGTAGAACTGGCGGCAAAACCTTGCTGGACAGGATTCCGAGTCCAAGCGCTTGCGTCGTGATCCAGGTCACAGACGTGTCTCTGTACCAGAGAGCGGCAAACACGCAGAACATCAACAGATAGAGAGGGTACAGACGGACCAGGCGCCTGGCAACGAAGGTGCGGGCGGTGGACCCTATTGACCGGCCCTGCCCTTCAAGGCGGGAGTAGGAGAGGTGCGCCGCGTAGCCTGCTACCCAGGTTACCGGAGCCAACGCGAGTATGCTGCCAATGGGCTCCCAATCCGGTAGGGAGTGGCCAACGGCTCCCTGAATGAAGCCTCTGGAGTGAATCAGGCTGATAACCAGGCCGATCCCAACCACGCGAATGGCATCCGGCACTGGCTGTCTAGTTGGTCCCACGCGTTCGCTAGTAGCCAAACCACGACCTCTGTCTCTTAGGGAGCCTCGAACGTCCCGTCATGGCACCTTTCAAGCCGAGTCGCTCGCGCCGAAAAGGGCTAGATGCCCCGCTCTTCGGTCAGTTGACAGGCCTGCAATCAATCCGCGGTGTCGATGTCCCTGGCCCAGTCCCGGTTCTCCCGGTACCAATCGCACAACCAGGACACACCTTGCTCCAGGGATACCTGGGGTTCCCAACTCAGCAGCCGTCTGCCTTTGCTGATGTCCGCCCAGGTGGTCATGACGTCGGCGGCATGCATCGGATGCCGTTCGATACGGGCCTTCTTGCCAGTCTCCGCCTCGATGAGACTGATGAGGTCGAGCAGGTCGTGTGGACTATCGCCACCAAGATTGATGATCTCGTGCCCCAGCGGCTTCAGCCCGAGGATGGTTCCCTTCGCTACGTCGCCTACATAGGTGAAGTCCCTTGATTGCTTCCCGTCGCCGTTAAGCCTCAGGGGCCGCTCTTCGTATATCCACTGTACGAATCGGAAGAGGCTCATGTCGGGGCGGCCGGCGGGGCCGTACACGGTGAAATAGCGGAAGACGGTTACGTCGAGGCCATGCAGGTGGTGGTAGGCCCAACACAGGGCCTCGGCGCCCTTCTTGGAGGCCGCGTACGGGGACAAGGGACGGTCGGTGTTGGCGTCTTCGGAAAAGGGCACCGGATTGCTGGCGCCATAGAGGCTGGAGGTAGAGGCGAGGACGAACTTGCCCACTCCGTCCCGACGGCAGAGCTCGAGTAGATTGAGCGTGCCCATCACGTTCGTATCCACGTAGACCCAGGGGTTCTCCACGCTTTGCCGAACGCCCGCGCGGGCGGCAAGGTTGATCACCGCGTCGAAGGGACGGTACTTCTGCCAGATCTCGGCGATCGACTCCCTCTCGGTGATGTCGGCCAGGTGAACATCAAGGCCGTACCGTGTCTTGAGGCGCTCGACGCGGTATTCCTTGAGCCGCGGGTCGTAGGCCGGGCACATGTTGTCTACTCCCACGACCTCGTGCCCCTGCTCCATCAGCAGCTGGGCGACTTGGCTACCGATGAAGCCTGCGATGCCTGTCGCGAAGATCCGCATCGATCTCTCCCTCCCGGAGGTCTGGTCAGCACGGGAATCCCGTAGCTCCTCGCCCATAGATACCACAAACAAAGGACTGGCGATGGTCTGCTAGAATGCCGCCTCAATGGGTGCCTTCACGCATACGGGCGGTCGTTGTCGCCGTGAATGAGCGGCCGGCTGACGGCCTGGCGAGACTTGACTTCCGGACCTTGTGGAAGAACGCCTCTTGGACGTCGGGCTCCCTCATCGTCGCAACCACGCTTCTGTTCGCCGAGACCATCCTCGTGGCAAGGTTCCTGGGCGCCACGTTGCTGGGCTACTTCGTCCTGATCCGCGCATACCCGGAGGCTGTGCAGCAGGTGCTCGACTGCCGGACGCGCGAGACCATCGTGAAGTACCTGGGGGAGTTCGTCGCCCTCGACAAGCGCGCGCAGGCAGGAGCGGTTGTCCGCTTGATCTGGCTGGTCGACGCGGTGGCCGGCCTCATCGCCATGGCGATCGTGCTCGGCACCGCAGCTATCGGTGCCCGGTACGTCGTGCACGATCCGGGGGCGGCCTGGTTGATAGCACTGTACGCCGTCAGCCAGTTCGTGGGCACCCTTGATTCCGCCTCGGGCTCGGTGGTGCGTGTCTTCGATCGATTCGGGGTCGCGTCTGCCATGGGAGTATTCCAAGCCGTGACGCGCTTTGCCGGCGTTCTCGGGGCGCTGGTTCTGGGAGGCGGCCTTACGGCCCTCATCGGTGCGCTGGTCGTCGCAGAGGTGGTCTACACGCTTGTCAGCGCGGCGATATCGCTGTCGCTCCTACGGAAGATCATCGGGTTCAGGGTCTGGGGTGGCCTAGATGCTATCCGGGAACGCCGCAGGGAGATACTTGGGTTCCTTCTCCACACCAACATCGCCGGTACGCTGAAGATGAGCTCAGAGAAGCTCATACTTGTCATTGTCGGCGTGTTCGGCGGGGCCACGGTGACCGCTCAGTACAAAGTCGCGTCACAGACCGGCACCTCGATGATGCTGTTCAGCGACCCCTTCTTCCAAGTCATCTACCCTTCGCTCAGCAAGATGGTGGCCCGCAAGCGCTGGGACGCGGTATTTGGTGGGCTGAAGAGGCTACAGCGTGTCACGCTCTCAGTGGCTGTTCCCGCGGCAGCCGCTGTGACCGGCCTCATGTTCCCATTGCTTCCCCTCGTATTCGGAAGAGAGTTCAAACCCGCGATCCTGCCGGGCATCGTGATAGTCTGGGGCGTGCTGCCGAACGTGGCTTTCTTCTGGTTACGGCCACTCTTGCTCAGCCTCGGGCAGGCCAAACGGCTGGTGCAGTACCGTGCGATCGCCTCGGGACTGCAACTCGCCCTCACGCTTGGGCTGGTGCCACTCATAGGCGCCTTGGGCGCTGCCGTCAGCCTACTGGTCATGCACTGGCTCTATGCGGCCCTGGAGATCCGATACACCAGACAGTGGCGGCGGGGTATTGAGACTGGAGGACTGGAAGCGAGATGACGCGGGCACACGCAGACTCGGGTCGAGGGAACGACGTGCGCGTGGTGTATCTGGCTCCCAAGGACGTCCTCGTCGCCCGTGTCGCCCGCAGGTGCATGATGCACCTCTGCGAGGCGCTCACCACCATGGGCGCGCAGGTGGAGCTCATCAGCCTACGGATCAGGACAGTCGAATCCGAGCCCACACGCACGCGATCTCTCTGGGACGTATACGGGATCAAGGATCGGTTCCGCCTGACCATGGTGCCCACACTGCTTCGCCAGGAGAACATGGATCGTCGTAGTGTTGGCATTGCCATCCTCTTCTACAGACTCCTGGTCTATCCGCTCTACGCGTTCCGGGCGTGGCTCCGAAAAAGCCCAGACGGATCGCGCCCCCGGCGGACGGTCTTCTACAGCCGTAACTACGGCTGTATCGCCGGCGCTCTCCTCCTCCGAAGGGTCTTGGGGGACAGAGCAAGGACCGTGCTCGAGATCCACCTTCCACCGAGAAGCCGGCTACAGCGGGTGCTGATACGCTTGGCCGATGGCGTGGCCTGTCAAAGCGGTGCCCTCCAGGCTCTGATGGTCCGAGACGGACTTCTGAAGGAAGACAACTCGATCGGACGCCATGGCGGATTCAGCCCCCAGTTGACCGAGTGCACCCGCCTTGACCGCGCCGAAGCCCGCGCGAGACTTGGGTGGAGCTTCCCAGAGCGCATCGCGTGCTACACCGGAAAGGTGGTCTGGGGCTTGCGCGAGATAGAGCTCATAGTGCAAGCGGCCGAGTATCTTGCCCATCGCGCCGTCCGCGTGGTGATCGTGGGAGGTCGGCCTGATCACGCCGAACTATGGCGGGACGAGGTCGTGCGTCGCGGCTTGCACAACGTGGAGTTCACAGGGTTTGTCGCGCCTTCCGATGCCCTGCTCTACCAGATGGCGGCCGACGTCCTCCTTCTCTATTACGAGCCAGGGCTAGCTCTCAACGACTATCGCTCGCCGGGCAAGCTCTTTGAATACATGGCCTCGGGCACGCCCGCGGTAGTGTCGGACTATCTGTCAATCCGAGAGGTCATACGCGACGGAGAGAACGGGCTGCTGGTCGCTCCGGACCGGCCTGATCTACTTGCGGGAGCCGTGACCCGAGTCTTGGAAGACACCGGCCTCGCCCACAGC
Organism: Actinobacteria bacterium RBG_16_64_13; assembly: GCA_001768675.1. Classification (GTDB taxonomy): domain Bacteria; phylum Actinomycetota; class Thermoleophilia; order RBG-16-64-13; family RBG-16-64-13; genus RBG-16-64-13. The sequence goes on along the minus strand of MELN01000058.1, from coordinate 13,309 downwards.
TTGGCCGAACGGGCGCAAGCCGATGCTATGCTGTTCACTTGGTCGGCAACGGCGAGAGCCACGCTGTCTCTAGTAGATCGTCTGTGGGGTGGGTAGCCCGTGAGAAGCGCCCTGGCTGTCGATGGTGTAGGGATCATAGACGGCGGACGGAACGAGAGCCGCGCGGGCCGGTCTTGGGCGTGGCTGTTGTCGGGCAGTATGGTCCTCATCGTTTGCATCCGCTTCCTCAGCGAGGACCTAGGTCTATTCCCCGGAATCGTGCAGTTTGTCGATGTTCCACTTACCTTCCTCGCCCTGCTTGTCGCCACTCTGGACTTCGTTCGAAACGGTCTGGGACCCGACGGACTGAAACTCAGGTTGATTCTCTACCTGTTCGTCCTCGTCGCTCTGGTTTCTTCCTTGACCAATGCAACGCGGGTGGGGCTCCTTCCCACCGCGATGTTCATGTACGGTTTTGCAGCTCCTCTCGTCTTCGCGGCGGCCACGGCCAATGCCGGACTGTCTCGCGAGAGCGTCCGCTTGGTTGTCAGGGCCTTCTTCTGGCTGGGCGTGCTGCAATTGGCAGTCGGGATCTTCTACGGCCTGCCTCGGTTCTTGGCGAGCAGCAATCCGGACTACGTGTCTGGTACATTTGGCCGGAACGCCTATCAATTCACCTACTTTCTCGGAGTGTGGCTTCTCTATGTTCTAGCGGGGTCCGCGGTCGAGTCCGGACCCAAGCGGCGGGGACAGGGATTCGCGGTCGGCTTGGCAGCCCTCGCCGTCTACGGCCTCTTCTATGCGGCTCAATACAGGGCAATGCTGATCTTCTTCACGATGGTCATCCTTGCCAGCCTCTGGGTATCACCAGCGCGTGTGTCAAGGCGCATGATGCAGACCATCGTTATCTCCGCGGTCTCCGTGGTGACGCTGATCGCTGTGGGCACGTCCTTCCCGAATTTGAAGCTGCTCCAGGTGTTCGACCTGTTCAAGGACTCATCCCCCATCGTGGAGTCTGGCAAGGTCGAGGTGGCCGCGAACGTCGTGAAGATGTATGCCGACATGCCGCACACGGCGATCGTAGGATCGGGCCCCGCCACCTTCAGTAGCCGCGGGTACACGACTTTCTCGGAGACACCCGACCCCGCGAAGGACGCAGCCGGTCCCCTCGCCGCGTCTCTAATGGGGGGCAGGCAATACGGGACAGACGTCGCCAGAAGGTATGTGGACACGATCAGCGCCAAGCCGATCCAGGGCGGCACGACTGCGTCGAGCCCTAGGTCGAGCTACACTTCGCTGGCCGCCGAGGTGGGCACAGCGGGCCTGCTGGTCTATTTGGCCGCATATCTGTTCGCGGTCGTGTTCTCGTACCGCCGTCTGGTGGCGAGTGCGAAAAGCGGCGATGCGCTGGGCAGTAGGCTGGCCTTTGCGTGCTTCGGGGGTCTGATACTCCTCCTCATCCAATCCCTTTTCGACAACTGGATGGAGACCACACGTGTTGCCATCCCCATGTGGATACTCGTGGGCGCGCTTTACGCGCTCAAGAGCGCGGACGAGACGGCGATTCTGCAGACCGTGCCGATCGCAGGCACAGAGCCTGCCGCGGCGATCAGAAGATGAAGATGCTCGCCGGAAACCTCCCCGAACGGTCACCCAGGCCGGGGCTCCACAGGTTTAGGGTGCTGGCGAGGCATCTGCCCGCGGCGAACGCTGGAGCCAGATGGCTGGACCTTGGCGGAGGCGCAGGCGAGTTCTCGCTGCTGGCGAAGGAAAAGGGATACGAGGTCACCCTCGTCGATGGCGACACACGCAACGTCGCAGGTGTTGCCTCACTTGGCGTCCGCGGAGTGCTTGCCGATCTCAATGGGCGGCTCGACCAATTGGATGACCATCAGTTCGACGGTGTTTCGCTGATCGAGGTCGTGGAGCACATCCCCATGGCCGAGTGTCTCGTAAGTGAAGCCTATCGGCTCCTCAAGCCCGGGGGTCTCATGCTGCTGAGTACGCCCAATGCCGTGTGGTGGCGAGAACGAATGCGCATTCTGCGCGGACTGCCGCCGGAGGCGGAGGGGTACCACTTTCGCTTCTTCACTGTCGCGGGAGTTCGCGCCTTCTGCGAAAAGCCCGGCTTTGAGATACTCCATATGGAATTCAGCAGTCCGGCTTTCGGCCTGAACTGGATCGGCCGCCGGTTCTTTGGACGCGTCAAGCGCAAGCACGCGCGGATCCCTCGACCTCTGGCCAATCTTCTGGCCCAGACCATTTACGTTGTGGGCCATAAGACGTGAGCGACCGTCGGGTTCTACACTTCCTGTGGACCGGTCAGATCGGCGGAGCAGAACGCGCGGTCTATCAGATCGTGCGCGAGGAGATCCGCCGCGCAGAGTGGGATGTCGGTGTAGCCTTCGGACAGGCGGACGGCCCTTGGGTCGATGCTGTCAGAGGCCTGGGCTGCGAAGTCCTCGACCTGCGAATGCGAAGCAGCGTCGATCTGCCCCGCGCGCTGAGAAGCGTCGGCCGTCTGAGGAACTACGACATTCATCACTTTCACGTGTTGGAGCTCAGCCACATTCTCGCGAGCGCCAGATGCCCCGACACTGCCAGGGTGTTCACCCAACGCCACGGGGCACACGAGCTGGCCGAGCCGGCACGCAAACGGATCCGCCGTGCGCTTGGGGGGTCGCTGCTGCGCAGGTACGTGCACGCTGTGTCGGGAAACACCGAGCATGCAATGCGGTACGCCGTGACCCGCTATGGGCTGCATGGCGTACCGGCCCAGGTGACTTACAACGGCGTCGACTTCTCGCTCTTGGCTCCCCACCGTAACCGGCAAGAAGTGCGGGCCGAGATCGGCGCCGGCCCCGGCACCATCGTCATTGGATCATCGGGCAGCTTCAACTCCTGTAAGAGGTTCGACCGGCTGGTCGGCCTGCTGGCCGGTCCTTCGACGCAAGAAGTGGTCCTCGTGGGCGACGGCCGTCTCCGCGGCGCACTGCAAGCGCAGGCCGAGACTCTCGGCGCTTCCCGACGACTGTGCGTCACCGGGCTGGTCGACAACGTCGCTGATTATCTGCAGGCAATGGATATCTTCGTGCTCCCGTCGTCCGCCGACGAATCATTCGGGAACTCGGTCGTCGAGGCGATGGGAATGGGGATCCCGTCCATTGTGTTCTCCGACAGCCCGGGCCTGTGCGAGCACATCGAGCACGGCGAGACGGGTTTCATCGCGCAGGATCAGGAGGAGCTTGCGTCCCTGGTCGCAGAACTCGCTGCTGATCCAGGTTTGAGATCACGCCTGGGGTTGGCGGGAGCGAAGCACGTCCGCTCGAAATACTCGCTCGAACACATGCACGAGTCGTATCGGAAGCTCTATGAGACGGCGCTCGCGCGCCGCGCGGCGACGCAGGACGAGGTAGACGATGATTCCACGCCTTAAACGCGGGCTGAGACGGGCCGCACGACGCATCCGCGGAGTCCCAGACATCCCACCGGGCCTCACTGTAGGAAAAGGGGCCTACATCGCAAGGGGCGTGATATTCGACTACGGATACGCACGCCATATAACCATCGAAGACGGTGCGACTCTGGTGAACGGAAGTGCGATCCTCTGTCATGACGCGTCGTCGTTCCGGAGACTCGGGGTGACCTGGGTAGCTCCGGTCCGGGTCTGCCGGGGCGCATACATCGGCGCCCACGCCATATTGCTGCCAGGAGTGACCGTCGGCGAAGGCGCCGTCGTGGGAGCCGGTTCGGTTGTGACGCAGGACGTTCCCGCGGGCACAGTGGTCGGAGGCGTCCCCGCGCGCCCGATAAAGACCACCGCGGAGCTCGACCAACAACGGCTTGCCAAGCTTGGGGATCACCCTGTGTTCGACTCCAGCCTCTTCAAAGGAGCGGCGTTGAATCCTGAGCGCGTGGCAAGACTTGACGAGGCCATCGCAAAGCATGGTGGGTACTTCATGGCCCTGCACGGCTGGAAGGGTGTGCCAGCCGTCTCTGATCCGACAGACCTGAGCGAGTCCCGATGAGCGCTATCATCGCGATAGTGACCAACATACCTCGCCCATATCGGAGAGCGCTCTTCGGCGTATTGGAGAAGAAGCTGTCTGCCGAGGGGCTAGAACTGCGCGTCCTTTTCGCTTCCGATCCCTCGAAGCACGTTCGGCGCGGCCTTCCCCCAGGAGGGACTGGGGAAACTGGGGTGGGCGCGCATGTCCCGGGCATCACCTGGCGCAGGGACTACGAACGAGTGGTCTCAATCCCCGTCGGGCTTGGCAGAGTGCTGAACAGACTCGAGCCCGTCTGTGTCGTTACCGGAGGATTCGGCCCCAGCGCAGTGCTGAGCACGCGTTGGTGCCGCTCGGCAAGAGTGCCACATATCCTGTGGTCGGGCGCTTGGCCGGGGCACGAGGGAGATATAGGTCGCTTGCGCACGAGCGCACGCGGTCGACTGGTGCGGAATTCGGGAGCGTGCATCGCGTACGGGACGGCTGCGGCCGAGTACCTGATCTCGCTCGGCGCCGCCATTGGACACGTGTTCTGCGCCTGGAACACCGTGGACCTCGAAGGCATCGCCAGCGCGGCTCTCAGCGCGCAGACAAGACGCGTTGACCTGGCCACCAAATACGGCCTCGCGAGAAAGAACCTTCTGTTTGTCGGTTCGCTGGTCGAGAGAAAAGGTGTGCGCGAACTCGTGACGGCGGGTATTGCAGCAACGCCGGAAACCTCCGACTGGACGCTTCATTTCGCAGGCGGCGGACCCATGAAGGGCGAGTTGGAAGCCTTGGCGAGTGAAGCTGGGAAAGACCCCCATTTCCGTTTCCACGGCCTCACGCCCGAGGGAGATGTGGCGGAATTGCTCGGCCTCGTCGACGGGTTCCTGTTTCCCACCAAGCGGGAGGCCTGGGGCCTGGTCATCAACGAGGCCATGGCCTGCGGCGTGCCTGTGGTGGCTTCGCCCTGGGCGGGGGCGACACGCGATCTGATCGAGGATGGAGTCACCGGTTTCGTGGTCGAGCCGACCGACACCGAAAAGCTCGCGGCGACCATCACCCGGCTCCTCTCCGACGACCCTGTGCCGAAACAGATCGGCCACAAGGGCGCTGAGGCGGTTCGGGCCAAAGCATCCCTGGAAAAGGCGGCCGAGGGCTTCGTCGCCGCGGTGCGCTGCGCCCTCGAAGGACGCCGCGATGCCTGACG
>MELN01000058.1:7829-8082 GCA_001768675.1 Actinobacteria bacterium RBG_16_64_13 | reverse complement strand
TGCCCGGCCGACGGTCCTAGTCATCGGCCCGCTGCCGCCACCGGCGTTCGGAGTGGCCAAGGCCACCGAGTTGATGGTGCGATCGCCCACCCTGGCGGCACGCTTCCGGATCGTCCACTTGGACACGAGCGACGTAGCCGGATTTGCCAAGATGGGCAGCCTGGATTGGGGCAACGTCGTCCTCGGCCTCAGGCACGTCTGGCGCCTGGTGCGCCTGCTCTGGCGCCAGCGGCCCGTCGTCACCCTCCTCACG
>MELN01000058.1:3108-7820 GCA_001768675.1 Actinobacteria bacterium RBG_16_64_13 | reverse complement strand
GGCAAGTTCGCCCTTGTGCGAGATTGGCTCTTCGTGGGATTCAGCCGGGTGGCCGGCGCCCGGATCGCTACGTACCTGCGCGGCAGCCGCTACGCGGAGATGCGTGCCCGCCAGGGGAGACTCGCGGCCGCGATGCTCCGGTCCATACTCAAACAGAGTTCCCGGACTCTGGTTCTGGGCGAGAGCTTGGCCGGCATGGCCCGGGCCGTCTATCCAGACGCAAGGGTGGCGGTAGCCCCCAACGGTTGCCCTCCCGCCGTGCGGGCCGGCCAAGTCGGGGGCCGCGACGAGGACCATCCGGTAGTCGCCTACATTGGGCGCCTGTCACAAGCCAAGGGCCTCACGGACCTTGTAGTGGCTGCTGGCGACATCGCCGCCTCGGTACCCGCAGTGGAGTTCGTCTTGTGCGGGGAGTGGGACTCGCCGGCATACGAGGCCGAGATCAAGCAGCTCGTGCAGGCCGGCCGTCTGTCGGCCGCCGTTCGCTTCGCCGGTCCTGTGTTCGGCGAGGAGAAGACCGGCGTGTTCGCGCGAGCCTGGGTGCTGGCCGTGCCTTCGCACTCCGAGGGCCAGCCCTGGGTCATCCTTGAAGCCATGAGCGCGGGCCTGCCCGTGGTGGCGACCGACACAGGCTCTATCGCCGAAACGGTCGCGGATGGGGTCGGCGGCTTCGTGGTGCGGGTAGGCGATAGTGCGTCACTGGCCGCCCGGCTGACCGCCCTCTGCCAAGATGACGAGCTTTGGAGACGGATGTCGCAGGGCGCGCGACAGCGGTATGAAGAAAGCTTCACGGTAGAGCGAAGCCACACTGTGCTCGCGGAGGAGCTCGGAGCGATCGTTCGGGGGGAGTGAGCCAGGCCGCGATCGCGGCGGACTGCCGCGGCGGACCGCTTCTTACGGGCTAGTAGGCGCCCCGGCGGGCCAGGACCACCGACACCGTCCTGAACATGATGTCCAGGTCCATAAGGAGCGACCAGTTCTCGAGGTACTGCCGGTCAAGCCGCACCATGTCGTCGAAAGTAAGGTCCTTGCGCCCCGATACCTGCCACAGACCGGTGATCCCGGGTTTTCCCCGCAGCCGGCCCAGGTGGCCAAGCTCGTATTGATCCACTTCGCGGGGGAGCGGCGGACGAGGGCCTACCAGGCTCATGTCGCCGCGCAGCACGTTGGCGAACTGGAGTAGCTCGTCGAGGCTCCACTTGCGGAGAAACGCGCCGATCTTGGTGATGCGGGGATCGTACTTCATCTTGAAGTGAGGGCCGTCGCCCTCGTCGGACGACTTCAGTTCCTCGAGCAGCTCTTCCGCATTGGTGACCATGGTCCGGAACTTGAGGATCTCGAACGGCCTGCCGGTAGCGCCGATGCGCACCTGCCTGAAGATGACCGGTCCCGGCGAGCTGAGTTTGACAGCGAGGGCCACCACGGCAAGCAGCGGCGACAGCACCAGCAGTGCGCAGGCGGACACTGCGATGTCGAACGCACGCTTGAAGACATGCATGAATTTGTCCAGCGGATCGATGTCGACGTCGGCGATAACAGGGAGCTCCCGGAAGTCGTGGCTCCGCGCGGCGAACAGGCTTTCCTCGAACAGCGAAGGCACTACACCGAAACTCAGACCCGCCCTGTTCAGGGCCACGGTGATCCGTTCGAAGTTGGCGTGCTCCTCGGCATCGAGAGCGATGATCAGCCCGGAGCCAACGCCTGTCTGCATCAGCTGACGTATGCGGTCTATGGAGAACGAGCGGCCCCGCGCGGGCACCGTGCCCACGCAGCGCACGCCCAGCCACCAGCGTCTTTCCAGGGTCCGGGCGAACTCGGTGGCCACACGGCCTTGCCCGACCAGTATCACGTTCTTCATACCTTCGCCGCGAGCGAACATCTTGCGCTGATACCATCTTGCGAAGAGGCGGTTGATCGCCAGGAGCCCGCAGAAGATAAGCATCCCGCTGAAGACCAGCACCCGGGATTGATCGCGGAAGCCGGTGAAGAAACCGTCTGTGGTGAACCACACACCGCTCACGAGAAAGAAGGCGGCAAACGTGCCCTTGATCAGAGCGGCCAGGTCCGAGGCCGCCGACATGCGCCGGTCGGAAGAGTACTGGCCGGCTCTGTAGAGGAGAGTCACCAGCGAGACGGTGATGAGTAGCTGGAACAGCGCCTGCATCATGCGAGCGCTCGGCACTCCGGCCACACGCGCGTCCAGCAGCAGGAAAGAAACGAGCAGTGCGATGACGGTGGCGAGCGCGTCCAGGCAGGACAACAACCGGCGCGCGCTGATCCAAGCCGCGGCCGATTGGCCGCGCACGCTGCCGATGAAGTTCTCCCTGAGTCCATCCACGCCATGCTCTCCATTCACCCTTTGCGCGGCCCGAGGATCGCGGTACGAGCTTTATCGGCATGACGCGACAAGGACTTGACGACGCCGGAGGATACGCATGACCCGCCCGAATCTAATAGAATGAGGCCATACTCCACGCGAGAGGATTGCGCTTGAAGCAAGTCTCCCAATCGATGAAGGACGGGCGGATTCGCGTCGTCGATGTGCCTCCGCCTACCCTGCGCCCGCACGGTATCTTGGCCCGCACCGCCTGGTCTCTCATCAGTGCGGGCACCGAGAAGGCCAAGGTCGACCTGGGCCAGAAGAGCATGGCGGCAAAGGCGCGCAGCCGGCCCGACCAGGTGGCCCAGGTGGTCGAGAAGATCCGGCGCGACGGAGTGCTCCAGACCTACCGCACCGTCATGGCGCGGCTGGAGGAGGCCAACCCCATCGGTTACAGCTCCGCCGGCGTGGTCGCGGCGGTGGGCGAACTGGCAGGCGGCTTCAAGCCGGGCGACCTCATCGCGTGCGGAGGCGGCGACTACGCCAACCACGCGGAGATCGTCTACGTGCCCGGGACGCTGTGTGTCCCCGTGACCGACGGGGTCGGTCTTGACGAAGCCGCGTTCGCCACGGTCGGGGCGGTCGCGTTACAGGGGGTGCGGCAGGCCGGGATGACGCTTGGTGACAGGGTGGCCGTCATCGGTCTGGGGCTGGTGGGTCAGATCACGGTGCAGTTGCTGCGAGCGGCCGGCTGCGACGTGGCCGGCATGGACCCCGACCCGAAGCGATGCGAGATAGCCGCCAAGTTCGGAGCGAGCATGCTGACCTCCGACATTGGAGGCGCCGCGGGGCAGATGCAGGCCAACACCGCCAACGTGGGATACGACGCGGTGATCATCACCGCCGGCACCAAGGACGACGGCCCTGTGATACTGGCCGGCAAGATCGCGCGCGACCGGGGAACGGTGGTAATCGTGGGCGACGTGGGCATGAACGTGCCCCGGGCGCCCTTCTACGAGAAGGAGCTCACCTTCAAGCTCTCACGCTCCTACGGGCCCGGGCGCTACGACCCCATGTATGAGGAGCTCGCGCTCGACTACCCGCTGGGCTACGTGCGCTGGACCGAGCAGCGTAACATGGCCGAATTCATCCGCCTCGTGGCGGAAAAAGCGGTAGACGTGAAGCCTCTCGTCACCCACCGCTTCTCCGTGGAAGAAGCGGCCGACGCCTACTCCGTGCTGACCACCCGAGGCAGCGGCGCCCTCGGGGTCCTTCTCGAATACCCGCAGAACACGGAGTCGGAGCCCGAGCGGCAGCGTATCTGGCTCAAGCCGCCCTCGGCCAAGGCGGCCAAGGAAGGCGGAGTGGGAGTCAGTTTCCTCGGCGCGGGTAACTTCGCCACGGCCACGCTCCTTCCCGCTCTCTCCAATGACAAGCGCTTCATCCGGCGCGGCGTCTACACCACCACCGGGTTGAGCGCGCGCGACGTCGCTGAGCGCAACCAGTTCGCCTATTGCGCCGGCTCGGCAGACGAGGTCCTGTCCGACACCGAGACCAGCGCGATAGTCATCGCCACCCGGCACTCTTCGCACGCGGAGCTCGCCCAGAAGGCGTTGCGAGCGGGCAAGACCGTGTTCGTCGAGAAGCCGCTGGCGTTGACTGAAGAAGAACTCGCCAAGGTGGTCGAGGCCCAACGGGCGACCGGGGGCCACCTCATGGTCGGGTTCAACCGCCGTTTCGCGCCACTCACCAACGTCGTCGAAGAGGCGCTCAAGCGTCGCTCCTCCCCGGCGACGCTGCTCATCCGCGTCAACGCCGGCGCTATCCCTCCCACCCACTGGATCCATCGCCTCGAAGAAGGCGGGGGGCGTATCGTGGGCGAGGTGTGTCACTTCGTCGATCTTGCAGCCTGCCTGATCGGCGACCGCGTGGCGAACGTCTACGCCATTTCGGCCGACCCGACCAAGGCTGCCGCGCTTACCGACACCCTTACCATCACCCTGTCGTTCCCCGACGGATCGCTCGCCACCATTCTCTACGCGGCCACCGGAGACTCCGCCTTCCCCAAGGAGCGCGTCGAGGTCTTCTGCGAGGGCGCCGTGATGGTGATACGCGAATTCAAGAGCCTTACCGTCACCCGTGGCGGACATACCCGAACCGAGCGCCTGCCCCGTGCCGACAAGGGCCACGCGAACGAGATGCGGGCATTCCTCGATCTGGCCCAAGGCCATGAGCCCCGCCTGAAGTTCGCGGACTGCGTGGCCTCCACGGCAGCGACGTTCAAGGTGGTCGAATCGCTGACCACGGGCCGGCCCGTGACCGTGCCCCGGTACATGGTAGAAGGCAAGGGCTAGATGCCCGGGGGAGCCGCACCTACTGCCGGCTCGGACCC
>MELN01000058.1:2791-3088 GCA_001768675.1 Actinobacteria bacterium RBG_16_64_13 | reverse complement strand
CACGGGAGACGGCGCTCGCCATTTGGGACCGCTTAGCTGCCCGAGACTACGCGGGATGGGACCCGTACGACGCGCTGAACGCGCGCTTCTTGCCTTCGGCCCTAAAGAATGCCCGCTTCTTTCGGCGAGCTCTGACCCAGGCGGTAAAGCGGTCACCCCTGCCCCTGCAACCCTTCATCGGGGTCAAGCCCCAACTCGACGCGTACACACTGGGACATGCACTGCTGGCGGCAGCGAGGCTGAGCGGCGCGCCGGCCCAGGGCGGCGCGCCCACGACTGCCGGCGGCTCCTCGCCCT
>MELN01000058.1:2103-2668 GCA_001768675.1 Actinobacteria bacterium RBG_16_64_13 | reverse complement strand
GGTGCACACGCGTTTCTTCTCCTATGTGCCGCCGACACCCAACCTCATCGTCACGGCCTTCGTCGCCAAGGGAATGGCGGCGGTGACCCGGGCCGGGTTGCTCGATTGCGCGGCCGACGTGCGCGCCGCGGCGACGTTTATCCTTGATGGGTTGCCTCGAGTGATCGACGAAACCGGTCAGTGCATCGGCTATGTGCCGAGCGAGACGACCGTGGTCCATAACGCCAATATGCTGGCGGCGCTCGTACTGTGCGAGGCCGCGGACCTCGGCGCGGCGACGCCCTCCGGCGGTGCGGCCGCCCCCGCCGGCGCCGCAGCAGAAGCAACGGCCAGCCACACCGATGACGCCGCCGCGCTCACCGGAGAGGCCCTCGCCTGCGCGCGCTTCACGGCCGCGCGCCAGGCCGCAGACGGTTCCTGGCCCTACTCGGAAGAACCGTACGGCCGCTGGGTCGACGGGTTCCACACCGGCTTCGTGCTGGAGGGCCTGGCCAGGGTGGTTCGCGCCACGGGAGATCCCGGCCTCAAGTCAACGCTCGACCGGGGTCTGCGGTTTTACGTGGCC
>MELN01000058.1:0-2028 GCA_001768675.1 Actinobacteria bacterium RBG_16_64_13 | reverse complement strand
CAGGGCGTGGAAACCCTGCACGCCGCCGTTGGAGGCCACGCGGCTCAAGCGGTGCCCGGACAGCTTGTTTGGATCCGCCGGCACCTCGTCAAACCAGGCGGCCGAGTGGCGTATCAGGAGCACCGTTGCTGGACCGACCGGCGCGAGTTCCCACGTTGGTCGAGCGCCCCTCTGATGTCGGCGCTGGCGGGAGCGGCCGCAGGCGCAGGGGCGGCGCCCACAGCAGCCACGGTGGCTCCCCGCGCCGATGGCGGTGGCTCATGACCCCCGGCCCCGTATGGATCGACCTCGCCAACTCCCCGCACGTGCTCTTCTTCCTGCCGGTGATCGCCGAGCTGCACCGGCGGGACGTCCAGACCGTGGTGTCGGCCCGCGACTTCGCCCAGACGGTAGAGCTGTGCCGGCTCATGGGCATCGAAGCCGAGACCATCGGAGAGCACGGTGGCGCTGGTCTCGTGGGCAAGGTGGGCAATCTTGCCGGCCGTGTGCGCGCGCTGCGCGCCTTCGCCAAACGCAGTTCACCGGCCGTGGCCGTCAGCCACAACTCGTACGCACAGGCCGTGGCCGGGCGGACTCTCGGGATCCCTGTCGTCACTGCCATGGACTACGAGTTCCAGCCTGCAAACCACGTGGCCTTCCGGTGCGCGAGCCTCGTGGTGGTGCCGGAAGTGTTCCCGCTCGACGTTCTTCGCAGGCAGGGTGCCAGGCCTGAAAAGACCTGGCGGTACCACGGTCTCAAGGAAGAGATCGCCCTGGCCGGCTTTGAGCCCGACCCCGGGTATCTCCGGCAGGCGGGCGTTCTCCGGTGCGCCGCCGCCGAGACGGGCCCCGTCGTGGTCATCCGGCCTCCGGCCGATATGGCGCTCTACCACCGGTTCGAGAACCCACTCTTCGTCCAGTTGCTCGAGCGCCTCAAGCGGCTTCACCGCGAGCAGCAAGCGTGCGTGGTGCTACTCGCCCGCACCTCCACGCAGGCCGCGTCCTTGGAGAGTGGGGGCTTTGGGGAACTCCTCTGGAAGAACAAGCCGCTCGACGGGCGCCAGCTCATCGCCGGAGCCGACGCCGTCATCAGTGCAGGGGGCAGTATGAACCGCGAGGCTGCCGTCTTGGGCACCCCGGCCTACTCCATCTACGCAGGCAGGATGGCCGCCGTGGATCGGGCACTCGTCGCCGAGGGTGAGCTGACGCTGCTCCGCTCGGCCCAGGACGTTGCCGCACTCGATCTGGCCAAGAAGCCAGCAGCGCCGGTGCCGCGGATCGGCGACGGCCTGCTGATGCAGTTCGTTGACAGGATGCTGGAGGTCGCGCCATCGTGAGCCTGCTCGCGCACGGCCGCACCAGAGCAGCTCGATTCCTGGGGACCCTCAATGGGCACGACTCCGCCCGCCAGCGCCGCGGCGGCGATCTGCCCGTGCTCTACGCTGATGGGACGCCCGGCTCGAACGCGGATCGCCGCCAAGGCCCCATAACACGAAGCCCAGCGGCAGCTGTTGGGGCGTAGACCACCAGCAGCTCAGCCGCCGGCCCTCTCTTGGTGATAGTCTGATTGTTCGACGACGATCTCGGGGGACGCCGGCAGGTGAACAGGACGGTCACTGTGAAGCTTCTCCACGTGGTGGGCACACGGCCCAACTTCATGAAGGCCGCCTCGGTCATCGCGGCCGCCGAGAAGTGGAACGAGACCGGTGGCCGCGACCCGAATCGAGCTACTCCACACGTACCCTCGGAGCACGTGCGCTTCCAGCAGGTGCTGGTGCATACCGGACAGCACTACGACGAGAAGATGAGCCGGGTATTCTTCGACGAACTCGGCCTTCCCCGGCCGGACTACGACCTGGGAATCGGCTCCGGGAGCCATGCCGAGCAGACCGCCCGGGTCATGATCGCGCTGGAGCCGGTGATCAAGGACGAGGCACCCGACCTGGTGATCACCGTGGGCGACGTCAATTCCACGCTGGCCGCGGCCCTGGTCGCCGCCAAGCTGAACATCCCCGTGGCCCACGTGGAAGCGGGACTGCGGAGCCGCGA
>MELN01000057.1:35229-38127 GCA_001768675.1 Actinobacteria bacterium RBG_16_64_13 | reverse complement strand
GGACTCCCCTCTCCGCAAACTTGCCGGCGGCTCCACCGCCACGTACAACTCAATACCGGGTTAGGAGGAAAGCCAAACGCAAGAACGGGGGTGAGAGCCAAGCGCTATCATCTCCCGGTGACCCTCCACGAGGCATACCAGGCCCTGTGCCTGCCCCGCGACGCCACGGCCGCCCAGGTCAAGGGCGCCTACCGCCGCATGGTGTCGGAAGCTCATCCCGACCGGGGTGGCCAAGCCGCCGAGTTCATCCGCGTCCGCGCCGCTTACGAGATCCTTTCGGCCTTTCTCCAGCAGGGACTGCTCGAGGACGACATGCCCATTCCGGCAGGCCTGCGCGAGGTCATCGACAGTATCGTCCAAGATTTTCGCGAACAGCAGCACTGGGCCGAGGCCCAGACTCTGGCGCACCTGGCCCACTTCGAGAAACACATGACGAGCCATATCCAGACGGCGACGAGGGCCGACCTGCGGCAATTCAGTACCACCTTCGGCAGCTCCTGGGACGCCCTGGTCAACGCGCTCTTCACCAAGTGCAACAGCCGGTGCGACACGGTGCTGCAACGCTACGAAACCTGGTACACCCAGAACACCCAGGCGTTCTTCGACGGGCTGTACCGCAGGGAGCTCCTCCATTTCGGCCTTCGCCGCCGGTTCTGGGAGGTGTTCCTGATCCTCGGCGCGATCGCCGGGGCGCTTACCGTGGTCGTCGGTTGGGAAGGGCCTTGGCGCCGGTGGGTGTCTCTGGGGATGATCCTCCTGGCCGGCGGGGTGGCGTTTCTCGCCCACCTTTGGTCGGCGAAGCGGCAGCGCCAGGTGCGGGAGAAGGTGGAGCCGCTCAGCGTCGTGGTCTTCGAGATAGACAAGCACGCCATGTTCCCCACCGAGGCCACCCTGCGGCGCGGACGCCGTACGACCACGGCCCTTGGTCTGGCGGGGGCATACCTGGGGAACGCGGTGACGGGCGGATTCGCCGTGCCTGTGGTGGGGGCGGTGGCGGGAGCGGCCCTGGGTGGAGGGCTTGACCGTCTCTTCAATCCGACGGGACGGATGCGCAAAAGCATGGAACAAGATCTTGCGCGATTCATGGCCATGGCTCGGCCGCAGGTGACCAGCTATGTGCTAGAGGCCCACATCCACCTACTGGACGAGGTGCGCGGCCAGATCGTGGACAGCTATCAGGAACGGGTCAAGGGGACGGTGCGGTTGCTCACTGAGGGGAGCGGCGGAGGGCGGCCCTAGAGGTAGCAGGGATAACCGCTATTGTGCAACCAATGGCACATGGCCGGAAACGCTACTTTTCACGAAACTGGACCCCAGGACATCTCCAAGACGGCGGTTTTTGGTACCAAAAAGGTAACGTTATGGTATATGCTATGGGCATGCCGTCCATCTTGCTCAAGGATATCCCTGCTGATCTACACCGGCGCCTGCGGGAGGCCGCCGCCCGTGACCATCGCTCCATGAGCAAGGAGGTCATCTCCCTGCTCGAAGAGGCCTTGGGTGAACGACCCGCCGAGCTTCCGCCCCCGATCCAAGCCGCCTTCCCCTTGACGCCGGACTGGCTCGAGCGGGCGATCGCCGACGGGCGCGAGTAGGGACTGGATGCGGTGCTCGTGGTCGATGCCAACATCGTCGCCTATCTTCTGGTCGAAGGCGAGAAGACAGACCAGGCCCGCGCTCTGTGGGCGGCGGATCACGACTGGCGTGCCCCGCGGTTGCTCTACTACGAACTCGCGAACGTCTTTTGCCGTCTGGTCAAGGAGCGCGCCCTCCCTCGGGAGGCGGCGGTGGCAGGACTGGAGCGAGGCACCGATCTCGTGCGCATGCTGGCCGAAGGCCCGCCCGGCGCTCGGATTCTGGAGATCGCCTCCAAGCTGGGTCTCAGTGCCTACGACGCCTGCTACCTGGCCACCGCGGAGAGGCTACGCGTACCGCTCGCTACCGAAGACTCGCGTCTGCTGCGCCTCGCGCCGGAGATCGCCAGGTCGCTGTCTTCGTTCGAGTCTTAGAGCCCTGAGCCGGGATCACGTGTCGTGGACACGGCTCTACGGCCCCTTTCGGCCCTCCATTACTCCAGAAGTATAATTCGCAGGTGCCCAAGACTGGCCTTGTGGACAAACCACCTTGTTGAGATTGCTGCTACCCTAGGCGGTCATCGGACCGAAAGGAGCAGCAGATCGCAGTCACGGCCTTTGTATGCGCGAATTGCGCGCGCCCAAGCGAAGCGCCGGACTCTGCCGGCCGGTCACGTCCGACCGTACCGCGGTTTGACTGGCCTTTCGCGGTGCGCGAGGTCTTGGTGCCCTGCACGGGGCGGCTCCAACCGGAGCACGTCCTCAAGGCGTTCGAGTCCGGAGCCGACCTGGTCTGCACCGTCGCCTGCGAGGAGGACAACTGCCACTACCTCGAAGGCAGCCAGCGCTGCACCCGCCGGGTGGACTACATCCGAGGCATCCTGGACGAGGTCGGGCTCGGAGCCGAACGCCTGCTGCTCTTCCACCTGCCCGGCACCGCGGCCGAAGACACCGCGTTAGGCGCCGCCGGAGTCGTGCCGGCTTGCTCGTCCGAAGTTGGCGACGCTCGGGTCGCGGCTATCCGCGCTGGGGTGCTGCAGGCCCTTGATGGTCTAGGGCCCAACCCTCTGCATGCCGCTCTGGCCGAAGTGACCGACGACCCCTACCTACAACTGGATATCAGCGATGACGACAACGAGGACTAAGCTCGGGCAGGCATTGACCTCCGGGCGCCTGGTGCTGACCGCCGAGTGCCTGCCGCCGCGCACTGGCGGCGCTGAGGCCGTCAAGAAGCTCTCGGACGTGCTGCCGCCCAGCCTGGACGCGGTGGTGGTCGCCGACAACCCCGACGAGATCCTCGGGTCGGCCCTGGCTTGTGCCGCCC
>MELN01000057.1:32020-35179 GCA_001768675.1 Actinobacteria bacterium RBG_16_64_13 | reverse complement strand
AACCGCGTCGCGCTCGAGAGCGATGCCCTGGGGGCTTCGGCCCTGGGTGTGGGCGCCATCCTCTGCCTCAGCGGCAACCACCAATCGCTGGGGGTCTGCCCCCAAGCCGCCTCGGCCAACGACATAGACTCCACCCAGCTCACGCAGGTCCTCAAAGGCCTGGAGCTTCCGGAGATGCTGCTCGGGGCGGTGGCCCACCCCCACCTGAGGCCGTTGGAGCTGAACCTGCTCCGGCTCAAGAAGAAGATCGCGGCCGGAGCGGACTTCCTGCTGACACAGCCGGTGTTCGACCTGGCGGGGTTCACTCTGTGGATGGACGCGGTTCGCGCGGCCGGGCTGGACGAGCAGGCGGCGATCATCGCGAGCGTGTTGCCCTTGGAGAGCGCGGACAAGGCTGAGGCCCTGCGCCGGCGGCAGACCTACGGACCGCTGGATGAAGCCGTGGTCGCCCGGTTGGGTCAGGCCTCCGACGCGGCCAAAGAGGGCGTGGCCATGGCGGCGGAGACCGCTTCTCAGCTCAAGGCTGTGGCCGGCGTCCGCGGCATCCACATCCTTTGCGGCGGGTGCGAAGCGCTCGCGGCCGACGTGATCAAAGCAGCGGGTCTGGCCTAACAGGGAGGCTGTCGTGCCCGATCGCTACCACATTCACACCGTTCCCGTGGCTCCGCGGTTCCGGCGGGTGGGCAAGTTCGGCAACATCGACTGGCGCGAGGACTGCTCCCGGTGCACAAACTGCGTCAAGCTGCGCTGCGTCTACGACGTGTACCGCCACGAGGCAGCCTACAACCGCGACCCCCTGGCCCCGGTCGAGACGCACGACGAGTGCAAGGCCTGCCTCTCCTGCGTCCAGGGCTGCACCAAGGGCCTACTGAGCGTCGCCGTCAATCCGGGATTCCTCGACATGGGCGACGAGTACTGGAAGCCCGACATCCTGCTCACTACCTGGAACCAATCTGACGCCGGCAAGGTCCCCGTCTCGGGAGCCGGGTATCGCGGGCGCTTCCATGGCCCCGGCTTCGACTCCATCTGGACGGACATGTCGGAGATCGTGCGCCCCACCCGTGACGGCATACACGGACGCGAGTACATCTCCACCTCGGTGGACATCGGCCCCAAGCCCATGCGTCTGCGCTTCGCGCCCGACGGCGCGCTGCTGAGCGCTCCCTCGCAGCTGCTGGAGATCCAGCTCCCGGCGATCTTGGACATGCCGGGTTGGCCGGTTGAGAGCCGGCACCTGACGGCTGCCCGGGCCGCGGCGGCTATGGAGCTCAAATCCTTGGCCGTCATGTCGCCTGCCGATGCCGCCAACCTTGCGCCCGAGCTAGTGCCCTTCGTGGTGCCAGTGCTGGGAATGGACGGTGAGGCCGCGCAAGAGATCGAGCAGTACAGGGACCTTCTTGGGGCCGTGTGCATGGTGGAACTGACGGAGGCCCCGGACGCCGCCGAGTCGGCCGCCCGGATTCAGGCCGCCCACCCGCAGGTAGTGGTCTCGGTACGCATGGTGCTCCGTCCCAATACGGCCGACCGCGTGGTCGAGCTGGGGCGGGCGGGCGTCAAGGTCTTCCACCTCCACGCCGACCAGCACGGGCGCGAGCGCCTGGACGACGGACGACCCGGGCGGCACATCAAGGACGCTCTGCGGGAAGTACACGGGCGGCTGGTGACGGAAGGGCTACGAGACGAGGTCACTCTGATCGTCTCTGGCGGCATCGCGCTGGCCGAGCACATGGCCAAGGCGATCATCTGCGGCGCCGACCTGGTGGCCTCGGACACGCCGCTCCTGGTGGCTCTGGGCTGCCGCGTCTGCCGCGACCGCGGCCAGTGCGTCTCCCCCGACGCCTGCCCGGCCAAGATCGGCTCCATCGACGCCGGCTACGCTGCCCAGCGCATGGTCAATCTCATGGGTGCCTGGCACAGCCAGCTCATCGAGGTGTTGGGCGCCATGGGCATCCGTGAAGTCCGCCGGCTGCGGGGCGAAGTGGGACGGGCCATCTTCATGGAAGACATCGAGAAGGAGGCATTCGGCGATCTGGCCCGCGTGTCTCAGACTGAGGTGTGCATATGACCATCGACATTGTCACCACCCGGATGACGATCGACGGTGTCGCGATCCCGCCCGAGGTCGAGGACGAGCTCGGGCACGCCAAGCCGGAGCAGGCCGAGCCGGCGACGGGGCAGGCATCGTCCCAGGATGCGGCTCCGCGTTTGGGCCCCAGCGAATGGCCCCAAGAGCAGGTGGTTCGGCAAGTCCGCCCGGCCCCTGACCGTTACCGCAACGTGCTGGGCAAGTACAAGATCGACCGCCTGGCCCGGTGCAAGTCTTGCGGGCGATGCGTCGAGGTCTGTCAGTATGGGGTGCACGAGAAGCCCGAGGGCTACGCCTTCACCCTGCGGCCGCAGGACCACCTGTGCATCGGTCCCGAGTGCGCCGAGTCAGACCGGTCCTGCGTCGCCCAGTGCCCCCAGAAGGCACTCACCATGCGACGCAACTCCAGCGCCGACTGCATGGGCGATCCGCGCTGGTCGAGTGACCTGATCCTGTCAACCTGGCACCAGGCTGCCACAGGACACGCCGCACCGCCTCATCTCGAGCAGCGACTCGGCGCCTCGGGCGGCGGATTCGACAAGCTCCGCTTCAAGTTCGAAACGGCCGCGTTCGCCGATGCGGCGCCGGACGCGTCGGCCCTGGCCGCTGAGATCGACACGAGCCTCGACCTGAACCGACGCAACGACGGCCGGCCTCAAGTCCACATCGACATCCCGGTGTACGGCGGTGGCATGAGCTTCGGCTCGGTGAGTATCCACACCATTCTGGCCAAGGCCCGCGCGGCCACGGCCTGGAACAGCTTCACCTGCACGGGAGAGGGCGGCTATCACGACCGCCTCCGGCCGTATGACGACCACGTCATCACTCAGGTGGCCACGGGTCTCTTCGGCGTGCGCGAGGAGACCGTCCAGCGCGTGCGCATCGTGGAATTCAAGTACGCGCAAGGCGCCAAGCCGGGCCTGGGCGGGCACCTGCTGGGCGACAAGAACACCCCACCGGTGGCCCGCATGCGCGAGGCCGTGGCCGGCAACGCGTTATTCAGCCCGTTCCCGTTCCACAGTGTGTACAGCGTGGAGGACCACAAGAAGCACCTGGACTGGATCAAGGAAATG
>MELN01000057.1:17650-32003 GCA_001768675.1 Actinobacteria bacterium RBG_16_64_13 | reverse complement strand
GAGCGTGAAGGTCTCGACGCCCACCGACGTGGACATGGTCGCGGTCGGCAGCTACTACGCGGGGGCGCACATCGTCCACCTGGACGGTAGCTACGGGGGCACCGGCGCGGCGCCCGACATCGCCAAGAAGAACATCGCGATGCCCATCGAGTACGCCGTTCCCAAAGTGCACAAGTTCCTCGTCGCCGAAGGCATCCGCGACCAGATCACGCTGATCGCCTCGGGCGGCATCCGTTCGGCCTACGATGCCCTGAAGGCCATCGCCCTCGGAGCCGACGGCGTGGTGATCGGCACGGCAGAAATGGTGGCCCTGGGCTGTGTGCGCTGCGCCTGCTGCGAAAGCGGCCGGGGCTGCCCACGCGGCATCGCCACCACCGACCCCGAACTCATGATGCAGATGAGTCTGGACTGGGCTACCCAGCGGCTGATCAACCTCCAGAACGCCTGGCGCGAACAGATGGTGGCCGTGCTCGCCCGCCTGGGGATGGCCTCCATCCGTGAGTTGCGCGGGCGCAGCGAGGTGCTTTGCTACCTCGGCGACGAACCGGCCGCAACCGCGGAAGTAGCGCGATGAGCGACTACGGCGAACGCCTGCTGGCCGCCCGGTCGCAGGTCTACTCGGGCCCGGACCAGCCGATACAATCCGAGCCCGCGGAGGAAGGCGGCTGCGGCGTCACGGGCTTTGCCTGCACCGTGCCGGTGGGAGGGCGATTCATCTACGAGCCCTCCAAGCAGATGCAGAACCGCGGCAACGGCAAGGGGGGCGGCATCGCGGCAGCGGGTCTCGTCCCCGAGCAACTGGGCATCTCCGCGCAGCAGCTCGAGAGCCACTACCTGCTGCAGATCGCTCTACTCGACTCCGACTGTCACGCCGAACTGGAGCGGGAGTACGTCCTGCCCCACTTCGACGTGGTGCTGTCCACGCGGCAGGCGCACATCGACGACTATCGCGATATCCCCGGCCTGGAAGTCCGCCCGCCAGACGTGCACCGTTACGTGGTGCGTGCGAAGCCGGACGCCCTCAGGGCATTCGCCGAGACGGCGGGGCTGCAGGATCTCGAGCCGCGCGCGCTTGAAGACGAGTTCGTGTGGCGAAACTCTTACCGGCTCAACGACGCCTACTACGCTTCGCTGGGCGAGAAACGCGCCTTCGTGCTCTCCCATTCGCGAAACCTCTTGATCTTCAAGATGGTGGGATACGCCGAGCAGAACGTGGAGTACTACCAGCTCCAGGATTTCAAAGCCCACGTTTGGATCGCGCACCAGCGCTATCCCACCAAGGGCCGCGTGTGGCACCCGGGTGGAGCCCACCCGTTCGTGGGCATGAACGAGGCTTTGGTGCACAACGGTGACTTCGCCAACTACCACTCGGTGTGCGAGTACCTGCGCCAGCGCAACATCCGGCAGCAGTTCCTCACCGACACGGAGGTGTCGGTCCAGCTCTTCGACCTGTGGGACCGCGTGTACGGTTATCCGCTCGAGTACATCATCGAGGCGCTGGCTCCCACCACCGAGCTGGATTTCGACCAGTTGCCGCCCGAGAAGCAGCTCGTCTACCGGCAGATCCAGGCGACCCATATCCACGCTTCGCCGGACGGTCCCTGGTTCTTCATCATCGCCCGCAGCCAGGGCGACCAGTTCCAACTGATGGGCATCACCGACACGGCCATGCTGCGCCCGCAGGTCTTCGCGCTCTCCGACAGCGGCGACGTCCAGATAGGGCTCATCTGCTCGGAAAAGCAGGCCATCGACGCCACCCTGCGGAGCCTGGCCGCGGAGGATCCGCGCTTCTGCCCGGTGGCCGACAAGTACTGGAACGCCCGCGGCGGCTCCTCCACCGACGGGGGCGCTTTCATCTTCACCGTGGCGCCGGGCAACAATGGCCATAGCGGGCAGATGCGGCTCTCCTGCGCCGACAAGTTCGGCCGCGAGGTCAAGTACGAGACCGGCACGGTCCGCTGTGACCTGCCGAGCGACCCGGCGAGCGTCGAGGTCCGGGACTCATCGACCGGCACCTGTCCCGCCGATCAGATGAGCTCGGACGATGTCCAGGACAAACTGCGCAGAGGCGAGGTTGATGCCCTCTTCGCTGAGGTGCACAACATCGCGTCATGGCCTGCCGGCCAGCTGCGGCGTTTCTGCAACGCTGTGCTCGCGGGAGCGGACACCGCCAAGTCGAGCGCCGCGGCCATCGAGTTACTCACGAAGCTCCACGACCGGCGCTTCGCGACCGGCAACAAGCGCCGCGCGACGGTCATCCAGGTGATCGAGGAGACTCTCGACCAGCTCTTCGACACCGCTCCCCTCTTTGACGAGCCTGCCGCGAACTCCTGGCGGCGGATCACCTGGGACACTCGCGATCGCCTGCTGGCCCCACAGTCCGGGGAGGAGTTGCTTTGCATCGATAGCGAGGGCTTCCCGCCCGAGGGCGACGACTGTGACGCGGTCCTGCTGCGAGAGGCGTCTCACCTGGGTTGGAAGCGGTTCATCGTGTATCGCCTGCGTGGGCAGCGCTTCCACGGAGTGGGCCTGGGTGCACAGACCGACGGCGTGCGCATCGACCTCTACGGCTCCAACGGCGACTACACGGCAAGCGGCATGGACGGCCTGGAGTTGCACATTCACGGCAACGCCCAAGATCAAGTGGCCCAGATCGCCAAGCGCGGCAAGCTGGTGATCCACGGCGACGTGGGCCAGACTTTCATGTACGGCGCCAAGGGCGGCGAGGTGTTCGTCCTGGGCAACGGGGCGGGCCGCCCCCTGATCAACGCTGTGGGACGCCCGCGGGTGGTCATCAACGGCACCTGCCTGGACTTCCTGGCCGAGTCCTTCATGGCCGGGGATCCCCTGGCGGGCGGCGGATTCGTCATTCTCAACGGCGTCGAGTTCGACGGGGGCGGCGGCATCGTACCCCAGGCGACTCCCTACCCTGGTAGCAACCTGTTCTCGCTCGCGAGCGGCGGCGCCATCTACATCCGTGATCCGCACCACAGGGTGGTCGAACGCCAACTGAACGGCGGAGTGTTCTCGCCCGTGGACGACAGGGACTGGCGGCTCATCCGCGCCTACCTCGAAGAGAACGAGCGGTTGTTCGGCATCCGGGTGGAAGACCTGCTGACCGTGGACGGCGAGCTCCAGGCCCCGCAGGACGTGTATCGCAAGGTCAGCGCGGTGAAGCTGTCGGTGTTGGCCGGGTCGGAGGGGAAGAAATGAACCCCGTGACGCTTGAGATACAGGAGATCGGCGGCAGCCTGGCCTGCGAGATAAAGACTTTGAGTGGCGCCTCTCCTATGAGTTGTTACCAGTGCACCAAATGCAGCAGCGGCTGCCCGGTCGCGGGCCGGGGCGATCTCAAGCCGCACGAACTTGTCCGGCTGGTGCATATGAACCAGCGCCATGCGGTGCTCACCAGCCGTTTCATCTGGGAGTGCACCTCTTGTCACACGTGCGTTACCCGTTGCCCGCAGAAGGTGGACATCGCCGCCATGAACGACACGCTGCGGGCGCTCAGCCTGAGCGAAGGACTGGCGGCCGCCGACATAGCCGCTCCCGTGTTCAACGAAGTGTTCCTGAGGAGCGTCCGCAAAAGGGGACGCGTGCATGAACTCGGCCTGATGGCGGCCTTCAAGCTGCGTACCAGGCGATTCCTCGAGGATCTCGACAAGGCCCCCATGATGCTGAAGAAGGGCAAACTGCCCCTGCGGGGGGCGCGAGTCGGTGGGCGGAGCGAGCGCGAGAAGCTGTTTCGCCGGGCGGCCCACGGAGGTGAGCCTTGAGCTACACGTTCTATCCGGGCTGCTCTCTGGACGGCACGGCCAAAGACTTCCATCGCTCGACGCTGGCGGTGGCAGCCAAGCTTGGGTTGGAGCTTCCCGAGATCGAGGACTGGATCTGCTGCGGTTCTACCGCGGCCCACAGCAGCGACCCGCTCCTTGCCGACGCGCTGCCGGCGCAGAACCTGCGCGCAGCCGGTGGCCGGACGGTCGCGGTGGCCTGCGCCTCTTGCTACAGCCGCTTGAAGATGGCCAATCACCACATCGCCGGCGACCCGTCGGTGCGCGCCGAAGTCGCCCGCGTGGTGGGAGAAGACTACGACGGCCTGACCCCGGTCCGGCACCTGCTGGAGATACTTGGCCAGGACATGCAGCGGGAGGTCGCCGCGGCCATCCGCCGGCCGCTTGCCGGGCTGAGAGTAGCCTGCTACTACGGCTGCCTGCTGTCGCGGCCGCCCGAAGTCACGCAGTTCGACGACGCGGAGAATCCCACGCTCATGGACAAGCTCCTCGAGACCGCCGGAGCCACGCCCGTGGACTGGCCGCATAAGACCGAGTGCTGCGGGGCGAGCTTCTCCATCAGCGACTCGAGCATCGTGCTGGAGCTCAGCGAGCGGATCCTCTCGATGGCCCAGGCCGCTCAGGTGGACTGCATCGTGACCGCCTGCCCGCTCTGCCAGCTCAACCTGGATATGCGGCAGGAGGACGTCGAGGTCAAGTACGGGCGCCGCTACGACCTGCCCGTCTTCTACTTCACGCAACTGCTGGGTCTGGCCATGGGCTGCTCGGCGAGCGAGTTGTCACTCGGCAGCCTGGTGGTGGAGCCGAAGGTGCTGTTGGAATCCAAGGGACTATCGATGGCTGGGGCACGGGCATGAGCGAAGGCAACGGCAAGAGCGGAGGCAACGGTAACGGAGGCGGGATTCCCGAGGCTGTCGGCGCCGTGATGGTCTGTGGAGCCGGCATCACCGGCATCCAGGCCTCCCTGGACCTGGCCGAGAGCGGCTTCAAGGTCTATCTGGTGGACTCGTCGCCCGCTATCGGCGGGAGGATGGCCCAGTTGGACAAGACCTTCCCCACCGGCGACTGCGCTATGTGCATCCTCTCGCCCAAGCTGGTGGAGTGCGCCCGCAACAAGAACATCCAGATCATCACGCTGGCGGACGTCCAGGGCATCTCCGGCGGGCCGGGCAACTTCAAGGTCAAGCTCCGCCAGAACCCTCGCTACGTGGATCTGGAGAAGTGCAACGCCTGCGGCGACTGCACCCTGGCCTGCCCGGTCGACCTGCCCAGCGAGTTCGACCGCCGGCTGGGCACCCGCAAAGCGATCTTCCGCCCCTACCCCCAGGCGATCCCCAACGTCTTCGGCATCACCAAGGCCGAGGGACGGGCGCCGTGCAAGGCCTCCTGCCCCGCCGGCGTCAACGCCCAAGGTTACGTGGCCCTTATCGCCGCCTCCAAGTTCAAGGAGGCCTACGAGCTGGTGCGCGAGCGCTGCCCGCTCCCCTCGGCGTGCGGCCGCGTCTGCCAGCATCCCTGCGAGGACAACTGCAACCGGAGCGAGGTCGACCAAGCCGTGGCGGTGCGCGACCTGAAGCGCTTCGTCGGCGACTACATCGATTCCAACCCGGATGAATACCCGCCGGCCAAGCCCGCGGCGGCCAAGTTTGACGGCAAGGTCGCCGTCATCGGTGGCGGCCCGGCCGGTCTGACCGCGGCCTACGATCTGGCCCTGCTGGGCTACGGCGTGACCTTGTTCGAGGCCCAGCCCCACCTTGGTGGCATGCTGCGCTACGGCATTCCCAGCTACCGGCTGCCCAAGGACGTGTTGGACAAAGAGATCCAGCACATCCTCGATCTGGGGGTGGAGGCCAAGACGGGCGCGCCCGTCGCCGACCCGAAGAGCCTCCTCGACTCTGGATAC
This sequence comes from Actinobacteria bacterium RBG_16_64_13, assembly GCA_001768675.1. Lineage (GTDB taxonomy): Bacteria > Actinomycetota > Thermoleophilia > RBG-16-64-13 > RBG-16-64-13 > RBG-16-64-13. The sequence goes on along the minus strand of MELN01000057.1, from coordinate 26,306 downwards.
AAAGCCGTGTTCGCGGCTCCGGGCGCGTGGGTCAGCCGCAAGCTGGGCATCCCGGGCGAGGGGGCCCCCGGCGTCTCGGCCGGTCTGGACTTCCTCCGTCGGGTCAACAGCGGCGAAATGCCCGCTCTCGGCGCCAACGTGCTGGTCATCGGTGGCGGCGACGTCGCCATGGACGCCGCCCGTTGCGCCCGCCGGCTGCCTGGAGTGAAGTCGGTGCACCTGGCCTGTCTCGAGAGCCGCGCGGAGATGCCTGCCCACTCTTGGGAGGCGGCCGAGGCGCTCGAGGAGGGAGTCGTCTTCCACAACAGCCTGGGGCCGACTCAGATCGAGACGAGCGGGGGCAAGGTGGCAGGGGTCACCTTCCGCGCGTGCACCAGAGTGTTCGACGATGAGAAGCGGTTCAATCCAGAGTTCGACGACTCGAAGACCACCGTCCTCGGAGCCGACACGGTGATCGTGACCATCGGCCAGGGGATCGACGCTGCCGGGCTGGGCGTAGCCACCGGCCCAGGCGGGCGAATCGCGGCCGACAAGGACACGCTCGCCACCAGCGTCCCGGGTCTGTTCGCAGGCGGCGACGCCGTGCTGGGACCGGCCTCCATGGTCGATGCGATGGCTCAGGGTCACAAAGCCGCGGAAGCCATCGATGCATACCTACGAGGCGTCCGGTTGACCTCCGCTTCGGCATCTTGTGAGGGGGAGGATGCAGGAGCGGCCCCGGCGGAGGCGGAGCTCGCCAAGAACCCCCTGCCTGACGCCCCCCGACAGGAGCGCGTGCGGATGCCCCAAGCCGAACCCGCCGGACGCGTGGGCGGTTTTGTCGAGATCGACCAGGGTTACAGCGTGGAACAGGCCGTCGCGGAGGCCGAGCGTTGCTTGGCCTGCGGCCTCTGCAGTGAGTGCATGCAGTGCGTCAAGGTGTGCTCGGCCGGAGCGGTGTGCCATGACCAGCAGCCCGTGGACATAGAGATCGACGCAGGCAGCGTGATCCTTACCCCCGGTTTTGAGGAGTTCCAAGGCGCGCTGCGCGGCGAGTTCGGCCACGGGCGCTACGCGAACGTACTGTCCAGCGTGCAGTTCGAGCGCATGCTCTCGGCCGCTGGTCCCACCGCCGGACACGTCCAGCGGCCTTCGGACGGCGGTGAGGTGGCGCGTCTCGCCTTCGTCCAATGCGTGGGCAGCCGTGACGCCGCCCGCGGCAACGGCTATTGCTCGTCCATCTGCTGCATGAGCGCCACCAAGGAGGCCATGGTCGCCCTGGAGCACGCGCGCGGCAAGGAGTTGGACGTCTCCATCTTCTGCATGGACATCCGCGCGTTCGGCAAAGAGTTCGACGGCTATGTGAACCGCGCCCGCGACGAGCACGGCGTGAAATACATCCGGGCCATCCCCTCACGTGTGGTGGAAATGCCCGGCACGAAGAACCCGCGCGTGCGCTATTTCGACCAGGACGGCAACGAACAGCAGCAAGAATTCGATCTGGTGGTGCTGAGCGTGGGGATGCAGGTCCCCGACAGCGTGAGACAGACGGCCGGACGGCTGGGATTGGATTTGAACGAGTTCGGCTTTGCCCAGACCGAGCGGCTGACGCCGCTGGCGACGTCCAAGCCCGGCCTCTACGTGGCCGGAGCGTTCCAAGAGCCCAAGGACATCCCCGAATCGGTGGCCCAGGCCTCGGCGGCCGCCGCATGCGCGATGGACCAACTGGCCGAAGCGCGGGGCCGGCTCATCCAGCGCCACGAATACCCGTGGGAGCGCGACGTCACCGACGAGGCGCCGCGCGTGGGCGTGTTCGTATGCCATTGCGGCCACAACATCGCCTCGGTCATCGATGTGGAACAGGTAGCTCAGAAGGCGTCCGGCATGCCCAACGTGTGCCACGCCGAAACCAGCTTGTACACCTGCTCCGACACGAACCAGCAGCACATCAGGGACATGATCGAGAAACACCGGCTCAACCGGCTGGTGGTCGCCTCCTGCTCGCCGCGCACTCACGAGGTCCTGTTCCAGGAGACGTTGCGCGAAAGCGGACTGAACCAGTACCTGTTCGCGATGACCAACATCCGCGACCAGGATTCCTGGGTCCACAAAGACGACCCTGCCGGAGCGACCGCCAAGGCGGTGGACCTGATGTCCATGGCGGTGGCGCGAGCGCGGCATCTGAAGGCCCTCCAGACGGGGCAACTGCCGGTGACGGCCTCGGCCCTCATAGTGGGCGGCGGACTGGCCGGTATGACCGCGGCGCTGGGCATCGCCGACCAGGGTTTCGACGTGCACCTGGTGGAGAAGGACCCTGTCCTGGGCGGCCGGCTCCGCGATATCCAGAGCTCCCTCGAGGGCGCCGATGTCCAGACGTACCTCGGTCAACTGGTCGACAAGGTCCAGGCCCATCCCGGCATCGAGGTGTATCTCAACGCGACGCCCGCGAGCATCAGCGGTCACGTGGGCAACTTCAAGAGCGTGCTGAGCGTGGCGGGGCGTGAGGTCCCGGTCAGCCACGGTGTGGTGATCGTAGCGACGGGCGGCCAGGAGCGGCCCACCGAGTCGTACCTGCACGGTAGGAACCCGCACGTGACGACGCAGAGCAAGCTGGAAGCGGCGTTGGCCGGGGGCGGCCTTCCCCCGGAGCTGCAGGGCAAGACGAGCCCCACCGTGGTGATGATCCAGTGTGTGGAGAGCCGCAACGACGAGCACCCCTATTGCAGCCGGGTGTGCTGCTCGGAGGCGGTCAAGAACGCGCTCGAGATCAAGCGCCGTCTGCCTCACGCCAACGTGGCGGTACTGGGCCGCGACATCCGCACCTACGGGTTCCGCGAGCTGTTCTTCCAGAAGGCTCGAGAAGAGGGGATCCTGTTCGTGCGGCATCCGGAGAAGAGCGACCCGGTCGTCACCGACGAAGACGGACGTCTCGCCGTGAAGGTGCACGACTCTTCCAGCAATCGCGACTTGGTGCTGCGTCCCGACCTGCTGGTGCTCTCCACCGGCATCGCCCCGGCCGCCGGCAACCCGGTGCTGTCGGGACAGCTACGCAGCGCCCTCACATCCGATGGGTTCTTCCTGGAGGCGCACCCGAAGCTCCGCCCGGTGGATCTGGCCAACGAGGGCGAGTTCCTATGCGGCCTGGCCCATTCACCACGATTCATGGACGAGACCATCGCCCAAGCCCAGGCCGCGGTAGGACGGGCCTCGACGGTCCTCTCGAAGACATACCTGGAGATTCCCGGGCAGGTGGCCAAGGTCGACCCGGAAAACTGCGTAGCGTGCGCGACCTGTGTCAAGACCTGCCCCTATGGCGCTCCCATGATCAACGAGATCGGGAAGGCGGAGATCCAGGGCGCCATGTGCATGGGCTGCGGCAGTTGCGCCGCCTCGTGCCCGGCCAGAACTATCACTCTGCAGCACCAGGAAGACCAGGCGCTGGTCGCCATGCTGGACGAGCTGCTCGTCGAAGGAGCAAGGCTATGACACCGTCGGCGCCCCCAGTGGCGGTCCCCATGACGGCCCCAGTGACGACACCCCCGGTGGCGCCGTCCACACTCTGGGAGCCCGAGATCATCGCCTTCTGCTGCAACTACTGCGCATACGCCGCGGCCGACCTGGCAGGCTCCAAGCGCATGCAGTATCCGGTGAACGTGCGCATCATCCACGCGCCCTGCACCGGCAAGATCGAGATGGAGCACATCCTCGATGCCTTCCTCAAGGGCATCGATGGAATCCTGGTGGCCGGCTGTCTGGAAGGTGGCTGTCACTTCTTGGAGGGAAACCTGCGAGCCCGCAAGCGCACGGACCGCATCCGCGAGATGTTGGCGGAGATCGGCGTGGGCGACGAGCGGCTCAAGATGGTGAACCTTTCGGCCGCCATGGCCCCCACGTTCGTCGAAAGCGTGCAGCAGATGGTGGATACGGTCAAGGCGCTGGGGCCGAGCCCGCTCAAAGAGTCCGAGCCGCGTGAAGAGTCCCAGCACTTGGAAAGCGAAGGATAAGAATGATTGTTGCTTCTCCCAAATCGATCACCGAGCTCAAGAACCTGATCGCGGGACACAAGAAGGTCCTGTTCGTCGGCTGCGGAACCTGTGTGACAGTCTGCCTCGCCGGCGGCGAGCGCGAGGTGGGTCTCGCGTCCTACGCCATCCGCATGGCCCGCAGGCTCGCGGATGAGCCTCTGGAACTCTCGCAGCAGACCATCGAGCGCCAGTGCGAGAACGAGTTCATCAAAGACCTGGCGGAAGCGGCGGCCAAGGTGGACGCTGTCGTCTCGTTCGGTTGCGGAGTCGGGGGGCAGACCATTGCCGAGAGATTCCCCGATAAGCCCGTCTACGCCGGTCTCAACACCCAGTTCATGGGCACGCTCGAAGAACAGGCTGTCTGGACCGAGAAATGCCTGGGCTGCGGCGACTGCATGCTGGCGCTGTTCGGGGGGGTCTGCCCGGTGACGCGCTGCGCCAAGCGGCTCCTGAACGGTCCGTGCGGCGGCTCCACCGAGACACACTGCGAAGTAGACGAGGATCGTCCCTGCGCCTGGCAGCTCATCTACACGCGCCTCAAGGGCATCGAGCAGTTGGACCGGTTGGACGAGGTGGTCCCACCCAAGGATTGGGCCCCGTCCTGGCACGCCGGAGCGCGCAAGGTAGTGCGCAAAGAACACCGGGTGGGCTGAGCCCGATCTGACCGGCCGTTGGGCACACGGTGGCCCAGTAGAGGAGGACTCTGTGAAGACTCAACGACTGTTAGTCGTGCTCACGGGAATCAACGTCGTGATCCTTGTGCTTGCCCTCGTGCTCGTTCTGCGGCCGGAGGTCACTCCAGACATCAGCTCGGTTTTGCGTGGCCGGTCGCTGGAGATCATCGACAGCCGGGGGCGAGTCCGCGCCCAACTGTTCGTGGCACCGCCCAGCACGGTGGATGACCAACCTTACCCGGAGACGGTGCTCTTCCGGCTGATAAACCCCGATGGAGGGCCGGGAGTCAAGATCGCGACGTCGCTCGAGAGCTCGGGCCTCCTCTTCTCACGCAAGGCGGAGAACCCTCTGGGATGGAGCGGTGTACAGATCTTGTCCGAGGAACCGGGCGGCCTTCTGAGGCTGGTGGGCGCCGACGGAGGAGAGACCGTCCAGCCCTGACGCCGACTCCGCGCCGGCAGACCGCGCCGATAGTCGAATCAGGGTGGGAGCCGCGACCCCGCTGCGCCGGCCCTATCTAACAGCTGCCGAGCGCCCGCCGGCCTTGCCCATCTGCTCGCACATGTAGCTCTCCGGAACCGGCTCGCCCACCATGGCGACGAAGATGTGGGCTGAAGTGGGGCCCAAGAAGGCGAAGTTCCGCCTCATGTCCTCAACTTTAGCCTCGAAGTCGCCGCGCGAGGCCAGGTATTTGTCGAAACCCCCGGCTTCCTTGTCCAGTTGCAGCAGACGGGCGGCGTTGTCGACGATGGCCTCGATCTTCTTGCGGTTCCTGATCAGCCGCTGGTCGACCGCCAGACGGTCGACGTCGTCGGGGCTCAGCGCCGCCACTTTGTCGGGGTCGAAGTCGACGAACGCGTCCTTGATGCCCGGCCATTTCGACTCCACAACCTTCCAGTTGATCCCCGCGGTGAATATCACTTTGCTCATGTCCTCGAGGTAGCCCGCCAGGGACTTCGGCTTCTCGCCACGCATGCCGTGCATGCCGCCTCCCTTTCGTGTGTTCGATCTAGGCCCTCGGTCCGAACCGCTGAAGCGCCCGCTCGCGGGCCTTGGCCGCTTCTGCCTCGCGGCTGCGCGGGGGCGCTGCGGTCACGAGCGTGTCCAGCAGTTTCTGCGACGCTGCCGCGACCTCGTCGATCGCCCGCTCGAACGCTTCGCGGTTCGCGGCGGACGGCGTGGCGAAGCCGCTGACCTTTCTGATGTATTGCTGAGCCGCGGCGTGGATCTCCTCGGGAGTGGCCGGTGGCTCGAAGTTGTAGAGAACCTTTATGTTTCTGCACACAGGCGTCTCCTCTCTGTGCCTGTATTGCCCGTCCCCTCCCCCTGGCGTCGGCGAAACCAGCACCGGGACTCGCCCGCCGGCAGAAGGTCGGAGCCCGGTCGGAACGGCACCAGATCTTGCCCCCAGGGTTTCATCCCTCTCCCCTTCTGGGCAACCATGCGGCAGGCTACTATGGCTGCTGAGAAATGACGCTTTGCCGCAAGGACGCGCCGGCCTGTGCGTTTGGCGACCAAGGCTTCGTTTCTTCGGCAGTCGCTCACGCGTACACGAATCCCTGGAGGGCGCATGGCTCGGAAGTGGTGGACTCTTATCGTCGTATGCGTCGGCGTCTTCATGCTGCTCCTCGACATCACCATAGTGAACGTGGCCTTGCCCGATATCTCCGCCTCCTTCGGGGCCTCGCTGTCGGGACTCCAGTGGGTCATCGACGCGTATGCGCTGGCCCTGGCGTCGCTGCTCCTCACGGCGGGCATCCTCGCCGACCGGTTAGGACGCAGGCTCCTCTTCGCCATCGGGGTCGGCTTGTTCACCGCGGGCTCACTTCTGTGCGCCACGGCCACCGGCATCGTCTTCTTATCCCTGGCCCGGGCGGGCCAGGGGATCGGCGGCGCCATCATGTTCGCTACCTCGCTGGCCCTGCTCTCGGAGTCGTTCAAGGGGAAGGAGCGCGGCGTCGCCTTCGGTGCATTCGGGGCGATGACGGGAGTGGCCATCGCCACCGGCCCGGTCATCGGCGGCGCCTTGGTGAGCGGCCTTGGCTGGCGGTGGATATTCCTGGTCAACATCCCGGTGGGGGTAATCGTGTTCGTCCTCGCCCTGCTGAGAGTCAACGAGTCGCGGGATCCGGAGCCCAGGCGGCTTGATCTTCCCGGCTTTGTGACCTTCAGTCTGGGGCTCTGCGCCCTGATCTTCGGTCTGATCCGCAGCAACGGCTCCGGATGGAGCTCGGTGACCGTGATCGGGTCGCTGGTGGGAGCCGTGGTGCTGTTGGGCGCATTCGTCGCGGTGGAACTGTTGCGGCGAGATCCGATGTTCGATCTTGGCCTCCTGCGGGTGGTGACCTTCGATGGAGGCCTAGTGGCGGCCTTCGGCGTGTCGGCGTCCATATTCTCCGCGCTCACCTACCTGATCTTCTTCGTGCAGGGCATCCTTGGCCTTTCGGCCCTCAGCACGGGCGTGCGCTTTCTGCCCATGTCGGTGTCGATCTTCTTCGCGGCGGGTGTCGCGGGGCGGCTTACCTCGCTACTCCCCACGCGCCTGCTCATCGCTCCCGGATTCGTTCTGGTGGGAACGGGGCTGCTGCTGATGACCAGGTTGACGGTCACCTCCGGATGGATGCACCTGCTTCCCGGCATGATCGTAGGCGGCGTCGGCGTCGGACTGATCAATGTGCCGCTGGTGGCGACTGCCGTCGGGGTGGTTCCGCCCCGGCGAGCGGGCATGGCCTCGGGGATCAACTCCACCTTCAGGCAGATCGGCATCGCCACAGGCATAGCCGTCCTTGGCACCCTGTTTATCACCCACATCCGGAGTACTGTGATCGACCAACTCGCGGGGACGCCGCTGGCCGCGCATTCCCACGAGCTGGCCATCGCCGCGGCGAGTGGCCGCATCAACCAGGCGCTGGCCCAAGTGCCGGAAGCGCAGCGGCAGCTCGTGAAGGAGGTGACGCGGGCGGGCTTCGTCAACGGGCTCAACCTGATCTTGCTGATCGCCGCGCTCCTGTCGTTCTTGACCGCTGCGCTCTCGTTCGTCCTCATCCGCGAGCGGGATTTCGTGGAAGGCCAGGGAAGAGCGGGCGCGAAGCGAGGGGCCGTAACGAAGCCCGAAGGGGAACGGTAGACCGAGAAACACCGACCAAAGCGAGGTCGTTATGGAAGGACTGCCAGGAAGACCAATCTCATTCTGGAGAGACACCGTCAGCGCCCCCAGCTATCCGCCGTTGGCCGGCGCCCTGACGGCCGATGTCGCCGTCGTCGGTGGCGGTATCGTAGGGGTAACGGCCGCCTATGCGCTGAAGAAGGCGGGCCTCAAGGTCTGCCTTCTCGAGAACCGCACCCTCGGCTCGGGGACGACGGGCCGGACGACTGCCAAGGTGACCTCCCTACACGGCCTCATCTATCGGCGGATAGCGGCGACGTTCGGCGACGAGAAAGCGGCCCTCTACGGGCGGGCGAACCAAGAAGCACTGGACTGGGTCGCACGCACCGTGGCGGGAGAGCGCATAGACTGCGACTTGCTCCGGCTTCCGGCGTTCACGTTCACCTCGGGCGACTCTGAGCTCAGGCTCATCGAGGAGGAGGTCGAGGTGGCGAGGCGGTTGGGGCTGCCCGCCTCCTTCGTGGCCGGTAGCGATCTGCCGGTGCCGGCCAAGGGTGCCATCCGCTTCGATGACCAGGGGCAATTCCACCCCCTCAAGTACCTCTACGGCCTTGCCGAGACCATCCCGGGCGACGGCAGCGCCATCTACGAGCAGACGAGGGCGCTTCACGTGGATGACGGGCGGCCCTGCACGGTCAAGACCAACCGGGGCGACATTCGCGCCGATCATGTCATCGTCGCTACCCACATGCCCTTCCTGCTGGGCGGCTTCTACTTCGGCCGCACCCATCCCGAGAGTCATCCCGCCATCGCGTACAGGGCGAACGGCGGCCCGGCCTCCGGCGGGCCCGGAGGACCGGGCGAGATGGTC
>MELN01000057.1:14144-17641 GCA_001768675.1 Actinobacteria bacterium RBG_16_64_13 | reverse complement strand
TACCTAGGGGTGAACGGCCGTCATCACTCGGTCAGGAGCGCCACGTCGGGCGACGTGCCTTACCTCATATCTGCCGCGAGCGCCTACAAGACCGGCCACGAGACCAAGGTCAGCGAGCGGTTCCGCGGCCTGATAACCGAGTGCGAGGCCGCCTTCGGCGCCGCTTCGGTGGACTACCGCTGGGACGCCCACGACTACATGCCCTCCGACGGGGTCCCTTACGTAGGCCGGCTCACCAGCTTCACCCGCAACGTCTACCTGGCCACCGGGTTCGGCGGCTGGGGTATGACCAACGGAACAGCGGCCGCGCTCATGCTGACCGAGCTGATCCTCGGCCGCAGGCCGGAGTGGATGGAGGTCTTCGATTCCACCCGAAAAGATCTGCATCAGCTGGGCACTTTTGTCTCGCAAAGCCTGGAGACGACCCGTTATCTCGTCGGGTCCCGGATCATCAAGACTCACGGCAACCTGCGGCTACCGGGGGTGAAGCGGGCGTGCGGCCATCTTGGCTGCATAGTCAGTTGGAATGACGCGGACGGGTCCTGGGATTGTCCGTGCCACGGCTCTCGCTACCAGGCTGACGGGCAGATGCTGACCGGGCCGACCACGAGAGACCTGAAGAGGTTCGACGATTGTCCTAGGTCCCACGCTTCCGGAGGTGCAACCACCCCCGAGGCCTGAAACGCCAGGAGTACTCCCCTCGCTGCATCCAGGACACCACCGCCACGTTGAGCAGCCACACCGCCAGCAGGGCCAGCGGCGCTCCGATGGCGACCAAGAACCCGCCGAACAGCAGGAAGCCGCCGAGCACGGTCAACGCATCGACAACCTGCAACGCGAAGATCAGGCCCATGGAAGCAGCCAGGGCGAGCGGGCAGAGAGCGCCGGTAAGCCCGATCCACGAGCCGAACGTGGCGGCGATGGCCTTGCCGCCTCTGAAGCGCAGGAACGGCGAGAAGGCGTGACCGCAGATGGGAGCGAGAGCCACCGGGACAAGCGCCCATCCGTTCAGCCCAAGTGTGAGGTTGGCCACGCCTACCGGGACGCCGGCCTTGCCTACCTCCAGCACGAGGACGGGTACTCCCGTCCGCCAGCCTCCCGCCTTGAAGGCGTTGCCGGTGCCGGGATTGCCGTCGCCGACCGCGCGCACGTCGGCATGGCCGATGAGCCGCCCCAGCCAGACTGCGAAGGGCAACGCGCCGATGACGAACGTGGCCGCGGTGGCCACGAGGACAAGCCGGAACTGAGACACGCCACCAGCCTTCCACGGGCGAATCCGAACGGTTTGTGTTCGCAATACGCCAGTATAGAAGGGCGGCTCTCTCCCCGCAAACAACTCGGCCACGGCTCGATGCCTGGCTTCATCGCTGGTCTATCTCACGTCGTCCAGTTCCTCCAGGACCTCGAGATCGGCGATGGTCATGGTCATGCTGTGCCGGTAGCCACGACGAACCCTCACCGGCTGGAAAGCGTCGAGTTCGTTGTCGGGAGCGGGAAAGAATTTGATATCGGCACTTCCCTCCCATCCGTCGGTCCGCTGGGCCCCGCTCAGAATGGAGCGCACCAGCTCGCACACCGCGGGTTTCGCTTTGCCGCCTCCGGCCAGTCTGGGGAAGTAACGCAGATTGACCACCTGGCGCGTGCCCAGAGAGACCGGATGGTCCGACGGCCTCTCCAGCTCCACCACCGCCTCCGCCAGCCGCCGGCCGTCGGCCGCCAGCGACCCTCCGAACCGCCCGCCCGGCGCCACCTGGGGAGCCGCCATCGACGGCAGGGGGAACGCCCGTGTGGTGTGGACCTCGCCGTGTTTCTTCGGCCAGCCCTGGATCCAGCCGCGGGCCATGGCCGTGTCCTTGTCGACGAAGATGTAGGGGCAGGTGCACACCGGCTGTCCGCGGTAGAGGGCGTTCACGAGCAATATGAACTCGTTGTACTGGCCGCGGGCGGGGTCGAGGTACTCCTCGCCGCCTTCGCTCGCGTACTGCCAGGCGACGAAAAAGGCGACGCATCCGCCGGGATCGTCGGGGTCGGGCTCGAGACCGGGTGGTAGCACCGCCTTGACCGCGGCCGGATCGGCCTCGAAGGCGACGACGAGCAAGTCGCCGGCGTAGTGCCAGGGAGGCAGACAGGCGAGCGAGGCCCGGCCTTCCGGGGAGAGAGGCACGCTGAAACCTTGGAGCGACATGCGAGACCTCCTAAGTAGGGCCGCTACTCCACGACCAGTTCGATGGAGCCCATCGCCAATATCGACCCGTCCGCGGCGCTGAGGTCGCTGACGGTCACGAAGATGCGCCCGCTATAGTCGCTCGAGGCAAGGTCCATGACGAGCCTGAAGGTGCCCGGAGCGCCATAGTCGGGTGCATCTACCATGAGGGGGCCCACGGCCAACTCGGTCATCTGGTCGTTGTAGACATGGTAGACGAGGTTGTTCTCGAACGGCGCGATGGTGACGGCCCCGGCGATGGTGAAGGAGTCGCTCACCGTGGCGCCCGGCTCCGGTGAGCCGATGGTGACCGCGCGGACGTCACCCGCTGGAGTCTCCGACGTCTGCGAGGTGTGGAGCAGGAGCCCGCCGGCGAAGGGAAGGCGGAGGGTCGCCACGATGGGCACCTTGGGGGCGCCGGTGGGGTCTTCTTGCCCGGGGATCGTGGCATTCGCCACGATCTGCCCGTCCGCGCTTGCCAGCGAATCCACTAGCGCCCCGAGGCCCGCGAGATGATAGCCGCCCTGAACCGGCTTCCCACCCTTCGCTACCAGGGCGATGACGTACGTGGAAGCGCTGTTGCCGGCAGCGCCCTGGCCGTTGCCGGACCCGTCTTTGGTGACATGCACCGCGATGACCGCGTCGCCGACTCCATCGCCGTTCAGGTCGCCAAACGCCACGACTTCGGACATGGTCACTGTCACCCTGTCCGCCTGGGAGGGATCGCCCCCACCCTGCCCGCTTTGGTACGACCCGTCGACGAGAGTGAAGACCAGCATGCCACCGTCGAACTGCACCGCGCACTCGGCGTTCCGGACCTGCTCCAAGGTAAGCCCGGTTACCTGCGACGTCGTCGGAGCCGACTCCGTGCCGCACCCGGCCCCGAGGAAGGCCACCGCCAGGATAATAGAGACGACCAATGCGGCAACCGCCGCGGCCGCCAGTGGGAGATTTGGCTTCATAACTTCTTGTCTGGACACGGACTCACCTCGCGTTCAAGGACAGTGGGCATGCCTCGGACACATTATGTCCTAGTGATGCGACTTAGGGCTACCAACATGGCTCGCCATCCCCGAGATCGTGGGGGTGGGCGGTTGAAGTAGGTGTAGCCACTTGTGTAGGTTTACATACCCCGTGGAATGCTAGCCTGCGCTGAGAATGCGCCGGCGTGCTACCCTTGAGTGCCCCATCGACGCGAACTCGAGAAGGAGGCCGCACATGATGGGCAAGAAGGAAGTGCGGTACATCGTTTCCCGCCTGGTGGATCCAGATAACCCCGAGAGCGAGCGGGAGA
>MELN01000057.1:9550-14124 GCA_001768675.1 Actinobacteria bacterium RBG_16_64_13 | reverse complement strand
CAAGACCCACGCTAACCGGACTGGCCCAGGGACCTTCGTCGATGCGGAAGGGGGCACCTTCTACTTTGACGGGCCCCACGGACGGCGCACGCGCTGGGAAGTCGACTGGACCAACCCGAACCTCTACGAGGGTAAGAAGAAGAGGATCCAACTACCCTAGGCAACGCCGAGACGCTTTCGGGATCGAAGGCTTCATCCGCTCAGCCTGACGAAAAGGGGATGCCATAGACCCGGACGCCGAGTTGCTGCACCCCACCGAGTCGCTACGCTCTGAACTCTTCAGTGTCGAGCAGCTGAAGGACCACGCCGTCGCCCTGGCGACCAGCCATCGCGTCGACCGTCGCCCGGGCAAGGACATGCTGCTTTCCAGGTTGGCGGAGAACGAGCAAGTTCTGGTAACCGCCTACGACGCGGTCAGTGCCGCCGCCACACCGGGCCAGCGAATCCTGCCGGCAGAGGTTTGGTTGCTCGACAACTTCTATCTCATCGAGCAGCAGATCGCTCTGGCCCGCCGGCACCTGCCGCGCGGCTACAGCAGGCAGTTGCCTCGGTTGGCCGGCGGCCCCTTGATGGGCCTCCCGCGGATCTATGACGTCGCCCTGGACCTTATCTCCCATCAGGATGGCAGGGTCGACCGAGACAACGCCACTGCCTTCCTTGCTGTCTACCAGTCGGTCGAACCGCTGGACCTTGGTGAGTTGTGGGCCTTCCCGATCATGTTGAGGCTGGCGCTGCTCGAGAACGTTCGCCGCGTGGGGGTGCGCATCGCCCGTCGCCGAGAGGAGCGAGAGGTGGCCATCGCTTGGGCCGATCGTATGCTCGCGGCCGCTGAAGGAGAGGCGAAACGGCTCATTCACGTCCTCGCCGAGTTCGCGGATGCCGACTTGTTGCTCACAGCCCCCTTCGTCGAGGACTTCTACGCACGACTTCAGATCCAGGGTCCGGCTTTGGCTTTTGTCCAGACCTGGCTGGAGCACCGGCTTTCCGAACAGGGTGTGAGCGCGGTGCAGCTCCTGGAGACCGCCAGCCGGATGGCGGCCGCCGACCAGATCTCCATCGCGAACAGCGTGGCGAGCCTACGCTTCGTCTCTGCGTTGGACTGGGGCAAGTTCGTCGAGGAACTGAGTCTTGTGGAGCAACTCCTGCGCACGGATCCGGCGGGAGTCTACGCCTCGCAGGACTTCCCAACTCGCGACCGCTACCGGCATGCTATCGAGGCCACAAAGAGCGGCAGCGGATACGGCGAGTTGGAGGTGGCACGGGCGGCCATCGCGCTCGCTCAGGCTTCGGCCGAGCACTCTGGCACGTACGCGCGCACCGCGCACGTCGGTTACTACCTCATCGACAAGGGCCGCCGGACCTTGGAGCGGGCCATGGGCACCAGGGTCCCCTTGCTGATTCGAGCCACGCGGGTGGCTCGTCCGCTTCGCTTGTTCTTGTACCTGGGACCCATCGTGCTCCTCTGTGCGCTGGCTGTGGCCTTCGTGCTCGTCTACATCCAAGGGGCCGATCCGGGTGTTGGGCGCGCCGTCTTCTTCGCGATCGTAGGTCTGATCGCGGCCTCGGCCTTGGTAGTACCCATAGTCCACATGCTGATCACTTTGACCGTTCCCCCTCGAACGTTGCCGCGCCTGGACTTCTCCGACGGTATCCCGGCGGATCACCGGACGATGGTGGTGGTCCCCACCTTGCTCGGCAGCGAAGCCGACGTCTCCGATCTCCTGGAAGCTCTGGAGATACGGTATCTCGGCAATCGCGATCCCAGCCTGTTCTTTGCGTTGCTCACCGACTTCCGCGATGCTCCAGAGCGCAGCCGGCCGGGGGACGACGACTTGGTCGCCCTCGCCCGTGCCGGCATCGAGGCGCTCAACGGGAAGTACGGCGAGGATCGCCCGGGCATCTTCTTTCTGTTTCATCGCCCGAGGCTGTGGAATCCGTACGAGCGGGTCTGGATGGGCTACGAGCGTAAGCGGGGCAAGCTCGAGCAGTTCAACGCACTTCTATTGGAGGCGCGGCCGGGAGAGGCGGGGTCGGGCGGAGCCACACCTGGCGACGCCAGGTCGACCGGCGTCGCCGGTCAGGCCCAGCCCGTCGAAGCCACCGCGGCTGACTCGGCGTTCTCCGACATAGTCGGTGACCGGTCGGTCCTCGGGTCGATCAGGTACGTAATCACCCTCGACACCGACACGCAACTGCCCCGAGACGCCGCGCACACGCTCATCGGCAACATAGCTCATCCGCTCAATCGGCCCGTGTACGACGCGAAGAAGGGTCGCGTGGTCGAAGGCTACGCCATCCTGCAGCCGCGCGCCTCGATCAGCCTCACGAGCACCAGCGGTTCTTGGTTCACGCGTCTGTTCGCGGGCGAAGCGGGCATCGACCCATATACGCGCGAAATCTCCGACGTCTATCAGGATCTCTTCGGCGAAGGCTCGTTCGTCGGCAAGGGCATCTACGACGTCGAGGCGTTCTCGCGAGCCGTGCGCGGCCGTTTTCCCGAGAACCAGGTACTCAGCCACGACCTCCTGGAGGGCGGCTACGCCCGCTCGGCCTTGGTGACGGATGTCGACCTGATCGAAGAGCACCCCATCAGCTATGCCATGGAGGCCAGCCGCAGACATCGTTGGACAAGGGGCGATTGGCAGCTCGCCGGTTGGCTGCTCCCCCGCGTGCCCGGACCGGACCGAGGACGTCGGCCCAACCCTCTCTCACCGTTGTCGATCTGGAAGCTCTTCGACAACCTGCGCCGCAGCCTCGTACCGGCGGCGCTTGTCGCGCTGCTGCTGGGAGGGTGGCTGTGGGGGCCCGGACCGTCCTGGTTCTGGGCGCTGCTGGTTGCCGGGGCGTTGTTCCTGCCCGCCCTGCTGACCGCCGCCATCGAGCTTGTCCGGAAGCCCGAGGAATGGGGATGGCCCGTGCACTTGGCCCTGACCGGCAAGTCCGCGGTCCGACCGCTCGTGCGCGCGTTGTTGGCCCTGGTTCTCTTGCCGTACGATGCGCAGGTCTACCTGGACGCCATCGTCCGCTCGGGCGCAAAGATGCTCTTCACCCGGCGCGGCCTGCTGCTGTGGCACCTGCCATCTTACAGCCGCCGCAACGCGCGGCGCACACCGCGCGACTTCTTGGTCGAGCTGTGGATCGCCCCCGTTCTGGCCGTTGCTCTGGCCGTGGTACTGGTCGTCGTTCCAAGCACCCGACTGTCAGACTGGCCGTTCGTCATCCCGGTGCTGGTTCTCTGGCTGGCGTCGCCCCTTGTCGCCTGGTGGATCAGCAGGCCCCTGCACCCGCCCGGGGCGAGCCTGAACGGGCAGCAGCAGGCGTTCCTGCGAGCTCTTGCCCTGCGGACATGGCGCTACTTCGCCGATTTCGTCGGTCCCGAGCATAACTGGCTGCCGCCCGACAACTACCAGGAGTACCCGGCCGCGACGGTCGCCGCGCGCACGTCTCCCACGAACATGGGGATGGCCCTTCTGGCGAACCTCGCCGCGCACGACTTCGGATACGTCTCCACCGGTGAATTCCTGCGCAGGACCGATCGGGCCCTGAAGACTATGGAGAAGCTCGAGCGCTTTCGCGGCCATTTCTACAACTGGTACGACACGCACACGCTGCAAACGCTCGACCCGCGGTACGTCTCCTCCGTCGACAGCGGAAATCTGGCGGGAAGCCTGCTCGCTCTGCGTGCGGGCCTCAGCGAGTTGACGAGCCAGCCGGTGCTGGACGGACGCGTCTTTGCCGGTCTCGAGGACATCCTGCTGGAGCTGGCCGCGCACGCGCCTTCGCCGTCGGTTCCCGACGTGGAGAGGCAGATCAAGTCCCTGCGGAGCACGCTTCACTCAGTGAAGAGCGGGGCGAAGACACCGGGAGCCGTTCGCGCGCTGCTGGAGGAACTCCACCTCGCCACCAAGGGATTGGTCGCCGCCCCGTCGGCGGAGAACGCGGGCGAGTTCCGCTATTGGGCGCGCGTGCTCAATCGCCAATGCCGCCGATTCCGCGACGACCTGGCGTCGTTGGTGCCAGAACCGTCACACCTCGCCGAGATTCCCACCTTGGAAGAGCTGGCGGCAACGGATCCGGGAGCGCAGAAGCGTTTGGGGGTCATCGACAACCTGATCACTCGGTGTCATGAGCTGTCGGCCATGGACTTCGATCTCCTCTACGATCCGGCAAGAGACCTGCTGAGCATCGGCTACGACGTCGGCGAGCGGCGCCGAGACCCCTCCTGGTACGACTTGTTGGCGTCGGAGGCCCGCCTGACAAGCTTCTTGCTCATCGCGGAAGGCCAGGTGCCCCAAAAACACTGGTTTGCCCTCGGCCGTCTACTCACGAGCCATGGAGGCGACGTCAGCCTGATCTCGTGGAGCGGCTCGATGTTCGAGTACCTCATGCCCCGGCTGTTCTTGCCGAGTTACGGGAACACGCTGCTGGAGCAGGCCTGCCAGGGCGCCGTGTCGCGCCAGATCGACTACGGAAGGCAGCGTCACGTTCCCTGGGGCATCTCCGAGTCGTGCTACAACGCCGTCGACATGAACAGGGTCTACCAATACCGGGCGTTCGGCGTCCCCGGGCTGGGC
>MELN01000057.1:6945-9544 GCA_001768675.1 Actinobacteria bacterium RBG_16_64_13 | reverse complement strand
CGCGGGCTGGCGGAAGACCTGGTCGTAGCTCCCTACGCCACCGCCCTCGCGCTGACGGTCGTACCCCGCGACGCGTGCCGCAACCTGCAGGCCCTCGCAGCCGCCGGCTTTCTCGGCGACTATGGGCTGTACGAAGCCATCGACTACACGCCGTCGCGCCTGCTCCCGGGGACGGACCACGCCGTCGTGCGCTGTTTCATGGCCCACCATCAAGGAATGAGCCTTCTCGCGCTCGAGCACGCTCTTTTCGACGGACCCATGCAGCGCCGCTTTCTCTCCGACCCGCTGGTCCGCACCACCGAGTTGCTGTTGCAAGAACGCGTGCCCAGGCACACGGTCATCGTGCACCCCCGCGCGGATGAGGGGGCCGAAGCGGGTCGAGCCGCAGCCGCGGAGACGGGCACCGTCCACCGCGTATTCACCGATCCTGCCGCGCCGCTGCCCGAGGTCCACCTGCTTTCGAACGGCCGGTACCACGTCATGGCCACCCACGCGGGTGGGGGCTACAGCCGTTGGCACGACCTGGCCGTCACTCGCTGGCGCGAGGACGCGACATGCGACGGGTACGGCACTTTCATCTACCTGCGAGACCGCGACACGGGCACCTACTGGTCCACCGCTCACCAGCCCACGCGGAGCCAGGCCGACCGCTACGAAGCGATCTTCGTGCAGGGACGCGCCGAATACCGCAGGGTCGATCACGCTATCGAGGCACACACGGAGATCAGCGTCTCACCCGAGGACGACGTCGAGATCCGCCGCGTGACTCTCACCAATCTCTCCGACAACACCCGCGAGATCGAGATGACGAGCTACGCGGAGGTGGTGATGGCGCCCTTGAACGCCGACCTGGCCCATCGCGCGTTCAGCAACTTGTTCGTTCAGACCGAGATCCTTTCCGAACACGGCGCCATCCTCTGCAAACGGCGGCCGCGAAGTCCGGAGGAGCAGACGCCGTGGATGTTCCATCTGCTGGGGACCCCCGGCGCTCTCACGGGCGACATCTCGTACGAGACAGACCGTGCCCGCTTCATAGGCCGAGGAAGAACTGCCGCGAACCCGGCGGCTTTCGATGACATCGGCCGAACGGCATCCTTGTCGAACACCGAGGGGGCGGTCCTCGATCCCATCGTGGCCATCCGTACCGCCGTGACGTTGGCTCCCGACGAGTCGGCCGCCGTGAACATGATCTACGGCGTCGCGGCGACCCGGGAAGCAGTTTTGGCACTGGTAGACAAGTATCGCGACCGGCACCTGGTGGACCGCGCCTTCGAGATGGCCTGGTTCCAAAGCCAGGAGATCTTGCGCCTGCTCAATATCGCCGAGGCGGACGCCCAGATATATGGCCGGCTGGCCGCGTCGGTCGTCCACGGTAACGCTCTCAGACGCGCCGCTCCCAGCATCATCGAACGCAATCAACTCGGCCAGCCCGGGCTTTGGCGCTTCGGCGTCTCGGGTGATCTGCCCATCGTCCTGGTGCGCATCGGTGACGTCAGCCGCATCGACCTGGTGAAGCAGGCCCTGCAGGCCCACGCTTACTGGAGGATCAAGGGCTTGGCGGCGGACCTGGTGATCCTGAATGAGGACTTCTCGGGATACCGAGCGGTTCTTCATGACGAGATCGTGGGGCTCATCAACGCGGGGCCCGAAGCGGCCGTCGTCGACAAGCCCGGAGGCGTCTTCGTCCGGCGCGCCGAAGAGCTGTCCGAAGAGGATCGGGTGCTCTTCCAGACCGCCGCCCGCGTGGTGCTCACCGGCACGGTCGAGACACTCGCCGAGCAGGTGCAGCGCCGCGCGCCGGCCGAGCGCCTGCCGGCGGCCCTCGAGCCCTCGCGCCCGGCGGCGGCGGAAGCGATCGAGACTCTGCCGGCGCGCGACAGCGTCTATCACAACGGCCTCGGCGGCTTCACTCTTGACGGCCGCGAATACGTCATCAGCCTGGAACCCGGACAGAGCACGCCCGCCCCGTGGGTGAACGTTATCGCGAGCCCGCACGTGGGGACGGTCGTGAGCGAGAGCGGCAGCGCCTACACTTGGGTGGAGAACGCTCACGAATTCCGCTTGACCACGTTTCACAACGACCCGGTGGGCGACGAGAGTGGGGAAGCGTTCTACATCCGCGACGAGGAGACGGGCGCTTTCTGGTCGCCCACTCCCCTGCCGGCGCGCGGCCGTTCGGGGTACGAATGCCGGCACGGTTTCGGGTACAGCGTCTTCGAGCACTCTGAATCCGGCATCTTCTCCGAGATGACCACTTACGTGGCCATGGACGCGCCGGTGAAGTTCGTGGCGATGAAGCTGCGCAATAGCTCGGGACGCGCCCGCCGGCTGTCGCTCACCGGATACTGGGAGCTGGTGCTGGGTGAGTGGCGGCACGCCAATCTCATGCACGTGGTGACCGAGAAGGATGCCGCGAGCGGAGCACTGTTCGCCCGCAATCCCTATTGTCGCCAGAGGCCCGCCCGTGTGTTCTTCGCGCAGGCGAGCGAAGGGCGGCGGACGGTGACCGGAAACCGCACCGAGTTCATCGGCCGCAACGGCTCCCTGGCAGACCCGGCGGCTATGCGGCGCGCGCGGTTGTCCGGCAAGACGGGCGCCG
>MELN01000057.1:0-6884 GCA_001768675.1 Actinobacteria bacterium RBG_16_64_13 | reverse complement strand
CGGGACATAGTGCTCTTGATCGGCGCGGCGGGCACCAAGCACGACGCTCACCAGCTCTTGCAGCGCTTCTCGGGCCCGGCCGGCGCCCGCCGGGCGTTGGAGGCGGTTTGGGCCCACTGGAACCATGTGCTGGGAGCCGTGCATCTGGAGACTCCCGATAGCGCCCTGAACGTGCTTGCCAACGGTTGGCTCGTCTATCAGACCCTCTCCTGCCGCTACTGGGGACGCAGCGGCCACTACCAATCGGGCGGCGCCTACGGTTTCCGCGACCAATTGCAGGACACCATGGCTCTTATCCACGCTACTCCATGGATCGCGCGCGAGCATCTGCTTCGCTCCGCGGAGCACCAGTTCCGCGAAGGTGACGTGCAGCACTGGTGGCATCCCCCAGGCGGGCATGGCGTGCGCACGCATTCGTCGGATGACTACCTGTGGCTGCCGTATGCGACCTGCCGCTATGTGCTCTCGACCGGCGACACAGGTGTCCTCGACGAACCGGTGCCGTTTCTTGAGGGTCGAGAACTGGACCCAAGCGAGGAGGCCTACTATGACCTTCCCCAGCGCTCCACCGACGTCGCGAGCCTTTACGAGCACTGCGCGCGTGCTATAAGGCACGGCCTGCGTTTCGGGCGCCATGGATTGCCGCTCATGGGCACCGGCGACTGGAACGACGGCATGAACCTTGTCGGTCGCGAAGGCAAAGGGGAGAGCGTCTGGCTCGCCTGGTTCCTCTGCGAGAACCTGCGCTTGTTTGGTGATCTGGCCCGTGGCCGCGGAGACGATGACCTGGCTCGGCTGTGCGCGGGGCAGGCGGAGGAGCTAAGGGCCAACATAGAGCACCATGCCTGGGACGGCGGCTGGTACCGGCGGGCCTATTTCGACGACGGCACGCCTTTGGGATCTTCGGCCAACGACGAATGCCGGATAGACTCCATCAGTCAGAGCTGGGCGGTGCTGTCCGGGGCTGGTGACCGGCTGCGCGCTCACGAGGCCATGGCGGCGGTGGACAGGCTGCTGGTCAAGCGCGACACGGGTCTCGTGAAGCTGCTAGATCCCCCCTTCGACATCTCGGCCCTGGAGCCTGGGTACATCAAGGGATACGTCCCCGGCATCCGCGAGAACGGAGGTCAGTACACGCATGCCGCCATCTGGGCGGCGATGGCTTTCGCGGAGATGGGCGAGGTGGAGCCCGCCTGGGAGCTGTTCTCGATGCTTAACCCTATCCATCACGGAAGCAATGCGGCGGACGTCGACCTCTACAAAGTCGAGCCGTACGTCGTCTGCGCCGACGTCTACGCCTCTCCGCCGCATACCGGCCGGGGAGGTTGGACCTGGTACACAGGCGCCGCCGGTTGGATGTACCGGCTGACCGTGGAAACGCTCATCGGCCTACATCTGGAGGTGGACAAGCTGCGGCTGGCGCCGCTGATCCCGAAAGACTGGCGATCGTACAAGATCCACTACCGCTACCGCGACACCTTCTATCACATCACTGTCACCCGGGCAAAAATCAGGCCCGGCGCGCCCGAAGGGGAAACCGAGGGCCCCGGGGATGAGCGTGTCGAGGAGGGCCGCGTGAGACGCGTCACCCTGGATGGCGCGGACCTCGACCAGACGGGGCCTCTCCGGGGTACCATCCCCCTCGCGAACGACAGGCGGGACCACCACGCTCAGGTGGAATTGGACTAGATGCGTAGCGACCAGATCAGGCAGGGCGCCGCGCGGGCCCCTCACCGCTCCTTGCTTCATGCGCTCGGCGTGAGCCGCGGTGATGCGGACCGCCCCCTGATCGGGGTGGCCAACTCCTTCAACGAGCTTGTCCCGGGACACATGCACCTGCGCACGATCGCGGAGCAGGTCAAGTACGGGGTCTATCAGGGCGGAGGGATTCCGCTCGAGTTCAACGTGATCGGCGTGTGCGACGGCCTGGCCATGAACCACGAGGGTATGAACTACTCGCTGGTGAGCCGCGAGGTCATCGCCGACTCCGTGGAGATCATGGCCCGGGCGCATGCCTTGGACGGGCTGGTGCTGATCCCCAATTGCGACAAGGTGGTGCCGGGCATGGTGATGGCCGCGGCCCGCCTGAACCTGCCGACCGTGGTCGTGTGCGGCGGGCCCATGCTGGCCGGGTACCGCGGAGGCAAGAGGATCGAGAACAAGGACGTCCTCGAAGGGGTGGGCGCCTACTACCGCGGAAAGCTGAGCGCGGACGAGCTGGCCGAACTGGAACAGGCGGCCTGCCCCACGTGCGGCTCGTGCGCCGGGCTCTTCACGGCCAATTCAATGAGCTGCTTGACCGAATGCTTGGGATTGGCGCTGCCCGGAGACGGGACCATCCCGGCGCCGTTCTCCGACCGCTTGATCCTGGCCCGGCGCACCGGGGCCCAGGCCGTCGAAGTGGTCCGCCGGGGTTGGGGCGCGCGCCGGTTCTTGTCGTCCGCAAGCATCCGGAACGCTCTGGTGCTGGATGCCGCCCTGGGTTGTTCCACCAACACCGTCCTCCACCTCATAGCCATCGCGCACGAGGCGGGGCTGGAGCTTCCACTTGACACCTTCAACGAGGCGTCGGCGCGGACGCCGCAGTTGGTCAAACTCTCACCCTCAGGTTCATGGTATATGGAAGACCTGCACCGAGCCGGGGGCGTCATGGCTGTGCTGCACCGGCTCGCGGAGGCGGGGCTCATCGACGGAGGCGCGCCGACCATCTCCGGCGCCGGCCTTGCCCCCCAGTTCGCGGCGGCGGAGCCCCGCGACAATGAGGTCATCAGGCCTCTCTCGCGGCCCTACAGCGCGACCGGCGGCCTGGCGGTCCTGTTCGGCAACCTGGCTCCGGACGGCGCGGTAGTGAAGGAGGGCGCCGTACTGCCACAGATGCTGCGGCATCGCGGGCCGGCGCGGGTCTTCGACGACGAGGCCTCGGCGGTAGCCGCCATCGCCGTTGACGCCATCGCGCCGGGCTGCGTGATGGTCATCCGCTACGTGGGGCCCAAGGGCGGACCAGGCATGCCGGAGATGCTTACTCCCACGTCCACACTGGCTGGCGCTGGTCTCGACGACAGGGTCGCACTGGTGACCGATGGCCGCTTCAGCGGGGTGACGCGCGGGGCCTGCGTCGGCCATGTGGTACCCGAAGCCGCGGACGGAGGACCGATCGCGCTGGTACTCGATGGCGACCCGATCTCCATCGACATCCCCGGGCGCGGCCTCACCCTGGAAGTCTCCGAGGAGGAGCTGGCCGCGCGCCGGGCGGCCTGGCACCGCCCCGCCGTCGCGGCGCCCGGCGTGCTCGGCCGCTATGTGGCCATGGTCTCGGCTGCCGACCGGGGCGCCGTGCTCGGCGACCCCGCGGGTGGATACGGGATGATATCTTGGCATTCTTAACGCAGATAAAGATGCGCCGAACGAGCGCCTCGGGCGCCGCGGGCGCGAGCTTGTAGACCGAAATCCGCGAGAGGGATGGATGAACATGGCGATAGTCGAGGAGAAGAGAACCGTCTCGGAGCAAGCCATAGACCTCGAGGTCAACGGGGAAGCGCACAGGCTCTCGGTGCAGCCCCAGTGGACGCTCCTGCACGTGCTCCAGGAGAAGCTAGGGCTCACCGGCACCAAGGAATTCTGCGGTGAAGGGGCGTGCGGCGCCTGCACCGTCATCATGGACGGCAGGCCGGTCCTCTCCTGCATGATGCTGGCCATCGAGTGCTCGGGCAAGACCATCGAGACGGTGGAGGGCATCGCCAAGGCCAACCACCCGCTCATCGAAGCCTACATCAAGCATAGTTGTATGCAGTGCGGCTTCTGCACCCCGGGCTTCGTGGTCACGGCCAAAGCCCTGCTTGACCGCAACCCGAACCCGACCGTGGACGAGATCAAGGAAGCCATGGTAGGCAATCTGTGCCGCTGCGGCACCTACCCCGCGCATATCAAGGCCATACAGGAGGCGGCAGCCGTCCTGAAGGTGACCGCCCCGACGGGAGGTGCCCGGCCATGACCGGCGACGAAAAGCAGAGGATGCTCGAGCTCTTCGACAACAAACGAGCCGACAAGTATCCCCGTGAGACCTACGACGTCATCGGCAAGCGCGGGGTGCGCCGCACCGATGGCTACGAAAAGGCGAGCGGGGCGGCTAAGTACACCGTCGACGTGCAGTTGCCCGGCATGCTGTACGGGCGCTTTCTCACCTCCCCCCACCCGCACGCTGAGATCGTCAGCATGGACACCTCCGCGGCCGAGAAGCTGCCGGGCGTCAGGTGCGTGCTCCGCTACGACGACCCTGAGCTGCAGAACGAGGAGAGTCTCGGGGGGCACGAGCTGAACAGCGTGATGCCCCTCCCCCGCGTGGCCTACTTCCAGGGCGAGGAAGTGGGTGCTTTCGCGGTGGCCGACAGCGAAGCCATCGCCGAGGACGCCTTGCGGCTCATCAAGGTGGAGTGGAAGCAACGCCCCTTCGTCCTCGACGTGGAGAAAGCGCAAGAGCCGGGAGCTCCCCTCTCCAACCCCGAGAACAACCCCGAAAGCAACATGGACACCCGCGGCATCTACATGGAAGGGCATGGCGACGTTGCCAAGGGTTTTGCGGAAGCCGACAAGATCTTGGAATTCAAATACACCTTTGGGCTCAACACCTGGGCGGGTCCGGAGCGCCCTTGCGGCGTCTGGCGATGGAACGGCGAGTTCGCGGAGGTCTGGGTCAAGCAGCAGCGGCCCCATATCTGCAAGCGCGCCATCTCCACCTGGTTCGGCGGCCTGGCCATGAACAAGATCGACGTCCACTGTCTCTACCAGGGGGCGAGCTTCGGCGGCTGGAGCCAGATGGCCTGGAACCTGGGCGGCACCTATTGCGCGGCGGTGGTGGCCAAGCGGGTCAATCGCCCGGTCAAGTGGCTCTTCAACCGCAGAGAGGACTTCTACGGCAGCAACATGGACGCCGGGGTGTTCTACATCAAGGTGGGCGCCAAGCTGGACGGCACCATCACCGCTGTGGAGGAACGGGGAGTGGTGGTCAACCAGGCCATGCCCGTGTTCGGCATCGCCAAGCACTTCCTCGAGAACACCAGGGTGCACCACGTGCACGGCCGCACCGAGGCGGTGTGGGTGAACAAGGGCCCGACGGTCCCCACCCGCTGCGAGCAGAACAGCAACTGCTACAGCCTCGACCTGGTGACAAACCGCGTGGCTGAAGCCCTGGGGCTGGACCCCGTGGAGGTCGCTCTCAAGAATGACGGCGCCGAAGGGCACGACATCGACTGGCTGAACGAGCGCAAGGCCGAGCTGGGTTTCCCGGTGACCGACAGCCTGCGGGTATGCGTGGAGAAGGGCAAGGCCGCCATCGGCTGGGACGAGAAGCGGCACCCGGCCGGGGCCAAGAAACTGCCCAACGGCAAGATGCACGGGCTGGGCTTCACCTGGACCCACGAGTGGGACGATTCGGCGGGAACCAGCGAAATAGGCATGTACGTGGAGCGGAACGACGGCACCGTCACCATCTTCGGCTGCCGGGGCGACGGCGGGCAGAACGCCGAGACCGCCTACTGCCAGATCGCGGCGGACGAACTCGGCTTTCGCATGGAAGACGTGCGCTTCAAGCACCAGGACGACGCCGGCTTCTTCACCATGACCCCCGATACCTCGACCAACTTGAGCGTCAACGGCTGGGCGACCCGGCACGCGGCCCGCATGCTGAGGCAGAAGCTCTTGGAGGCCGCCATCGCCCCCCGGGGAGTGACGCAGCTCACCAGCTTCCCACCGGCCTTCCCCGGCAAGCGGGCGGAGGAACTGGACATCAAAGACGGGGTGATCTTCGAGAAGGCGAACCCTGCCAACCGGATGACGGTGGCCGACTTCGTCGGGCCATCGGGGGCGCAGGGACCGCTGATGTCGCCTGTGGGCGAGCCTATCCTGGCCGGTAAAGAAGGCCTCGACTATCCCATCCGCTTCACGCCTCCAATGTTCGAGCACGGGTGGCAGGTGCAGCGGGGCACCTATCTGGGAGTGCGGCTCCGGTTCTGCCGGCAGGCCCACTTCATGGAGGTGGAGGTGGACCCCGAGACGGGCGAGGTGGACGTGATCAAGGTGGTCACCGTCAACGACGTCGGCAAAGTGATCAACTGGGACGGGTGTGAGGGCCAGGCGTACGGCGGCGCCATCATGGGCGTCGGCCGGGGTCGCACCGAGGAAGTGGTCTACGACCAGCGTACCGGCATCATGCTCAACGGTAACCTCCTCAACTACAAGATACCCACGCTGATGGACGTCGGCGAGGTCGAGACCATCCTGGTGGAATCGGGGATGGGCTATGGTCCTTACGGCACGGTCGGCATAGGAGAGGACGTCGCTACCGTGGTGCCGGCGCTTATCAGCCCTGCGGTCCACAATGCCATCGGTACCTGGGTGGAGGGCTTTCCCATCACACCCGACCGGGTGCTCAAAGCGCTGGGAAAGGCCTAGTCATGAGGACGTTCAAACACGTAAGCGCCGAGTCGGTAGAAGAGGCCACCTCCATCCTGCGGGGATCCGGCGGCAAGGCGCGCATCATCGCCGGCGGTACCGATCTCCTGGGCGAGATGAAGGACGGCATCCTGCCGGAGGACGGATACCCAGAGATCCTCGTCAACATCAAGAACATCCCGGGTCTCGACTACATCCGGCAGGACGGCGGCGCGTTGCAGGTCGGTGCGCTGACCAGGCTGGAGGACCTGGCCAAAGACGAGACTGTGCAGAAGGACTATCCCGCGCTGGCCGAAGCGGCGGCCAAAACGGCCTCCCCCCATATCCGCGAGATGGGGACCGTCGCCGACGAGACTGTGCAGAAGGACTATCCCGCGCTGGCCGAAGCGGCGGCCAAAACGGCCTCCCCCCATATCCGCGAGATGGGGACCGTCGCC
>MELN01000056.1:79986-80270 GCA_001768675.1 Actinobacteria bacterium RBG_16_64_13 | reverse complement strand
GCACCGGCCGCCCTCTTCGTCTTCAAGACCATCTACGATCAGTTCTCCGGCCGGGTGAACCTGGCCCGACTCTTCTCCGGCAAGATCGCCACCGACACGCAGCTGCTCAACGATCGGACCGGGGAGAAAGAACGCACCGGCAACATTCTCCTAATGCAGGGCAAAGAGACCAAGGCTATCGAGGAAGCAGCCGCCGGTGACATCGTCGCCCTGGCCAAGCTGAAAGAGACGGGCACGGGCGACACCCTCTCCGACCCGGCGCACCCGGTTCGTCTGCCGCGGTA
>MELN01000056.1:75012-79963 GCA_001768675.1 Actinobacteria bacterium RBG_16_64_13 | reverse complement strand
CGTTCGCGATCACTCCCAAGACGCGTGGAGACGAGGAGAAGGTGAGCAACGGTCTCAAGCGTTTGGCCGAAGAGGATCCGGCCATGGAGCTGCGCTTTGATGCCCAGACCAAGGAGATGCTCATTTCCGGCACGAGCCAGGTGCACGTGGAAGTGATCCTCGACAAACTGAAGCGTCGTTTCGGAGTGGAGGTCGATCTGCATCCGCCGCAAGTGCCCTACCGCGAAACCATCCGCAAGAAAGCTCACGCCCAGGGCCGGCACAAGAAGCAGACCGGAGGCCGTGGTCAGTTCGGCGACTGCTGGATCGAGGTCGAACCGAGACCCCGGGGCGAAGGATACAGCTTTGAAGATGCCATCTTCGGTGGCTCCATCCCCCGAAACTTCATCCCGGCGGTGGAGAAAGGCATCCTTGACGGCATGGAGCGTGGCGTGGTGGCCGGCTACCCCGTGGTGGACGTGAAGGTCAAGCTCACCGATGGTTCGTACCATACTGTCGACTCGTCGGAATTGGCCTTCAGGCTGGCGGGAGGCTTGGCCTGGAACAAGGCCATGACCGAGGCCATGCCGGTTCTTCTGGAGCCGGTCATGAATGTCGCGGTCACAGCTCCCGAGGAGAACATGGGAGACATCATGGGCGACCTCTCGAGCCGGCGCGGCAGGCCCCAAGGCAGTGAGACCATGGGGGAGATGCATGTCATCAAAGCCCAGGTGCCACTAGCCGAGATGCTCACCTACGCGCCGCAGTTGCGGTCCATGACCGCCGGTCGGGGCTCTTTCACGCTCGAGTTCGATCATTACGAGGAAGTGCCCTCCCACCTGGTCGACAAGATCGTGGCCGAGGCCAAGGCTCGCAAAGCTGGAGAGTCCTAGAAGAAAGCGGGCTTCCTGGGAGCCGTCACAGACAGAGACATCATCCGGCGGCCTCAGGGCCGCCGGATCTGTTTGGGGGCCCGGGCAGCTCGCAAGAGCGTTGGCTAGTGCATTCCTAAAGGAAGGCTTGATGTTGTCCGATGACCCAGTGAAGGATGACTGCAATGAATGTTGTATAATTGAGTACATGCAACTTTCAGCCTTGCTGGAGGGGAGTTGGACGACGCCAGGCCACGGCGAGTTAGCGATCTGTTGCGGGAAGGGTTCGAGACCTTTTCCCGCTCTCAGAAGGCCATTGCACGCTATATCATCGACCACCTCGAAGAGGTGGGATACCTCAGCGCGGAAGAGCTTGGGCAGAAGGGCAATACCTCAAGTTCTACTGTAG
Source organism: Actinobacteria bacterium RBG_16_64_13 (assembly GCA_001768675.1). Taxonomy (GTDB): domain Bacteria; phylum Actinomycetota; class Thermoleophilia; order RBG-16-64-13; family RBG-16-64-13; genus RBG-16-64-13. The sequence goes on along the minus strand of MELN01000056.1, from coordinate 78,703 downwards.
TTCGTTTTGCACAGTCGCTCGGATTCAACGGTTATCCTGAGCTTCAGAAGGCTGCGCGAGAGGAGCACCGCCTGGGGGCTACGGCGCGCTCCGTGGTCCACGAAGACCAACTCGGGTTCTCCATCGAGGAGGACGTCCTCACCCGGTCGCTCAAGACCGACTCGGTTAGCCTCGAAGAAACCATCAGCAAGAACACTCTTGACCGCTTCAACCGGGCCGTGCAGATGCTGACAGCCGCCCCGCAGGTCCTGGTGATAGGCCTGCACGAGGCGGCTGTTGTCGCGGACCGGGCTTCGTACCTCCTTGAATTGCTGGGCATTCCCTGTGTGGCCGCTACCGACGGCAACGAGGCGAACGTAGCCCGCCTTTGCCGCCTTGGCCCGGGAGACGTTCTCGTGGCCATCGGTTTTCGCCGTGCGCATTCCGTAACCATCTCTTTTGTGGAGAAAGCGGTGGCCCAGGGAGCGAACGTGATCATCATCACCGACAATTCCCTGTCGGAACTGGCCGACAAAGGCAGCGTCACGCTCTATGCCGACATCGACTCGACCTTCTTCGCCCACTCGGTGGTAGGTGCGGTCGGGCTTGTGGGCGCCCTTGGCGCGGCGATCTACAGCCAGGACCGCGACCTGTACGATTCGCGAGTGAGGGTGGTCCGCGATAGGGCCGCCGAGTCCGGCTGGTTGCGCTAGCGATTCGACGCTGGGCATCGCGTTGAAGGCGTCTGAGCCCTCGGCTAAACTCTGTGGCATGCTAAGAGGGTGAAACGGGGCTTATGCCCGAGCGGAGGTCTGTGAAATGTCGGGGCATTCCAAGTGGGCGGGGATCAAGCACAAGAAGGCGCTGGTCGACGCAAAGAGAGGGAACCTGTTCGGCAAACTCGCCCGCGCGATCACCGTCGCGGCTCGTGAAGGTGGCGGCGATCCCGATCACAACGCCACCTTGGCTCAGGCTATCGTCAAGGCAAAAGACGCCAACATGCCGCACGACAACATCGATCGTGCGATCAAGAAGGGAAGCGGTGCTGGCTCCGACGCGGACACATACCAGCACCTCACCTATGAAGGCTACGGACCGAACGGGGTCGCCGTCTACGTCACAGCGCTCACCGACAACAAGAACCGGACGGCCGCGGATGTCCGCTACATCTTCGACCGGGTCGGGGGGAAGTTGGGCACCGACGGTTCCGTGAGCTGGATGTTCGAGCGCAAAGGCGTGATCTTCGTCGAGGCCGCCGGCCGCGATGAGGAAGAGCTGATGATGGCCGCCATCGAAGCGGGCGCGGAGGACGTGCTGGCCCAAGGCGACATGTTCGAGATCCGCTGTGAGGTCGCCGACTTCATGACCGTACGCTCTAACCTGGAGAAGGCCGGCATCAAGTTCAGCTCGGCCGAACTCACGATGATCCCCAAGAACACGGTCGCGCTCGACGAGGCCGACGCCCGCAGGACGCTGAGGCTCCTTGACGCGCTCGAAGACAACGACGACGTTCAAGAGGTGTTCGCCAACTTCGATATCCCCGACGAGGTCATGGAGTCTCTGGCGGGGTGAGAGCGAGTTCTTCGGCATGAACGAGGTGGCTGGCCGGATCATTCTGGGGGTCGACCCAGGGACGGCCTCTACCGGCTTCGGGGTCATTTCGGTCCAAGGCAACCGGCTACGCGCCGTGGAGTACGGGGTCGTCGAGACGCCGGCGGGGATGCCTCTGGAGAAACGCTTGGAGATCATTTTCGCGGGTGTGGCGGATGTTCTGCGGAAGCACCGGCCGGACGCCACCGCGGTGGAATCCCTCTTCTTTAACACCAACGTCCGCTCGGCGCTGGCTGTCGGCCACGCGCGCGGAGTGACGCTTCTCGCCTGCTCGCAGGCGGGGTGCCAGGTCTTTGAGTACACGCCGCTTCAGGTCAAACAGGCCGTGGTCGGCTACGGTAAGGCCGGGAAGGAACAGGTGATGGAGATGGTGCGCGCCCTCCTGGCCTTGTCCGAGGTCCCTCGGCCCGACCACGCCGCCGATGCGCTTGGTGTGGCCATCTGCCATGCGAACAGCTCGGCGCTCCACGAGAGAGTGAAACGTAGCCAGGCTTCAGCGCTCGCAAGGCGGACCACGGGGTGATCGAGCGCCTGACAGGCACGGTGGCGGCGAGAACGGGGGAGGGTGTGGTCCTCGATGTGGGCGGCGTTGGCTTCCTGCTGGAGGTTTCGGCGGTCACTCTGGGCGACGTGGCCTCAGTCGGTGGGAACGCGACACTGTTCACGCATCTGCACGTGCGAGAAGAGGCTCTCCAGCTGTTTGGCTTCTCCACAGAGGAGGAGCGCGAGCTGTTCCGCTTGTTTCTCGGCGTCAGCAAGATAGGGCCGAGATTGGCCCTGGCCGCCCTCTCGTGCCGCCGGCCGGCGGACCTCAAGAGGGCCCTGGCCGCCGGCGACGTGGCGTTGTTCTCCTCGGTGCCCGGTATCGGCAGGAAGACGGCGGAGCGGATCATCCTGGAGCTGAGGGAGAAGATGGGTGACCTCGGCGTCAGCGTCGGAAGTGCGGGCCCTGGTGCGGCGCCCCTCGACGAGGGTACGGTGCCGTTGGCTAGGGCGGCGCTGGTAGAGCTGGGCTTCAGCGTGCAGGAGGCGGATAGACTTCTCTCCACACTAGACGCGGGCTTGCCGGTGGAAGACCTCGTCCGGCGGGCTCTCGCGCGATGAGCGTGGGGGATTCCGGCGGTTTGTTAGAGGAGAACGCGGTGGATGATGAAGAACGGCTAGCCGATCCCGAGGAGACCCCTCAGGAGCTGGAGCTCGAGCGCACGCTGCGCCCGCGGTCGCTCCGCGCATTCGTGGGTCAGCCGGTGCTTCGCGAGCAGTTGCAGATCTTCATCGAGGCGGCCACCTCGCGCGGGGAACCACTGGATCACGTGCTTCTGGCGGGCCCTCCGGGCCTGGGGAAGACGACTCTCGCCAATATCATCGCGCTCGAGATGAGGGTGAACATCGTCACCACGTCGGGGCCGGCGTTGGAGCGCAAGGCGGACATGGCGGCCATCCTCACCCATCTCCAGGAGGGAGACGTCCTCTTCATAGACGAGATCCACCGTCTCAACCGCTCCATCGAGGAGATCTTGTACCCGGCGATGGAGGATTTCGAGATCGACATCGTCATCGGCCAGGGACCAAGCGCGCGCACCATCCGTCTGGAGCTCCAGCGCTTCACGCTTATCGGCGCGACGACGCGAACCGGCCTCATCACCACGCCTCTTCGCGACCGCTTCGGGTTCTCACATCGCCTCGACTATTACTCGGTGGACGACCTGGCGCATATCGTCGCGCGCTCGGCGGAGATACTAGGAGTCGCCATCGATCAAGAAGGCACCGGAGAGATCGCGCTGCGGTCACGCGGCACGCCTCGCATCGCCAACCGGCTGTTGCGCCGGGTGCGCGACTACGCCCAGGTCCGGCACCAGGGGGACATAACCGGCGGCATCGCCCTGGAGGCCCTGCGACTGTTCGAAGTCGACGACGAGGGACTCGACAGGGTCGATCGGGAGATCCTCAACTTGATCCTCCAGAAGTTCGACGGCGGGCCCGTGGGCTTATCGACATTGGCTGTGGCCATCGGCGAAGAGGCCGACACCATCGAAGACGTCTACGAGCCGTTTCTCCTCCAGCGTGGGTTCCTGATGCGGACTCCACGCGGTCGCGTGCT
>MELN01000056.1:61133-74994 GCA_001768675.1 Actinobacteria bacterium RBG_16_64_13 | reverse complement strand
GGCGGTTCCGCCCGCGGGCGTCCAGCCCGCCCAGCCCGGCACGTTGTTCCAGTAGTCTGCGGCGGGCGCCATCGGGATGAAGCTTCTCCTTCACGTGTGTTGCGGTCCGTGCGCCTCCGGGGCGGTGCCCTGGTGGAAAGAGAGAGCCGGACAGGTCTTGGGCTTGTTCTATAACCCCAATATCCATCCCCTGCTCGAATTCCGCCGCCGCCTTGTGGGCAGCCGGGAGGTGGCCGCGCACGTCGGCATCGAGCTGGTGGAAGATCTCGCCTACGATCCCGAAGCTTGGTTCGCGGCGGTGGGTGGCGGCGGGGACTCGCGTTGCAGCCGGTGCATCGATCAGCGCCTCGATCGGACCGCGGCTGAGGCTGCAGCCAGGGGGTGCGACGCCTTCTCAACGAGCCTGTCCATCAGCCCCTGGCAGGACCACGCCGGCATCCTCGCCTGTGGTGAGGCCGCCGCGGAGCGTCACGGAGTCGAATTCCTGTATGAAGACTTGCGCTCTCTGTACGGGGAATCCAGGCGTCTCAGCAGAGAATGGGGGATCTACCGGCAGAAGTACTGCGGGTGCGTGGTCTCGGAATGGGAGCGCTACCGAGATGCGGTGGAAGGGCTCGACTGAAGTGCGTCTGGAGGAACTCGACTTCGCCATCCCGCGGGAGCTGATCGCCCAGCAACCTGTCGAGCCGCGAGACTCGTGCCGCCTCATGCACCTCGCTGAGGGAGGAGAGCGGCGTCATCTGGTCTTCGCGGATCTGCCACGTCTACTCGGCCGAGGCGACACGGTGGTGTTCAACGACTCCCGGGTGCTTCAGGCGCGCGTCCAGGCGCAGAAGCCCAGTGGAGGAGCCGTGGAGCTCTTGTTCCTGCGACCGGGAGCGGATGCCGACGGCACACTCGGGACGAAGAGACCGGAGAGCGAGTGCTGGGAGGTCTTGGCCAGGCCGTCACATCGCCTCCGAAGCGGTGGAGAGTTGTTGTTGCCGGGTGGGGAGCGGTTGCAACTGCTCGCTCATCTCGGCGAAGGACGGTGGCTGGTGATCGCGCCTCCCGGTTGCTCGTTGGTGGAGACTATGGAAGCGTACGGGCGTCTACCATTACCTCCCTACATCAAGACCTATCCTGACGAACCGTCGGCGTATCAGACCGTGTACGCTTCGGTCCTTGGGTCGGCGGCGGCTCCCACGGCTGGTCTGCATTTCACGCCACATCTTCTTCACTCCCTGCGGGAGGCCGGCGTGAAAGCGGCGTACGTGACCCTGCACGTTGGGCTCGACACGTTTCAACCCATCCGGGAGGCCGTGGTGGAGGAGCATCGCATCCATCGCGAGACCTACTCTGTCTCGTCCGAGAACCTGAATATCGTACGAGAGGCCCTCGGCAGTGACGGCCGTCTGGTGGCGGTCGGCACCACGGCCGCGCGCGTGCTCGAAACGTTGGCGCAGAAGGGTGTGCCCACCGCACATGTGGAGGGCCCGATCACCGGCTCCACCGACATCTTCATCACTCCCGGCCACCGATTTCGGGCGGTCGATGTCCTGCTCACCAACCTGCACCTGCCACGGAGCAGCGTTCTCGCTCTGACCATGGCCTTCGCCGGGGCCGAGCGGCTGCGCGAAGCCTACGCGGAGGCTATCGCCATGAGGTATCGGTTCTTCAGCTTTGGTGACGCCATGCTCATCGAGGGGGGCGGGCGTGAACACCCTTGATGGACTCCCCGACTTCCCGTTTTCCGTCGTCGCGTGTGACGGGGCCGCCCGAGCAGGACTGCTGGAAACGCCGCGTGGCACCGTGCAGACCCCTTGCTTCATGCCCGTGGGGACCAAGGGGACCGTCAAGGCCATCGCCCCCGAGCGTCTGCGGGCGGTAGGGGCGCAGATCATCCTCGCCAACACGTATCACCTCGCTCTGCGGCCGGGCAGCGAGACCGTCCGGAGGCTGGGCGGGCTTCACGAGTTCATGCAATGGGACGGCCCGATCCTCACCGACAGCGGCGGATACCAGGTCTTCAGCCTGAGGGCGACGGCTCGTATCGACGACTCGGGGGTCGAGTTCCGCTCCATCTACGACGGCTCGAAGCATGTCTTCAGCCCCGAGCGTGCCATGGCCGAGCAGGCTGCCCTAGGGGCGGATATGGTCATGTGCTTGGATCAGTGCCCACCGGGGACGGCGACCGCGACCGAGGTAGATGCCGCCGTGAAGCGCACGCTCGAATGGGCGGCGCGCTGCAAGCGGGCGCACCTGGCCCGAGGCGGGGAGGGGTCAGACGGCCCGCAGATGCTCCTCGGGATCGCGCAAGGGGGAGTGCTACCGGACCTGCGGCGCGAAAGCGCCGAGCGACTCGTCGGGATCGGTTTTCCGGGGTACGCGATCGGCGGCCTGACGGTGGGTGAAGACCGTGAGGCTATGCTGGACACCACCGGGCTGACCACGTCGGTTCTTCCCCCAGACCGGCTCCGCTACTTCATGGGCATCGGTGACCCAGAGGGTCTGGTAGAGGTGATCGCGCGCGGCGTCGACATCTTCGACTGCGTGCTGCCAACTCGGACCGCCCGTATGGGCACCGCCTTCACAGTCACGGGACGCTTGAACCTGCGAAACGCCGAGCATGCACTGTCGACGGCTCCGCTGGAAGAGGGGTGTCCTTGCACGGCGTGCGCCGGCTTCTCGCGGGGAGCGATCAGGCATTTCGTCATGCAGAAGGAGATCCTGGGCTTGATGCTTCTGACGGAGCACAACCTGTGCTTCTTGACGCGGTTGGTGGCCCGGGCCCGCGAGGCGATCGTCGGCGGGCGCTTTTCGGTGTTTCGCAGCGGTGAGGGCGGGTCGTGATAACATAATCGGTCGCGTACACAGAGTCCGCATCCGCCCGCTATCAGGCGGGTGGTTCTTCCGAAGGAGGGCGGTTTGAGCTCGTATTACCTGATCATCTACGTCGTTGCGTTCATCGGCATCTTCTACTTCATGGCTATCCGGCCGCAGCAGAGGCAGCGGAGAGCGCATGCGGCGTTGCTGTCTTCGCTCAAGAAGGGCGACACGATCGTGACGGCAGCCGGCATATACGGCAAGGTCAAGCGGGTCGACGACAACCTCGTGGTCATCGAAGTTGCCAAGGGCGTCAACATGAAGATCGCCCGGCGCGCCGTCGCGGAGATCATCAGAGAGGGTGCCGAGGCGAGGGCCGTAGCCCCGGAAGGCACGGCAACGACGCGCGGCCGGCGGGGTTCTACCGAGATCGAGGAAGCCACGGCAGACGAGTTCGGTGTGGAAGCCGGCGACGAGGCAGACGAGGATTCCACCAAATAGTAGCCGGTAGTCCGAACCGCAGGCATTTCGTGATCGGTTGACCGGAAGCCCAGGTTACACTGGGGTTCGTTGACAGTGACCGTGCAGTGACCTATCCTCGTGCCTTGTGGCCGCGGGGGTGGGGCCTGAGCGGCCCACAGACTCGCTAGAGAACCGTTCCTGAGGAAGGTGCGCCCTTGTCCAGAATACAGCGTGACGCCGGGATACTCGTGCTTGTGGCGATACTTCTAGGTATCGCTGCCTACTTCGCGTTCCCGCTGTCGAAGACGAACCTCGGCCTGGATCTACAGGGTGGCCTGGCAGTGATACTTCAGGCGCCCGAGGGTACCTCGACCAACGACATAGACCGAGCGGTGACTATCATCCAGAACAGGGTGAACAAGCTAGGTGTTGCCGAGCCCGAGATCCAGACCCAAGGTCAGGACAAGATCAGCGTCCAACTGCCGGGCATCGACAACCCCGAGGAGGCGCTGAAGATCATCGGCAAGACCGCGGTTCTCGAATTTCACGAGGTAAGCGACTTCGGTACCCCATACAAGAGCGAGGCGGAAGCCCTAGCCGCCGCTAATGTTGATTCGGAGGCGGCTCTCGACGCGCTAGAGGGATACCACGCGGTGGTCCATTGGGGTGTCGATTCGGGAGGCGCCTCCAGCGACCAGTGGTTCCTGGTCACCAAGGCCCCCGAGCTCACCGGCGCGATGCTCAAGGACGCGCAGACCGGCTTCGATCAGAACAACAACCCCAAGGTGGACATGCAGTTCGAGAGCGAGGGCGCCACGTTGTTCGCCGAGATCACCGGGCGCCTCGCCGATACGTACAAGATCACGGGGCAGTATGAACTGCTCGCCATCGTCCTCGATGGCGAGGTGGAGTCGGCACCACGCGTGCTTGAGCAGATCAGCGGCGGGAACGCGGAGATAACCGGGAAGTTCTCTCTGGACGACGCGAAGAACCTGGCCCTCGTGTTGCAGACCGGTGCTCTGCCGGTCGAGCTTACCTCAGTCAGTCAGAACACGGTAGGCGCCGTTCTGGGCAAATCGGCCCTCAACCAGGCCCTTATGGCCGGGGCGATAGGGCTGCTCTTGATCATGGTCTTCATGGTGGTCTACTACCGCCTACTCGGCCTGATCGCGAGTCTCGCCTTGATCATCTACACCGTGTTGTTCCTGGGCATCCTTAACGGCATCGGGGTGACCATGACTCTGCCGGGCATCGCCGGCATGATCCTCACCTTGGGCATGGCGGTCGACGCCAATGTGCTCATCTTCGCCCGGATGCGGGACGAGGTGCGCTCCGGCAAGACGGTCGGAGCCGCGACGAGCGCCGGGTTCAGAAAGGCCTTCCGCGCGGTGTTCGACTGCAACATGACGACGATCATCACCGCGATCATTCTGTTTTGGGCTGCCAGCGGCGGCATCAAGGGCTTTGCCCTCACGCTGGGCGTCGGGGTTGCGCTTTCCATGTTCACGGCAGTGCTGGTCACTCGGTCGATCCTGATTCTTCTCAGTGGATGGAGGCCGTTCCGCAACTTGAGGTTGCTTGGCTTGCACGTGACCAGAGAGAAATCTCTACCGGTGAATGAAGGGGGTCGGTTGTGAGAGTCATCCCCTTCATGCGCTACAAATGGTGGTTCCTGCTTTCGTTGTCGGCGGTGACCGTTTTCGCCATAGTCTTCGTGTTCCTCGTGAGGCTCGATCTGGGCATCGACTTCCGCGGCGGCGTGCGGATGCAGATAGGCCTGGAGCAGCCGGCCACGGTCGACGAGGTTCGTTCTCTTGTGACCGGCCTAGGTGTGCAAGACCCGGTGGTGCAATCCGTGGTAGGCGCGAGCGGCGCCAACTCATTCATGATCACGGCTGAGGAGATGACCGCCGACCAGCAGCAGCAGGTGGAAAGCGAGCTGAACAGCCGGTTCACGGTGAAGGCAGATTCCAAGAGTGTCGAGGAGGTCGGAGCGAGCTTCGGCAAGGAGACCACTAACCGGGCATTCCTTGCTGTGGCCATCGCTGTCATCGCGATCATTGGCTATCTGACTTTCCGGTTCGAGTTCAAGTTCGCCATCCCGGCCATCGTCGCCCTCATTCACGACGTCGGTCTGACCCTGGGAATCTACGCGGCCAGCAACCGGCTGGTGACGTCGGCCACGATCGCGGCGATCCTGACGATCTTGGGGTATTCGGTTCACGACACCATCATCGTCTTCGACCGCATGCGTGAGAACACGCACTTCATGAAGAAAGAGACCTACGGGGACATGGCCGACCTGTCTATCGCCCAGACCATGGTCCGTTCCATAAACACCACGGTATGTCTCTTGCTCCCGTTGGTGGCCATACTCGTCTTCGGCGGCCCAACGCTCAAGGACTTTGCGTTCGCGCTGACCATCGGGGTCGTAACAGGAACGTACTCCTCCTTCTTTGTGGCGACGCCGTTGGCCGTGGTCTGGAAGGAGCGGGAGCCTCGCTACCGCAAGCGGGTGGTGGCCGCCGGTTCGGGTGGCGAAATAGTGCTTGGATCATCGGTCCTCGGCTCGGACGGCGAGAATGCCGCCGGCAAAGGAGCCTTTGGCAAGACGGCCGGAACGCCGAAGCCTGGCGCCGGTCAAGCGGTTCAGCCGCGCGTTTCGCGCAAGACCACCAAGGGGAAGACCTCCAGCAAGCGACCAGCAGCAAAAGGCGCAAAGCGGACATCTCGCTGAAGAGGAGGACGCTATGACCAACGAGGCTGAGAACACCACAGCCGACGAAGCGCGGAGCACCACCGCCCAGAACGTCCGGGATCTCATCGAGCGGACGTTTCTTGCCGGCATGGGGGCGGCCGCGCTCACTAAGGACCGTGTGCAGGAACTGGTGGAAGAACTCGTGCGTCGGGGCCAGCTCAACTCTGACGAGGGCCGCGAGGTCGTGGAGCGTCTCGTCAGCCGGAGTCGGGAAGAGGCTCGTTCCGTGCTTCGCAAGGCTGATTCGTCGCTTCAGGGCGCGTATCGCGATCTCGGATTGACAACAAAGCGGCAGTCGGAAGACGTCGAATTCCGCCTTCGGCAACTGGAGCATCGCGTGCAACTCCTCGAGTCGGCGGCCGATGCCGGCGTTGGTGGGGGCGCGGCCAGCGGGCCGCCTGGGGAGTAACCGCCAGTCCCACCGGAGTTGTCTTCCACGCGCCTTGCCGCGCTGGGCGTGTCGGCGGGGGGATGCGTCTGCGGATCATGGTCGCTCAGGGGGTGGTCTTGCCGCCAGTACAGGTTAGGCATCCGAGCTTCATAACCCGCGTCCGCAATTTCGAGCGGATGAGAGAGATCACCGAGGTCGCGGTCCGTCACGGCTTCGGGTACTTCTTCGAACGTCATAGGCTCTTCCCGGTTCTGCCGTGGAGGCGTAAGAAGCACCCGCCGCCCCACGCTCAGCGCGGGCGGCACATCCGTGAGATGTTGGACGAGCTCGGCCCGACCTTCGTCAAGTTCGGCCAACTCCTCAGTACCCGGCCTGACATCGTGCCAGCGGACATAGTCCACGAGCTTGTCAAGTTGCAGGATAGCGTTTCGCCTTTCGAGTTCTCGACCGTGGAACAAGTCATCCAGGAAGACCTGGGTCTAACGTTGGCTCGGGCGTTCGAGAGCTTCGAGACTCAGCCGCTGGCCTCAGCTTCCATCGGGCAGGTCCATGGGGCGGTGCTCCCCGGCGGGGAACGGGTCGTGGTCAAGGTGCAACGGCCCGACGCGGCGCGACAGATCCACAGGGACGTCGATCTTCTGCACCAATTCGCGGAGATGATCGAAGGCCATATCGGGGCTGGGTTCTCCGCCGTTGAAGTCGTCGAGGAGTTCTCGCGCTCGATCGGCCGCGAGCTGGACTACGGTCTCGAGGCGCGCAACGCCATGCGCTTCGCCGCCAATTTCGTCGATGACGAAGCAGTGTGGATCCCCCAGGTCCATGAACGCTATTGCAGCAGGCGAGTCCTCACCATGGAGCGGCTCGACGGACCTACGCTCAACCACTCCGAGATCCAAGATCTTCCGATGGAGGAAAGAAGAGACCTGGCGCAGCTCATTTCGACCTGCTGGTTCAAGCAGATGTTCCGAGACGGCTTTGTCCATGGTGATCCTCATCCGGCCAACATCGTGTACCTGGGAGAGGGAAGGATCGGACTGCTCGACTTCGGCATTGTCGCCCTTCTAAGGGCCGACGACCTGGAGGAGGGCACGAAGCTGTTCTTGCATGTCGTCCAGTCCGATATCCCCGGCGTGAAACGATCGTTGAAGCGTCTGGGGGTACAGTGGGCTCCTTCTGTGGACGGAGCCGTGACGGAAGCCGTCGAAGAAGCCTTCAGTCGCTACTTTGGAGCCTCCTTGGGCGGCATAGACGCGCGCGCCGTCCTTCACCAGATCCTCGACATCATCTATTCCTTGCGACTGCATCTGCCCAGCAGATTCCTTGTCCTTGACAAGGCCGTCTTGACCTTGAACGGCGTAGTGAGTCAACTCTATCCCGATCTCAATCTGTTCGAGGTCGCGCGGCAGTTCAGCGGGGAGCTGAAGAGGAGACTCGTGGACCCCCGGAGGATCCCGCGGCGTATCCAGCGATACGCAGCCGAATACGCGCAGGTGTTCAGCGAGTACCCGCTGCAGCTACACGACCTGCTGGAGGAACTCCGCGCGGGGGAATTGGAGATCAAGCACCGGCATGTGGGGTTGGAGAATGTGATCCACCGGCTTGATGTCATCACCAACCGGCTGGTGGTCGCCCTGGTGAGCATTGCTCTTGGCGTGACCAGCACAGCAGTCGTTATCCTTGTGGATGGTGGACCTCACGTTGCCGGCCTTTCGGTCTGGGGTCTCCCGGGCTTCGCCGGTTCCCTGTTCTTCGGTGCCTGGCTGATATACGCCATCATCCGCTCGGGGAGGCTGTGACGCCCGAGCGAGGCGGTCCACACCGTCCGATGCGCTCGCTATAGTGTTGGGGACATGAGCACTACCGCTATCAACCGCCAGCCCTTCTGGGTGGTCAACCCTTATCCATGGCAGAAGGCCCAGAAGTTGGCCGAGGCGCTCGGGTTGCCACTGGTGGCTGCCACGGTCTTGGCTGGTCGAGGCATCGTAGACCCGGACGAGGCGCGCATGTTCCTTGACTGCTCCTACCCGCTTCCCGATCCTTTCCTGTTCGGAGACATGGACGCGGCTGTTCGGGCGCTGTCCGACGCTATCTCGCAGCGCCGTAGAGTCGTCGTCCACGGGGACTACGACGCCGATGGCATCACCGCCACCGCCCTCGTGATCCTCGGGCTCCGAGATCTGGGCATCGAGGCTGAGTGGTATCTCCCCAACCGCTTCAACGAAGGCTATGGTCTTTCACGCGGGGCTGTGGAAGCCATAGCCGCGGGGGGGCCGGCGCTGTTGATCACAGTGGACTGCGGCGTCAACTACCCGGACGAAGTGGCTTTGGCCAGGGCACGGGGGCTAGAGGTGATCGTCGTCGACCACCATCAACCAGGACCCCGCTTGCCGGAATGTCACCTGATCCACGAGGTGGTGGGAGACTATCCGCATGGTGATCTCTGCGGAGTCGGCCTGGCGCTCAAACTTCTACACGGGCTTCACGTGGCGCTGTCCGCTTCGGACCGTCACGTGCTTCCTCCGCAACTCCATGGCCTGCTCGACCTGGTGGCGATCGGCACCGTCGCCGACCTGGCGCCGCTCAGAGGAGAGAACCGCTACTACGTTCGGGAAGGACTCAAACTGGTCGGCATTGGGCAGCGCGTCGGCGTGCGTGCGCTTGCCTCGGTGGCAGCGTGCACGGGTATCGCCGACTCCGGTACGGTGGCTTTCCGTTTGGCTCCCCGTCTCAACGCAGCCGGGCGCCTGGCCGATCCCGCGCCGCCTTTGCGTCTGCTGCTCACTGAGGATGAGCAGGAGGCGCGGTCCCTGGCCGCGACGCTGCACGAGCTGAACGGAGAGCGTCAGGACATGGAGCGGCAGATTCTGAACGAAGCCGTCGCTCGTGTGGATGCCTTTGCCCAGCTACCTCCCGCGATAGTGCTCGCCGGGCCATCCTGGCACGAAGGTGTCGTGGGGATAGTGGCAGCAAGACTGGTCGAACGCTATCACCGTCCGGCCATCCTGTTGGGCATACGCGAGGGAGTCGCGAAGGGATCAGGGCGAAGCCTCGGGACATACGACCTCATGGCGGGGCTCAATGCATGCTCCTCTCACCTTACGGTGTACGGGGGACACAAGCAGGCGGTCGGCCTCACGCTTGCGGCGGAGCGAGTGGAGGAATTCCGCCTGGCGATGGAGGAGCATGCCGGAGCCCTTCTCACAGAGTCCGACTTCCTTCCGGCATACCAGGCCGATGCCGTACTGCGGGGGGAAGATGTCAGCGCCGACACGGCCCTCGCACTGGCCTCGTTGGGTCCCTTCGGGACAGGGAACCCGAGACCACGACTACTCCTCCTGGATGCGTGTATACAGCAACCCGAGACTACCCGCAACGGAGCCCATTTACGCTGCTCCGTCGAGGTCGATGGCGTGAGGGTGCGCGGCATCGGCTTCGGCATGGGTGACTCCAACTCGATGCTACGCGACGAGCCCTGTGGACGAGTCCTTGGTGCCCAGTTCAGGGTCGACGAGTGGCAGGGCACCTTGCGTCCGGAGTTCCTCCTCGAACGGATCGGATCCTCCGCCACGAACGAAGGTCGCATCGCCGGCGCTTGCGGCGACTGCGACCTTCTCGATCCCGTGGAGGCCGGTGGAGCAAGTGCAGCCGACACGGCTTGTGCGAAGTCCGCGGGGTCTCCGAGATTGCCCGCCACGCACGACTTGCGAGGTCACCGAGCTCGCTGGAGCGCAGTCGCCCAGGTGCTCGCCACGGGGGAGCGGACCGTCATGCTCTGCTGTTCCGTCGCTCACTCGATGTCGGCCATGGAGAGCCATATGCCTGTGACTGACCTCTGCGGAGACACGGCTTGTCTGGGACGAGGTTGCATGCTCGCCGACAAGACCCGCCTGGCGTCGGCCCGTGTGGTAACGCTGGAGTGGGACGCCGTAAACGACCTGACGGAACTCGTGGGTCCCCGGGACCACGTGATCGTTCTCGATCCTCCCTTCCGGCCGGAACATCTGCTTGTCTTGAGCCAAGCCGCGCGCCCGGAGGTAAGCATCCATCTCTGCTACGGCGACGATGAGCGGCAGGCGACCACGCAACTGCTGCGCTACCTGGTGCATCCGCGTTTTGCCATGGTCTGCCTCTATCGGGCGATGGAGGAAGACGGCCTTGACCGGGCGGAAATGTACCGTAGAGCCGCCGCCATGGGGTGGGCCGAGGGTGGAGTCGTGCTCACCTCCGCCGACCTCGGCCGAGCGGAAGGCATCCTTGCCGAACTGGGCGTCGAACGGCTTTCTCCCGGAGGGGCTAAACTACAGGCGCGGAACACCGCTGCCTACGCGTCGGCGGAGGCAGACTATGAGGAGTGCTCGAGACTTTGTCTGACCCTGTGAAGACCGCTCGCTCGGCGTCGCATCCTAAGGGGGCGCCACCGCTGAGCCCCGAGGAGGCAGTTGAGCAGAACCGCGCCTCCTTGGAGGAACTCTTCCGCGCCATCGAGAAGCGCAACCCGACCTTTGATCGCGAGCTGGTGACGCGCGCCTTCGAGGTGGCCGCCGCCCAGCATCGATCGCAGCTGCGCGCCAGCGGCGAGGCCTACATCAATCATCCGCTGGGCACTGCCACCATCTGCGCCGAACTAGGGCTCGACAGTGCCACGCTCGCGGCGGCGCTCTTGCACGACGTGGTCGAAGACACGGGGATGTCCATCGACGCCGTTCGCGAGCAATTCGGCGACGAAGTGGCCTTACTTGTAGACGGTGTCACCAAACTGTCTCAGATGTCCTTCAGCACCGTCGAGGAGGAGCAGGCTGAGAACATCCGCAAGATGATCGTGGCCATGGCCAAGGACATCCGGGTGATCCTCATCAAGCTGGCCGATCGGCTGCACAACATGCGTACGCTCGGCTATCTGGGCAAAGACAAGCAGATCCAGAAGGCGAAGGAGACACTTGAAGTCTATGCCCCGCTGGCTCACAGGCTCGGGATCGAGTCCGTGCGGTGGGAGCTGGAAGACCTCGCCTTCGCCACGCTTCATCCACGGAAATACTCGGAGATCCAACGGATGGTCGCCCAGCGTCGCGCCGACCGCGAGCGCGACATGGAAGAGGCCAAGGGCATACTCAGCCGAGAGTTGTCGGCAGTCAACATTGGGGCCGAGATCGCCGGACGGACCAAGCACTTCTACTCCATCTACGACAAGATGGTCCGCAAAGGCAAGGAGTTCAACGAGATCTTCGACCTCACCGCGCTCCGCGTGTTGGTCGATTCCGTGAAGGACTGCTACGCGGCCTTGGGCATCATCCACTCCTTGTGGAAGCCGCTGCCTGGGCGCTTCAAGGACTACGTAGCCATGCCCAAGTTCAACATGTACCAGTCGCTCCATACCACGGTGATGGGGCCCCAGGGCAAGCCCCTCGAGATCCAGATCCGCACCCGGGACATGCACGAGACCGCTCAGTACGGCATCGCCGCCCACTGGATGTACAAGGAGAAGGGCACGCGGGCGGCCCAGCGCTCCGACGCGCACCTGGAGAGGCTGCAGTGGCTGCGGCAGATCATGGACTGGCAGTCGGAGACGAAAGACGCGGGCGAATTCATGGAATCGCTCCACATCGATCTGTTCCGCGATGAAGTGTACGTGTTCACGCCCAAGGGAGGAGTCAAGAGTCTGCCCGCGGGTTCCACGCCTATCGATTTTGCGTATGCCATCCACACCGACGTGGGCCACCGCTGCATCGGAGCCAAAGTCGACAATCGTATCGTACCCCTCACGTACAGGCTGCAGTCGGGGGATATCGTCGAGATACTTACCTCCAAGACGACTCAAGGGCCCTCGCGCGATTGGCTGCAGTTTGTGGCGAGCTCCGGCGCGCGCAACAAGATCCGCCAGTGGTTCAACCGGGAGCGGCGCGAGGACGCGGAGCATCTGGGCCGAGAGGCACTTCTCGACGCGTTCCGCAAGCAGGGTCTGCCGGCGCAAAGACTGATGAACTCGGATCTCTTGGCCGAAGTGATCAAGGAGTCCAACCACGCGAAGAAGGAGGACTTCTTCATCGCGGTGGGATCCGGCAAGATCAGCCCTCAGCACGTCGTCCAAAGAGTCATCCAAAACCTGAACAAGGAAGGGGAGGCGCCTGCGGTCCTCTCGGTCACCACACCGGCGACACGAGAGGTCAAAGGCACTCCGTCGGCCGCTCATCTCGGCATCCGCGTCGACGGGATCGACGACGTGGCTATTCGCCTCCCTCAATGCTGCCGTCCGGTCCCGGGAGACGACGTCGTGGGGTACATCTCGTTGGGCCGCGGCATCACCATCCACCGGCGCGATTGTCCCAACGTGAGGAACCTCGAGAAGAACCCCGAACGCTTTGCCCACGTGGTGTGGGACTCGCGGGTGAAGGCCCCGTTACGCGTGGAGGTACAGATCGAGGCCTACGATCGCAATCACCTGCTGGAGGACATCTCACGTACGCTGAGCGAGAGCGGCGTCAGCATCATCGCCGCCCAGGTCACTACCGCACGGAACAACATGGTCAAAGACCGCTTCGTGTTCGAAGTGCCGGAGATCGACTATCTGGAGACGGTGCTGCAGCGGATCCGCCGTATCGACACCGTGTACGACGCGTACCGAGTCACGCCTCACTGAACCCAGCCCGCCGGTCCGCCATCCGGACGGGCATGATCAGCCACGACTCAGCCTCTGGTAGAATCTGGGGTCATGAACATGCTGTGCGCCCCGGTAGGGCCTTTACAAGCCAACTGCTATCTCGTGTGGGACGGATCACTGCGCGCCTGTGCGGTCGATCCGGGAGGCGAGCCTGAACGTCTGGCCCGATTGATCGAGAAGGAGGGTCTAACGCTCGAGGCCATCCTCGTGACCCATGGGCATTTCGACCACATCGAGGGCGTCAAGGGTCTGGCCGAGGCCACGGGAGCTCCTGTTTACTGCTCCGCCCTGGTGGCGCCCGTGCTGACAGGCACCGAGGGGTGCTCCGCCACCGGCTTTCCTATACCTGCGCTCGAGGCGCAGGCGGTCCGGACCGTCGACGAAGGAAGCTCCATCACCGTTGGGGCGCTCAAGGTCTCTGTCGTCGCGACCCCCGGACACACCCCGGGTGACATTACCTTCGAAATCGACGGGCATCTCTTCCCAGGGGATCTTCTGTTCTATCGATCGGTGGGACGGACGGACTTCCCGGGCGGCGACTTCGCACAGCTTCTGCTGTCTGTCGAGAAGTTGGCGACGCGCTACCCCGGCGCGACTCCCGTTCACCCCGGTCACATGCAGTCGACGACTCTGGGCGAGGAGCTGGCGCAGAACCCCTTCTTGGGGGGGCTAAGCGCTCATGGCTGAGCCCATCACCGCTCCTAAGGGCACCTATGACGTCCTTCCCGACCACCAGGCGCTGCGCCGCTGGGTGATCACCCAGGGGGAGGCCGTCTTCGCGCGCTACGGC
>MELN01000056.1:46378-61112 GCA_001768675.1 Actinobacteria bacterium RBG_16_64_13 | reverse complement strand
GCCGGTCTTTGAGGAGACCCGCCTGTTCGCTCGCGGCGTCGGGGAGTCTACCGACATAGTGCGCAAAGAAATGTACACGTTCGAAGACCTCGGGGGGCGAAGCATGACCCTGCGTCCCGAGGGCACGGCCCCGGTGGCCCGCGCCTACGTCGAGCACGGCATGCACACGCTCCCGCAGCCGGTGAAGCTCTACTATCACAGCCCCATGTTCAGATACGAAAGCCCGCAGTCGGGCCGCTACCGACAGCACTACCAACTCGGTGTGGAGGCGTTTGGCTCGACATCGGCGGAGGTAGACGCCGAGGTCATCGGCGTGCTGGCCTCGCTCTATCGTCAGATAGGTCTCGGGGGACTGGAGCTTCGCATCAACTCGATGGGCTGCGGGGAGTGCCGCCCGGGCTACTCGGAGACGCTTCGGCAGTTCTTGCTTGCGCATTCCAACGAGCTGTGCCAGGAATGCCGCGAACGGAGCCAGCTCAACCCGATGCGCGCCTTCGACTGCAAAATCCCGTCTTGTCGCGGCGCGCTGGCGGAGGCTCCCCGTCTGCCCGATCATCTGTGCGAAGCGTGCTCCGAGCATCACCATAGGGTCGAGGGCGCCTTGGCCGCACAGGGCTTGTCTTACATTGCTGACCATACGCTGGTCCGAGGTATGGACTACTACACCCGTACCACTTTCGAGTTCCAGTCGTCACTGCTGGGAGCTCAATCCGGAGTGGGAGGGGGCGGAAGGTACGACGGGCTCGTCGAAGCCATAGGCGGCCCCTCAGTGCCCGGGGTCGGCTTCGGCACCGGTGTCGAGCGCATCCTGCTCGCGCTGAGTCGTTGTGGGGTGCAGCCCCCTGCCTCGGAGCCTCCGTTCGCATATCTCGTGGCTTTTGCCGAGGAGGCTAGGGGAGAGGTGTTCGCGCTGGCCCACGCGCTGCGTGGCCTGGGACACGTCGTCGACCTGGACTACATGGCGAGGAGCCCCAAGGGTCAGATGAAGCAGGCCGGTAGGAGCGGCGCCCGGTACGCGTTCATTCTGGGCTCTCGGGAACTGGCCGAAAGCGCCGTGACTGTGCGCGACCTACGGTCCGGGGAAGAGAGATTCCTCGCGCGCGAAGATGCGCTCAACCTTGCGACAGACGCTGCCGCCTTGCGATCATGACGAGAACACGACGACAGTAAAGGACCGACTGTGGCATACAGAGACGAGTGGTGTGGGGACGTCCGCGAGGGCAGCGTAGGCCGCAAGGTGCAGGTAGCCGGTTGGGTCCAGCGCCGCCGAGACCATGGCGGGCTGATCTTCGTCGACCTGCGCGACCGCAGTGGGCTGGTGCAGCTGGTGTTCGAGGCGGAAAGTAAGCCATCTGTGCATGCGCAGGCCCAGGAACTGAGAAGCGAGTACGTCCTTTCCGCTACCGGGACTGTGGTAGCCAGGTCTCCCGAGCGGGTGAATCCGAATCTAACCACTGGAATGATCGAGGTCGTGGTGGACGAGCTCGAGATCTTGGCGGCGGCCAGCACGCCGCCGTTCCCGCCCGAGGACGACGTGGATGTGGACGAGAACCTTCGTCTCAAGTACCGCTACATCGACCTGCGTCGCCCGCGGATGTTCCACAACATGTTCCTGCGGCATCAGGTAGTGCAGGCCGTACGGCGCTACTTGGGCGATAAGGGATTCATCGACGTGGAGACGCCCATCCTCACCAAGAGCACGCCAGAAGGTGCGCGCGACTTTCTCGTACCCAGCCGCTTGAGACCGGGCGAGTTCTACGCTTTGCCCCAATCGCCGCAGCTTTTTAAGCAACTGCTGATGATCGGCGGTTTCGAGCGCTACTACCAGATCGCCCGGGCGTTCCGCGACGAAGATCTCCGAGCCGATAGGCAGCCAGAGCATACTCAAATAGACATCGAGATGAGCTTCATCGAGGAACGGGACATCCAGGACGTCGTCGAGGGTATGTTCGCGGCTGCATTCCAGGAGACCCTCGGCGTGGAGCTTTCCAGACCGTTTCCCCGCATGACCTATGGCGACGCCACGGCCAAGTACGGCAGTGACAAGCCGGACCTGAGATTCGGCATGGAGATCGTCGACATCAGCGACCTCGCTTCAGCCATGGACTTCCGGGTGTTCGCCGAAACCGTGGCGGCCGGCGGAGTGGTCCGCGGGATCAAAGCCGAAGGTGGAGCGCGCTTCTCCCGCAAGGATGTGGACGAGTTGTCGGCCGAAGCGGCCGTCTACGGGGCCCAGGGATTGCTCCCGGTCTGGATAGAAGAGGCTGGGGTGCGCTCACCTCTGCAGAAGTTCGTCACCACCGCGCAGATGCAGACCCTGATCGACCGCCTGACCGGTCGGCCGGGCGATCTCCTACTGTTCGTGGCCGACCAGAAGACCGTCGCGGAGCCCAGCCTGGGCGCATTGCGTCTGGCGCTCGCCGCCCGCCTCGGTATCGAGCGCAGAGGGTGGGCTTTCGTCTGGGTGGTCGACTTCCCCATGTTCGAGTACGACGAGAGAGAGGAACGTCTCAAAGCGCAACACCACCCGTTCACCAAGCCGCGACTGCAGGATCTCGGCGACCTCGCGGAGAAACCCCTGCAACTGGGTACCTACGCCTACGACTTGGTCTTGAACGGGGTGGAACTGGGCAGTGGCTCGCTTCGCATCTCCGACCCTCAGCTTCAAGAGGCCGTGTTCGCCGCTTTAGGGCTCGATGAAGACGACATCAAGGCGAAGTTCGGCTTCCTGGTCGAAGCGATGGACTATGGTATCCCCCCTCACGGCGGCATCGGCCTCGGGCTGGACCGTACGGTCATGCTGATGGCCGGGGAATCGTCGATACGCGATGTGATCGCGTTTCCCAAGACCCAGAGCGGATCATGCCCATTGACCGACGCTCCATCCCAGGTCTCTCCAGAGCAGCTTCGGGAGTTGCGTATCAGGACGGTCTGATTCTCCCGGATTTCCCCACGCGGCGGTGCGTTGCCGGGCGTGGAGCCTTGTGCTACATTCGAAGCGCTCGACCTTGTGCGTGATCTGGCTCAAACTTGAGCCAACACACATTGCTTGGGAGGCTTGTTCGCCTGGACGGCGTATATCCTTTCAGCGGCGGTCACCCACCTGCTCCGGCAGGTTCAAGCGACTGTCAGACACGGCAAGGTGGAGCATTCTTCTAGGAAGGAAACCGATGTCCAGATTAACCAGACAGCGGATAGGGATTCTGGTCCTGGCTATTCTCACCTCCCTGTTGCTGGCCGGCTGTTTCGGGGGCGGGGGTGGGGATACCGAAACGACGAGGAGGACCGACACCACGGCCGGTCCCGGGGGCGGCTCCGGTAACGGCTCGGGGAACGGGACCGGAGAGCTGAGCGATGTTGAACTCCTGGACGTCATCGACGGGTTGCCGGAGGACTTCGTCCAGGCCTACAGCAGTCGTCCGATAGTGGTGCTCTTCTACATCCCGGGCAACGCCGATGACACGTCAGTCGTCGATACCGTCAATCGCCTGAAGTCGTCCTTCGACCGCTACGCGTTCCTTCTCTACGACTACAAGGATCCGAACGCCTACGGCACGTTGTCGCAGCTCCTCAAGGTGAGTTATCCCCCGTACATCGTCCTCATCGACGGGGCGGGCTATCCGCAGAGGGTTTTCACCGGTTACGTCGACGAGGGGACTCTCAACCAAAGTCTGGTGAACCTCGGACGAGAGTGAGCTCGCTCACTTCAGGGGCAAGAGCGAGGGCCGGGTCATCCCGGCCCTCAGTGTGATGAAGAGGAAGGAACCGTGCCCGACCTGAGCGACGACAACACAATGGGCTGCGGCGTTCTCGTCGGCATGAGCGGGGGGGTCGACAGCTCGGTGGCCGCCATGCTTCTCAAGGAGCAGGGGCATCGGGTGGTGGGCGTGACGTTGAAGCTTTGGAACGATCCGCTGGCGAACGGAGATCGGATCTGTTGCTCCACCGAGGCCGTTCATCGAGCCAAACGCGTAGCTCATCAGCTCCTTATCCCACACCTCACCGTGGATGCCACAGAGATGTTCGGGGCTCGGGTGGTCCAGTACTTCGTCGATGAATACGCAGGTGGCAGGACTCCCAACCCTTGCTCCAAATGCAACGCCAGAGTTCGCTTCGCGTTCATGCTCGAGATCGCCCGGAAGCTTGGCCTGGACAAGGTCGCCACGGGTCACTACGCCAGGCTCGTGGGGGAACCCGCCGGTCTTGCTCGGGGGCTCGATCGAACCAAGGATCAGTCATACGTGCTTGCGGAAGTCGCGCCTGAGCTCCTGAGCCAGGTGGTATTCCCTTTGGGGGAGCTGACCAAGGTCGAGGTGAGAGCCTTGGCTGCGCAAGCTGGCTTGGAGGGCAGCGGGGCGGCCGAGAGCCAAGAGATATGCTTCATTCCGGCCGACGACTATCAGAGGTTTCTCAGAGACCGCCTGGGTGATCGCCCGGGGGCCATCATCGACCAGGCGGGCGGCCCGTTGGGACGGCACGCGGGAACGTATAACTTCACCATCGGGCAGCGGAAAGGACTGCGTATCGCCGGCAAGACGGCGACGTACGTCGTGGGGCTTAACGCTGGGCGGCAGGAGGTTGTTGTCGGCGGAGCGGCGGATCTGGCGATAGGCGGCTTGTGCATCCGCGATGTCGTCCTTCATCGGCACGATTCGGGCGGGCGGACGTCGGTCCAGGTGCGCTCGGCGGGTGGGGCGGTGCCTGGCCGGATGGTCGGAGGGGAGACCATCGTGCTTGAGGAGCCGGCTACGGGGGTAGCGCCGGGACAGACAGCCGTCGTCTACGAGGGAGACAGCGTTATCGCGGCCGGCACGATAGTGTCGACGAAGGGGTGGAGCGCGCCGGTAACGTCAGAGGCTTAAGAAGGGCCAAAAAGGCCCCTGTGGTATAGTTTCGGCGTTTCATGCGGACGAAAAGGGGGCTGCAGATGGAATGGGATGCCGGCGCAATCATGAGGATCGCCATTGGCGCCTTTTTCGTGCTTTTCGGCGTCGGGGTTGCGTTTGCGCTGTTCAGACTGGCATCGGTGTTCAAACGCCTGAGCAATATCCTCCGTGACGCGAATACGCAGGTCATACCGCTCCTCACGCGCATCGGGAGCACCCTCGACGGCGTGAACGCCGAACTCGACAAGGTCGAACAGATCACTGGTTCTGTGGCCGAGATCGTCAAGACCGCCGAGCAGACCACGACGGCTCTGCACAGTGCCGTGGCCAAACCTATCCGCAAGGTGGCGGGTATGGCTGCAGGGATCAGCGCAGGCGTGTCGTCGTTCATCACCCGCATAAGGAAGGAGAGCTGATGGGAATGTTTCGGTCTCTGCTCATTCTGGCTGCCGGAGCGGCCATTGGGGGCGCGGCTCTAATCGCGTATCGCATATCTCAGGAAACCGGCAAACCGCTTCAGGAAGCTTTCTCCGATGTTCCTGCAGAGGCTCAGCGCCTGTTCGCTGACATCAAGACTCGCGCTACCGAAGCCGTTGAACGAGGACGGGAAATGTACGTTGAGAAGCAGGAAGAGATGGCGGACGAACCAGAGCAGGCCCCCCCGGCTCTGTGAGGGCTGCAGCCTGCCTGGTTTGAGCAATAGTCCGGACATCGTCGTTCTCCGCATCGCGAGAAGCGCTCAGGCGTTGCCTGTGATGCGCGTGGTCATCGGCGGCGTGGCATCGCGTCACGATCTGCCGCTGGACCGGCTCGATGACCTGCAGCTGGCGGTAGAGACACTGCTGGCGGAGGAGCCCGAGCAAGGGGGAGCCTTGGTGCTCGAGGTGTCGACGGCCGCCGCGGGTCTTCGTGTGCGGCTAGAGGGACTCACTAATCAGAGGGCGAAGAGTGCCCTATCGGCGAGCGATTCCTGCCGCCCGAACGAAGAGCGTCTGCTGGACGTTCGTCTCTTCTTGGACACTCTCGTCGACGGCTACAGGGTGGTGGAGACGACCGCGGGTTGCTTCGCGGTCGAGATGGAGAAGCGGGCGTCGTAGATGTCTGAGGTGGAGCGAACGAAGGGTAGGAGCGGAGCGGGGCAAGGCCTCGTTCCTTATGACGAGAGACCAAAGGCCTTGTCGGAGCGGGAACTGCTCGTGCGCGTCCGCGACCAGAAGGACCCCGCCGCCCGGGAGGAGCTGATAACACGTTACCTGCCCTTGGTGAAGAGCCTGGCTCGTAGATTCGCGTCCCGTGGGCAGCCCGTGGAGGACCTTATCCAAGTGGGCTCGATCGGCCTTATCAAGGCGATCGACCGTTTTGACTTGGAGAGGGGAGTCGAACTATCGACGTATGCTACGCCTACTATCATGGGGGAGATCAAGCGGTACTTCCGCGACAAGGGGTGGGCTGTCAAAGTCCCGCGGGCTTTGCAGGACCTTAATGTGCGGCTGAACCGTGTTATCGAGCAACTCACCGTGGAGCTTAAACGCTCTCCGACGATCGCTGAGTTGGCGGCGGCAACACAAGTGAGCGAGGAAGCGGTCGTCGAAGCTCTCGAGAGCGGACGGGCCTATAGTTCCATCTCTCTGTTCTCGGGGGGAGCGAACGACGACGACGAATCGCTGGAGTTGCTCGATTGTCTCGGCAGCGAAGAGGAGGCCTATGCCATCTTCGAGCAGCGCCGCGTACTTGCGCCTGCGATGGCCCGTCTGGATCCGCGGGAGCGCTTGATCCTTCACCTTCGCTTCTTCGAAGGTATGACCCAGACCCAGGTGGCAGCCCGCATAGGCATCTCCCAGATGCACGTTTCGCGACTCATCAGGAAATCGATCGAGAATCTTCGCCAATACATGGCGGAGGACGATTCTCTGGCCGGATCGGTCGGGGGGAGAGGCGAGGTCTGATCTGTGAAGACGGCCGAACTACGGAAGATGTACTTGGACTACTTCGTGGAGCGGGAGCACCTTCTGGTGCCGAGCGCTTCGCTCGTGCCTTACAAGGACCCGTCGGTACTGCTCACCACCGCGGGCATGCAGCAGTTCAAGCCCTACTTCATGGGGTTGGCGGAACCGCCCAGCCGGCGCCTCGCCAGCGTCCAGAAGTGCTTTCGGACCTCGGACATCGATAAGGTCGGCCTGACGGCTCGACACTGCACCTTCTTCGAGATGCTCGGTAACTTCTCCGTGGGCGACTATTTCAAAGAAGGAGCCATCCTCTTCGCTTGGGAATTCTCGCTCGACTTCCTGAAGCTTGAGCGCGACCGCCTGTGGATCTCGTACTTCGAAGGTGACGACTCCATCGAGCCCGACAACGAGGCGGTGGGTTACTGGGCCGACCTGGGCGTACCCCGCGACCGCATGATCGGGCTACCCCGCAGCGCGAATTTCTGGGGCCCGGTCGGACCGAGCGGCCCGTGCGGCCCTTGCTCCGAGCTCTACTACGATCGCGGTGTTGAATTGGGATGCTCAGATCCGGAGTGCCGGCCGGGCTGCGATTGCGACCGCTACGTTGAGTACTGGAATCTGGTCTTCACCGGCTACAACATGGATGAACAAGGCCGGCTCTCTCCACTCCCGGCGCAGAACATCGACACGGGCATGGGACTAGAGCGGGTCGCCGCGCTCAAGCAGGACGTCGCGTCCGTGTTCTTGACCGACGCGTTCAAGCCGCTCATCGAACTGGGCGAAGAGATCGCGGGCATTCGTTTTGGCGCAGACCCCAAGGCAGACGTGGCTCTGCGCGTTCTCGCGGACCACTCCCGGGCCATGGCCTTCTTGGTGGCCGACGGCGTCTTGCCCAGCAATGAGGGTCGGGGGTACGTTCTGCGCCGCATCATCCGCCGCGCGGCCCGTTTCAGTCGCTCGGCCGGGATGGAGCCGCCATTCCTTGGACGCTTCGCCGAGCGAGCCGTCGATCTCATGGGAAGCGCCTATCCCGAACTGCACGAGCGGCGCGAGAGCATCTTGCGAGTGGCAACCACCGAAGAGGAGCGCTTCAACCGCACACTCGACCAGGGCCTGATCCTTGTGGACGAGGCCATAGCCAAGGCGGAGCAGGAAGGCACCAGAGCTTTTCCAGGCTCGGTGGCGTTTCTGCTTCACGACACCTATGGCTTCCCGATCGAGGTCACTCGAGAGATCGTCGCCGAGCGGGGCCTGACGTTGGACTTGGAGAGCTTCGAAACGGCCATGGAAGATCAGCGGAAGCGCGCCCGGCGCTCGCAAAAGGGCGGCGACCTGCTGCACGAGGCGGTGGTTCGTTTTGCCAGAGACACGGTGCACCCAACGGAGTTCAAGGGGTACGAAAGAGAAGACCTCTACACTGTGGTGGAGAACTTGGAGCCGCTATCGGATGGCCATCTATTGCTGGCTCTTCGCGAGAGCCCTTTTTATGCCGAGATGGGCGGCCAGACGGCGGACATCGGCGTCATCGAGTCCGAAGAAGGAAAGGTGGAGGTCGAGGACGTCCAGGCGCAAGGCCAGGTCCAAGTGGTAATCGGACGGCTGCTGGACGGACAGATCGAGCCCGGCACGCGTGTCAAGGCCATGCTCTCCTCTTCGTACCGGCATGACGTCGCTGCCAATCACACGGCCACTCATCTACTGCACTACGCTCTCCGCTCGCGCTTGGGCAAAGACGTCACCCAGGCTGGCTCGGCCGTACGGGCCGACAAGTTCCGCTTCGATTTTGCCTATCACGAACCGCTGGGTCAAGCGCGCATCAAGGAGATCGAAGAGCTGGTCAACAGGCGGATCGTCGAGCATCACCCTGTGCGCACGTTCACGACGAGCCTGGAGCACGCCCGGGATCTGGGTGCCGTAGCCCTTTTCGGCGAGAAGTACGATGAGTTCGTGCGTGTCGTCGAGATCGACGACTTCAGCCGTGAGCTGTGCGGCGGCACACATGTCGGCGCCACCAGTGAGGTAGGGATCTTCAAGATCGTGTCAGAGGGCAGCGTGGGGGCCAACGTGCGCCGGATCGAAGCGGTGACCGGGCATGCTGCGGTGGGGTACTATCGTGAACGCGACAGGCTCGTGGCTGAAGCGGCCGCTGTTCTAGGAACGACCGACGACGAACTCCTGCATGGGCTTGGCAAGCTACAGGATCGTGCAGATGCCCTGGAAGCGGAGGTTAGGAGCTTCCGCTCTCATTCGACGCGCGACGTCGTGCAAGGCCTCGCGGACGGTGCCACACAGTGTGACGGAGTGCACGTCGTCGCGGAAGTTGTGGAGGCCCACGACATGGAGCATCTCCTTTCTCTGGTCGACCAAGTCAGAGATCGCGTACAGCCCGCTGTGGTCGCCTTGGGGGCGGACGTACAGGGCAAGGCGGTACTGGTGGTGAGCGCGAGCGCGGCGGTCGACCGGATAGATTGCGGCGAGATAGTCAAGGCATCTGCTGGAAGGTTCGGTGGTGGTGGCGGAGGGACGGCACAACTGGGCCGTGGCGGAGGCGGGGATCCGACAAAGCTGCCCGCCGCTGTCGCTGCCGCTAAGGAAGCTCTCGTTGCCGGTCTGGGTGGCTGAGTGCGCTATCTGGGGATTGACCTCGGCTCCAGCCGCACGGGGCTTGCGCTGTCCGATGCCCTGGGGGTGATATGCACTCCACTCACGACGTTGGCCGAGAAGGATGAGCAGCGCCTGATGTCAAGGATAGTCGCCGTGGTGCAAGAACAGAATGTAGAGACGATAGTGGTAGGGATCCCCCGCCCGCTTTCGGGAGGCAGCAATCGCCAACTGGAGAGCGTCCTATCATTCATGGGACGTCTGGAGAACGAGGTCGATGTTCCCGTGCATGGTTGGGATGAACGCTTTACGTCCAAGTTGGCTGAGAGGGGGCGTTCGCGCAAGGTGGCGCAAGATGCTGTAGCAGCCTGCTACATGCTCCAGAGCTTTCTCGATTCAGGTGCCGACTTCACAGGGGATGGACAAGCCGATGACCGATAGGGGCGATAGACGCGGAGACGCCAACGGAATGTGGGCCGGGAGGCAGAAGAGAAGGAGCCGCTGGCCTGCGCGAGTCGCGATCGTGGGAGGCTTTCTCATCTTCCTAATCGTCGCCGGCATCCTCGCCGACAAGGGAGTCGATTGGTACAGCAATCGTTCTTCGTCAACCACGACGACTGAGGCCGCCCATGGGCCAAGCGTGAAGGTCGTGGTGAACCCCGGCATGACCGCGACAGAGATAGGGCGCCTACTCGAGGAGAAAGGCGTCATAGATTCATCATCCGAGTTTCTCGACTTGGTCAAGGAGCGAGGTACTGAGGACTCACTGAAGCCTGGCATCTATTCGCTCTATGAGGATCAACAGGCGCTTGACGTAGTCGACATGTTGGAGCAAGGTTCGGCCTCGCCCAGCTTCAAGCTGACCATTCCCGAAGGGCTCGCGGTCGGTCAGATAGCCGCGATCCTCACCGATGGCGGAACGATCAGCGGGTCCTCCTACGAGGACCTCAGCAAGGAGCCAGCCGAGTTCTTCGTCCCCAAGGTGGGTGACTCGACTCCCAAGGTCACCACCCTCGAGGGACTTCTCTTTCCCAGCACGTACTACCTGCTGGAAGGAGATGGCGCTACCGAATTGATCGGCGCACAGCTTGCCGCGTTCGCGGAGAAGACCGCCTCGCTCCCCTGGCAGAATGCCAAGGAACTTGGACTCACTCCCTACGAGATAGTGATAGTGGCCTCGTTGATCGAGAAGGAGGCCAGCATCGCCGAAGAGAGGGCCAAGGTGGCCGCTGTGATCTACAACCGGCTGAAGGCCGATATGACTCTCGGCATCGACGCGACAGTGCGCTACGCGGTGAACAAATGGACGGGCTCGCTCACTACCAAAGATCTGGAGACCGATTCGCCCTACAACACGCGCGTGATGAAAGGACTCCCGCCAACGCCCATCGCAAACCCGGGGTTGGCCGCCTTGAAAGCGGCCCTTGAGCCCGCCGCCGTCGACTATCTCTATTACGTCTTGAGTGACACCGAGGGTCATCACTTCTTCACGGCCTCCTACGACGAGTTCCTCGAAGCCAAGGACAAGGCACCTAAGCAATAGGGAGCAGCGGGGCCGGTCGCCCGTCTGTGGGCGGCAGGGGGCGGCGGTCCATGTATCTGCCAATCTCAGACCTTGGTCCCAGTCCGCGGATCGTAGCATCGCGATAATCTGCCCCTCTAAGAATGGCCACGAGCCCCGGAGGTAGCCTCAATGCAAGTGAATGAGGACGGGATCAGCGCGCGGACCGGCCTGGTAGGCGTTTTCGGCCATCCGGTGCGGCACTCTCTGTCGCCGCGCATCCACAACGCAGCTTTCAGAAGCCAAGGCGTGGACATGGTGTATCTGGCCTTCGATGTGCCGCCGGAGCAGTTGCGGCCGGCAATAGACGGGCTTCGGGCTCTGGACATGCGCGGAGCGAACCTGACCGTGCCCCACAAGGAGTCCGTGATGGTCCTTCTCGACGAGATCGATCCGCTGGCGGCTCGAATAGGGGCCGTGAACACGATCGTCAACAGCGACGGCCGGCTCATCGGGCACAACACCGACGCCGCCGGTTTCGCGGCGGCGTTGCGGGGGCTCGTGCCCGATGGCGCCCGCGGGCTCAGCTTTCTCGTGCTTGGGGCAGGGGGCGCCGCGCGAGCTGTTGTGTCTACGCTCGTAGAGGAAGATGCGGCCGCGGTATGGAACTACAATCGCACCTACGAACGAGCCGCCGCCTTGTGCGTGTCGGCATCGGAGTGGGGGAGTACGAAGTGCGAACCCATACGGGAGGTGAAGCTTCGTGAAGTCGCTGCCCAGGCGGATGTCATCGTCAACGCGACGTCGCTGGGCCTCGGAGCGTCTGTCAAGGAGTTCGTAATTCCTGTCGATACACTGACCAGCGGCCACGTCGTGGTGGACCTCGTTTATGGCTCCGGCCCCACCGTGTTGGTCGAAGCAGCTAGGGGGAGGGGGGCCGTGGCGATGGACGGCAGGGAGATGCTCATTATGCAGGCAGCCAGTTCTTACAGACTGTGGACCGGCCTCGTACCTCCCGTCGACGCGATGCGAGCCGGTATCGATGGTGTTAGAAAGGTGACGACCTAGTCTATGCAAACGGCTAGAGAGGAGAATCTCCAGCAGCGCAAGCTGTCTGGTAAGCGTACCGGCGAAGTGCTTGTGGAGATGGGCATTCTCACCCTGGAGCAGGTGGAGGAGGCCGTCGCCGAACAGCGCACGTCGCGTAAACGCATCGGCGATATCGCGCTTTCCAAGGGTTGGGTCACCAAGGCCAAACTCATGGAGGCGCTCGCACTGCGTCTTGGGGTCAAGTATCTAGACCTGGCCAACACGCGCCTCGACCCGGTGACGGCCGACCTCGTGTCCGAGAAGGATGCTCGCCGCTACGCCGCTATCCCCGTCAGTTTCGTTGACGATCACACACTTCTGGTCGCCATGGCCGACCCATCCAACATAGTGGCCATCGACGATCTCAGGATTCTCACCGGCTTCGACATTGAGCCGGCCATTGCCACCAGCGAGGACATCGTCACGCTGCTGAGCAACATGAAGCGGAGCGATGACCATATTTCCGAGGACCTGGATGCGAAGGCCGAGGTTGGCGAAGACCCGACCACCGGTGCCGAACTCCGGGACATTCGGGAACAAGTTGACGCCGCGCCGGTGGTCAAGTTGGTCAACGGTGTGCTGGCCCGGGCGGCAGACGAAGGGGCGTCCGACATCCATTTCGAGCCGCAAGCCAAGGACCTTCTGGTCCGGTTTCGTCATGATGGGGTGCTACACGAGACCCTGACCATCCCCAAACGACTTCAGCAGGGGGTGCTCTCGCGTCTCAAGATCATGGCGGATCTCGACATCGCCGAGCGCAGGGTCCCCCAGGACGGCCGCATCGGCCTCGTTGTTGGCGGCCGGCCGATCGACATGAGGGTGGCGTCTCTGCCAACAGTGTACGGAGAGAAGATCGTCATCCGCTTGCTCGATCGCTCAAACGTCATGCTACGTCTGGAGGACCTTGGCTTTTCCGATATCGCGCTTTCGCGCTACCAGCGTTCTTACACCAAGCCGTATGGCGCCGTGCTTGTGACGGGGCCCACCGGTTCCGGCAAGTCGACAACGCTGTATGGCACCCTCAACATCCTCAACACCCCCGAGAAGAACATCATCACCGTGGAGGACCCGGTCGAATACCGCCTGGCCGGCATCAACCAGGTCCAGATCAACCCCAAGGCAGGGCTCACCTTCGCCTCAGGGCTCCGCTCGATACTACGGTGCGACCCCGACATCATCATGGTGGGGGAGATCCGCGACAAAGAGACTGCGCAGATCGCCGTCGAGTCCGCGTTGACAGGCCACTTGGTCCTCTCCACGCTGCACACGAACAATGCTCCTGGAGCGCTCTCCCGTCTCACCGAGATGGGGGTGGAACCCTTCCTCACCGCTTCAGCGGTGGACTGTGTCATCGCCCAACGCCTCGTGCGGAAACTGTGCGAGTACTGCAAAGAGGCCTATCCCGCCACTCGCGAGATGCTGGAGCGGCTGGCATTTCCGCAAAGGGCGATCGAGGGGTGGAAGGAAGTGTCGCTGTACCGGGCAGTGGGGTGCGCGCACTGCAACCAGAACGGCTACAAGGGAAGAATGGGCATCTACGAGATCATGCCGGTCACCGAGGCCATCGAGAGACTTATCGTCGAGCGCAAAAGTGCCGATGAAATCATGCGCGTGGCCGCCGCCGAAGGAATGATCACTCTGCGCCAAGACGGCATCGAGCGGGTCTTGGAGGGCAGGACCAGCATTGAAGAGATATCGCGGGTCATCGTATAAGGGTCAGATAGCAGTCGCGGGCAAGGAACGGTAGACATGGACATTGGTGAAATCCTGAGAGAAGTCGTTAATCGCGACGCTTCCGACCTACATTTGGCGGTCGGAGTGCCGCCCGTCATCCGGCTTGACGGCCATCTTGAGAACCTCGACTATCCCGTGCTGCTGCCTAACGACGCTCGAGAGCTCATCTACAGCATTCTCTCTCAGGATCAGCGCCAGAAGCTGGAGACAGACTGGGAGGTAGACTTCTCGTACTCGTTGTACGGTATGGCGCGTTTCCGCGTGAACGCCTGCTTCCAGAGGGGGACTCTAGCAGCGGCTTTCCGTCTTGTGCCCGTCGGGATCAAGTCCATCGAGCAACTCGGCCTGCCCAAGATCCTACACTCGTTCTGTCACAAACCTCGTGGTTTCGTCCTCGTCACTGGGCCGACAGGATCGGGCAAATCCACAACGCTTGCGTCCATCATCGATGAGATCAACCAGACCAGGGCGGAGCACATCGTCACCATCGAAGACCCCATCGAGTTCTTGCATCAACACAAGCGGTGCTTGGTGAACCAGCGTGAGGTGGGCAGCGACACACGCGCGTTTCCCGTAGCTCTGCGCTCGGCGTTGCGGCAGGACCCCGATATCATCCTTATCGGGGAGATGCGCGACCTGGAGACGATCCAGATAGCTCTGACCGCGGCGGAGACCGGGCACCTCGTGTTCGCGACCCTCCACACTCAGGACTGCCCGCAGTCCATCGATCGCATCATCGACGTCTTTCCGCCGCACCAACAAGAGCAGATCAGGGTCCAGATCGCGGCCACGCTCGAGGGCATCGTGTCTCAACAACTGCTGTCCAAAGCGGGCATGAAGGGACGCATCGTCGCCTGCGAAGTGCTGATGTCGACTCCCGCCGCCCGCAACCTTATTCGCGAGGGCAAGACGCACCAGTTGTACACAGTCATGCAGACCGGCAACCAGTACGGCATGCAGACGATGAACTCGTCTCT
>MELN01000056.1:42393-46332 GCA_001768675.1 Actinobacteria bacterium RBG_16_64_13 | reverse complement strand
GTCGGTTCCGGACGAGCTAGAGCGCCTGCTACTGGTCGGCGCCGCCTAGGTCATTTGGGCTCCGGTCGGGTGAGGTACCACCTCTGTCACCGGGCTACAGTGATTTCCCGGTTCGACCGATAGTAGGAGAGAGTAGAAAAGCGGCGGTCAATGACCCCGGCACACAGGAGTGAGTAAGAGGTGGCAACCTATACTTATACCGCTAAGCGTGAACGTGGGACTCCCTTCATCGGAGAAGTGGCCGGCACCAACAAGGCAGCCGTTGTAGCGGAGCTGCGCCGCAAGGGCCTCGTCGTTCTGAAACTGGAGCAGAAACGCGGCCTGCCCGATCTCAGCGCCATACTGGAGTCTTCGCAGCGCATCAAGACCCGCGACAAAGCCGTGTTCGCGCGGCAGTTCGCCACCATGATCAACTCCGGCCTGGCGGTGCTGCGCGCTTTGTACGTCCTTGAAGAGCAGACCGAAAACGCTCGGTTCAAGAAGATCATCGCCTCTGTTCGGGAGGACGTCGAAGCGGGGATGCCGCTGTCGGACGCGATGGTAAGGTACCCAGCTGCCTTCGACCGCCTGTATGTTGCCATGGTCCGTGCGGGAGAGGCGGGCGGCGCCCTCGACGCCACTCTCAACCGCCTAGCCACGCAGTTGGAGAAAGACGACAGCCTGCGCCGCACCATCAAGGCGGCCATGGCCTATCCGGTTCTCATCGCAGTCTTCGCGGTCCTGGTCATGATCGGCATGCTGTTGTTCATTATCCCGATCTTCTCCAACATGTACGCCGACCTCGGAGGCGAATTGCCCTCACTCACGAGGCTGATGATGACTCTCAGCAACCTGCTGAAGCACTACTGGTTCATTCTCTTCCCCGCGCTGATCCTCGGCGTCTGGGGCCTCAAACGCCTTAAGAACACCGAGCAGGGCCGCAGGGGCTGGGATCGTTTCAAGCTGAAACTCCCCATGAAGCTCGGGCCGGTCATCCAGAAGATCGCTGTGGCCCGGTTCAGCCGCACTTTGGCGACACTGGTCGGCTCCGGTGTCCCGATTCTTCAGTCTATAGAGATCACCGGAAAGACTTCAGGCAACAGCGTTATCGAAGAATCGATGGTCGACGTCAAAGAGAGCGTCCGCAGCGGGGAGTCCATCGCCAAGCCGCTTTCGCGCGTGAAGGTGTTCCCGCCGATGGTGACGCACATGATATCCATCGGTGAGGAGACCGGCGCGTTGGACTCCATGCTCAACAAGATCGCCGACTTCTACGAAGATGAGGTCGATGCCGCGGTGAAATCGCTCACCTCCATCATCGAACCGATCATGATGATGTTCGTCGGCGGTCTCGTCGGTGTGATCGTCATCTCGATGTACCTGCCCATGTTCAACATGATGAACCTGGTCAAGTAGTCTCGCGTAGACTCTTCGGACCGGACTTCCGCCAGCAAGGAATCCCGGGTCGCCTTCAAGAACGTCCGGCTACGGCACCGCCACGGCGCAATGCACGATAATGTGCATTATGTAAAGTAGACAGGAAGAGCGCTGTTTAGACGTCGTACGTCAAGAGACTGAACACGTCATACCCCTCGAGCTTGTCCCTCCCATGAAGCTCGGTGAGCTCGATGAGGAAAGCCAGTCCAGCGACGACACCGCCCGCTTGCTCGACGAGTTGGATCTTCGCGCGCGCGGTTCCACCGGTAGCGAGAAGATCGTCGTGGATAAGGACTCTCTGGCCGGGCTTGATGGCGTCGGCGTGCATCTCTAGCGCATCGGTGCCGTACTCGAGGTCATACTCACACCGAGTGACGTTCCAAGGCAGTTTGCCCGGCTTTCTGGCGGTGGCGAAGCCTGCGCCCAGCGCATAGGCTACGGCGGCCCCCAGAATGAATCCCCGAGCTTCAGCACCGAGGATCATATCCACGTGTCTCCCCCGCGCGTAATCCGCCAGCCTGTCCACAGCGTAGCGTAGCGCCGCCGCGTCCTGCAGCATCGGCATGATGTCGTGAAAGAGGATGCCTTCCTTGGGAAAGCCGGGGATATGCCGGATGTACTTCTCGAGTTCCATGGTGCTCCTTGCAGTGATGAGGACGTCGCGACGCCAATCTGCGCCGGAGACATTGTACGATGGGACGCGCGCGATGAGAACTCAGAGAAGCTTGCGCAGCTCCTTGTACAGCAACAAGTGAACCAGTTGCGAGAACAAGGCCCCCAGATCGCCGAGCAGTCTTTCGCCGTACTCCCTCTTGTCGGGGTGCGTCGATCGCAAAGATGGCGTCGCTATCTGCTCCAGGATCGCGGCCTCTCGTTCGCTCGATGAGCTGAGAAGCCTGAGGTTGCGCGGCTCCACTCCGAATCGGGCGAGAAGTTGGCAGATGCGGGCGGTCTGCAGGTCGCTTTCGGAAAAGATCGCGCCCGGCCGCGCCGAGCCGTCGATCAGGCGGTATTCCAGAAGCACCCGTAGAAAGGCCTCACTAATCCCGGCAGCCTCGCACAGTTCGTCGACGGTGTAGACCGGCTCCTCTCTTCTGAGAGAGAGGTTGGGTCGCACCGGGACAACGCCGGTCGGCAGGGACTGACCCGGTCCTGTGGAGCTGCTACGCTCGACACGCTGGCGAATGACCTCGAGGGGCAGGTATTCATCACGCTGAAGCGTGAGGATGGCCCGCAGGCGACGCATGTCGGCGGGAGCGTACTTGCGGTACCGGCCTTTGGTCCGCACCGGAGAGACCAGGCCCCGGTCTTCAAGATACCGGAGCTTGGTTATGCTGAGATCCGGGAAGTCTTGCTGCAACTCCCCGACTACTTGGCCAATGGTGAGCAGACGCTCCGATCTTGAGACTGCTGGCTTCTCACCGGCCTGGGCGGTACCTCTGGCGGCGTCTTTCATGACTCGCCTCAGATGTCGTCTTCTTGCTCTAAGAACGCCAGTTTGAACTTGCCGATCTGGAGCTCATCCCCGTCGAAGAGCTGGTGACGCTCGATGCGCTTGCGGTTGACGTAAGTCCCGTTGAGACTGTTGAGGTCTTCGACCAGGAAGCCCCCCTCGTCATGCAAGACCCGAGCGTGGTGGCGAGATACAGTCACATCGTCCAGGAAGAGATCGCTGTGCGGGCTGCGGCCGATGGTGAGCACGTCGGTGTCCAGGCCGATGACCTCCCCCTCCCTACCTCCGCCAGTCCGGATGACGAGTACCGGACCCAGGAAGACAGACCGGTTCATTGGCTCGGCACCGAGATCAAAGCGTTCGCCAAGGGCGAAGGAGAGCGTGGTCTCCTCGAGGTCTATGGGCGCCAAGCGGCTCCCGCAGCGCCGGCAGAAGTTGGAATCTTGCGTATTCTCGAAGCTACACGCGGGGCAGTTGACCATCGTGGTCTCGTCCCCCCTTCTACTCGGGAATGGTCTCTGCGTCTCCCGTGTTAGTCACCATCCGGTAGCTGGCGAACTGCTGTTGGATCTCTTCCTCGATCGCCTTGATGACCGCCGGATTCTCAAGCATCTGGGCGCGCTCGACAGCGCTGGCGTGGGTCGTCAGGTACTCGTCTGCCATGACTGTATCGATGCGCCGGCCCGAACGGACTTGCCCGACGATATAGCGGATAACCCGTTCCTCGCGCACGTCGACGGACAGATCTCGGAAACGCTTCTGAATGCCTCGAACGACCGGCTCGACGTCATCGGTCATGAGGAATCATTCCTCCTCCTGTGGATCCTCGCTCCCACCACGTCCGCGGAGGATCTCAGTCAGGGCGGCAACGTCGCCGTCTTGCACGATGCCGCCGCCCCCCTTGCTCTTGTCGCGCAGCCGCCTGACCATCTCGGCGCGCACGATATCCAGCTCGCCGTGCAGGAGGCGTCTGCGCATGGACAACTCACGTTCCTCTTCGGCCAGTCGTGCCGCAAGCGACTTCAACTCCTCGTCGCCGTACGACTGGATCTTGACTAGACGTTCGAAAG
>MELN01000056.1:38601-42290 GCA_001768675.1 Actinobacteria bacterium RBG_16_64_13 | reverse complement strand
ATGGTGTCCTGCTAAGCCTATTCCTCCGCGGCGAGGAGTTCGTTGTACTCCTCTGCGGTCATGAGGTCCTCGGCTTCAGCGGGATCGCTCAGCCGCACCTTGATCAGCCAGCCGTCCTCGTAGGGGCTTTCATTGATG
Organism: Actinobacteria bacterium RBG_16_64_13; assembly: GCA_001768675.1. Lineage (GTDB taxonomy): Bacteria > Actinomycetota > Thermoleophilia > RBG-16-64-13 > RBG-16-64-13 > RBG-16-64-13. Next base: position 42,152 of record MELN01000056.1, on the reverse strand, counting down.
ATCTCGGGTGCGTCGATGATCTCCTCGTTCACCTCCTCGACAGTGCCGCTCAAAGGAGCATATACATCGGAGACAGCCTTGACCGACTCGACCTCCGCGTAGGGCGTCCCCGCGACGACGTCCGCGCCTACCTCGGGGAGTTCGATGAAAACGATGTCACCGAGTGTCTCCTGAGCGTAGCTGGTGAGGCCAAAGACAGCGGTGTCACCATCGATCCGCGCCCAGTCGTGCTCCCTGTGGTATTTGAGGTTTTTTGGGTTCACATGTGCTCCTTTCTCGCCACAATCGGCTGGCGGTCATGATAGCACAGCGGTTTCGCGCGCTGAGTCGAGCACAAGGCCGCCTGTGCTTCCGGGTTGTATACTGTGTGAGCATGGTCTGAGCCGAAGGAGGAATGTAGTGGCACGTCGAAGAGGTCTCGTCATCAACGACGAGCAGATGCAGATGATCGACGGCGTTCTTACCAAGCTGCAGCGCGTGACCTCCTCCAGTTTCGTCGCTTTGATCTCCACCAGTGGGCAACCTATCACCATGGTTCCCGCGGACGCCGATGCCGACACCCTATCTCTTGCTGCCCTGGCGGCCGGCTCCTTCGCGGCCACTCGCCAGTTGGCCGAGGTGCTGAAGGAGCGCGAGTTCACTCTGCTATTCCACGAGGGCAAGGAATCAAACCTCCACGTGATACAGGTGACAGAGCAGATTCTTCTGCTGTTGACTTTCGGACGCGAGACCCAGGTGGGACGTGTGCGTCTCTATACGAGTAGGGCGCTTGAGGTGCTCAAGCCGATTTTCGAAGATGCCGAAGATACCAGCGGAGGCGACGGGATCATCGACGGGGAGTACTCCCGCGCGGCCGGAACGGCTATCGACGACTGGTTCCCCACGCAAAACGAGTAGTAGCCCAGGGAGCTGCACGTGGCACTGATCAATCTGGCTGCACGGGAGATCAACTACAAGATCGTCTACTACGGTTGCGGTCTTTGCGGCAAGACCACGAACATCCAGTACATCCACCGCCGTGTCAACCCCGGGGCCCGGGGACGTCTGGTGAGCATCGCCACCGAAGAGGAGCGCACTCTCTACTTCGACTTTCTGCCGCTTTCGCTGGGTACCGTGAAGGGCTTGCGTACTCGTTTCCACCTTTACACCGTCCCCGGGCAGTCCTTCTATAACGCCTCCCGGAAGCTGGTGCTCCAGGGGGTCGACGGCGTGGTCTTCGTGGCCGACAGCCAGATCTCGCGACTGGATGAGAACGTGGACAGCTATCTCAACCTCTGGGACAACCTCATGTCCCAGAGCGAGGACCCCAGCAACCTGGGCATCGTGCTGCAAATGAACAAGCGGGACATCGGAGGGATATTCTCCGTGGCCGACCTGACCGAGCTGCTCAACCACACGGGTTCCCCGGTGATCGAGGCTTGCGCCTTAACGGGAGTGGGCGTCTTCGAGACTTTGAAGACTGTATGCAAGCAGGTCATCGCGAAGAGCTCGCGCACCTAGGTCTCTCCTAGGTCCCACGCCCTTCACTCACAGCCCCTTCAACGAGGCCCCGGTACGTCTCGGCGAGGTCCCCGGCGCGCTTGTCGTTACCAGCTTCGGCGTACACGTGGAAGAGCGGCTCCTCCGCGTCGGGGAGCACTAGCGCCCATTCGGAATGCTCGAGAAAGACCTTGATCCCATCCACGAGCGATACGCGCCCTTGACGCAGCTTCTCCGTCATCTGGCGCATGACGGCTCCCTTGAGCTCCCATGGGCATTCGGCGGTCAGGTGGACAACGTGCACGGCCGGCATCTTACCCACCAGCTGTGAGAGCGGTGCGTCAGAGGTAGACACGAGTTCGAGCACTTTGCCGAGCGCGTACAGGCCGTCCATAGAGGCGAGTACCGACGGGTAGATGTACCCCCCATCGGTGCTGGCGGCGAAGACTGTATTCGACCGGGCGGCTTCGGCCATAAGAGCAGCCTTCGAATATTTGGTGCGGCGGATGCTGACGCCCGCGGAGGCCACGACGTGCTCTCCCTGCCGCGTGGCGTGGAGCGGCAGGGCCGCGAACCCCGAGCCGGCCTCCCTGGCTGCCTGCTGAAGCAGTAGAAGAAGCAAAGCCGAGTCGCTGACGAGGTCACCTTTCTCATCTACCACATATAGGTATTCCGCCCCAGGATCGAGGATGGCGCCGACATCGGCCTCCATGGCCCGGACCATCTGGCCGACACGCACGATCGCGGGCGGCAGACTCTCGGCCAGCGTGAACCGGGAACTGATACGTGAGAAGGTATTGAGGGCCACCGTTTCCACGCCTAGTTTTTCCAACGTCGCGGAGAAGAAGAATGCCGGCGGCGAAGACGAGTAGTCCAGCACCAAGCGCGGCTGCCTGCCTCTGATAGCCACAGTGTTCAGGTTCTCGAGGAGCGAGTTGGTGTACGTTTCGATCACGCGAGGTGGATAGACTACCTGCCCCATCTCTTCAAAGGCCGCGCGGCGAAAGTCCTCGCGGAAGTAATGGTTCTCGATGGCACGCTCGCGCCTGGTGTCTATCGGCACCCCGGGCGCCTCTGAGAAGAGGATCTCTATCTGTTCTGGGTTCTCAAGACTTATCTGCACATGGATGCCCCCCACCGCGTTCCCACCCTTGATATCGAAGCGGTTGACCGCCAACGGGGCGGTGGTGAGGTCCCGGACGTTGACTCCGGTGGCATTCAGTCCGCTTATGATGGCTCGCTTGAACACGCGGCAGGCGTGATGGGTATCCCTGCTGGTGGTGACGTAGGCCCCCTTGCTGATCAGCGTCCCGTAGCACATGGCCAGGCGCATGGCCATCTCCGGAGTCAAATCGATGTTGGCCAGACCGCGGACTCCGCTCCGACCGAAGAGCGTGCTCGGTCCCCGGGTCTCCCAGACTATGGAGGATCGCACGGTGGAACCTGGTTCGACGTTCTTGAAGGGATAGATCTTCACGTTGTTGGCGACCACCGCGTTCCGGCCGATGACGCAGCGGTCTCCAATGACCGCTCCTTCGGCGATGTGCGCGTTCTCGTGCACCTCGACCGCATTGCCGAGCACACAACCAGTCACTATCGCCCCCGAAGCCACGTAGGCGTTCTCTCCTACCACGGAGTCACTCAACTGCGCGCCCGCCCGGACCACGGTGTTGTCGCCGAGCACCGTATGCGAGTGGATCGCGGCTCCGGCGTCGATGCGCACGTTGTCGCCGATCACCGCGGGTCCCTCCACGTCGTCAAGGCCTTCGAGCGTCGCGCCCTGTCCCACCCAGATGTTGCCGCGCAGGCGGACTCCCGGTGGGGTTACACGCACTCTGCCGTCCAATGCGTCGCGGTTCGCCTGCAGGTACTGCTCCAGACTGCCGATGTCCTGCCAGTATCCGTCGCACACGACGCCGTAGAGCGGCTTGTGCATGTCGAAGAGCTTGGGGAACAAGTCGTGGCTGAAGTCGTAGGGCTGTCCCTCCGGAATGTGGTCGAACACCTCCGGTTCGATCACGTAGATGCCCGTGTTCACGGTGTCGGAAAAGACCTGCCCCCAACCCGGCTTC
>MELN01000056.1:14312-38593 GCA_001768675.1 Actinobacteria bacterium RBG_16_64_13 | reverse complement strand
CCGCTGGATACGACCCTCCTCGTCGACGATGACCACCCCGAACTCGAGGGGGTTCGCGACACTCTTGAGGGCTATCGTGATGAGAGCCTGCCGGTCCTTGTGAAAGTCGACGACCCTGGTGAGATCGAAATCCGTCAGGGCGTCGCCACTGATCACGAGAAACGTCTCCTCGAGGAGATCCTTGGCGAGACGGATAGATCCCGCGGTACCCGCCGGAGTCTCCTCCACCGTGTAGTCGATGCGCATTCCCAGGCTGCTGCCATCGCCGAAGTAGTTGCGGATGAGCCTGGGTAGAAAGGCGAGGGTCAATACCACCTCGTTGATGCCGTGCCGCTGCACTAGTTCGAGGATGTGCTGGATGGTCGGTTTGTTGACCACCGAGACCATCGGCTTCGGCTGGTTGGAGGTAAGCGGCCGGAGACGTGTGCCCTGACCGCCAGCCATCACCACAGCTTTCATGCGGCCCTCCTACCGATCGCTTCGGGGGTCTACCACCCGAATCCTAACATGGCGGGTCCGCCGGATGCGAGGCGCGCGGCGGGGGCTGCCGGGAGGGGATGAGGTCGGGACGGCCGGATTTGAACCGGCGACCTTCCGGCCCCCAGCCGGATGCGCTACCAAACTACGCCACGTCCCGATGCGAGGCTCCAGTATAGCGCGCGCTGCTGGGACGGACTACCTTGGCCTCCGCGGCCTGGACCCGCGGCCGCAAAGGCGCAGCCGCACGGCGACGTGGCGCCCGCCGGGGCTCTACGAGCCGGCCGCCCCGGGGTCGGCAGGACGTGGGTCACCGACCCCTCCATCGGCTTCAATGGCCGCGGCCGGTCCCGTCTCCACGGGCGTCTGAATCCGCTTGTTCCAGGGAAAGACCACGCGCCGCTCTCGACGCTCCCACAGCCTCAGCATGTTGGCCCTGTGGGCCCACAGCACCACGATCGACATCAGGCAGCAGACGACGATGTACGGGAGCGGCTGGTGAAAGACGACGGCCATCACCGGGAGCAAGATCGTGCAGGTGATCGAGGCGATGGCCACGATTCGAGTCGTGAACACGAGTATCGCGAAGATGGCGATCAAGAAAGCCATCGGCAAGGGCATCATTCCCACCGCGGCTCCCGCACCCGTCGCGACCCCCTTGCCACCGCGTCCGCGCAAGAAGATGGAGTAGTTGTGACCCGTTACGCACGCAAACGCCACGATCACGGTCACCAACGGAGCGCTCAGGTACCGGGCCAGGACGACGGGGATCACGCCCTTGAGGAAATCAGCGATGAGCACGGCCAACCCCAACCGTATTCCCAGCACCCGGAAGGCGTTGGTGGTGCCCGCGTTCCCGCTACCCTGCTTGCGGACGTCGAGCCCTTTGAAGATCTTGCCCAGGAATACGCTGGGCGAGATCGAGCCCATGAGGTAGCCGAAGACTACCAGCGCGACCGCTAACAGCCAGGAGCCCGTGCTCACGAGTACCTCTCTTCCTTCCCTTCAAAGTCTATAACGAGAGGTATGCCCCAAAGGTCGTAGTCCTCGCGCAGACGGTTTTCCAGGTAGTAGGCAAAGGACTTGTTCACCAGAGCACGCGAGTTCACCATCACCTTGAACCGCGGCGGGCTGGCTTCGTACTGAACCATGTAAAAGATCTTGATGGACTTGCCGCCTTTCGCGGCCGGCGGACGGCGCGAGCGCACATCCTCCACCCAGCGATTGAGTTCGGCGGTGGGAATGCGGTTGCTGTACTGCTCGTAGAGCTCTCGCGCAAGTGGAAGGATGCGATCGACGCCACGGCCGCTGAGAGCAGAGACGGTCAGCCAACGCGGCTTCATCTGCACCTTGGCCTTCACACGTTCGGTGGCCTTCTCGAGGTCCATCGTGGAGATATCCCACTTGTTGAACAGCATCGCGGTAGCGCATTTGGCCCGCTGCGCCTCGTAGGCGATCTGGAGGTCGAGATCGACGAGTCCTTCGGAGGCATCGACTACCACCAGCGCCACGTCGCTACGTTCCAGGGCTCGCAAGGCCCGGAGCCCGCTGTAGTACTCCACATCGGTGCTGGTGCGCTTGCCCGGCCGCCGCAGGCCGGCCGTGTCGACGAGCGTCATCGGCGTGCCTTCGAAGACAAGGTCGGTGTCGATGGCGTCTCGAGTTGTGCCCGGTGTGGCCGACACGATCGTCCGCTGGTCACCGAGCATGGCGTTGAGCAAGGAGCTCTTGCCGACGTTCGGGCGCCCCACTATGGCTACCCGCACAGGCGCGATTACCTCGGGCACCTCGATGTCGCCAGGGAGGGCTTTCACCACCGCATCGAGCAGGTCTCCGACTCCCAGACCGTGCTCGGCGGACACCCCGATCGGCTCACCCAAGCCAAGCTCCCAGAACTCGTTCAGGTTGCCCTGCGCGGCTTTGATGTCTTGCTTGTTGACTGCGAGCACTACTGGCACACCGCTTTTCCGCAGCAGAGCGGCGATCTCGTGGTCTTGCGGAGCCATCCCCATGCGCCCATCCACAAGAAAGATGGTGACCGCCGCCTCTTCGACCGCGACTCGCGCCTGCCGGCGCACGTCGTCGCCCAGCGCTTCGTCGCTCTGCAGATCTATGCCTCCGGTGTCGACCACCACGAACGTGCGGCCGTTCCAGTCCGCCTCACCTTCTTTGCGATCCCGCGTGACCCCCGACTGGGGTGCCACTACCGCCTCACGCGTGCCGGTAATGCGGTTGAAGAGGGTCGACTTGCCCACGTTGGGGTAGCCGATGATGGCCACCCGATGGCTCGATGCGTTCATGGCTTCATCCCCCGTACAGCCGCGGCGACGGCCTCGATCTGCTCGGGCGGAGTAGAAGCTCCCGCGGTGATGCCCACGACGCGCGCGCCGCGCACCCACTCAGGATCGATCTCCGCCGGAGATTCCACATGGTATGTCCTCGGCTGCTGGACCAAGCACAGTTCGGCCAGCCGCCGGGTGTTCCCAGAGTTCCTCCCCCCTACCACGATGACTACGTCGACCTCCGAAGCCATGGCTCTCGCGGCCGACTGGCGCTGCTCGGTGGCGTTGCAGATCGTGTTGTGAACAAGCAGTTCGCGCGCGAGCGGAGCCAGGTGAGAAACAAGTTCGGAGAGGCGTTCCTGCGACTGCGTGGTCTGCACGACCACTCCGATCCGCTTGCTGGGCAGCTTGGGCGGCAGATCCTCGGGAGACTCCACCACGAGGGAATCACCCCCGGCATAGGAGCGCAGCCCCAAGACTTCGGGGTGCTCTCTCTCCCCCAGGATGACCACCAGATAACCATGCTCCTTCAGGCGAGCGGCCTTCTCCTGGGCCGCGGTGACGAACGGACATGTCGCATCGACCACCGTCACATCGGCCGCCGACAACTGTTCCCGCATATGCTTCGGCACTCCGTGCGACCGCAATATGACGGTCCCCGCGTGCGCCTCGCTCGGGTCGGCGATAACTCCTACCCCACGTGCCTCCAGATCGGCGATCACACTGGGGTTATGGATGAGCGGGCCCAGAGTGTTGACCGGCGCGGTGGCCTCGTCCGCCGCGCGGAGGGTCACTTCCAAGGCTCGCTCCACGCCCCAGCAGAAACCGGCGCAGTCGGATATCCGCACCACCGACGGACTCATGAGCTCTCCGCGGAGGCGTGCAACAAGTTGCCCATGGCTTCGACAAGCCGCTCGCTGGCCACGAGAGCCCTCTCGGCATGAGGAAGGTGCCGATGTGGAACCTCAAGAGGCGGCCCGAAGCGAACGACGACGCGAGGAAGCCGGAGGAAATGGTTTCTCACCACCTGGTCGGTGTTCTCAAGGACGACCGGGATAGTCACCACTCCCTCTCGCAGCGAGAAGAGGGTCACCCCAGGCCGTATGTCGCCCAATTCGCGCTCGCGTTGGCGGTGGCCTTCCGGAAATAGGCCGAGTATCGCACCGCCGCTCAATATCTCCAGGGCTCGCTTGACCGCCCGGCGATCAGCTTCTCCCCGATTCACCGGGAATGTCCCCACCATGCTCACCAACCACCCCACAGGCTTGAACTTCCACAACTCCGCCTTGGCCATGAAATGGATCTCTCTGGGGCATGCCGAGCCGAGGAAGAACGGATCCAGGTTGGAGCGGTGGTTGCATGCCACCACCACCGCACCGGTCGGCGGAAAGTGCTCCACGCCGACGATCTTCATGCGAAACGCAACGCGACAAAGCGGCGGGATGATCCCGTAGGCCAGACGATATAGCCAGTTGTCGAGCGGGCTGCGTACGAGCCGGCTTATCGGCCATTTGCCAGGTGGGGCCTCGGCCGCAGGGCGAGTGACAGCGAGAACGGCCGCCGCCCGCTTCTCTTCCGCAAGCGCGCTCACGACCCCTATGACCTGCTCGATGGACATGCCCGTCGTGTCGATCTCGACAGCGTCCTCGGCCTTTCGCAGCGGTGCGACCGCTCTCCCGGAGTCATGGGCGTCGCGGGCGGCTATGTCGGCGACCAACTCATCAAGGGGCTGCGCGATTCCTTGCGCTTCTAGCTGCAAGCGGCGCCGCCTGGCCCGCTCTTCGATGGAGGCGGTGAGAAACACCTTCACGTCGGCGCCGGGCACCACCACCGTCCCAATGTCCCGGCCTTCGAGCACCACGTCACCCCGGGCCGCCTCCTCCCGCTGCTTCTGACTAAGAACGGTCCTCACTCCCGGCTCTGCCGATACGGCAGAGACGTGCTGCGAGACCACGCGGCCCCTGATCTCGTCGGTGACCTCTCGCTCGCCTACGAAGACCCGCGTGAGATCATCCGAACGCGCTTCGAACCTCAGAGGCGTGGCCGCGGCCAAAGCCGCGGCCGCAGGCAGGCTCTCGGGCACAAGCCCGGCTTCCAGGGCGAGGAGAGTTATGGTGCGGTACATGGCGCCTGTGTCCAGATAGCGCATACCCAGGCGCTTGGCCACCTCTCTGGCGATGGTGCTTTTGCCGGAGCCCGCCGGACCGTCGATGGCGATGATCATGACGCCGCCGCGGGACGGCCGCCGGTAGCCGAGACTGCATTCCACGAGCCGCCAAGCTCCACCACGGTCTTGGTGAACCCCGGGTATGACACGGTCATGCAGCCCACGTCGTCGACGAGCACCCCGTCCCGGCTGGCGGCGCCGGCGATCGCTCCCACCATCGCGAGCCGGTGATCCGCTTCCGCCACGATGGAGCCTCCATCCCAGCCGCGAGGGTCGCCCTCGACATCCATGCCGTCGGGATACTCGACGACTTTGCCGCCGAGGGCTCGCAGCAAGGCCGCCATAGACCGCAGCCGGTCGCTCTCTTTGGCACGCAACTCGGCCGCCCCCCGAAGCCGGGAGACGCCTTTCGCCTTCGCGGCGGCCAACAGGAAGAGAGGCAACTCGTCGATCAGGCTCGGCACCTCTGTCGCGTCAACGTCGGTAGCGCTCAGCTCGCAGGTACGGGAGGTAACGCTGCCGACCGGTTCGGGCCCTGCCTCGCCGCCCATCTTGACCTCGACTGCGGCGCCCATGCGTTCAAGCACCTTGAGGAGACCCGTGCGTGTAGGATTGAGGCCCACGTCTGTGATCGATATCTCCGAATCCGGCACCAGAATGGCGGCCACCACGAAGAAGGCCGCCGAGCTGAAATCTCCAGGGACCGCCAGCATACCCATCAGCAACGAGTCCACCGGCCAAACACGGATAACTCCGGCTCCAGCCGCGATCTCCTCGCGCTCGACGCGGCCTCCAGCGAACCTGATCATGCGCTCGGTGTGGTCTCGAGACGGCGCCGGCTCGGTCACCACCGTCTCACCGGCAGCCCTCAATCCCGCGAGCAGGATACAGGACTTCACCTGCGCCGAAGCCACCGCCAGGGTGTGTGAGATGCCTCGCAGAGCACCGCCCCGCACCGCGACTGGCGGCAGAGTATTCCCTCGCCGGCCGGCCACCGTCGCGCCCATGGCCGTCAACGGTTCAAGGACTCGGGCCATGGGCCTCCGTCTGATGCTTGCGTCGCCGGTCAGCACGCATAGCATGTCCCGGGAAGCGATCAGCCCCGGGAGTAAACGGATGAGTGTGCCCGAGTTTGCGACGTCGATGACGTTCTCCGGCTCGCGCAGGCCATCCCAGCCGCGGCCGTGGACGACAAGTGAATCATCTTGCTCGTCCACCTGAACGCCCAGGGCCCGCGCCGCGGCTACGGTAGCCAGGGTGTCGGCCGAGCGCAGAAAGCCCTTGACCGCAACAGGGCCGTCGTTCACCGCACCCAGCAGCACCGCCCGGTGCGACACCGACTTGTCTCCGGGCACCCTGATGGCTCCTCGCAGACCGTGCTTGGCGGCCAGGAAGAGACCCGCAGGGGCGCCCTCACTCACCGCCGTCACCCATGAAGCCCACGCTGGAGGGATAACCCAGGCCATTCAGCAGCGTGGCGGCCGTTTCCGCGACGTCCTTGCCGTTGACGAACACCACCAAGTCGCCGCCGACGCTCCTGCTCATGTGGTGGAGGGTTAGGTCTTCCACATTGATCTTGGCGTCGCCCAGCGTTGTCATCACGCGGGAGATGGACCCGGGTTCGTCCGGGACCCGCACCGTGACCTTGTAGAGGGTCTCCGGGGTAATGTCGGCATACTCCAGCATCTCTTCGCGATAGGTGGCGGCCGCGTCTATCGCCTGAGCGACACTTGTTTCGTCGCCCTCGTCGAGCGAGAGGGCAAAGCGGTGCAATTGCTCGGAGATACTACGGATCGACTCGGACAGAGCCCGGCGATTCTCGAGGAAGATGTCTCGCCACATCGGTGGATTCGCACCCGCCACCCGCGTGAGATCGGTGAAACTCGCTCCCACCAACTGCAGGGCGCGCTTGCCTCCCGCGTTGATGCCCCCGGCGTGTTCCATCAGCACGTTCGCCAGAACATGCGGCAGGTGACTGATGACGGCCATTATCTGGTCGTGCGCCGCCGGATCGATATGGGTCGGCCGGGCGCCGAGATCGGTGACGAACTGCTGCAGCATGGCGTAGAGCTTGGGGAAAGCTGCCCCTGTGGTACACAGAAAATAAGGAGCCCTGTCGAAAAGGTCGGCCCGCGCGTAGCGCACTCCCGAGTCGGCCGCCCCGCACATGGGATGGCCTCCGATGAAGAGGGATCTCGCCAGCGGCGACAGGGCCGCCATGATGGCCGACTTCGTGCTACCCATATCGGTTATCACTCGGGGTCGCGGTTCGGCCGTCGCGCACTCCTCAACCAGCGCCGGGATGCTGCGCACCGGGGTGGAGACAACCACCAGGTCCGCGTATGCCGCTGCTTCAGCGGCGCTTGCAGCGGTTTCGGCGATGACGCCGAGGGCAAGGGCCTCCTCGAGTGCCCGCGGATCGGTGTCGAAACCGACGACTTCGTCGACGCCCGCCCTGCCTTGCGCGGCCAGAGCAAGACTTCCGCCCATCATGCCCACTCCGATCACGGCAAGACGGTGGACACCGCTGTGAGCACGAGCTTCCGCCGCCATGTGTGCTAGCCCATCGTCTTGCCGGCCCAGGCTACGACGTCCCTGATGCGGGCCGCGACTGTCGCGAACTGACCTGGGTCAAGCGATTGGGCCCCGTCTGAGAGGGCGGTTTCCGGGGTGGGGTGCATCTCGATCATGACCCCGTCTGCCCCCGCCACGATGGCGGCCAACGACAGCGGCTCCACCAGATCGACCTTGCCGGCGGCGTGGCTCGGATCGACCACCACGGGCAGATGGCTCCGCTGCTTGATGATCGGCACGGCGGAAATGTCCAACGTGTTCCGGGTGGCGGTCTCGAAGGTGCGGATGCCCCGTTCGCACAGGATGACCTTGCTGTTGCCTTCTTTGACGATGTATTCCGCGGCCATCAGCAGCTCGTCAATGGTGGCTGCCAGTCCTCGCTTGAGCAGGATGGGCCGATCGACCTCACCCACCGCAGACAAGAGCTGGAAGTTCTGCATGTTCCGCGCTCCGATCTGGATGATGTCGGAGTACTTGGCCACGGCCTCCAGGTGGCGGGGGTCCATCAGCTCCGTGACGATGGGAAGGCCGCTACTTTCCCGGGCTTCGGCCAGGATCTCCAGTCCTTCTATGCCCAAGCCCTGGAACGCATACGGAGAAGTGCGCGGCTTGAATGCTCCCCCGCGGAGCATGGTCGCTCCGCCGCGCTTTGCTATGGCGGCCGCTTCGAGTAGCTGCTCCCTGCTCTCCACGGAGCACGGCCCGGCGATGAGGGCAACATGGCCTCCGCCCAGGCTCGTCCCTCCAACGGTTATCACCGTGTCGGTGCGCCTGAACTCGCGGCTTACGAGCTTGTAAGGCCGGAGGATGGGCAAGACCTTGTCCACGCCGGGGTAAGCCTCCAAAGGTAGCCCCGCGACAACGTCTCTCTCCCCCATGACGCCGATGACCGTGACCACGTCGCTCGTCGACACATGACCCCGGGCACCGGCGCTCTCCAGCAATTCCAGGATGCGACCCACGTCTTCCGCTGTCGCCTTCTCCTCCATCACGATCATCATCTCTGTGCTACCCAGTTCCATCTCAACTCTCCAGGCTCAAAGCGTCAGCATCCAAATCATCCATGGCGTGCGCGAGCGCGACTTTCGACGGGGTCTCGCGCAGATCGGCCATCGCGGACAAGAACAGCTCCCCCTCCTCGGCTTCACCTATGGTAACCCGAATCCACCCTGGACAACCCATAGCATAGCCCGAACGCGTCAGGACCCCTCGTTCCAACAACGCCTGGGCGACCTCCGGACCCGGTATCCCTAGACCCGTGACGTCCACCAGCAGGAAGTTGGCCTCGCTGGGGTGGCACGGGACACCCATCTCGAAAAGACGGTGGGCCAGCCGCGATCTCTCGGCGGCGATGCGGTTCCTCCGCTCCTCCACTCTTTCCGGACGGCGGAGCGACTCGATGGCGGCGACTTGCGCCAGGGAATCGACGTTGAACGGCTGCCGGATCTTGTCCAACGCCTGGACGATCTGCGGATGGGCTATCCCATAGCCTATGCGCAAGCCGGCGAGGCCATAGATCTTGGAAAACGTGTGCAGAATGACCAGGTTCGGGTGTTCCGCAAGCCAGGCTGCCGAATCGGGCCCCGGGGAAGTCACGAATTCACCGTAAGCCTCGTCCAGGACCACGACCGTGTCGCTCGGTACCCTCTCGAGAAACCGTTTGACAACCGCCGGTTGCAGGTAGCTGCCGGTGGGGTTGTTGGGATTGCATATGATAAGAAGGCTCGTGTTGTCCTGTACCGCCGCCAGCATGGCCTCGAGATCGTAGTCCAGACCTGTGAGAGGCACCGCGGAGTAGGGGGCCTCATGAGAGACGGCGATGATCTGATACATCACGAACGACGGATGCGGAAAGACGGTGTGGTTCTCCGGGCTCAGCAAGGCCTGCCCCAGCAGCATCAAGAGTTCGCACGAGCCGTTGCCGAAGACCAAATAGTCTTCGGCGACGCCCCGACGGCCGGCCACCAGCCTGCGCAGTTCGTCGCACGCGCCGTCGGGATACCTATTGAGACCGTCCAAGGCCGCCTTCATCGCCTCCACGACCTCCGGAAAGGGTCCCCAAGGGACCTCGTTGGCCGAAAGCATGGCGATCTTGTCCAAGTCGAACCGCCTCCGTATCTCGGAGATGGGAGGACCCGCACGATACGCCGTCAGCTTGTCCAGGACGGGATTGAATCTCATGTTTGCTCCGCCGATAGGTCGCCGTAGATCGCCGCGGGCTGCCTGCGACCCCCGGAAAAGCCCAGGGCCGCGGCGCGACCTCTCAGTATAGAGCAGGATGGGTCAACGCACGAATGCCGCACGGCGCAACTGGTCCACCTCGCCGGCGGAGAGCGGGCGCGCCTCTCCGGGTGCCAGGCCCTCGTCGCTGAGCCCGCCGAAGCGCGCGCGATGCAGCGCTACCACCCTGTAGCCGACTACCTCGAACATGCGCCGCACCTGACGCTTGCGCCCCTCGTGAATGGTGACGCGGACTGTGCTCGTCGTGCCGCGGCCGGCCAGACCCGCGTCCCCCATGATCTCGGCCTTGGCGGGAGCTGTTGGTCCGTCCTCGAGTTCGACGCCGCGACGCAGCTTCTCCAACGTCTTTTCCGATACCACTCCCAGCACAGTGACCACATATTCCTTCTCCACGTGATATCGAGGGTGGAGAAGACGCGCCGCCAACTCACCGTCATTGGTGAGCAGCAGTACGCCAGTGCTGTCCAAGTCGAGCCTGCCCACCGGGAACAAGCGCACGCGGGAAGGCACCGATTCCACGACAGTGGGTCGGCCACGCGAGTCCGACGAAGCCGTCAACACTCCCGCGGCTTTGTTGAGCAACCAGTATTCCTTGTCCTCCCGGACGACCGGGCGCCCATCGAGGGCGATGGTCTGAATCTCCGGTTCTACGGACACGCCGAGCTCGGCGGTGACCCCGTCCACCGTGATCCGGCCTGCTCGGATGAGATCCTCGCACTTTCTGCGCGAAGCCACGCCGGCTTCCGCCAGGTACTTCTGCAGCCTCACGCTCATTCCGCCACCGCCATCAGACCCAGACGCCGGCGCAGTTCTTCCCTTTGTTCGTCACTGAGGGCAAAGCCCTCGAGCGCCGGCAGCTCTTCCAGCCCTGACAGCCCGAACATCGCCTCAAAACGGGGTGTCGTGCCGTATAGCAAGGCCCCTCCGCCCCCCTGTACCCGCCCCACCTCTGTGACGAGTTCCCTTTCCTGCAGAGTCCGCATGGGCGAATCGGAGTTGACCCCGCGGATCTCGGCTATCTGCGGCCTCGACACCGGTTGGAGGTACGCGACGATGGTCAAGCACTCCATGGCCGCCGAGGATAGGCGCGAGACATCTTCCGGCAACTCGAAGAGCGCAGAGACGGCGGTCCGGCATGAAGGGTTGGTGCGGAAGGCCCACCCCCCGGCAAGACGTACCAACTCGAATCCTCTCGGCCCCTCTGGCGCGAATTCGATCTCGAGCGACTTGAGGACCTCTTCTACCAGGGCGCGGCCCAAAGGGTCCGGCAGAGACAGGGCCTGGAGCAAGACGTCCAGCGAAAGCGGCTCCCCGGCCGCGAACAACAACGCCTCGACATTCTGCTTGAGTGCGGTTGTGTCTAGATCGTTCATGACCGGGCCTCGGGACGGCTCTCGACTTCACGGGTGCTGACGTGGATATCCCCGAAAGCCTCCCTCTGGGAAACGCGTATCTCCCCGCGGGCAAGCAGATCGAGCAGTGCGAAGACCGAGAGGGCCTGCACGAGCGGCTGCTCTCCTCCAAAGATGCGATTGAAAGAGAAATGCCCGCGTTTGGCCAGAACCCCGCGGATAATGCGGATCTGGCGCGGCAGTTCCACCTTGATCTGTGTGATGTGCGAGGTGTCGGGGGGACTCTTGCTTTCCAGAAGTCGCACGAGGCAATCCCGCAGGTCCATTGCGTCCTCAGTTCCGGCTACGCTCTCCAACGGAGCCAGGCGCCTCCTTGCTTGGGAGAGCGGATCCCGGTAGACCGACGAAGCGCTAGCCTCGCCTCGCTCCCGAAGCTGCGCCGACGCCGCCCTGAACTTGCTGTAGTCGAAGAGCCGTGCGAGGAGCTGGTCGCGGGCCTCCTCGGGTGTCAGCTCGTCCTCGATCTCCTGGTAGGCCCCGGGCAGCAGCAGCCGGGACTTCACCTCCACCAGAAGGCTCATGCGGAGCAGAAACTCCGTCATCTCGTCCCAGTATCCGGCAGCGCCGGCCGCGTCCATCTCTTCGAGATAGGCGGTGATCACCTCGAAGAGTGGCACCTCCAGGAGGTCGATCTCCTCCTTCAACACCAGGGACAGCAGAAGGTCGAAAGGACCTTGATAGACGTCGAGTTCGAGTTCGAGAGCTCTCAGCGTGGTGCTCGCTTCGCCCAGCCGGTCAGGAAATGATCGTGTAGTTAGTGAGGAACACGTCGGCCAAGCTCAGCATGACCCAAGAGATAAGCCGGAAGAACTGGTTCTCGAAGAGAATGATAAGGGCTATGACGAGGAGGAATCCGTACCGATCGACCGCCACCCATTTCTCGTAGGCGTTCCGCGGGAGGAAGGCTCCGAAAACTCGGGAGCCGTCGAGCGGAGGAATAGGGATGAGATTGAAGAGACCCAACACGATATTCACCTCAAAAGCCAACAGCAGGACGTGGAAGAGCCTGCCGTCGCTCCCAGGGTGGATCCAGTTCAGAACGAGGATCAGTATGATCGCGAGGACGAAGTTGGTGATCGGCCCCGCAGCTCCTACGATAGCCATCCCCCGCTGGCGGTTCTTGAAATAGTAGGGAGAAACCGGGATCGGCTTGGCCCAACCGAACACTCGTCCACCGACGATGTAGGTGATGAAGAACATCGCCGTGCCGATAGGGTCGAGGTGCTTGAGCGGATTGAGCGTCAGCCTTCCTGCGCGCTTGGCAGTCGGGTCGCCAAGACGGTACGCGATCACACCGTGCATCAGTTCATGCGCGGACAGCGACACCACCAGTATCGGGATCAAGATGATGAGGTTGACCCAGTCAACATCGCCGAAGCCCAGCATGAGGAGGTTCATCCCGCCTCCGCTCATCGCCGTTTCTCCAACATCGTCCGAGCTGCTTGCAGCTCGGACTCCCGTCCGTCGATCATCTGCTTCACCCGCAACTCCCTCAGTCGTTCAAGTAGCCTTCCCACAGCCGGGCCTCTCTTCAAGCCCAGCGCCAAGAGATCGTCCCCGCCGATGCTCAGCGTGCGATAGCGAAGATCGCCGATGTACCGCCGCAAGCGGCCCTCCGCCGGCCCCGCCTCCATCCCCGCCAAGGCGAAAACCAAGGCTTCTACCGGCTCATGCCGCAACGAGCGGTAGATGTCCCAATCGCTCATGTCGTCGCGCGCCAACATCGACACCAGCGCCGGGGCGATGACTACCCCAGCGCGGACCACGCCGCTGTCCGACCGCTTGAGCTTCAGCTGCTCCAGCCACAAGTACAACTCGTCGTGCGTCATGTTTCGCGTGATGGCCGTCAGTCTCAGACGCCAGCTTATCACCTCGTCGGATACTCCCAGCTTCTTCACCAAAGCATCCATGCGCTTGACGAGAGTGGCTGTCTTCTTGCCTGTGGCCAATTTCGGATGCACCTCACGAGCCACCCCCAGTTCGAATAGGCGGCCCAGTGTCCATTCCACGTCGTCCTCACTCAGCAAAGCCACCAATTCGTCGCGGAGGCGCACGCTCGAGAGATCGCCGACCAGGTGCATGTCGACACAGCTCTTGGCGAAGTTCTTCGTCTGCTCGTCCATCCGGAACCCATACCGATTCTCATAGCGCACGGCTCGGAATATCCGGGTCGGGTCCTCGATGAAACTGAGGTTGTGCAGCACCCGGATCACGCCCTCACGAAGGTCTCGGTATCCGCCGAAGAAGTCGATCACGGTGCCAAAGTCGAGGCCCATGAGTGAGATCGCCATGGCGTTGATGGTGAAATCGCGCCGGAAGAGATCCTGGCGGATAGACGCGTGCTCGACCCTCGGCAGAGCCGCGGGATAATCATAGAACTCGGTGCGGGTCGTGGCTACGTCGACATGGAAAGGCTCACCCGCCGGGCGCAACCAGGCCGGGGCGTCCCCCAGGATCGCCGGGGGGAGCAGCACTACCGCGGTCTTGAACTTGCGATGCGCCCGCACGCGGCCCCCAAGCTGAGCGGCAAGCCGCGTTCCGAAGTGGATGCCATCGCCTTCGACGGCGATATCGACGTCGACGTTGGGCTGTTCCAGCAACAGATCGCGGACGAAGCCGCCAACCAGGTAGACTCCCGCGAAATCCTCCGAAAGCGCGGAGCAGGCCCTGAAGAGACTCCCGAGAAACGGATGATCGGCCAGCGCCTGCATGGCGTACACCTGGGGCGCCGCGGCTTGAGCCTGCTCCTGCTCCCACCTCCCCTGGTACGCTCCGAGCACGTCGGTCCTAGTGACTATGCCTATCACGTCGCCGACACGAGCGTTCTGGTTTGCCGCTGCGTCCTCGTAGACCTCGTCTACGACCACAGGTACTCGGCCGACATTGCCTTCCACCATGATCCGCCTGAGCTCGTCGACTCCCGTAGAGGCGCGCGCGAATGAGATGTTCCGCGTCATGACCCCCTTAACCGGGGCGTGTCCGAGACCATGGCGAATGGCTTTGTCCAAGTCGCGCCGGGCCACGATGCCCACAACGCGGCCGTCGGCGCGAACGCAGATGCCTGAATGACCGTAGCGCTGAGCTGTGACCAGAGCCTCGGTGACCGGCGTATCGGCATCGATGAAACGGACGGGACGGCTCATGATCTCCGCAGCCGTCGGAACGCCAAGGCTGCTCTGCGCCAAGGCGTTCAAGAGGGTGACGATCACTTCGTTCGGGGAGCGATCGCGGGACACGGCGGAAGCAGCCTGGGCATGGCCGCCTCCTCCGACCGAGTGCAGCAGCACTCCCACGTCCACAGAGCCGGCGCGAGAACGAGCTGTGACGAAGACGCGCTCTTCCATGCCCACTGCCTGAAGAAGGATCTCGGCGTTGATCAGCTCCATGAGTTTGTGGGCGATGACGCTCAGAGCGTCCACATACCCCGGGACCTCCAATGCAGCCACGTGTACGTCGAGCCCCCTGACTCGCTCGACCCTTACCACGTCCACAAGGCGCATGAGAACCTCGCGCTGCTCCTTGGTGAGAGCGCTGTGTAGGTAGCGTTCGATCAAAGCCTGGGAAGCTCCCAGGCGCATACAGACCGCAAGCATCTCGGCATCGCGGATCGTTGTCCGCGGATAGGTCAGGGAACCGGTGTCCTCGTGGATGCCAAGGGCGAAGATGGTGGCCTCGAGCCGCGGCACGTCGACTCCGCGCTCGAGCAGCAAGTGCAGCATGGAGGTGGCTTCCGAGCCGTCTTCGGAGAGGACCCAGTTCTCCCCCTTCACGTAGGGAGGGCGGCTCGGGTTCTCCGCCTGGTGATGGTCGAAGACCACGGTCTCGACATCTTTGCGCCCGCACAGCCGGCCCAAATCGCCGATCCTCTCCGGGTCTGCCGTGTCGACCACGATCAGCTGCCGTATCTTGCTCTGGTCGATGAGCCGCAGACTGAGGATGGGCAGGCTCTCCCCATGAAGCGAGACGAACTCTCTCACGTTCGGATTGAGGGAACCGGCAAAGACTATGCGTGCCTCGGGATAGAGCAAGGCTGCGCCGACCGCCGCAGCCAAGGCGTCGAAATCAGCGTTCTGGTGGGTCGTGATGACCGTGGAGATCTGAAACAAGGAAGGTGGAGCAGTCATACCCTCTAGTATAGCGAGGCAGTCTCCCAAGCGGCGGCGACGGCTGCCAGGGTTTGCCTGAGCGAATCGCTGGCTCGCGCGGAACCCTCGAGCACGTCCGCGTGAGTCGTGTCGCCGGAGTTGACCACAACGGCAATGACGGCCACGTCCAAACACTCATCTCGTGCCGCGCGCAACTCCGCGGCGGGGGACATGCTCACCGTACTGGCTGCGAGCGCCAGCAGAACGGCCAATTCGGCAGGCGTTTCGTACTGTGGCCCGGGCAGGGACGCATGAGCGCCTTTGCGCAGCCCCGCTCCGCCCCGCTCCAGCGCCTCGGCCAGTCCTATCTCGGTCGCGCACAGTCGAGCCGGCCCACCGTCGGCGGCCGAATATTGCAGGTCGAGCACCTCTGTGACCATCACGATGCTCCCAGGTATCAAATCGCGGGCGACTCCTCCGCTTGCGGTGGTCAGGATCAACTTCCTCACGCCCCAGGTGGCAAGGGTTCGCACGGGCAGTTGTACCTCGCTCAGGTCGTAGCCCTCGTACTCGTGAGGTCTCCCTTTGAGAAAGACCGCCCGTCGCCCGTCGATCTCGCTCAGGAGCAAGGACTGAGGGTGTCCCTGCACCGACCCGCACACCCACTGAGGGATGGCGCTATAGGCCACCTCCCTGGCGGCGCTGCCCCGCGTTTCGGGCGAGAGTCCCGACCCAAGCACCACGGCCAGATCCGGTGCCGGACCCACGTTCTCGTTCAGCCAGCGCGCGGCGATGCCGGCCTCCTCAGCCCCGACGCGCATAGGTAACGCGATTGAAGCGCCGGACGAGGACCACCGCACAGGCGTGTGGCGCCTCCATCCGCGTTGCGGCCGCATCTCAAGAATGCTCCTCCCCGCGAGTCCGCCTGTCGTCCCCGAGAGATGTGCGCAAAGCGTCGCCCCAGTATCGGCTAGCATGCCCTCATATACCGCCGTCGGCGCGGCAATTGGCCGGGGATATAGGAGGAGTGGCACGTACTCCCTGCTGTGGTCGGTGCTGGGGGTCGTTGGGTCCACGCCATGGTCGGCGCTTATTATCAGACGGTCGTCAGGGCACATCGCTTCCAAGATCTCCGGCAGCGCGGCGTCCACGTCCTCCAGGCCCCGGGCGAACCCGTCAACGTCGTTGCGGTGCCCCCAGACCATGTCGAAATCCACCAGGTTAGTCATCAAGAGCCCTTCAGAGAAGGCGGCAAGGACGGACCGCCCCCACATGAGATCGGTGACCAGGGCGAGGTTCTCGGCGTTCGACCCGACCTTCAGGGTGGTCGACACGCCCCTGCCGGTGAAGACCTCGCTGATCTTTCCCAGCGCGCATACCGGGATCCCCCGGGAGTGCAGCACGTCGAGGTAGGTCGGTCCCGTCGGCTCGAGGGAGAAATCCCGCCTGTCCCTTGTCCTGGCGAACGCCCCGGGCCTGCCTGAAAAAGGCCGGGCGATGACTCTCGCCACGGCGTGAGGGCCCTTGAGAAGCCCCCTAGCGACCTGGCACCACACATAGAGTTGCTCCAGGGGCACCACGTCCACGTGCGCCGCTATCTGGAAGACGCTATCTCCCGATGTATAGACGATCGGCAGTCCCGTGGCCATGTGCTCCTCGCCCAGTTCGGCGATGATGGCCGTTCCGGAGGCGGGCTTGTTGGCGAGTACTTTGCGTCCGATGAGTTCCGAGAAGGGGCCGATGATCTCCTCCGGAAATCCCGCGGGATAGGTCGGAAACGGCTCGGGCGTCACCAGTCCCATGTGCTCCCAGTGCCCCACGGTCGTGTCTTTTCCGGCCGAGAGCGGGGCTAGCCTGCCCGGCAGGCACAGAGGCGCGTCCACCGGCGGGACTCCTTTGATGGGAAGGATGTTGCCAAGGCCCATGCGCTCCAGAAAAGGAAGCCGGAGATCGACCGTCCGGCTTAGATTGCCCAGAGTGTCCGACCCGGCATCCCCATATGCGGCCGCGTCGGGAAGGGCGCCCACGCCCACTCCATCCAGGATGATGAAAAGGAAGCGGCCCGCCAAGGGTCAGCCCGACTTGGCCCGAGGATGAGCGTCCCGATAGACCTTCTGCAGGTGGGCGGCGGACACATGCGTGTAGATCTGCGTCGTCGACAGGTCCGCATGGCCAAGCATCTCTTGCACTGCGCGAAGATCGGCGCCCCCCTCGAGGAGATGTGTGGCGAAGGAGTGGCGCAAGGTGTGCGCAGAAACGTCTTCAGGCAGTCCGGCCTGGCGGGCGTATCGCTTGACGATGAGGTGCAGACCCTGCCTGGACAGACGACGCCCACGGTTGTTGAGAAACAACTCGGGCGCCTTGAGAGTACCAGCCCCTCCCAGAAAGGGACGGCCCCGCTGGTAGTAGGTGCGCAAAGCCTCTACGGCTTTGCGCCCCACCGGCACCACCCGTTCTTTGTCACCCTTGCCCACTGTGCGGACGAACCCGACGTCCAGGTCGATGTCCTGGAGGCGCAACCCCACGGCCTCGGACGCCCTCAAGCCGGCTCCATACAGGGTCTCCAAGAGGGCTCGGTCCCGAAGTCCCGCCGGATCGGTCTTGGGGCCGGCAAGCAAGCCTTCGACCTCGGACACCGTCAGAGTCCTCGGTAAGCCTGATTCGGGGCGCGTTCCGCCCAAGCCCTTCGTAGGATCCGCTGCGATCTGGCTTTCAAGTAGGCAACGCCCGTAGAACGACCGTATCGCGGCCGTCTTGCGCGCCCGGGTCGACGGCCGCCAGACTCCGCTCGCCAGAAACTCACGGATGTCCTCGGTAGTCGCGCTCAGCAGGGCGATTCCCCGGCCCTCCAAGAACAAGACTAGTTGCGCAAGATCTCGCCTGTACGATTCAACGGACGCCTCCGCCAGGCCCTGTTCCAGTCGCAGGGCGCGCACGTATGCTGAGAGAGCCGGATCTGGGGCGGGCGTAACGGTCATGCGGAGCACCCTACGCCGCTAGGTGTATTCGATTGGCAACACGTATTCGAGCGGGAAATACGGGTTTCCGGTCGCTTCCGCGACCTCGCGATGGGTCACTTTGCCCTCCATCACGTTGACCCCCCGCGCGAGCGAGGGATCCGAGCGCGCGGCGCCGACGGCGCCCTTCTCGGCCACTTCCAGTATGTAAGGTAGCGTCACATTAGTCAGCGCCAACGTTGACGTGATCGGCACGACTCCGGCCATGTTATCGACGCAGTAGTGGATCACCCCATGCTTGACGAAGGTCGGCTCCCGGTGGCTCGTTGTTCGCGAGGTAGCGACACACCCTCCCTGGTCTACGCTAAGGTCCACAATGACCGACCCTGGCTGCATGGCCCGCACCGTGTCCTCCGTCACCAGCACGGGCGTTCTGGCCCCCGAAACCAGAATGGCCCCGATGACCAGGTCGGCCTTCGCCACCTGTTCTTCGATGGTGAGTTGATCGCTATGGAGGGTCTGTACACCCGGCAGCTGTTTTCGCAAGACCCCGAGGGCGTCCATGTCGATGTCAAGCACGTTGGTACATGCGCCCATCCCCACCGCGATGGCGGCGGCATTTGTCCCGGCGATGCCCGCCCCGAGGATCACCACGCTTGCCGCCTTGACACCGGTCACGCCCCCAAGCAGCTTGCCCTTGCCGCCGCTCATGCGTTCGAGGAAGTATGCGCCCACTTGGGTAGCCAGCCGGCCGGCGATCTCACTCATGGGCGCCAACAAAGGCTTGCGACCCTCCACGGTTTCCACAGTCTCGTAGGCCAGGCAGGTAGCTCCACCGTCGACGAGGGCCTTGGTGAGCTCGGGGTCGGGCGCCAAATGGAGGTAGGTGAAAAGGACATGCCGCGGTGTCAGCCTGAGGTATTCCTCGCGCAGCGGCTCCTTGACCTTCACTATGAGGTCGGCCTGCGCGAACAGCGCTTCGGCGTCGGGCACGATGCGGGCGCCGGCTGCCACGTAGGCCTCATCGGGGAAGAACGATCCCTCCCCCGCCCCGTGCTGGACAAGCACTTCGTGACCCCGGCTCGTGAGCTCCTTGGTTCCCGCCGGCGTGAGTGCCACGCGGTACTCTTCCTCTCGGATCTCCGTGGGCACGCCTACTCGCATCTCAGCTGCACCTGAGGCCGTCTGTTCCCGGTGGCTGCTCATCGTCTCCCTCAAATGACACAAAGTCGCGAGCGTCTTGGCGTCTGGCACCATCTCCAGGTCGGCCAGCAACTCCGCCAACGGGTACCGTACCACGGAGAGATATTCGTCGTCATCAGGCCGGCTTTCCACGGCCTCCAGTCCCTGAGCCAGGAACGCGTGCAGATGCTCGTTGGCAAAGCCCGGAGACGAGTAGAAAGAACCTAGTTCCGTCCATTCTCGGGCCTGGAGCCCCACCTCCTCACGCAGCTCCCGCTTTGCGGCCGCCAAGGGCCCCTCGCCCGGCTCGATCCCGCCTGCTGGAAACTCGAGAAGATGACGGCCGATCGGATGTCTGTATTGCCGGACGAGGTAGACAGACGCGTCGGCGTCGAGAGCGGCGATGACCACGGCGCCTGGATGATCCACCACTTCCCTCACCGCGGTCGCGCCGTCGGGCAAGGCGATCTCGTCCACCCTCATGTTCACCACGCGACCACGGTAGATCGTTCGCGAGCTTACAACCTCGGGGAGGTCTTCCACTTCGCCCTGTCCGGCCACGAGGTCGTTCATGGGCTTTTCACAACCCTCCGACGACCGAACCGGCGCGGGGTATGTGGTCCGGAGCCAAGCGAATGAGGTGCAGCACAAGAAGGCAGAGCTGCTCGAGCTGGTCCAAGGACAGGTGCTCCTCCGGGCTGTGGACCCGCATCATCCCGGTGTCCAGGTTGATCGTCGGCAGCCCGCGTCCGTTAAGAACATTCGCGTCCGACCCACCACCGGCCGTCAGCATGGATGGTTCGCGCCCAAGAGCGACGATAGCAGCCTTGGCCAGGCGGACCACCGGCGATCGAGCCGACAGAGCGAACGCATGGAACTCGTGCACCAACTCCACGTCTACGTCGACGCCGGCCTCGACCGCGGCACGCTGAACCGCATCGACCATTTCCGCGGACACGGCGGCCAACCGGTCCTCGTCATGGCCGCGGCACTCCCCCAGAATCTCGCAAAGATCAGGAACGACGTTGGTGGCTACCCCGCCGTGGATGACGCCCACATTGGCGCTGGTTTCTCTGTCCAGCCTGCCGAGGTGCATGCTGGCGATAGCCTTTGCTGCCGCCTGTACGGCGCTGCGGCCCCTCTCCGGCTCCACACCCGCGTGAGCGGCTCGGCCCCTGAACGTGGCCCGTAGGTTCACCATGCTCGGGGCTTTGACTACGACGCCCCCCACCGGTCCGGACGAGTCAAGCACAGCAGCAAGGGGGCTTTCGAGCACATCCTCGGCCAGATGCTTAACGCCGACGAGTCCCGTCTCCTCGGATACCGTGAACAACAGCTCGTACGAGGGAAAGGGTTCTCCGGAGGCCTTAAGCAACTCCGTGGCGTGCAACATGGCCGCGATGGCAGCCTTGTCGTCGGCTCCCAATATCGCCGGGCGCGAGTTACGAAACACGCCGGCTTCATCAAGAACCGGTTCTAGCGAGTCGGTCGCCGGCACGGTGTCCAGATGCGCCCCCAAGGCCAGGTGCGGCCCTGAGCCTTCTCCTCGGACGACACACCACAGGTTTCCGCAATCCCCGCCGATCACGTCACCCGTGTGATCTTCGTGGATCTCGACGCCGCACGACGCCAAGCAAGATCTCACCACGTCCGCCACAGCCCGCTCGCTTCGCGAGGGGCTGGATACTCTCGTCAGCATCAAGAACAGCTCGGTGAGCCGTTCCCGCGAAGGCCTCGGGACTTCGCTCATGAAGGCGCGCCCTCACCCTCCCCACACGCAACCCGGGGCGCCGTGGCGCACTTGTCTCCCTGGCAGGCGATCGCGGCCCCGATGAAGTCACGAAACAACGGGTGAGGTCGGGTGGGACGACTCTTGAACTCAGGATGGAATTGGCAGGCGACGAACCAGGGATGCTCGGTAAGCTCGACTATCTCTACCAGGTGGTCATCGGGAGTCGCGCCACTTATCACGAGACCTGCATCCACCAGCCTCTGCCGGTAGGTGTTGTTTACCTCATAGCGGTGACGGTGCCGCTCGCTGATCATATCCGCACCATATGCCAAGTGCGCTTTGGTTCCCGCAGCGACCTTGGTGGCAGAAGCTCCGAGTCGCATCGTGCCCCCCATGTCCGAGACCCCGTTCTGCTCGGGGAGCAGGTCGATGACCGGGTACTTCGTGCTGGGGTCGAACTCGGAAGAGTTGGCTCCCTCCATACCAGCCATGTGGCGCGCGAACTCCGCCACAGCCACCTGAAGTCCGAGACAGAGCCCGAGGAACGGAACCTGGTTTTCCCGCGCATAGCAGGCCGACATGATCTTCCCTTCGATGCCCCGCACTCCGAAACCACCCGGCACCAGGATCCCATCGGCCGACTCGAGGCGCGAGGTGATCTCCTCCTGCCGGAGGGTCTCCGCATCCACCCAAATGATCTCCAGATTCCGGCCGTGGTGGGTGGCCGCATGGCGCAACGCCTCCACCACGCTCAAATACGCGTCCCGCAGCTGCACGTACTTGCCGACCAGGGCGACCCGCACAGTGGCGTTCGCCGACTTCAGCCGCTCTACGAGCGCTATCCACTCGTCAAGTTGCGGAGGCTCGGTTTCGAGGCCGAGTTGCTCCACCACCAACTTGTCCAGGCCTTCATCGCGGAGATTCAAGGGGACGAAGTACAGATGAGGCGCGTCGATGCAACTTATGACCGCCCGCGGTTCCACGTCGGTGAAGAGCGCGATCTTCTCCTTGAGTTCCGGGCTGATGGTTCGATCGGAACGGCACACGATGATGTCAGGCTGGATACCGATGCTACGCAGCTCGTTCACGCTGTGCTGGGTGGGTTTGGTCTTCAGTTCGCCGGAGGTGCTGATGAACGGAATGAGGGTCACATGTATGTAGATCACGTTCCTGCGCCCTACGTCGTTGCGGAACTGCCTGATGGCTTCCAGGAAGGGTAGGCTTTCGATGTCGCCCACCGTCCCCCCGATCTCGGTGATCACTACGTCCACCTCGGGGTTCCGCGCCACGCGTGCTACCCGTTCTTTGATCTCGTTGGTGACGTGCGGAATGACTTGCACCGTTCCACCAAGATAGTCGCCCTTGCGTTCCTTCCGGATGACGTTGTAGTAGACCGACCCAGAGGTCACGTTGGAGTCGCGAGTCAGGCTCTCGTCCACGAATCGCTCGTAGTGGCCCAGGTCGAGATCGGTCTCTGCCCCGTCGTCGGTCACGAAGACCTCGCCGTGCTGGAAAGGGCTCATGGTCCCAGGGTCGACATTGAGATAGGGATCGAATTTCTGGATGATCACGCGAAGGCCGCGGCTCTTGAGGAGACACCCGAGCGAGGCCGCCGTGATGCCCTTGCCGAGGGATGATACGACGCCACCCGTGATGAATACGTGCTTAGCCATGCTCACCTCTGCCGCGCTGGTCAATGATCCGGCGGCGCATGGCTGTCCGAGCCCGCGCCTTACCTAGTCTAGCAGCCCGCCCGCCGCCCTGTCGCGCAACTCGCGCGCGTGAGCCATAGCTTCCACATCATCGGCCCGTCCACCCAGCATTCGGCACAGCTCCCCCACCACGTCCTCTTCGGCCAGCCGGGATAGACGGGTGACCGTCACTCCCGGGTCGCTTACTTTGTCGATCAAGTAGTGCCGCGAGGCCAATGCCGCTACCTGGGCCAAGTGCGTCACGACTATCAGTTGCGCCCGGTCCGCCAATTCGCGGAGTTTGTTCCCCACAGCCACGGCCGTCCGTCCACCAATACCGGCGTCGATCTCGTCGAAGACGAGGGTCTCGTTTCCACCCGCCCCTGCCAGAGCGCACTTGACGGCCAAGAGGACCCGCGAAAGTTCTCCCCCCGAAGCCGTGCGAGCCAAGCTTCTCGGCTGCTGCCCCGGATTCGCCACGAGCAAGAACTCCGCAGAATCCGCCCCCGAGTCGCGCAGGTCTTCCCATTCTGGTGCCGTGCGCAAATCGATGCTCAGGGCGGCCGAGAGCAGACCGAGATCTGCGAGTTGAGCATCCACCGCCTTCTCTAACAGCGGCGTCGCCAGCCGTCTTCTGTTGGTGAGCAGCGACGCTGATTCGACCGCGCGTGCAGCATGCGCGGCACGCTCCTCCTCCAAGCGCGCCAGATCGCCCTCGACATGTTCCAGAGCCTCCAGGCGCTCCAACGACCCGGCCAGGTGGGCAACAGCCGCCTCGGTCGAGCCGCCATACTTGCGGCCAAGATCGGTGTACAGCCGCAGACGCTCGTTGAGGATCTCGAGACGACCAGGATCCACCGAGATCCGACCTACGTATCCGTGAAGCTCTCGGGCGAGATCCGCCAACTGATACTGGACCTCGCTCAGTCCGGCCGCTATGCCGTCTAGAACGGCGTCGACACCGACCACCGACGACAGATGCGCCGCAGCCCGAGCGACCAAGCCAGTCGCATCCTGGTCTTCTCCAACGCTGGTTAGCCCGTCGGCTGCGAGCCCGGCGCTGGTCAGTATCTCTTCCGCCCTGGACAAGAGTCGCTGCTCACCCACCAGGGTTTCTTCTT
The DNA here is from genome assembly GCA_001768675.1 of Actinobacteria bacterium RBG_16_64_13. GTDB lineage: Bacteria > Actinomycetota > Thermoleophilia > RBG-16-64-13 > RBG-16-64-13 > RBG-16-64-13. The sequence goes on along the minus strand of MELN01000056.1, from coordinate 14,672 downwards.
CTTCCAGAGAGAGCCGCGCCTCACCCAACTCAGCGATTTCGTAGCGTAGCCGGTCGAGTTCCCGCGCGCGCGAGTCCTCTCCCCGCCGTCCTTCCTCCAAGCGTCGAGTGGCCACGCGGGCGCGCTCGTATGCGTCGCGAAACTCCTGGCCTAGAGCCACGACGTCGGTTCCGGCCCATTCGTCGAGGACGCTCAGCTGATAACCGGGGTCCAAAAGCCTCCGATACTCGTGCTGTCCCGCGAACGACAGCAGTCCCCCCACCGCGGCTCCCAATGCATTGAGAGTCACCACGGTCTCGTTGATGTAGCAGCGATTCCGGCCCTCCCGGCCCAAGCGCCGGGTGATAATGAGTTCCCCAG
>MELN01000056.1:7869-14294 GCA_001768675.1 Actinobacteria bacterium RBG_16_64_13 | reverse complement strand
ACTCTTGACTTCTGCGGGAAAGCCCGCCACGTCCGCATCTGAGAGGTCGAAGACCGCCTGTATCACGGCCTCCGGGGAGGTCCTTCCCACCAGACCATCCTCCGCCCTCTCCCCCATCAGCAGTCCTAGAGCACGGGTGAGCAGGGTCTTGCCAGCGCCGGTCTCGCCAGTGAGGACGTTCAAACCGGGCTCGAACTCTAGGACCGCATCCTCGATGAGTACGAAGTTGCGGATGGTGAGCGAAGCCAGCAACGAGCCCCCTCTACAGCAGGCGGTCGCGGAAGTGATGGTACAAGCTGTCGCCCTTCAACAGCGCGAGCGTGGTCATTCCCGGGCTCGTGTTAATGCGGGCAGTCGCACCGGGAGACAGCGTGGCGAGCCTGTCGCCGTCTACGTCGATGGAACATTCGCCGGCGTCCAGGTTGATGATCTCGAGGACGTCCTGCGGAGCAGCGACGACCGGCCGGACGCCCACGGCGTGCGGGGCCACCAGACTGATGACGTACGCATCGACGGAGATACCCAGGAGCGGGCCTCCGGCGGCCAGACTGTACGCCGACGAGCCCGCCGGTGTACCGACGACCACGCCGTCGCACATGACCTCGAACAAGGTGACTCCGTTGATCGTCAAGGCGAGGGCACACGCGTCCGACCCATTACCCTTGCCAACCACGACGTCGTTGGTCGCGCGATAGATCTCGCCCTTGACCTCAGCCTCCAAGCCGAGCAGCGGGTATTCGACGAAGTCGTGGGCCAAGAGTCGGATCAATCCATCTTCCACCTCTTCTTTGCTGATCGTGGTAAGAAACCCCACGCGACCAAGGTTGACCCCTGCCACGGGGATGCACTGATCGCGCGTCAGGTGGAACGCTCGCAGCATCGTTCCGTCTCCCCCCAAGACCAGGCAAAGGCCAACACCCTCCAGATCCCGCGCGCCGGCACAGACGCGCACGCCCTCCGCGGCCCCAAGGATCCCCCGATGCTTCTCCCATTCGGACTGTGGAGCGAGCACTTCGACACCTCTCGCCGCAAGCAGAGCGAGCGACGTTCGCAACGCGTTGCCGGCGACGCCCGCATTTCCGTGGGTAAGTACTACGATGCGCTTGATCTCAGGGCTCATGTCTCGGGCCTCGTCTCAACCGGTCCCGTTCCGGCCAGGATCTCGTCGACCAGTGACTCCAGCCTATCAATTCCGACCCCTTTTTCTCTACCTCGCCCCACATGAAGGAAGAACTCGATATTGCCATCGGCCCCGGGCAAACCCGACCCGCACATGGCCAGTAGGGCAAGTCCCAGATCGTCCACCACGAACCGCCCGCATTCCAACAGGACGGCACGGTGGACGCGCTGATCGCGAACGATGCCACCTTTGCCGACCGCTTCGGGGCCGGCCTCGAACTGGGGCTTGACGAGGATGAGGCCCTCAAACCGCTCGCTCATCATCATCACGACCGCCGGCAGCACCTTCATCACCGAGATGAAGGAAACGTCCATGGTCAGAAAGTCCGGTTCGAACGCAAGATCACCCGGTCTCAGGTATCTTGCGTTCGTCTTGTCCAGCATCTGAACGCGCGGATCACCGAGAAGCCGGCTGTCGAGCTGCCCTCGTCCCACGTCGACCCCCGTCACGCGGCATGCCCCAGCTTGCAGGAGGCAGTCGACGAACCCCCCCGTCGACGCTCCGACATCGAGTGCCCACACCCCGGTCAGGTCCACGCCGAGCGTCTCCAACGCGTGGGCCAGCTTCTCTCCGCCTCTGGAAACAAAGCGGGCCCGCTTCTTAAGGCCGATCTCGGCATCTACCTGCACGCCAGTGCCGGCTTTGTCGCTGACCTTGCCCGCCACCGTCACCAGCCCCGCCATGATCAGACCGCGTGCGACGCTGCGAGTGGGAGCCAGTCCCCTGGCCACCACCAGTTCATCCAGCCGAGTGCGATCGGCCCTGGCCACTCTCTCAACTTCGCCCGTGGCAAGGTTTCTCGAGCAGCCGACTGGCAGCGCTCGCGACGGCCTCTGCCGTCAGCCCGACGTCGCGACGCAAGGCTTGCACGGGGCCCTGAGCTACAAAAGCGTCCGGCAGGCCCGCGCGCGCTGCAGGCCGAGCGACTCCCTGATCGCTCATAAGTTCCAGCACGGCAGAGCCAAAGCCGCCAGCCAGTGCGTTGTCCTCGACCGTCACAACGGCTTTGTGCCGCAGCAGAAGAGGCACGAGCGTATCAACATCCAGCGGATGAACACGCTTGACACCCGCCACTGTCGCGCCGATCCCTGATCCGCCCAGCAGCTTCGCGGCCTCCTCCGCCAGACTCACCACCGGGCCGGCAGTCAGCAGGAGCACGTCAGAACCTTCCCGCATCACCTCCACCCACGGGGCTTCCAACGGCAGGATGGGCGTTTCCAGCGGCACGCCCACGCCGGCCGATCTCGGATACCGGATGACCGTGGGCCCATCCATCTGCAGCGCGGTCGCCAACATGCGCTGAAGCTCTGCCTCGTCCTTAGGTACATAGACAGTCAACCCAGGGATGATCCTGAGAAACGACAGGTCGAAGGCTCCGTGATGCGTCGGCCCGTCGGCGCCCACAAGGCCCGCACGATCCACCGCGAAAACAACCGGAAGGCGCTGAAGACACACGTCGAGTATGATCTGGTCGTAAGCCCTTTGAAGGAATGTCGAGTAGATGGCCACCACGGGGCGCTTACCCGTCACTGCGAGCCCCGCGGCGAACCCCACCGCGTGTGCCTCCGCAATGCCCACGTCAAAGAAGCGTTCCGGCATCGCTTCCTTCAAGAGGTCCAAACCTGTGCCCGTGGCCATAGCCGCCGTGATGCCAACGACCCGCTCGTCCGCTCGCGCCATCTCGACCAGCGCCTCTCCGAACGCCTGAGTGAACGTCGTGGGACCCTCGGGGTCAAGGGACTCGCCAGTGGTCACCGAAAACCGTGGTATGCCATGATAGCGCCCCGGCTCTTCCTCGGCGGGGGCGTACCCCTTGCCTTTGACGGTCCGGCAATGCAGCAGAACAGGGCCCTCTACCGCAAGCGAGCGTCGGATGCTGGCCCGCAAAGCCTCGATATCGTGCCCATCGATGACGCCAACATACGTGAATCCCAGATCTTCGAAGAGCATTCCCGGAACGATCGCCGCCTTGATGCTGTCCTTGAGCTGCTCCCCCATTGCGGCCATCCAGTCACCGACTCCCGGCAGCTTCTGGAGTCGCCGCTCGAGATCTCGTCTGAAGCGATAGAGCGCGGGATCCGTGCGGAGGCGGGAAAGATAGGTGCTCATCGCACCCACGTTCTTCTCTATGGACATCGTGTTGTCGTTCAGGATCACGAGCACCGGAGTCCGCAAATGCCCGGCGTGATTCAGGGCCTCGTACGCCATGCCGCCGGTCAACGCTCCATCTCCGATCACGGCCACTACGCGACCGGAAGCAGTCTCGTGTTCGCCTTTGCCTTTCACGGCAGGGGGTCCAGCTTCGGAAGGATGACACCGCCTGCCCTCCACCATGCCGACAGCGGCGCTGACGGACGTGCTGCTATGGCCGGTACCGTACGCGTCGTATTCGCTCTCTTCCCTCAAGGGAAAGCCGGAAAGCCCACCGTAGGTCCGGATCGAGCCAAAGGCCTCGAGTCTCCCCGTAAGCAGCTTGTGAGCGTACGACTGGTGCCCTACGTCCCAGACTATCGCATCCCGGGGTGTGTCAAGTTCGGCATGCAGGGCGACGGTAAGCTCGACCACTCCAAGACTCGCGCCCAGATGGCCGCCGTTAAGAGATATGGTCTCGATGATCTCGTTCCTCACTTCGTCCGCGACACGGCGGAGTGAGGCGGCGTCCAAACGCCTGAGGGCGGCCGGAAGATCCAGACTGTCGATCAACCTGTCTTGTGTCGTGCTCACGACTGTTCCCCGTCCGACCCGTCTTTCACGGCAGCCGTCTCGACCGCGCACCTCACCATTGACCCGAGAACCCCATTGACCAGGGCCCCCGCTTCCGCCGAGCAGAACCGCTTCGACAGCTCGACCGCCTCATCGATCACAACCGCTTCGGGCACATCTGTCTCCCACACCAATTCGTAGGCAGCCACGCGCAGTATGGAGCGCTCCAGGATGCCCAGTCGGTCGAGACTCCAGCCGGTGATGTGCTCGGTGAGGAGGCGATCGATCGCCTCCTGGCGCAAGGCCACACCGCGTACCAGCCCGCGCGCGTATGCGTCAACCTCAGTCAGCTTGATACGTGTCAGCGCCGCCTCCCAGGTCAGCCCAAGAAGGTCCTGTTGGTAGAGGATGAAGACGGCCTGCCGCCGCGCGTTTCTGCGACCCGTCGACATAGGAAGGTGCGTCAGGTGCCGGACGGGTACACGCCGCTGAACACGACGTCTACCGTGGCTACGGTCAGCCCAGTCATGCGCCCCAGCGCTGACGCGATCTTCTGACGGGCCTCCGCAGCCAACCCCGGGAGATTCTCCCCCAGCCGAGCATCGAGATGCACGGTGACGTTGCATTTCTCCTCGACCACCGCGATCTCTACCGGATGGCTCCGCAGCAGCGGCAGCGACGAATGAAACCGCATCCGTCCGTCGTTCTCCATGGAGCCCCGGACGATCGCTTCCAGCACCGATGTTGCAATTAGGTACTCGGTCATGCGCCCACCTGTCGGAGACTAGGCTCTGGTTGCGTACTCACGGGTCCGAGTGTCGATGCGGATCACTTCACCCGGTTCGATGAAGAGGGGCACCTGTATAACAGCCCCTGTCTCCAAGACCGCCGCCTTGGAGCCGCCGGATACCGTATCCCCTCTGACCCCTGCCGCCGTGTCGGTTATCTTGAGGTCTACGAACGTGGGTAGCTCCACATCGAAAGGCTCTTCGTCGATGTAGACCACGTCCACCTGCATGTTCAAGGTCATCAAGTCAAACCGTCCGGCGAGGATGCTCTTGGGAAGCGCCAATTGCTCAAACGACTCGGCGTCCATGAACACGACTTGGTCTGGCTCTTCGTAGAGATAGGTCATGGGACGGTTCTCCGTCCTCAGCTGATCGAACTTCGTTTCAGGCCGGAACGTCCGCTCAACAAGACTTCCCGTCGTCACATTACGCAGTTTCGTGCGAACGAACGCGCCGCCCTTGCCTGGCTTCACATGTTGAAACTCGGCGATGCGGTAGATCTCACCTTCGTGCCTGATCGTCATCCCGGCCTTGAACTGATTCGTTGAAATCACGCGCCCTGCCTCCGACGACTGCGACTTGAATGCCTGGTTACCAAACGCTCGTGCGAGGGTGCATTCTACTACACGCCCGCCAGCACGATCAGACGGCGCACGGCCTCCAGATACCCTTCCGGGCCCTTTCCGGAAACCGTGAAGCTAACAACCGGAGAAATCACCGAGATTCGCCGCCACTCCTCCCGAGCGCTGATGTTCGACAGATGAACCTCGGCGATCGGGCAACTCACCAACTCCAAGGCGTCGCGTATCGCATAGCTGTAGTGGGTCCATGCCCCGGGATTCACGAGAAGCGCCGCTTCATGGCGATACTCGTGAACTCGGTCGATATAGACACCTTCGTGGTTGGTCTGCAGGCAAATGCAGTCCCAACCCAGTCGTTCGGCCTCATCGCTCACCAGTCTCTCCAGAGCTGGAAGCGTGATCGTCCCGTAGTGCACTGCGGGCCTCTCGCCCAGAAGGTCCAGATTCGCCCCGTTGAGAACAACAAGCCTGCTGCGCCCGTCGCTCATTCCCTGATCACCTCCAAGGCGTCGGCCAGCTCAACACCCGGCACGTTCATCCCCCACACGGGATCGCCGATCGCTCTCAGACCCACAAACCCCGACGACCCCGCCCGCGCCTTCTTGTCGCGGCCGGCGGCGGATAGCAGCAACTCGGTCGGGGGCAGTTGCGTCGTGGTGGAGAGGCCGAAGCGCTCCAGCAACACGCGGACCCTCTCCCTCACGCTCGTGTCGAGACCGAGCAGTCGTTCGCTCACGGCCAGCGAGACAAGCAGGCCCAGGGCTACGGCTTGCCCGTGGCTCACCGCCCCGTACCCTTCCACCACTTCGATCGCGTGGCCGATCGTGTGACCCAGGTTCAGCACAGCTCGTTTTCCTCCCTCGCGCTCGTCTTCCTCGACCACGCCCGCTTTGTATGCCACGGAGCCCTTCACGGCTGCCCGAATCGCCTCGGGATGGCGTGCCACAAGGCTATCGCCTTCGGCTTCCAACCGGGCGAAGAACGCGCTAGATATGAGCAATCCATGTTTGACGACTTCCCCGAGTCCGCAGACGTAGTCCCCGTCGGGGAGGGTGGTCAGGGTTGCAGGATCAGCGACCACGAGGTCGGGCTGGTAGAAGGCGCCTACGAGGTTCTTCCCCGCTCCCAGATTGATGGCTGTCTTGCCTCCCACGCTCGAATCCACCTGAGCTA
>MELN01000056.1:7570-7851 GCA_001768675.1 Actinobacteria bacterium RBG_16_64_13 | reverse complement strand
GCCACAGCGCGACCCCTCTTTGATACGTCGCGGCCGCAAAACCGGCCAGATCACCGATAACGCCTCCGCCAAGCGCCACAACCACGTCGTCCCTGCGGGCACCATGACCCGCCAGCCAATCCCAACACCGCTCAAGCGTTCGGACGCTCTTGCTGACTTCGCCCGGTTCCGCGACAAACACGGCATCAGATCCCGTCTTTCCGAGGAGAGAGAGGACCTGCTCACCCCATGCCCGCATGACGTTCTCGTCTGTGATCAAAAACAGGCGTGAACCCGTTTCG
>MELN01000056.1:7109-7451 GCA_001768675.1 Actinobacteria bacterium RBG_16_64_13 | reverse complement strand
TGTGTCGACGATCTCTTTTGCAAGCACCTCGATGCTCTTGGACTCGACCGGAACCACCCAGTCAGCGGCGCTCTCGTAGATCTCCCGCCTACGCGACAGCAGTGCGAGAAACTGCGCGTTGTCGCTCGCCAGCGGCCGGCTACTACCCTCGACGCGCGACCACGCTTCCCCGGGCTCGACGTCGAGAAACACGACACCCCCCCGGCCCGCGAGGAGCCCAGCCGCCTTGGGACTCTCCAAGGTCCCTCCCCCGAGGGCTACCACCAAGCCCTTGTCATGTCCCCGCTGGGCGAGCACCGCCTCCAGGACCTCGCACTCCCTCGCTCGAAAGGCCGCCTCCCC
>MELN01000056.1:0-7084 GCA_001768675.1 Actinobacteria bacterium RBG_16_64_13 | reverse complement strand
GGTCCAGGCCTCGACGAAGGCCTCGTCGAGATCCACGAAGTGCCAGTCCAGCAGCGTCGCGACCTGCGCTCCCACTGACGACTTGCCACTGCCCATGAACCCGGTGAGTGCTAGAAACGGCGCCACAGTCCCCTCTCCTCTAGGCCGGCCTCATAACTGCGAACTGACTCGGCAAAGGCCTTGACGCTATCCCCCCCGAACTTGGACAGGTAGGCCGCGGCGAGCACATATGCAGCCATGGCCTCTCCCACGACTCTGGCCGCGGGGACAGCCGTGACGTCGCTTCTCTCCACGTGAGCCGACGAGAGTTCGAGAGTAGCTATGTCCACCGAGGCAAGCGGTGTGGTGAGCGTGGGGATGGGCTTCATTGCGGCTCTCAGCACGACAGGCATACCCGTTGTCATGCCTCCTTCGATCCCGCCGGCGCGGTTCGTATTGCGGCCGATCCAGCGTCTATCGCCATCGTGCATCAAGAGGATCGGGTCGTGCACTCTCGACCCCACTTCGTCCGCAGAGTCGAAAGCAACCCCCATTTGGACGCCCTTGATCGCCGGAATGCTCGCCAGTGCGCCGGCCAGCCGCCCGTCGAGTCTGTCCTCCATACTCGCGTAACCACCGACGCCGGGGCACACTCCCCAGCACCATACTTCGAACACCCCGCCCAGCGATTCGCCGGCCCCCCGCGCCTCGTCGATCCGTGCGCACATCAGGTCGCTCGCCGCCCGCTCCTCACACCCCACCGGCGAGGCCTCCACCGCGTCCCAGTCGATATCCTCAGCCCGGCACATGTCATTCGAGGCCGCCACGCGGACGCCGCCAATGCTAAGCACCCTCGCTCTTACCGTGACTCCCGCCTCCTGGAGCAGACGTTTGCACACGGCTCCACCTGCCACTCTGCCGACAGTCTCCCTGGCGCTCGCGCGTTCCAATACATCGCGGATATCGGTATGTCCATACTTCGCCACCCCCGCCAGGTCGGCGTGTCCGGGCCGAGGCAGGGTGAAACGCCCCATGTCGGACGTCGTCTCCTCCGACATGGGGTCCGGGGACATCTTGCTGACCCAGTTCGCGTAGTCGCCATTCTCGATGAGTAAGCAGATTGGGCTCCCCAGGGTCCGACCGTGCCGAACGCCGGCGACGAACCGGCAACGATCGGTCTCGATCGCCATGCGGTCTCCGCGCCCATAGCCCCGCTGCCGTCTAGCCAGATCGACATCTATCTCATCCCTGGTAAGAGGCAGGCCAGAAGGAATTCCCTCGACGATGCACGCCTCGCCCGGACCGTGGGACTCCCCCGCAGTCGTCATCCGGAGAATGCTCATCGACCCCTCCTTACAGCGACGGCGCCCACGGCGCCGCCACATCGCTACTAACGAGAGTCACCGACCGTGTGAACGAGGTCACTCGAATACGGTCTGCCCCACAGTGAGGACCAGCGTTTCGCTGCCCTGGAGGAGCGTAACCACCTTGGAGGAAGTACTGATATCGAGAATCTTGATCTGGCCCCAGTTCGTGGAAACAACGTCGCCGATCCGCTTGTCTTTGTAGACGCTCCCGTCCACCTGGAACGTAACGGCCGGCTTGCCTCCTACTTGACCGATTGCAAGCACTTTCAGAGTGTGGAGATGCGCTGCGGTGGTAGACGTGGTGCTCGTGGACGCCGTGCTGGTCGTGCCGCCGCCTCCGCCTCCTGTCGTAGTCGTCGAACCCCCCGGCCTGAAGGTGGTGGTGGGACCACCGCCCTCTGTCGTACTCGTGCTGCCCGAAGGCTCCTCTGTGGTGACAACCGCCTGCGGGATGAAGGGGTCCTTACTCCGGAAAGTAGAGAGGGCTTCGTTGGATGCCATCGCCGAACCACCCGGCAAGGTAGTAGAGGTCGTCACCGGAGTCGCACCGCTGTTGGCCAGCGTCGACTCCGTCGTGGGGGCACTGCCGTCTCCCCCAAAACACCCGGCCCCGACCAAAGCGAATCCCACCACCAACAAGAAAGCGACATAGCCCGATCGATATGACCTGTTCTTCACCATGTGCTCCTACTGGCCGCCTACTAGGGCGTTGCCTCGGTGGTCTCAGTCGACGACGAACTCGAGCCGCTCGAACCGTTCGAACCGGAAGGCGGTAACCCCCCGCTGCCGCCACTCACGACAAAGGCGTACAACCTGATCGAAACCTCAAGTTGCGGGCTCACCCCGGGCGACGCGCTCGCGCCCGTCTCACCGGCAAGCGACAACTCGAGCGATTTCATCGCGAGCAAGCGGCCCGGACCTGCCACCATCTGCTCTGCCCTGTAAATAAAATCGCTTACATCGAAGAACGTGCCGGAGAAGTCTAGATCCAACGGGATAATCAAGTATGTGGCGGTCTCATCCTCAGACGTTGGATCCCCTGGCGTCACCGCGATGAAGTCGATACCCGATTGGTCCGCGAGGTCCTGAATCTGCAGAAGCAGGCTGGGCAGCTCCTCGGTCGGAGGAACCATCTTGCCAAGTTCCAGCAGTCGCGCCTGGTTTCTCTTTCCCTCTTCTCGTGTGGATTCGGCCTGCGCCAGAGCGACCTGAGCCTTCGAGAGAGAGTTGCGCTCTGCCTCGATGGCAGAGTCGGTATCGGCGATCTTCCCCCGGATAGGGCTGAGAAGGAAGAACCAACACAGCGCGATGAACACAACCAGAGCAGCCGCCATCAAGCCCATCCGCACCTTGCGACTCATAGGCCTTCTACCTCCACCTGGCTGACCGGCAGGGGAGTGTCGGGGGCTTGCGTGTTGTTCACTCTGGCCCCGATCGAGAAGCCTTTCACGTCTTTGGTCGGGTCCACGGCGCCGACAGGCAACCCCGCCTGGGCTAGATCGATATTCGACAAGGCTGGGATCAGTTGCAGCCTCACCAGCAGCTGCGCGACGTTCTCGAAACTATAGGTGTTGCCTTCAAGGCTGATCGCGTTGTCTGACGGAGCATCGTCTACGTTTGCCGCCCGCGGATCTGCCGTCGTCAACTGCATGCTCTCGAACCACACGTTCTCCGGCACGACCAAGCTCAGCTCGTTCAAGATGTCGGCCACAAGGGTCCGCTGTGAGTAGACCCCTTGGACAACCTGCTCTGTTGATGCGCGCTGGCTGGCTAGGCGCTCGTATTGGCTCAGAGCAGCGACCTGCGTTTGCAGGAGCCGGGTCTGCTGTTCCACGTCGGCGAGCTCCTGTTCGCGGTCGCTGAGTCTGTTGTTGAGCATGTAGTAGCCAAAGCCAAGAGCGAACAGCACGACGATGACCGCGGCCACGAAGCCAAGCATGCCCACGTTCGTCGCGGTGCGCGCGCGCTCGGTCGGGGGAACGAGGTTTATGCGCCTTGCCATGTCACTCCTCCTCAGGGAGGGCCAGGCCGACGGCCACCGCTAGGTAAGGCGCCATGAAAGCCAGATCGGCGTCGGGAACCCCCGAGGCATTCTCCGCGATGTGGATCATCGGGTTGCCAATGCTGACCGGCATGCTCAGGGCTTCTGTGAGATGAGCATCCAGATTCCGTACTAGAGCTCCTCGGCCGCTCAGAATCACTTCAGTCACCGGTGCCGCCAGCTCTTGGCCTTGATAGTAGTGTAGGGAGCGCCGGATCTCCTCGCTCAGTTCCGAGGCCACCTCTCCCAATCTTTGCTGGGTCTGGGCCACAACGTCATCGGAATACAGGCCATCATCAGCGGGCAGAGGACCGGGAAGTCCGACCCGCTGGACCATCACATGCGCATCCTCCATGGGAATCCCGCGGTGCTCGCTCACCACATGGGCGAACCGATCGCTGGAGAAGTTGACGATCCTGGTGAACTTGAGCACGCCTTCGACCGTCACCACAAGGGTCGAGACGGAGGACGAGATGTCCGCGATGGCCCGGCAGACCCCGGGTTGAGATGCGTCGGCAAGAAACGGGCGTGGAGGGACGAGCGCCCTTACCAGCGCCATGCTCGAGACGTCAATGCCGGCTACTTTCATTCCCGCCGCCTTGATGGCAGCCGAGAACATCGAGACCATTGCCTTTTGCGCCGCGACCAGAACCACCTGCTGGCGAGAAACGCCCTCCGGGTTTACGTATCTGCCGATAACCTGGAAGTCGAGCACGGCCTCATCAACAGGTATCGGGATATAGTCTTGCGCCTGGAATTCGATGGCTCCCCGCAGTTCGTCCTCCGTCATCTCTGGCATGTCGATGTTGCGGACGATGACTTTCTGATTGCTCAGGGCGAGTTGGACAGGACGTCCGCGGAGCTTGTGCTGATTGGCGAAAGCCTTCAACTCCCGCGCCAGCAGGTCTACGTCCACGATTTCTCCATCGGCGACCAGCCCCTCGGTAAGAGGCCATTCGTAGCAGCCGCGAAGCCTCAGCCGGCCAGAGCTTCCAATCACCTCAAGGCCGACAAGACTCGATCCACCGATATCAAGGGCTAGCTGCCCCGACTGAAATAGGCCTAGCGCCACACACTCACCTCGATCCAGCCTTCATATCCACACACCGTCCCCTGCGCGATCGGCACGTGACAGTATCGGCCGTTCTCACGTTCAACTGTAGCACGAGGATTGACCATCTCCATATAGTTCAAGGTGCGGCCCCAATCCCCTGTCTAGCTCCAGGTGCCCGTATACCACCGCAATATGCTCTCCCCGACGAACACCGCAAGCACTGCTCCCAAGGCCAGGTACGGCCCAAATGGGACTCTTGTCTTGCGAGACCGCTTCTGCACGACCATAAGGTAGAGACCGGCGACGCTACCGAGAAGGAAGGCCGCAAAAAGGGCGACGATGACGTATGCCCCAAGTACGGCACCCATGAAGAGAGCCATCTTGATGTCCCCAGGTCCCATCCCCCCAGGCCAGATCATTACGAGCATGAACATGAAGGCCGCAGCGCCAGCGCTCCCGGCCAGGTAGACCCACCACCGCTGCGGGTTGATCGCTATCGAGGCTACAAGTCCGAGGAGAGCCCCCGGCAACACGATCTTGTTTGGGATGAGCATATGGTCGTAGTCGATGAAAGCTATCGCCACCATGGCCGTGATGAATGCCCAGGCCACAAGTAGCTGCCAAGCGAAACCGAACCGCCACATCGCCAGAACGAACGCAGCTGCTGTGATGGACTCGACAAGCAGATAGCGTACGGAGATCCGGTCTCTGCACGCCCGGCATTTTCCGCGAAGGATCAGCCAACTGGCCACGGGGATGTTATCGAACCACCGCACGGGGGCGTCGCAGTTGGGACAATGCGAGCCCGGGCGCACCAGAGACTCCCGCCGGGGCAGACGATATATGACCACGTTCACGAAGCTGCCGATTACTAAACCCAGCAACAAAGAGAGTACGTACAATACGTAGGCCAACGATCCTCCCCTGAACGTGTTCGCTACGTGGTTTATCGGCCTATTGCAGCCGGGCCTAAACCCCCAATGCCGCAGGAGGGGAGTGTAGCGCTCAGGCCATTGGTCCCGAATGCGACTTTGGTACCACATTCGGTGCGGGGCACGACCCGAAACAGCCTCGGGGCTAGCTAAGCCACCCTCCAGCCTGCATGGCAGCCCGAAGGACAGACTGCCCCGCTTCGGTCAGGGTCTCGAGAGGGGGCCGCAGTGGGCCTGCCGGCAGACCCAACCACTCAAGCGCCTGTTTCACGGGCGTGGGGTTGGGCTCGACGAACAACGCGTCGACGATGTCCATCGTGCGATAGTGGATATCGCGCGCCTCGGGCAAGCGCCCGCTCCAGACGGCTTCGCACATCGCCTTCACTTCGCGGCCGATCACATGAGCGACGGCGGCGATCGCCCCGGCGCCCCCATGGCACAGAAGGCTCAGGGTCATGATGTCTTCGCCGCAGTAGATCTTAAACGTCTCGGGGTCCGTCGACCGGTAGATGCACATGGTCTGATGCAGGTCGTTCGAGCAGTCCTTCAGGCCGACAACGTTCGGCACTTCGCTCCAGAGGCGGGCGATGGTCTGTGGCTCGACGTTGCGGCTGGTGCGGCCGGGAATGTTGTATATGATGAGTGGCAGTCTTGACGCCGCTGCGATCGCGACGAAATGATTGAACAGACCCACCTGTGTGGGCTTGTTGTAGTACGGGCCGACCTGCAGGGTAGCGTGGGCGCCCACTTCCTCCGCGAGTCTCGTGAGCGCCACCGCTTCGCTCGTGGAGTTGGAACCCGCCGATGCGATCACCGGCACCCGGTCACGTGTCTGCCGCACCACGGCACGGATCACATCCACGTGCTCTTGGTGCGACAGTGTCGTGGACTCTCCCGTGGTGCCACAAGGAACAAGCCCGTCACAGCCCATTTCTTCGATGCAGTAATCGACCAACTCGGCCAGGCCGGGGTAGTCCACGCTGAGATCGTCCTTGAACGGCGTGATCAGAGGGACTATCACGCCACGGAGACCCCATTCGACCTTCGCTATCACTGAACACTCCCCATCTTCCGGAGGTTGACGCCATCGTTGTTGCCTAGGGCATTATAGGGGCTCCCGCGCCAGAGGCAAACAAAAAAGAGAGCCCGCCATCACTGGCGGGCTCCAAACTAATCCCGGCGACTTCCTACTCTCCCACAGGGTCGCCCCTGCAGTACCATCGGCGTTGAGAGGCTTAACTTCTCTGTTCGGAATGGGAAGAGGTGGTTCCCCCTCGCTATGGTCACCGGAAACTTTGAAAGCGCATCCCGGACGCGCGCACCCTCAAAACTGCATAGTGACGGAGTAATGTATTAAGTCAAGACCTCGACCGATTAGTACTGGTCTGCTGAAGACATTACTGCCCTTACACATCCAGCCTATCAACCTGGTGGTCTACCAGGGGTCTTACCTAGTTACCTAGTGGGAGATCTCATCTCGGGGTCTGCTTCCCGCTTAGATGCTTTCAGCAGTTATCAGATCCAGACGTAGCTATCCAGCGGTGCCGTTGGCACGACAACTGATACACCAGAGGTCTGTTCATCCCGGTCCTCTCGTACTAGGGACGAGTCCCCTCAAATCTCCTGCGCCCACGACAGATAGGGACCGAACTGTCTCACGACGTTCTGAACCCAGCTCGCGTACCGCTTTAATGGGCGAACAGCCCAACCC
>MELN01000055.1:12045-20453 GCA_001768675.1 Actinobacteria bacterium RBG_16_64_13 | reverse complement strand
CGCGCCCCGCGCCCGCCGGCACCCTCCGGAACGTCGTTCGCGCCTCGCCGCGTCTCAGCGGGTATCCAAACCTGGGGAGGTGCGTCATGAGCCGCTTGAGATTCCTTGCTCCGCTCGTGTTCTTGGGGCTACTCGCGTCGATCGTCTTGGGGTGCGGCCCCTCCGTTCCGCCCGAAGCGGACAAGGTGGACGGGTACGTGGCGTTGATCCCCAGCGTGCTGAGGTCCGGCGAGACGGCCTCCTTCTCTTTCACTCTCACCGACGGCCAGAAACCGGCCAAGAGCCATGTGACGGTAGCCGTCCTCAATGAGGGCAAGACCATCGCTCAGGGCGCGGCCGACGTCGATGGAACGGGCACGGTCTCCTTCGATATCCCGGCGGTGGCTGCCGGGGAATACGACGTCAAGGTGGCGGGAGCGGGATTCTCCGACACGACGCCCGTGCAGATCCAGGCGGGGACGCTTCTCTTCCTCGAGACCGACAAGCCCATCTACAAGCCCGGTCAGACCATCCAAGTGCGCCTGGTGGCGCTCGATTCCGAGCTCAAGCCGGTCCAGACACAGGCGACGTTAGAGATCCAGGATGCCAAAGGGATCAAGATCTTCAAGCAATCCCTGACCGCCGATGAGTACGGGACCGTGACCACCCAGCTGCCCCTGTCCACCGAACCCAATCTCGGGGTCTGGAAGCTCTCTGCCTTTGCGGGCGACGCTTCGACCCAACTCGACGTTCGCGTGGAGGAATACGTCCTGCCCAAGTATGAGGTCAAGGCCGAACTCACCAAAGACTGGTTCTTGGTGAACGAGACTATCACCGGGCACGTGACCGCCAAGTACAGCTACGGCCGCGCGGTGAGCGGCGAGCTCAAGGTCAAGGCCTCCCGCTACGTGGGCGAATGGGAAGAGTACGCCACCTATACCGCGCGCATCGACGGGGAGGGTAGCTTCACCATCGACGCTGCCGGCTACGTGGCGGGAGTCCCCGAAGCCGGCGGTCTGGGGAATGTGCGGCTGGACGTCACGGTGGTGGAGAAGGCCACCGGGTACGAGCAGACCACCACCGAGCTGATCACCGTGGCCGAGTCCCCGGTCGTTCTCCAGGTCATCCCGGAGAGCGCCTCCTTCAAGCCCACGCTGCCCTTCAGCGCTCTGGTTTCGACTGAGACCCCGGGCGGCGATCCCGTGGAAGCGGAAGTCACACTCGAGATCTCTTACATGACCGAAGACTTCGGCGACGCCGGCCACGAGACCCGCAAAGCGGAGACCAAGCGGGGAGTGGCCCTGGTGCAGCTCACTCCGCCTCGGAAGGCCATTACCATGACGATCTCGGCTTCTTCGGGCTCGGCGTACGCTTATGACCAGATAGGCGCCTCGTACTCTCCCTCCGGCAGCTTCCTCCACGTCCAACAGCAAGGGTCGCTGGCGCTGGAAGTGGGGGACAAGGCGAGTTTCCACGTGACCTCCACGGCCAGCTCAGGCACCTTCTATTACGAGGTGGTGGCGCGGGGGCGGGTGGTCTTCACCAGCAGCGCCGCGGACGACATCTCCTTCCGGGTGACCCCGGCGATGGCGCCGTCGGCCCGGCTGCTCGTGTATCAGATCCTGCCGAACAGCGAGGTTGCCGCCGACTCGCTCCCCTTCGAAGTGAAAGGCGAGTATCCGCATGAAGTGAGCGCGAGTTTCGACGTCGACGAGGCCAAGCCTGGCGACGAAGTGAAGATCGACGTGCAGACCGAGGGTAAGGCCAAGGTGGGACTGGTGGCGGTGGACCACTCCGTGTTCATCCTGGCCGAGAACCGGCTCAACCTGGAGCAGGTCTTCGCGGAGCTCGAACGGCTCTATTTGAAGCCGCAGGTCGAGCTGCACGAGGGCGAGTGGATGGGCGGGCCTATAAGCATCCCCGGGGCCAAAGAGACCTTCGAGGACGCCGGCCTGATCGTGCTCTCCAACAAGAAGGTCCCCGAAGGCAAGCAACTGGAGTCTCAGGTAATGATGTTCGGCGCTGAAGAAGCGTTACCGCCCGGTGTCGCCGCTCGCGACAAGGCTGCTGGCCCGACGACCACCGCGAACGCCGGCCAGGCCGACGACGGCGGATCCGGCGGCCTGGCCGAGGTGGAGCGCGTCCGGCAGTACTTCCCCGAGACCTGGATCTGGGCCGAGACCCTAACGGACGAGTCCGGCCACGCTTCGCTCAGCTATGAGGCCCCCGACTCCATCACCACCTGGGACCTGCGCGCCGTGGCTCTCTCCCCGGAGAAGGGACTGGGCATAGCCGAGTCGTCGCTGGTGGTGTTCCAACCGTTCTTCGTGCAGGCCGATCTTCCGTATTCCGCCATCCGTGGCGAGGAGTTCCCGGTCAAGATCGCCCTCTACAACTACCTCGAGACTCCGCAGCAGATCCAAGTGGAGATCGAGCCGGCGGGGTGGTTCGAGCTGCTTGGCGGCACCAAGACGACGGTGACCGTCGCCGGCGGCGACATCGGCAGCGCCGAGTTCAAGATCCGGCCGAAGACGATCGGCACCCAGCTGGTCAAGATAACGGCTCGGAGCTCGGAGGCGGCCGACGCGGTCATCAAGAGCATGATCGTCGAGCCCGAGGGTGTGAGCCGCGAGACGGTCGAGAACGTCGTGGTGCCGGCCGGCCAGTCCCGGACGCTGAATCTGGCGATGCCGGACCTCCTGCGGGTCGTCCCGGACTCGTCACGCGCCTACGTGGCCGTCACGGGCAGCCTGTTGGCGCAGACCATCGAGGGCCTCGACCAACTCTTGCAGATGCCGTTCGGATGCGGCGAACAGAACATGATCCTTTTTGCCCCCGATGCTTTCATCCTCAAATATCTAGAGGGGACGCGGCAGCTCAAGCCCGAGATCCAGGCCAAGGCGGAGATGCTCTTGGTGACCGGCTATCAGCGGGAACTCACCTACCGGCACTCCGATGGGAGTTTCTCCGCGTTCGGCGAACAGGACGAGTCGGGAAGCCTGTGGCTCACGGCGTTCGTCCTCAAGACCTTCGCCCAGGCCAAGGAGCTGACGTTCATCGACTCGTCGGTGCTCTCTGAAGCCGCTGGCTGGATCACCAAGCATCAGAAGGCCGACGGCTCGTTCGAGTCGGTGGGCTTCGTGGCCCACGGCGGCATGATGGGCGGCGTGCAGGGCAAGGACACCCTGACCGCCTACGTCGTCATCTCGCTGCTCGAGGCGGGCTACGACCCTGCGGCGAACAAAGCCATCGCGTACCTGGAGGGCAAGCTCGAGTCCATCACCGACCCCTACGCCCTGGCGCTCACCACCTATGCTCTCGAGTTGGGCGGCAGCGACATGGCGGCGAAGGCGCAGGAAGCGCTGATGGCTCTTGCCATCGAAGACGAGAACGGGCTGCACTGGAGCTCGGGAGTGGCTCCCGTTCCTGGCGGTCCTGGCGACGTGCGGCCCCTGGTGCAAGGCGCCGAGGGTGGCTTGATGCCCATCGACATGCTGCCCAGCCTCGACGTCGAGGCGACCGGGTATGGAACCCTCGCCCTGATCGCGAGCAACGACCGTATCAATGCCGCCCGGGCCGCCAAGTGGCTCGTGGGCCAGCGGAACAGCCAGGGCGGATTCGGCACTACCCAGGACACGGTGGTCGCGCTGCAGGCACTTACCGAGTACGCGACCCTTGGGGCCACCGACACTAACATGACGGTGACCGTCGTGGCCGGAGACGTGACGAAAGACATTAAGATCACCCCCGAAAACTACGACGTCACCCAGGTGGTGGAGATCCCGGCAGGGGTGGCGGTGCAGGTGAAAGCCAAAGGCAAGGGCGAGGCGGTGGTCCAAGGGGTACTCAGGTACAACCTCTCTGTAGCCGAACAGGTGACCAGTGTCTTCGACATCGAGGTCGGTTACGACACCAAAGATGTGGCCGTGAACGACCTGGTGACGGTCAACGTGAAGATCAAGTACGATCCTCCGGAACCCATCAAGGCGGGCATGGTGGTGCTGGACGTATCGGTGCCCACCGGTTTTGCCGCCGTGGAAGACTCGCTCGCGAAGCTTCTCGAGCAGCCGAACATCAAGCGCTACGACGTGGCGGGCCGCAAGGTGATCGTGTACATCGAGGATATGAATCCCGGCGACACCGTCAGCTTCTCGTTCAAGGCTCTGGCTCTCTATCCGGTGCGCGGCAAGGGCGGCGCCTCGGTGGTCTACTCCTACTACACCCCGGACTGGCGTGGGGAGACTCTTAGCGCGGCGCTGAACGTGCAGTAGAGCCTGCTGGGAAGACCTGTTTGTCAGATGGTGCGCCGCGGGGCGCCCGCTGGACGATCCAGCAGGCGCCCCGCGGCCTTTGCGTCCGCGCCCGAAGTGGAGTAGCGTGAGTCTTGCTGCTTCGTCCTGCCAGAAGGAGTCGCTCATGGCCACTTCACACGAGAGTCACGATGAGAGCAAGCATGGAGCCAGAAGGCTTCAGTTGAGGATCGCAGCGCAGGCGATCGCCCACCATCGCCGTGCCGTCTGGGACGAGACCAAGCACTACACGTGGTGGCTGCTGGCCGTGGTCGTCGTGTTGGCCCTTGTGGGCACCACCGTGGGGATCAACTTCTGGATCCGGGTGGCGACGATCCTCGCCGGCAGCGTGGGGGGTGTCCTTATCGCGTTCATCGGGTTGCGCGTCATCCGCTGCGAGGATGTTGCCCTCGATGAACGGATCGGAGCCTACGATCGACTCGCCGGGGACTTGGATCTGGGCGAGCCCGTGGACGCGACGTCCGCCCGCGGTGGCCACAAGGGCGTGTGGACGCTTATCGGCGGTCTCTTCGGGCGCAAGACCCCGAGGATGGATGCCGGCGACTACTTCCAGCTCGGCTTCGTGCTGGCCATCGTGGTTTACACCGTGGTCTTCTTCGGGACGCTGATCTACGCGCTCGTAAAGCAGTTCGCATAGCGGATCGTCCAAGCGGCAGCGGAAGGGGGTGTCCGTGGACTACGAAGTGGCCGTGAGAAACGTCGCTCCCGAGCACACCGCCAGCGTGCGGGGCACGTACCCTATGGCCCAACTGGCTGAAGTGATGCCCAAGGAGTTCGGCAGGGTCATGGCGGCTCTTACCGCTGAGGGGATCCCACCTTCGGGGGGCGCAGTCGCCATCTACCACGGTTGGAACGAAGAGACCGTGGACGTGGAGCTCGCCATCACCATAAGGGGCGTCTTCTTTCCCCAGGACCTGCGGCGAGGCGTCAAAGCCAGCCGGGTGCCGGGAGGGAAGGTGGTCTTTACCGAGCACATCGGCCCGTACGATCAGATAGCGGCCGCGTACGGCGCCATACAGGCCTATGCGAAGGCGAACGGCCTCGACTTGGCCGAAACCATGTGGGAGCGCTACCTCACCGACCCGGCCGTGGAGCCTGACCTCAGCAAACACGTCACCGAGGTGTACTGGCCGTTGGCGTAGGCCGGGCCTCACAGCATCGTCGACGAAAGGAGCATCCATGGCCATACGCGACAAGATGACCGCATCCGTATCCCCTTACCTGCAACCTGGCGAGACGCTGCAGTGTGTCATAGGCGCCCAGACCAAGAGCCAGTACTTGATCCTGCTGGGCTACTTGCCTTTTGTACTCATGAACCGCTATCGGATCATCGCGGTCACCCAGTGGCGCATGCTCGTCCTGGATACCGGAGCGTTCGGCATGACCAAAGCGAAGGGTGTGGTAGCCGAGCTACCGAGGGCCATACGACTGGGCCCGGGCAAGGGCGTGTGGCACGTGATCCCCGCGGGCAACGAGGTGCTGCACGTGCACCGGCGCTTCTTCAAAGACATGGACTGGGCCGACTCGGCGGCGGCGCCGGCCGCGTAGGGGAAGCTCGCCAAGGGTAGGCACGTTCTCGCGTCCGGGACCCATGCTAAGTTAGTAGAGCAACAGACCGTCGTGCTCTGCCCCCCTTTTGGAGGTCAAGGATGTTGGAAGTGCTTGGCGTTGTCTCTGTCGTTCTACTGGTGATCGCAGTCGTGCTGCTGCTGGTCGTCATGGCACGGGCCCGGCAGGGTGGTGTCAGCGCTTCCCTCAAGCAACTGGAGCGTGCACAGGAGCGGGGGGAGCGTTTGCTGCGCGAGGAGATGGAGAGGGGTCGCGACGAGGCGGCGAGGAGCGCCCAGTTGGTCCGCGAAGAGGTCGGGGGCGTGGTCAAGGACTGGGGCGATACCACCGTCAACAACATCAGCCAGCTCGGTCTGCAGCAGAAGGGTCAGCTGGACACGTTCTCCGAGCAGCTTGTGAAGATGACGACATCCAACGAGCAGCGCATGGTCGAGTTGCGCGCGACTGTGGACACCCGCCTTCAGAAACTGCAGGAGGACAACGCTGCCAAGCTCGAACTGATGCGGCAGACGGTCGACGAACGTCTCACTGCCACCTTGGAGAAACGGCTTGGTGACTCCTTCAAACAAGTGAGCGAGCGTTTGGAGGCCGTGCATCAAGGCCTCGGGGAGATGAAGTCGCTGGCCGACGGCGTGGGCGATCTCAAACGGGTGCTGACCAACGTCAAGACCCGCGGCACGTGGGGTGAGGTACAGCTCAACATGCTTCTCGAGCAGGTCCTCACGGCCGACCAGTACGACTCGAACGTGGCCTGCAAATTGGGCAGCGGCGAAAGGGTGGAGTATGCCATCCGGCTTCCCGGCCAGGAAAGTGGTGATTGCGCCCCGGTCTGGTTGCCTATCGACGCGAAGTTCCCGGTTGAGGACTACCAACGGATGCTCGAAGCTCAGGGGCTGGGCGATGCCGCTGGAGTCGAACTGGCGTTGAAGGGGCTGGAGACGCGCGTGAAGCAGTCTGCGAAGGAGATCCAGGGCAAGTACCTCGATCCGCCGCGAACCACCGACTTTGGCATCATGTTCTTGCCCACGGAGGGTCTCTATGCCGAGGTTCTCCGCCGTCCCGGCCTGGCCGAGTCGCTCCAGCGCGATTGCCGGGTCATCGTCGCCGGTCCGACGACTCTGGCGGCGCTGCTGAACAGCCTCCAAATGGGATTCCGGACACTCGCCATCGAGAAGCGCTCCAGCGAGGTCTGGCAGCTCCTGGGGGCGGTGAAGACGCAGTTCGGGCAGTTCGGCGGGCTGCTGGAGAAGGTGCACAAGAAGCTCGACCAGGCGTCGACCACCATCGAGGACGCCGCCAGGAAGAGCCGGACGATCGAGCGCAAGCTAAAGAACGTAGCGGAGATCCCGGCGGAAAGCGTGAGCGAGATCTTGTCCTTGGTCGGGGGCGAGGGTGATGAGGGCCCGGAGGGCGCCGAGATCTACGACACCGACGTTGGAACTGAGGACGACTGACGCTGCCGGGTTAGGCGAGATCGTCCTAGATCGTCAGCTCCTCGTAAGCCTTCCGCACAAGCGCCGTGCCGTACTTCTCCTCCAGACGTTTCACCACGAAATGGCCCTTGGCCATGTCTTGGAAATGATCCATGAACAGGTAGTTGATCGCTCCGCCCGACACCGCACCCACGACCGGCACGAGTTGGGCCGCGGCCTGTTCGGAGACGACAACCCCGAACCGCGCCGCTATCTGCGCAAGCAGCCTCGCCAGCGCGGGTGCGCTTTTGTCGGTCAACCCTTTCCGCGCGAGATGGGTGGCTGCCTCCGAGAGGTACTTTGAGAGCGCCCCGCGGACGATCCAGTAGCCGCTTTCAGTAGCATCGTCCGCGGACCCACCACCTCCGAGAGCGAAGACCTCGAGGCAGGCGAGTCTGACTTCGAGCAGGGAGATATCGTGGCCTTCGCTGCGAGCGATGTCGGCGATGGAGCGCAGCATCAAGCAGGTGGAGACCGGCAATTCGACCGGCAGAGCCGCGGCTCCGAAGGCGCCGCCCGCGACCCCGGTACCTACGGCAAGGGCTTTGTGAAGCCAGTCGCGCGGCCTAGAGGGCTCGGGGCGCCCCATAGTCTTGACGGTGAAGTCCAGTCCTTTGCGAAGCGCGATCTCTGTGGCAGATCCGATCATGTGGTGCAGCCTCGCCGGCAGCATGTTGAAGCCGGTCTCGAGCTTGCTGCCCAACAGCGCCGAGATCCTGGCCGTCAGGCTCGGGTTCTCGAGTCTTCTCTTGGCTCCGCGCAGCGCGGCCAAGTCGGCCTCGGCGAGTGCGACGTACTCCGAGTCTGTGAACACCTGCATGTTCCCGTGTTCGCTCATATCAACCAGTGGCGGGGGCTAAGGTGAGAGGCAGGTTTCTGTCCAAGAATCCGCCGATCAAGTCCCACACCTCGTCTGCCTGGGAGCCGCTGAGCAGGTCGATCCCATGATCACCCCCCGGTAGGATCTGAAGATCACCCGTGTTTCCGGAGAGTTCTTGGAGGTCGATAGCTCCAGATGCTCCAGTGTCGTCCTCGGCCGCGATGAAAAGCAAGGGACAGTAGATCTTGGGAACCGCCG
>MELN01000055.1:10474-12038 GCA_001768675.1 Actinobacteria bacterium RBG_16_64_13 | reverse complement strand
TTGAAGGTCACCGGGGCAGAAAGAGTGATCACTCCGGCCACTGTGACTTTGACAGCCGGGACTTCAGCGGACGACAACTGGCCGGCAAAGAGCTCACCCGCCGCGGCCAAGGCAGCCGCACCGCCCATCGAGGCTCCAATGAGGACCACCTTCGTCGCGCCGGCGTCGACGAGCTGTTGCACGGCGGCGAAGACATCGCGATCGAGATGCCCGAAGTCTTTGCTCCCGCCGGACTCCCCGTAGCCCCTGAAGTCGAACGTGAGCACCAGATAGCCTTCGTCGGCGAGCTTCTTGGCCGAGGAGTACCAGGTGGTCTGGTCGGACGGGTACATGTGGGCGAGCACTATGCCGTCGGAGCCTTTGCCGAAGAGGCGCCCGCTCAAGGTGATGCCGTCGCCGGTGGCGAAAGTCACGAGATCCGATCCGGCCGCGCCGACAGTGGTCGGGGGCGGCTCGCTACCGCAGGCTGCCGTCAGGCCCCCGCCGGCAAAAGAAAGCGCGCTGACGACGAGGATCGCGAGCACGAGCGCGGATCGCCTCCGTTGTTTCGGCCAAAGATCGTGCATGCCCGTCCCCTCTCGTTCTCCGGTGCCCGCTGATAGTACACGAACCTGTGGGGTTTCACCGAGTAGCGGAGACGCTCGTGAGCGCCTGACCTGGCTGCCTGAGATGCCTTCCGACTTCCCCTCGACCTGCTCCAGGCTGTAACATGTGGCGGTCAATGCCGACCGTGATCGAGGAGAGCTTGATCAACACCAGAGAGGGCGGGGTGCGATCGACATGAGCGCCGACGACAGGACAGAACAACTGCGCCGGATGAGGGTGGAAGCGCTCCAAGACGGAGGCCCCGAGCGCATCGCCGCGCGCCGCAGACGGGGAACGGGAACGGCGCGCCAGCGCGTGCTCGGCCTTCTCGATGCCGGCACCTTCGTCGAGCTAGACGTGTTCGTGGATGGCGCCGTCACGGGCCACGGCAAAGTCAACGGCCGCGACGTCTACGTCTTCTCGCAAGACGGGCAGGTTCCCGAGAGTGCCCTCGGGGAGATGTTCGCGCGCAAGATGGTCAAGGTCATGGACCTCGCTATGAAGAACGGGGCGCCCGTGGTGGGGCTGTATGACTGCGGCCAGGGTCTGCCCGGTGAAGAGCATCCCGAGGGGGGCGTCGCCTCACTCGGCGGCTACTCGGAGTTGTTCTTCCGCAATGTCATGGCCTCTGGCCTTGTCCCGCAGATATCGGCCGTGATGGGGCCGTGCGCCGGCTCCGCGGCCTTCTCTCCGGCGCTGAGCGATTTCACCGTGATGGTCAAGGGGTCGAGCCATCTGTATCTGGGTGAGGTCGAGCCGGCCGACGGCCAACTCCACGACGAGATCGCTCTCGAGGAACTTGGCGGGGCAAGGACGCACGGCGAGAGGAGCGGGGTCGCGCACCTGACCGCCGATGACGAGACTGAGTGTCTCGAGATGATCCGCACACTTCTTTCCTACCTCCCTCAGAACAACCTGGAGGAGACGCCGCGGGCGGCCGCTTTCGACCCGGCGGGCCGCATGGACGAGGAGCTCGGCT
>MELN01000055.1:0-10465 GCA_001768675.1 Actinobacteria bacterium RBG_16_64_13 | reverse complement strand
GGCAGCTCCGATCCTGGCGAGCCCTACGACATGCGCGAAGTGATCGGCCACGTGGTCGATGGAGGCGAGTTCTTCGAGATGGCTCCTTGGTGGGCTAAGAACCTGGTCACCGGGTTCGCGCGGCTCGGTGGCAGGGCGGCGGGCATCGTGGGCAACCAGCCGGCACATCTCGGCGGGAGGCTCGACATAGACGCTTCGGCCAAAGGCGCGCGCTTCGTGCGTTTTTGCGACTCGTTCAATCTTCCGCTGGTGACACTCGTGGACACACCGGGGTTCGTGCCCGGCAAGGCGCAGGAGCACGCCGGGATCGTGCGTAGCGCCGCGAAGCTCATGTTCGCGTTCTGCGAGGCCACTGTGCCCAAGCTGACGGTCATCACGCATAGGGCCTACTCCGGGGGATTCGAGGTGATGTGCTCCAAGCACATCCGCGCGGACTTCAATTTCGCCTGGCCCTCCGCCGAGATCGCCGCCGCGGCGCCGTCCAGCCTTCTCGATCGCCAGGATGTGGCTTCGCCGTACGATGCCGCTGTGCAGGGGCACCTCGATGACGTCATAGAACCGGTGGAGACCCGCCCGAGGCTCATCGCGGCGCTCGAGGCTTGCGCGTCGAAGCGCGAAGGCCGCCCGCCCAAGAAGCACGGCAACATCCCTCTTTGAGAAACCGACAACTAAGGAGGCCCGCCTAGATGCCGACCTCTAAGAACCCCGTCCACATCACCGACCTCGTGCTTCGGGACGCGCACCAGTCGCTGCTCGCGACGCGGATGCGCACCGAGGACATGCTGCCCATCGCCGACAAGCTGAACCGCGCGGGATACTGGTCGTTGGAGATGTGGGGCGGCGCGACCTTCGATTCCATGATGCGGTTCTTGAACGAGGACCCGTGGGAGCGCGTGCGCGCCCTCAAGGCCGCCATGCCCGACACCAAGCTGCAGATGCTTCTGCGCGGGCAGAACGTGGTGGGCTACCGCAACTACGCGGACGACGTGCTGCGCGAATTCGTGCACCTGGCAGCGCAGGCCGGTATCGACGTATTCCGAGTGTTCGACGCTCTCAACGACCCTCGCAACATGGCGGCGGCGATCGCAGCGGTGCTGGAGAACGGCAAATGGGCAGAGGGCACCATCAGCTACACCAAGAGCCCGGTGCACAATGTGCCCTCGTTCCTGGCCTACGCGGGCCAGCTCGTGGAGATGGGCGCCCAGAGCATCTGCATCAAAGATATGGCCGGCCTTCTCGATCCCAACGACGCCTACGAGCTCGTGAGCGCGCTCAAGACCGCGTATCCCACCGTGCTCGTGCACATGCACTCCCACTACACCTCAGGCATGGCCTCGATGGCCTATCTGAAAGCGGTGGAGGCTGGGGCGGATATTCTTGACTGCGCCATTTCCTCGATGTCGATGGGCACGTCGCATCCCCCGACGGAGTCCATGGTGGCCGCATTGGCGGGGAGCGACCGGGCGACAGGCATGGACATCGGCGTGCTCGAGGACGTGTCGGAGTACTTCCGCCTGGTCCGGAAGAAGTACGTAGCCTATGAGAGCGCGTTCACGGCCGTGGATCCGGCCGTGCTGCTCTGGCAGATACCGGGGGGGATGATCTCGAATCTGTCGTCGCAGTTGAATGAGCAGGGAGCGCTGGACCGCATGTCCGAGGTTATGGCCGAGGTGCCCCGGGTGCGCAAAGAGTTGGGCTATCCGCCGTTGGTCACTCCCACGTCGCAGATCGTCGGCACGCAGGCGACACTGAACGTGCTCATGGGCCGTTACAAGATGGTCACCAAAGAGACCAAGGCCTACGTCCAGGGCTTATATGGAAGGTCTCCCGCTCCCATCGACCCAGAGATCCAGCGGCTCATCATCGGCGACGAGACTCCCATCACCACACGGCCGGCCGACTCGCTCGAGCCGGAGCTGCCGAAGCGTCGCGCCGAACTGGACGAGTTGGGCATCAAGTACAGCGACGAAGACCTGCTGTCGTACGCGCTGTTCCCGCAAGTGGCGCTGGAATTCTTCGCGCGCCGCGACCGGGCGGAGCGTCCGCGTGAAGAACTTGCCGCCGTGATAGCCGCCGTGGCCGACCTGCTGGGGGTGAAAGAGGAGGCATGTCTGGCGGAAGTGGTGGTGCTCGGCGCCGAGGCCGGTCTACCCGATGGACAGGGCGTGGTCGCGGGACAGGCGGCGCCCGGGGCGGCCTGGGCCGCCGCCGGGCGTCAGGACCTCATCGCAGGCCGCGCGGTCTCGTGGAGGTACTGACGTGAAGTTCAAGATCCACGTCGACGGCGCGGAGCATGAGATCGAGGCCGGCGCCGACGGGACGGTGACTCTGGGCGGGGAGACGTTCGAAGCCAAGGTGAGCCGGCCCGCAGACGACCGCCGCTTGGTGCACCTTGGCGACAAGAGCTATGAGGTGCGTATCGTCGAGAACTGCGTGGAAACCGGCATAGTCGTGCTCGAGGTAGCGGGCGAGCGGATACCCGTGACCATCACCGAAGTAACCAAGAGCGCGGCCAGAGCAGGGGGGACCACCGGGCCCGCGGGTGCGGCGCCAGGTGCGGACGGCGTGGGCGAGGCGCCGAAGGTCCCGGACGTGGTGAAAGAGGGGGTCTGGGCTCCGGTGCCCGGGAAGATCGTGAACGTGCTGGTCAAGCCCGGCGACCAGGTGGAGGAGGGCACCCCGGTGGTCATCCTCGAAGCCATGAAGATGGAGAATGAGCTCCACGCGCCCAAGAAGGGCACCGTCACGGCCGTGTTGGTAAAGAAGGGCGACCAGGCCGAAAAGGGTCAGCTTCTGGTGGTTTTCGAGTAGCCCGGGTGCCTGTGGGCCGGGCGGGGGCGGCCTAGCGGTCTATGGCCCGGATCGCCCGGGCTCTTTCTTCCAGGGCGGCGGCTTCGGGCGCCCGCTCGGTCTCCCGATAGAGCGCAGCCAGGTTCTCCAGACTTAGTGCGACCTCCGGATGCTCGGCGCCGAGCACTTTCTCCCTGATGGCCAGAGCCCGCCCGTGAAGGGGCTCCGCCTCCGCGGACTTGCCCTGCGCTCGGTACAACTCCGCGAGGCCGCTGAGGGCCGAGGCCACGTCGGGGTGGTCGAGACCGAGCGTGTCTTCGCCTATGGAAAGCGCTCTCTCGTAGAGGGGTTGCGCCTCGGCGTATCGACCTTGCGCCCTGTAGACGTCGGCCAGGTTCTCGAGACTGGTGGCGACATGGGGATGGTCGGAGCCCAGGGCTTTCTCACGAATGGCCAGGGCGCGTCTATGCAGCGGTTCAGCTTCTTCGTAGCGGCCCTGCGCGTCGTACATCACCGCGAGATTGCCCAAGCCGGTGGCGACGTCCGGGTGATCGGGGCCCAGTATCCGCTCCCATATGCCCACCGACCGCTCGTAGAGCGGCTCTGCCTCGCCATACCGGCCTTGGACCGAGAAGAGCACGGCCAGACCGTTGAGAGTGAGCGCCAGGTGGAGATGGTCCTCGCCAAAAGCCTTCTCGGCCGCGGCTAGGGCCCGCTCATACAAGGCTTCCGCCTGAGCATAGCGGCCTTCGACATAGTAGAGCTCGGCAAGGTTTGCCAGATTGGTGGCGACGTCCGGGTGGTCCGGCCCCAGCGCCGCCTCCCGCAGGGCAAGTGCCTGTTCGTAAAGGGGCTCCGCCTGCGGGTACTGGTCCTGAGCCCTGTACAGCTCGGCAAGATTGGCCAGGCTGGTGGCTACATCGGGATGCTCGGGCCCCAAGGCCTCCTGACGGATGGCGAGAGCCCGCTCGTGGAGCGGTTGCGCGACAGAGTAGCGTCCTTGGGCGGCGCGCAGGGAGGCAATATCGCCGAGGGAGGCCGCGACGAGGGGGTGATGTGCGCCGAGCGCCTTCTCGCGGATGGCGAGGGCGCGTTCGTACAAGGGTTCGGCGCCGGCAAGCTTGTCCTGCGCCTGCTGCGCCCTGGCGAGGTCACTCAAGGTGGTCGCCAGATCGGGATGCTCCGGCCCGAGGACCTTCTCCTGGATCTCCAGGGCATGCTGGAGCAACGATTCTGCCAGCGCGTACTTGCCTTCGGCGTGGCACACGGCTGCGAACCCCCGAAGGCTGGCGGCGACCTCAAGGTGGTCGGGTCCCAGCGCCTTCTCCCAGACGGCCAAAGCCCGCTCGTGGAACCACTCGGCTTGCGCGAAGTCGTCTTGGGCGGCTCGTATCGCGGCAAGGTTGTCCAGACTCCGGGCGACGCGAGGGTGGTCGGGGCCGAAGGCGTTCTCGCGAATGGCCAGGGCCCGCTGGTACAGCGATTCTGCTTGCTCGTGCCGGCCCTGAGCCGCCCGCACCTCGGCAAGATCGTCCAGGCTGTCCGCGACGGTGACGTGGTCGGGCCCGAACGTCTTCTCTTGGATGGTCAGCGCGCGGCGGCACAGCGCCTCACAGTCTGCGTACCGGCTACGGGCGCAGTAGGCTCGCGCGAGGTTCTCGAGACCGAGAACGATATCGGGATGGTTCTGGGGAAGGGTCTTCTCCCTGATGTTCAGGGCCCGCTCGTACAGCGACTCGGCCGTTGCGTACCGGCCGCGTGATTCCTGCAGCACCCCGAGGTCGCCGATGATGTCCGCGAGCTCCCGATGGTCGGCTCCCAGGCTTTGCTCGGCGATCTGCAAAGCTCGCTCCGCGACGGGCAAGGCACGGTCGTAGTCTCCCTGCTCATAGAGAGACGAGACCTCGGCCATGAGCGCCCGCCATTCTTCGACGTTGGGATGGCTAGTCATAGGCTGGAAACTGTATAGGCTGGTTGGCGGCTAGTCAACCCAAAGATCTGGGATCGCTGCCTCTTGACCCGAAAATGGTTTTCTGCAAAACTGTTTTCCACAAAACGATTTACGGGGTTCTCCCACCCAGCGGAGTGCTTCTTCGATTCGGCACGGAGTGGAACTGTAGCAGACATGATAGCGGCGACCAAATCCACGCGGATCCCCAAGCTCCCGAAGCCAGAGCTCGAGAACGTCGATCCTTTGACGGCCAGGGTGTTCCACGCTTTGGGCAAGGTGATCCACCTCAATCGGCTTGTCATGCTGCAGACCATCGCGCAGCGAGGCGTGCAGTTCCCGGAGGCGATGACCCTGTCTTTGCTCTGCAGACACGACGGCGTCAGCCAACGTGAGCTGGCCGACATCCTTCACCTCTCGCGCCCAAGGGTGAGCATGATCCTGCGGAACTTGGAGACGAGCGGCGCGATTCTTCGGCGCGTCGACGAGACGGACCGCCGGGTCGCCCGGGTGTTCCTGACAGACGAGGGGCGGAAGCGGGAGCGGGAGCAGCGCGTGATCATGGGACAGTATGTCGACCGGACCATCGGAGCGCTGCCCGAGGCCGACCGCCGCGAGCTCGAGCGCCTGCTCGGCGATCTGGCCGACCGCGTGGTGGCCGTGCTGCGCGAAGGGCGTGAAGGGGCGCCGCCTGACGAGGAGCCGCACTGCCCATGAGGCGACTCCTAGCCGTCTATCTGAGGCCGTACTGGCGATCCATCGTCGTGATCGTTGTCCTGCTGCTCGTTCAGGCCATAGCCAACCTCTATCTCCCGACGCTCAACGCCCGGATCATCAACAACGGCGTGGTCACGGGGGACACCGGCTACATCGCCACCATGGGCGGCTACATGCTTCTGGTGGCACTGCTCCAGACCGCCTGCGCAGTGGCTTCCACCTATCTGGCGGCCAGATCGGGCATGGCGTTGGGCCGCGACGTCCGCACCGCCTTCTTCCGCAAGGTCGAGGGTTTCTCGCAGAGCGAGATCAACCGGTTCGGCACGCCGTCGCTCATCACACGCAACACCAACGACATCCAACAAGTGCAGATGATGGTGACCATCGGTCTGTCCTTGATGATCTTCGCGCCCATGATGCTCATTGGCGGGCTGTACATGGCCCTTCGGCAAGACGTGACCCTGTCGCTCACGCTCGCCGTGATAGTTCCAGCTATGATCGCCCTCCTAGGAGTGATCATATGGCGGGCCGTGCCTCTGTTCCGCTCCATGCAGAAGAAGATCGACCGGATCAACCAGGTCATGCGCGAGACCTTGACCGGGGTCCGGGTGATCCGCGCCTTCGCCCGCAGTGACTACGAGGAGCGGCGGTTCGAGGAATCGAACAAGGATTTGACCGCGACCGGGCTGAGCGTCATGCGGCTGTTCGCCCTGATGTTCCCGGCGCTCTTCGCGATCTTGAACTTCTCCACCGTGGCCATCATGTACTTCGGGGGCCGGAGGGTCGATAGCGGGGCCATGCAGTTCGGCGACCTCACTGCCTTCATCATGTACGTCATGCAGATACTCTTCGCCGTTCTGATGTCCACTATGCTGGCGGCCTTCATCCCGCGGGCGTCGGCGTCAGGCGCGCGCATACAGGAGGTGCTCGACGTCGAACCTGCCATCGGTGACCCGGAGAGGCCGGCCGTGGCGGCGGGTGCGGATGGCGACCTCAAGGGTCTCATCGAGTTCAAAGACGTGGAGTTCCGCTATCCGGGGGCGGAGCAGCCGATCCTGACCAACATCTCGTTCACTGCGGCGCCGGGCCGGACTACCGCCATCGTGGGCAGCACAGGGAGCGGCAAGTCCACCCTCATCAGTCTCATACCGCGTCTCTATGACGTCACTTCAGGCTCCATCACCATCGACGGCATCGATATCCGCGAGATGAATCGGACCGACCTGTGGAGGGGCATAGGTCTCGTGCCGCAGAAGGCCTTCTTGTTCACGGGTAGCGTGGCAAGTAACCTGCGCTACGGCGACGAGGCGGCCACGGATGAAGAGCTCTGGCACGCTCTCTCCATCGCCCAAGGCAAGGACTTTGTCGAAGCCATGGCCGCCGGGCTGGAAGAACCCATCACTCAGGGCGGGGCCAACTTGTCGGGCGGCCAGCGCCAACGGCTGGCCATCGCCCGCGCGCTCGTGAAGAAGGCGGACGTCTACGTCTTCGACGACAGCCTGTCCGCGCTGGATTTCAAGACCGACGCTCAGCTTCGTGCGGCTCTCAAGCGGGAGATCACGGACTCTACCGTACTTGTGGTGGCCCAGCGGGTCAGCAGCATCATGCATGCCGACCAGATCGTCGTTCTCGATGAAGGAACGATCGCCGGCCTGGGCACCCATGAAGAGCTGCTCAAGACCTGTGAGACGTATCAAGAGATCGTGTACTCGCAGTTGTCCGCAGAGGAAGCGGCATGAGCAAGCGAGACCAGCAAATGGGTGGCGGCGGCGAAACTGCGGCGGCAAAGCCCGAAGCAGTCGGCGGAGGAGGGCCATTCGGTCGCGGACGGCGGCAGCAGCAACACTTCGGCCCTCCCGGCCTTGTAGGCACCGGGGAAAAGGCCAAGAACTTCAAGCATTCCTTCAAGCGCCTTCTTGGGAGGTTGCGCCCGGAGCGCGCCGTGATCGTCGTCGTGGTGGTTCTCTCGGTCATCAGCGTGGCCTGCACCATCGGAGCCCCAAAGATAATGGCCCGCGCCAGCAACCTGATCTTCTCTGGCGCCATAAGCCGCAACCTCCCTGCCGGTGTCACCAAGGAGCAGGTCATCCAGGGGTTACGGGCCTCAGGGCAGAACAGGCTGGCGGACATGCTGACCAGCCTGGACCTGCACCCGGGGCAGGGGGTCGATTTCGCCACGGTGGGCAAGGTGATCGCCATCGTGACGGCCCTATACCTGCTCGGCGCCCTCTTTGGCTGGCTTGGGGGCTATCTGATGGCGGGCGTCGTGCAGCGCACGGTCTACCGCTTGA
Source organism: Actinobacteria bacterium RBG_16_64_13 (assembly GCA_001768675.1). Lineage (GTDB taxonomy): Bacteria > Actinomycetota > Thermoleophilia > RBG-16-64-13 > RBG-16-64-13 > RBG-16-64-13. The sequence continues at coordinate 2,719 of MELN01000055.1, read as the reverse complement.
GACGGGAGGTCGACCAGAAGATCCCCCGGCTGCCGCTCAAGTTCTTCGACGGCCATGCTCGTGGCGACATCCTCAGCCGCCTCACCAACGACATCGACAACATCCAGCAGACTATGCAGCAGGTGCTTACCCAGATCATCACCTCCTTACTGACGCTTGTCGGAGTGCTGGCGCTGATGTTCTGGGTCAGCCCGTTGTTGGCCGTGATCTCGCTCTGCACGATTCCGCTGTCGGTGGCTATCGCCACCGTGATAGCCAAGCGCTCCCAGAAGCAGTTCGCTTTGCAGTGGGAGCGTACCGGCAACCTCAACGGGCATGTGGAGGAGATGTTCACCGGTCATAACATCGTGAAGATCTTCGGGCGGCAGCAGGTGGCTATGGATGTGTTCGACAAGCAGAACGAGAAGCTCTACCAGGCCAGCTTCAGGGCCCAGTTCATGTCGGGGATCATCATGCCCCTCATGATGTTCGTCTCCAACCTCAACTACGTAGCCGTGTGCGTTCTGGGCGCGTTGCGCGTCGCCAGCGGCACGATGTCGATAGGCGACGTTCTGGCCTTCGTCCAGTACGTCCAGATGTTCGGGCAACCGATCACCCAGACTGCAAGCGTGATGAACGTGCTTCAGTCGGCGGTGGCCTCGTCCGAACGGGTCTTCGAGATGCTGGACGAGGAGGAAGAGAAGTCCGATGTGGCGAACCCCACCGTCCTCAAAGAGGTGGGAGGGCACATCGTGATGCGAGACGTCTCGTTCCGCTACCTTGCGGACAAGCCTCTCATCGAGCACCTCAACCTCGAGGTGCAGCCCGGGCAGACGGTAGCCATAGTGGGCCCGACTGGTGCCGGCAAGACGACCCTTGTGAACCTGCTCATGCGTTTCTACGAGATCGATGAGGGCGGCATAGAGATCGACGGGGTGGACACCCGGGCCATGACGCGCAACGGTGTGCGCCGGCTGTTCGGCATGGTGCTCCAGGACGCCTGGTTGTTCTCCGGGACCATCCGGGAGAACATCGCCTACGGCAAGGAGAACGCCACCTGGGAAGAGATCCAGATAGCAGCCGAGGCCGCTCACGTGGACCACTTCGTTCGTACCCTCCCCGAGGGCTACGACACCAAGGTCGAGGACGACTCCACCAACATCTCCCAAGGAGAGCGGCAGTTACTCACCATCGCCCGGGCGTTTCTGGCCGACCCGCAGATCCTTATCCTCGACGAGGCCACCAGCTCGGTCGACACCCGGACGGAGGTGCTCATCCAGCGGGCCATGGCCAAACTACTCAAGGGCCGCACCAGCTTCGTCATCGCGCACCGGCTATCGACTATCCGCGACGCCGACGTCATCCTGGTGATGAACGAGGGACAGATAATCGAGCAGGGGACGCACCAGGAGCTGCTGTGCCAGGGCGGCTTCTACTTCGACCTCTACAACAGCCAGTTCGCGGAGGCGCTCGAAGAGGCGTGCTAGCCTCGGCCGCCGATGGCGAAGGCGACTCCGGCCGCCGGGGCCTGGATGGCGCAGGTCGCGGTGATCACGGCAGCCACTGCGACCGATCCATGCGCACCGAGGCGTTGCTCGCGTGAGTCTAGGCCGGAAGTGGATAGCAGGCAAGTGGGAATCGCATCAGGCCCGGTAGACATGAAACCCCGGCAGGCCCTCGTGGCCTGCCGGGGTATTGTCGCTCCCGCGCCTGATCACCCCGAAGAGGGTTCAGGCAACCTCGCGTGATGGAATCACGGTTTCCAGAACGTCCCGTTCCACCACTTGTGCCACAGGGCGTTGTCTGTGCCGCGCATAAAGACATCGATCCGGTTGGTCCCCCAGGAGACCGCGTCGGGATCTGACGCGATCGGAGCGCCGCCCAGATCCTGCCAACCCGACCAACCACCGCTATACCACTTGTGCCACAGGGTGTTGCCGGGGCCGCGGACGAAGACATCAAGACGGCCGCTGGCCCATGAGGAGACTCCCGGGCTGGAAGTCAGGATCCCCCCAAGGCTCTCCCAGCCTGACCAGGCGCTGCCGTTCCACCATTTGTGCCACAGAGCGTCGTCCACACCGCGGACGAATACATCGATGCGGTTGGGACCCCACGACACCGCGGCCGGACTGGAGCCGGACTTCAAGGTGCCTCCCAGATCTTGCCAGATGGACCAGCTGCTGCCATTCCACCAGAGGTGCATGAGGTGACCGGTGGTGCCGCGAGTGAAGATGTCGAGGCGGTTGGAGGCCCAGGAGGCCACGGCAGGACTCGAGGTGAGGGTCCCGCCATGGCTGTCGTATCCCGACCAGCCGCCGCTGTAGTACTTGTGCCAGAGGGCGTTGTCGGTTCCGCGCAGAAAGACGTCGATGCGTCCTGATCCCCACGAGACCGCTGCGGGATCGGACCCCGATTGAATGACGCCGCCCAGACTCTGCCAACCCGACCAGCCGCCGCTGTACCACTTGTGCCAGAGTGCGCCGTCATTGCCTCTCGCGAACACGTCGAGGCGGCCGCTGGCCCAAGAGCAAACCGCCGGGCCGCTGGTTAGAGCTCCGCCAAGATCCTCGAAGCCGGTGTCAACAACCGTGGTAGTCGTGGTCGAAGTGGAGGTTGTGGTCGTGGAGGACGTCGTAGTCGTGGTTGTGGCCTCGGTTGTCGTTGTCGTCGTGGCCGCGGTCGTGGTGGTCGTGACGGGCGTGAGTTTCGTGAGCAGGTTGTGCAAGACCTGGGCCACCTC
>MELN01000054.1:11756-14124 GCA_001768675.1 Actinobacteria bacterium RBG_16_64_13 | reverse complement strand
CGAGGGCCGGTGCCCCGCGGTCACTCCAAGGCCTGGGCGGCTGCGCGCGCCGCCGCCCTGCGGAACGCCCGGCGGCGGACGAGGATCATGATCGCGAGCAGGACGATGACCCCGACCGCCGTGGTGGCGATCACGAGCACCGACATCCCCTGGACGATCATGGCTACCAAGTTGGTGATCAGAGTCACGCCCCACAGGATGAGGGTCGTGCGCGTCTGCGACAGCCCTCGGGCGAGAAGGCTGTGGTGAAGGTGGTCCTTGCCCGGGCTCGACAGGGGATTCTTGCGCTGCACCAAGCGGCGCAGCACCACCTGGAACGTGTCGAAAAGCGGTAGAAGGAATGGTAAGAGCAAGAAGAGGACGGTGGGGACCAGGCCGAAGATCGTCGTGATCTTCAGATTGCCAAGGATGCTCGAGGCCGCCAGCACGAACCCGAAGAAGTACGCGCCGCTGTCGCCCATGATGATCCGCGACGGCGGGAAATTGTGGCGGAGAAAGCCCAAGGCTGCTCCGGCAAGCGCGGCCAGAAGCAGCGTGGCCGCCGCTTTGGCTTGGTCCTGTGCCGACACCGCGAGGAGGCTCATGGCGGTGATGAAGCTGACCCCGCCCGCCAGGCCGTCCACCCCGTCGATGAGGTTGACGGCGTTGGTGATGGCCACGATCCACAGAACTGTCAGCACGACCGATATGGCCGTGGCAAAATCGCCGCCAAAACCTACTTCGACGCGGATGCCCACGCCCACCAGCAAAAGGGCCGCCATCACCTGCACCAGCAGACGGAAGACCGGGGGCAGGCCGAACTGGTCGTCGATGAAGCCGGCCATGATCAGGAACGATCCTCCCAGCAGGATGGCAAGGACCTGAACCTGGACCTCCTCGATGACGATGCGGCGGAGGAGTGTCGCAATCAACAGGGCCAGGATGACCGAAGCGAAGATGGCAAGCCCGCCGGCGTTGGGGAGGGGTTCCTTGTTGAGCCGGCGCGGGTTCGGTTCGTCGGCCCAGCCCACGCGCATGGAGAAGAGACGGACTCGGGGCATGAACCACCAGGCCGCGATGACGGCGATAATGAAGGTGAGAATAACCGTCACCCAGCCGAGCCGGCCTGGGGCCGCGATGCCAAGCTTATTGAGAAAGTCAATCATGGCGCACGAGCATCGTATCACTCTATGCGCCGACTTCTCTCGTGAGGTAAAGTGCCCCAAGGGAAGAAACGGCCCGCCGGGCCCATCCGAATGGGATCACTTACACCATGAAGAGCAGCGAAGCGGTCAAGATCGGTGTGCGGTCTCTGTGGAACCGGACCATCGGGATGCCCGTGTGCGTCTCGTTCGAGGTGACGCATTCCTGCGTCGCCGACTGTGTCCATTGCGACAAGGGCGGCATCAAGCCCGATCCTGTCCTCATGAGTCTGGACGACTACCGGCGTTACTCCGAGGAACTCAGACCGGGCATCTGCCAGATGTCGGGGGGCGAGCCGCTCATGCGCGACGACCTGGAAGACATCATCCGGGCGGTCAAACGCCCCAACGGGCTGCCTATGGTGGTGTGCGTGAGCAACTCCTGGCTCATGACCGAAGAACGGTATCTTTCTCTCAATAATGCAGGTGTCTCTCTCTTCTCTATCTCGCTGGACTTCCCCGACGAGCGGCACGACGACTTTCGCCGCATACGAGGGCTGTTCGCCAAGATGAGCGAGCTCATCCCGCACTTGGTCAAGAAGTACGGCCGCAAGAACATCGTGCTCAACTCGGCGCTGACCCACGCCAACTTCGCCGAACTACCCGGGTTGGTGGCCAAGGCCGAGGAGTGGGGCACGCAGATCTCGTTCAGCGCCTACAGCTCGCTTCGCACCGGCGACCAGAGCCTGTGCATCACCGCCCCCGAAGATCTGGCTCTTCTCCGCAAGCACTTCGACTGGGCCAAAGAGCACAAGCGGCGGACGAGAAGCATCGTCAACTCCGACTACGTGCTCGACCAGACCTACCGCTTCTTCGCCGAGGGAGGTCTGGGAGGCTGCCAAGCAGGACGGCGCTTCTTGGTGGTGCGGCCGGACGGCCTTATCAACGCTTGCTCCATGTTCCCCGACCTGCAATACAAGTCGCGCAAGGAGATGAACGAGGGCTTCAAGTCCACCCGCGAGAGCTGCGACCAGTGCTATGTGGCCATCCGGGCGGGCACCGAGCGTTCCTTGAAGCGGCTGGTCCAGGACAATCTGGGCATGGCGTTCAGCACGCCCTCGTTCACCAAGACCGGCGACTAGGCGGCCGCGCCGGCGCTCGCGGCGCAGGGTGCGCCACGAGGCCGGGCGGCCCGCAGTCGGCGGGCCCTAGTGGGGCTCGGGCGAAGTGTCTCTTTGGCGCCAGGC
>MELN01000054.1:10837-11712 GCA_001768675.1 Actinobacteria bacterium RBG_16_64_13 | reverse complement strand
TGTGTGCCCGCTGGCGAAAGCCTCGTGAGTACTCGATAGCAGCTTGAGCCAGGGGGCACACACGCTCCCCTAGTGCTTGCGGCGGACCACCTTCAGGGCCGACCAGGTGCGGTCGAGGGCCGCGATCTTCACATCCACCATGGCGTTGGTGAGGGCTATCCGCCGGATGATGTTCTCGTTGATGTCGCCACCGATCCCGCCGCTGCGGCGGTCGGCCGACATCTTGATCCAGGAGATCCACAGGCTGCCGCTTGGAGCCAGCTTGTCCCTCAGCTGGCTGAACAATTCGGCAAGTTCGCCCCGATCGCGGGCGAACACGTGGATGTAGTCGAACGGGCCTTCCGCCGAGCCCAGGTCCTCGAACCCGGCGAGCACGGAGAAGCTCTCGGGGAGCGGAAGAAGTGGGTTGTCGTCGTCCGCCGGCGGAGCGATCACCAGGCCGGACGCTCCGGGCCGCATCCCCAGCTTCTTGTGAAGTGGGTTGTCGGCCGGCTTCTCGCCTGCTGCGTTCTCAGACGGGGCGTCTGGTTCGTCCGGCATGGTTTCTCCGCGTTAGATTTGCGCATCTGCGGCCTTTCACGGGCCGCTTCCCGGGCCATGTTAGCATCGGGATGGAGTATGGACTATCGTGGCGGTCTGCTCTACGCTGGGAACGCCTGCCCGTAGCAGAGCGAAATCGAGACGTGGCCGGAGGTGGGGACCCATGGTTTGCAAGGATTGTGGTCAGGTCATCGAAGAGGGCAAGGCCTTCTGCAAAGCCTGCGGCGCGTCGGCTCCGGCTGATGCGGCCGTCGCCGCTGCCGCTCTCGAACACACCATGGTGAGACCCTCCGCTGCCGATGCGCCGACGGTGGTGACGCCGCCGGCCGGGCCGG
>MELN01000054.1:8183-10801 GCA_001768675.1 Actinobacteria bacterium RBG_16_64_13 | reverse complement strand
GACGGCACCGCCGCCTCCTCCTCCGCCCGCCTTCAACACCCCGGCGCCTCCGCCGCCTCATCCCGCTGCGGGATACAGCCCCGCATGGCAGCCCCCGCAGGGCCCAACGGGACAGCGCGGACGCGGCGGCCTTATCGCGGGGATAGTCGCGGCTGCGGTCATCGTTCTGGCCGGGGCTGGAGTCGGGGTCTATTTCGGGTTCATCCGCGATGGTGACGACGGCGTGACGAGCACCAGCGGGACGACGACGAAGACGACTCTGGCCGGGTCATCCACGACTGCGACCAGTGTGACTTCTTCGTCAAGCGCCAGGACTACGAGCACGGCGATCGGCGCCGGCACGACCCAGACGATCCCAGGTTTGACCACCTCCACGAGCGCTACGACCACCACTACGGAGGATGTGACGACGACGTACCTCATGGCGACCGACGCCATGGTGGCCCAGCTCGAAGGCGACGACGAGCGGATCCCGGAACTGGCCGCGCAGATCAACAACACGGCTCCAAAGGTGCCCACCTGGATACGGGACGAGTTGGAGACCATGCTGGACGACTTGGACGTCGGCAACGAAGAGTTGGCAGAGCTCGACGTGCCGGCCGGGTTCGAGGACTCAGACTACTGGCTGGGAGAGGCGATCACCCACATGGCCAATCGCGTCTACGCGACCATTCAGGGCATCGAGGCCATGTGGGACACCGGCAAGGTGAGCTCGTCGACGCCCTTCTTCAATGAGGGTCGCACCGAGCGGGACGAGTACCGGAAGGCGTTGCAGAAGTACCATGACTTCCTCCCCATCGACTGAGCCTCGGTGAGGTCTCCCTCTGTGAGGGCGTAGGGCGTGGCATCGTTTGCTCCAGCCGCGTTCAAGGTCTCTCGATCCTTCCGCAAACGACGCCACGCCCTACGTCCGCAGTGGTGAGCCACTCCCGGCTCACGTCGCCGGGGCGTCGACAAACCGGGGGGCTCGGCTTCGCCCCTCGCTGTCACCAGCCACCTATACTCGTGTAACCGGGTATTTGCATATTCCGCCTGACGCCGCTATCATAGCGCCATGAAACGACTGTCATTCCTCGATAGATTCCTGACCCTGTGGATCTTCTTGGCCATGGCCATCGGGGTCGCGGCGGGGTACGTGTGGCCGCAGATAGGCAAAGCCATCGAGAACGCCTCCATCGGCACGACGTCGATCCCCATCGCCGTGGGTCTGATCGTCATGATGTACCCGCCCTTGGCCAAGGTGCGCTACGAGGAACTGGGCGACGTCTTTCGCAACTGGAAGGTGCTGGGGCTTTCGCTCGTCCAGAACTGGATCATCGGGCCCATCCTCATGTTCTTCCTCGCCATGCTTCTGCTCTTCGACAAGCCCGCTCTCATGCAGGGCGTCATCATGATCGGGCTGGCGCGCTGCATCGCCATGGTGATCGTGTGGAACGAGCTGGCCAAGGGCGACAGCGAGTACGCCGCGGGATTGGTGGCCTTCAATTCGGTGTTTCAAGTCTTGTTCTATTCCGTCTACGCCTACGTCTTCATTACCGTGCTTCCGGGTTGGTTCGGGTTGGAGGGGGCCGCGGTGGACGTGAGCATCGCGGACATCGCGAAGAGCGTGGGGATCTACCTGGGGATCCCGTTCGCGGCCGGGGTGATCACGCGCTTCACGTTGTTGCGCTTCAAGACCAAGGATTGGTACCACAAGGAATTCATCCCCCGCATCAGCCCCATCACCCTCATCGCGCTTCTGTTCACGATCCTGGTGATGTTCTCTCTCAAGGGCGAGATCATCGTGCAACTACCGCTGGACGTGCTCCGGGTGGCCATCCCGCTGCTGGTGTACTTCGTGATCATGTTCTTCGTGAGTTTCTACATGGGCAAGCGCGTGGGCGCCGACTACAGCAAGAGCACGACGCTCGCCTTCACCGCGGCGTCGAACAACTTCGAGCTGGCCATCGCCGTGGCTGTGGCGGTGTTCGGCCTGGGATCGGCTCAGGCCTTTGCGGCTGTCATCGGGCCCCTGGTGGAGGTGCCGGTGATGATCGGGTTGGTCAACGTGGCTTTCTGGTTTCAGAGGAGATTCTGGCCCGCTGGTGGGCCTGACAGTGAAATCGGAGTAACAGAGGACCTGGGATGCCCCACCGTGATAGGCCCCCGGGGCAGGAAGGAGGAGTCATGAAGCAGACTCATGAAGAAGACGTGGCGCGTCAGGACGTCGTGTACGACGCGGTGCGCTCTCGCTACGCGGGCATCGCGGAAGCCGGCCCGGGAGCGGTTTCCTGCTGCGGGACCGGTTCGTCGTGCTGCGGCACGCTACCGCCAGGCGCCGTGGACGACGAAGTGGCGACGTCGCGCGAGTTGGGCTACACCGCGGAGGAGCTGGCCGCGGCGCCCGAGGGGGCGAATCTGGGTCTTGGCTGCGGGAATCCGCAGGCCATCGCGGCCCTGGAGCTTGGTGAGGTGGTCCTGGACCTGGGAGCGGGCGCCGGTTTCGACTGCTTCCTGGCCGCGCGGGCCGTCGGCATGGGCGGGCAGGTCATCGGCGTGGACATGACTCCCGAGATGGTCTGCCGGGCCCGTGACAACGCAAGGAAAGCGGGCTACGAGAACATCGACTTCCGCCTGGG
>MELN01000054.1:0-8177 GCA_001768675.1 Actinobacteria bacterium RBG_16_64_13 | reverse complement strand
CGAGCACCTGCCGGTGGCCGACGGGACGGTGGATGTGATCATCTCCAACTGCGTGATCAACCTGTCTCCTGACAAGCCGGCGGTGTTCCGGGAGGCGTTCCGCGTGCTCCGGCCGGGTGGCCGCATCGCAGTGAGCGACGTGGTGGCCACGGCCGAGCTACCACAGGAGTGGCTCGAGGACATGGACAAGCTCTCGGCCTGTATCTCCGGGGCGGCCAGGGTGGACGAGGTCCAAGCGATGCTGGAAGCGGCCGGCTTCGGGAGCATCGATATCCAGCCCAAAGAGGAGAGCCGGGAATTCATCCGCAATTGGGAACCCGGGACGTCCCTGGAAGACTACGTGCTTTCGGCATCGATCAGGGCGATCAAACCGCGCGGATAGGACCATGGCGACGGCGGCCTTCATCTCCGACATCCACGGCAATCGCCCGGCGCTCGACGCTGTGCTGGCCGATATTCGCGGTCGCGGCATCGACGATGTCTATTGCCTGGGCGACCTCGTGGGCTATGGTCCCGATCCCAACGGCGTGATCGATCTCATTCGGCAGGAGCGCATCCCGACCATCGCGGGTAACTATGACGACGGCGTGGGGTGGAAGCGCGGGGATTGCGGATGCTCCTACGCGACGGCTGAGGCGCGGGCTGTGGGCGACGCCTCCTACGCTTTCACGGTGGGGGAAGTCACCGACGAGCGCAAGGCCTGGCTCCGGGAGTTGCCCCGGGAACGGCACGTCGTGCTGGGCGGGACCAGGCTTCACTTGGTCCACGGCAGCCCGCGCAAGATCAACGAGTACCTGCTGCGCGATCGCGACGCGCGGACCTTCCTGCGGCTGGCCGATGCGGAAAAGGACGACGTGCTCGTCTTCGGTCACACCCACGACCCGTGGCATCGCCGGTTCGGCGCTGTGCTGTTTGTCAACGTGGGTTCGGTTGGGCGGCCGAAAGATGGCGACCCGATGGCGGCGTATGCGGTGCTGAGGACGGCGCGCGGCCGGGCGGTCAAGCCCATCGAGGCGGTCGAGGTGGAAACCGTTCGGGTCGCCTACGACGTGGAAACTGTGGCCCGGGCGGTCGAAGCGGCGGGCCTACCTTTGGTGCTTGCCGCCGCTCTTCGGGAGGGCCGCTAGAGGGTCGTCGCCGCTCCGGGGCGCCGCACTCGGCGGCCGTTGTGGCCAAGGCGCCGAGGCGAGGTCCGGGAGAGACTACTGGCAGGCGGCCGGCTTGCCCTGCTGCCAGTCCGTCAGGCGTCGCTGCAACTCGAGGCGTCGCTCTGCTCCGAGCGCATGCGCGAGGGAGTCCATGACCGCCTGTTGCTCCGCCGTGGATGAAGGTGAGATGCGGTAGTGCATCCACAGGCCTTCGCGGCGGTCCTTCACAAGGCCGGCATTGTAGAGGTAGCGCAGGTGGCGCGAGGCTTTCGACTGCGTGAGGCCCAAGGCGCCCACGAAGTCGCAGACGCAGAGCTCGTCGTTCTCCAGCAGCAGAGCCATCATCTGCAGACGGGTCTCGTCGGAGAGGGCTTTGAACGTGTCGGCAAGATCGCGCATGTCGCTCCCAGAGTCCACGGGGATGATCCGGGCAGGCTCGTCGCCGCCAGTATACTTGTTTAACCGGTTATAGCCAGCTCCGTTCCGGCGGGGCTGGTGAAGCGGGGGTCCTTGGGACCTGCCAGGGTTGCGGAGCGCATCTCAGCCTCGCAACGAATTGCCGACCACCTGCATCCCCGGCCCCTGCGCTTCTCGGGGTCCACCACACGTTTCTTGAAGAACATGTTTGGGTAGACAAATCCCGTCGGATGGGAGAGGCGGTTTTCGCCCATGACGGTATCTACGCTCAGAACGAGGGGATGCCTCTGATGCACAAACGGCCTGGGGAGGGTCTAGACCGCCAGGCTGGCCGGCTTACGCTGGTGCTGGAAAACGCACCCGTCATCATGTTTGGGCTCGACAAGGCCGGCCGGTTCATATTTAGCGAGGGCAACGGTCTTGCCGCCATGGGGTTGCGCTCTGGGCAGACCATTGGTGTCTCCATCACGGATCTCTATCGCGAGAACTCTGCAGCGGTGGAGGCCATCCGGGAAGCGCTGGCGGGAAGGCACACGAGCTTTGAGTCCTTCTTCAGCGGAGCGCACTTCATCACCCGGCTCACTCCGTTGTTCGACCCTGCCGGTCAGGTTCACGAGGTGGTCGGGGTCTCGGTGGACATCGGTGAGCAGGTGAGGGCAGAAGAGGCGCTTAGCGAGCGGGATGAACAGCTGAGGCAGTCTCAGAAGATGGAGGCCGTGGGGCAGTTGGCCGGGGGCATCGCCCATGACTTCAACAACCTACTGACTGCCATAATCGGTTACAGTGATCTGCTCCTGGAAAACAAAGACTGCTCCTCTGAGTCTGTGCGCGGCGACGTGGAGGAGATCAGGCGCGCGGCCGAGCGCGCGGCGGGCCTTACTCGCCAGATCCTCGCCTTTTCGCGCCGGCAAGCCATGCAACCCGAAGCAACGTCTTTGAACGAGCTGCTGACAGAGACCGAACCACTCCTGCGCCGGACCCTCGGTGAAGAGATGGACCTAGATCTGGTGCTGGAGCCTGAACTCGGCTTGGTCGAAGTGGATCGAAGCCAGATGGTACAGGTGATCATGAACCTGGCTATCAATGCCCGGGACGCCATGCCTGGCGGAGGCCGGCTCACCCTTGAGACAGCCGACTTGGAACTGAGCGGGGGATTCCCCGGCGCAACCACCGACCCCACCCTCCGGCCCCATATCATGCTGAGGGTCTCCGATACCGGAGTCGGCATGGACGAGCAGACGGTCGCGCACATCTTTGAGCCGTTCTTCACCACCAAGGGTCCAGGAGAAGGGACCGGCTTGGGGCTCTCCACCGTCTACGGGATCGTCCGCCAGAGTGGAGGCGACATCTTTGTGGAGAGCGCGCCGGGCATGGGGACAACCTTCAGGATCTACTTCCCCCGCCTCGATCTTTCGGCGGACGATGTGCCGCCCGTCGTCGTTCCGCCTAGTCTTGCTGCTGCCCACGAGGTGATCTTGGTCGTTGAGGATGAGGCCACGGTGCGGGATCTTGTCACACGCGTGCTCAGCGACGAGGGATACATCGTTATCGCGGCGCGTGACGGAGCCCAAGCATTGGCTCTTCTCAATGATCCAGCTCGGTCGATCGATCTGGTTCTGACCGACGTCGTTCTGCCGGGCCGATTGCAGGGAGATGTCCTGGTCCAAAGGGCCTCGGCCCTGCGCCCGGGACTCCCGGTTCTCCTGATGTCCGGCCATCCGCGCCATCTGATCAAATTTGGGCGAGGTCTCGAAACGGGAGTCAACTACCTGCAGAAGCCCTTCAACCCGAGTTCGCTGAGCCGCAAAGTGCGGGAGGTGCTGGACACCGCCGCCGGGCGATGACCTGCGCGCTGTCTGATGGCAGGACTGGAATGAGGCCTAACCGACTCTGTGCGAGGGTTTCCTGATGCTGCCCCACACCCATGCGGCCGGAGGCTCGGTCCCTACTCGACGAAGCCCTCGATGACGTAGGTCCAGCCCGCCTTCTTGTCGCGGTGCAGCGTGATGTACTTGCGCTTCTCCGCGTCGATCAGCAGGCTGCTGAAGCTGCGATATCCGTATGCGGACTCGTTGAACGACGGCCGCTTGCGTTGCATGGTGTCCTTCACCATAGAGGCGAAGATGGGGTCCTTGTTCTCGCGGATGAGAGCCGCGATGGACTCCAGCAGCAGGTCGAAGACCTCTTTCTTCTCCGGGGGGAGGTCGACCGCCTGCGGGCCGGGTGTGGCCGGGGCGGCCTGCTTCTCCAGGTCCTCATAGAAGATGAACTCGTCGCAGTTGCCCGACAGCAGGTCGGAGGTGGACTCCTTCATCCCTATGCCGATGACGTGCTTCCCGTTTTCCTTGAGTTTCGACACCAGCGGGGAGAAGTCGGAGTCGCCCGACACGATCACGAAGGTGTCGATGTGCTCTTTCGACCAGGCCAGGTCCATGGCGTCCACGGCCAGCCGGATGTCGGCCGAGTTCTTGCCCGTCATCTGCCGCCGCGGGATCTCGATCAGTTCGATGGCGTTCTCGTGCAGCGTCCTGGTGTATTGCTTGTATTCCCCCCAGTCGGCGTAGGCCTTCTTGACGATGACCTTGCCCTTTTCAACGAGGCGTTCGAGGATCTTGTGGATGTCGAAGTCGCCGCGCCGGTGTTTGAAGCCGATGGCCAGGTTCTCGAAGTCGATGAAGACGGCCAAAGTGCGATCGGTCTCGGCCATATGATTTCGGTGCTCCTTCCCCGAGATAGCGGCACCAGGATTTGTTTCCTTTGGTGAATTCTTGCACGTTTTCCCTATTCCTGTAGGCAGTATCCGTTGCGGAGAGGATTAGGCGGGAGTAGATTGGTCGTGCGCCGCACGCGCTCGCGTGGTCGCGGGACATCAAGGGGAGGGACAGGAAAGGGGCCGTTCGATGAGCGTTCTCCGGATCTGTGGGTGGAAAACGGGACGCAGCGTACCGAATCGGGGCCGGCTTCTTGGCGGCGGCCTCGTGCTCGTGGCGCTGGCCGTAGTCTTTCTCTCACTGTCGCCGGCGCCTGCACTCGCTCGGACTGGGCTCAGCCTTCAGTCGCAATCCACCATCGCCGCAGGATATGTCGACTCGATGGCGGTCAAGACCGATGGTTCGCTCTGGGCCTGGGGATGCGTCCTCGCCGACGAGTTCACCGACAGCTCCCTGGTCTACCCGCTGGTCCCCAGGCGCGTCGGCACGGATGACGACTGGGCAACCGTTTCCGCGGGCTTTCTCTATTCGCTCGCGCTCAAGGAGGACGGCTCCTTGTGGAGCGTGGAATACGACATCGGGGAGGAGTCTGACGACGGCACGGCCGAGCTGCTACTCACCCCCCTGCTCGTGAGCGCGGAGAGCGATTGGGTGGCGATCTCGGCCGGCTACTTCTTCTCGCTCGCGCTCAAGGGCGACGGCTCTCTCTGGACCATCGAGTACTCCCTCTTGGATGAGGAGGAGCCCGACAGCGACACGTCCCTGTTCTCTCTGGTGCGCCTCGGGACGGACGCCGGATGGGCGGAGGTGTCGGCGGGCGGCGCCCAATCATTGGCCCTCAGGGAAGATGGCTCGCTCTGGGGCGTGAATCAGGACTTCGAAGACGGCGAAAACGAGGAGTTCTTTGTGTCGGTCTTCAGCCTGGAGCAGATCGGGGAGGAGGACGACTGGGCGTCGGTGTCCTCGGGTCTTGCCCACGCGCTCGCCGTCAAGACCGACGGTTCGCTCTGGGCCTGGGGCGAGAATCCGTCCGGCGAACTGGGCGACGACACCACGCACTTCCGGTTGATGCCGACTCGCATCGGGGCTGCGGACGATTGGGCGATGGTGGCCGCGGGTGCCGATCACTCGCTGGCGATCAAGACCGACGGCAGTCTGTGGAGTTGGGGAGAGAACTCCGAGGGTCAGCTTGGCGACGGCACAGCCATGGATCGCCACGCGCCCGCCCGCCTCGGAACGGCGAACAAATGGGTGGAGATCGCGGCCGGCTACGGCTCTTCGCAGGCCCTCAGAGTCGACGGTTCGTTCTGGACTTGGGGAAGCAACTCGTCCGGACAGTTGGGCGACGGCACCAGGATCAGCCGCTACGCTCCGGTCAAAGTGCTCACCGACGTCAAACTGCAGCCGGGCGGGGGAGGAGGCGGCGGTGCCGCGACTGCCTTCTCCGACATAGCCGGCTCACCCTACGAGACCGCGATCAAGGACCTTGCCGGGCGGGGGGCCATCAGCGGCTTCGAGGACGGCACCTTCCGTCCGGGCGAGCCGGTGTTGCGCCAGCAGTTCGCCAAAATGATCGTCAAGGCCCTCGGCTACACGGTCACCGGCGACGAGATCTGCCCCTTCGCGGACGTGCTGGCGCAGACCGGGGCTGCCGACCCGCTGTACCCGGCGAAGTACGTGGCGGTCTGCGCAACGCGCGGCATCACCCAGGGCAAGACTGCCACCACGTTCGAGCCCTATAGGTCGATCACGCACGAGCAGCTGATCACTATGATCGTCCGTGTGGCGGGGCTGGCGGATCCCGCGGCCGATTACGCGCCGGGCTTTGGACCGGGGCGGTTCTCTCTTGCCGAGCACTTCCGGAACGCCCGCAAGGCCGCCAACGCCGGGATCCTGGAGGGGCTGCAGGGATTGGGGCCGTCCTATGAGTTCGGCGCGGCCAGCACCCGGGGCGAATGCGCTCAGTTGCTCTACAACTTACTGGTCATGCTGGAGTCCTGACTCTCCGGCTCGGCCTTAGGCCAAGGCGCTCTCCCCTGTCTCGCCCGTGCGGATGCGGATGCAGTCGCTCAGGTCGAGAACGAAGATCTTACCGTCGCCTATGTTGCCGGTGTAAGCCCCGCGCTTGATGGCGTCGATTGCCTGCGGGACCTTGTCGGCTTGCAGGGCGATCTCGATCTTGACTTTGCGCAGCAGGCTGCCGGGCTGCACGTGACTCCGGTAGACCTCGGCGACACCCTTCTGCCGTCCGCGGCCGAGGACCTCGGAGACGGTCATGAGGTCCAGCTTCTCTTCGGAAAGGGCCTCGACCACGCTCTCCAGGCGGTCGGGTTGGATCACCGCGATGATGTATTTCACAGTCTCGCCTCCAGTTGTGTCATCCGAGGAAGGTGTAGGCCGATTCCTTGTGTTGCGTGAGGTCCAGGCCGATCAGCTCGTGATCGGGGCTGACCCGCAGTCCCATGAACTTGTCCAGAAGCTTGAGCAGGGCGAACGAGAGCACGAACGAGTACGCCGAGACGACCACGATGGCCACGAACTGAACGAGAAGTTGGTGGGCGGCCCCGGAGAGGAACAAGCCGTCGGCGCCGTTGGGGTTGAAGGCGACGCTTGCCCAAAGCCCCACGGCCAGCGTGCCCCAGGTCCCCGCGACTCCGTGGATGCCGAACGCATCGAGAGAGTCGTCGTACTGGAGCCTGCTCTTGACGAACATCACGCTGATGTAGCATAGAGCCCCGGCAATGGCGCCGATCGCCAGCGCCGCCATCGGGCCCACGTAGCCAGAGGCGGGAGTGACTGCCGCCAGTCCGGCGATCAGGCCCGAGAGCAGACCGAGAGTCGTGGGCCGTTTGGCCAGCACCCAGTCGAGGACGACCCAAGCGATCGCACCCGCCATAGCCGCGAGCTGCGTGGTGACGAAGGCCAACGTCGAGATGGCGCCGGAACTGAGGGCGCTCCCGCCGTTGAAGCCGAACCAGCCGAACCATAACAGCGCCGCCCCCAGCACCACGAGGGCCAGATTGTGCGGCGTGCCGGTCTCGGGGTATCCCTTTCGTTTGCCCACGACCAGAGCCGCCGCCAATGCCGCCATCCCGGCGCTGATGTGCACCACAGTGCCGCCGGCGAAGTCAAGCGCGCCGTAGTCCCTCAGGAATCCGCCGACTCCCCACACCCAGTGAGCGAGCGGGTCGTAGACGATGGTCGCCCAGAGGACCGCGAACACCAGGAAGGCACTGAACTTCATGCGCTCAGCGAACGCACCGATGATGAGCGCCGGAGTGATGACCGCGAACATCATCTGGAAGACCATGAACAAGAGATGGGGAATGGTGGCCGCGTAGTCGGCGTTCGGCAGGAGTCCCACATTGTTGAGCCCGGCGAAAGAAAGTCCGCCGATCACTCCGCCGTGATCAGGTCCGAAGGCGAGGCTGTAGCCAAAGAGGACCCACTGGAGGCCGACCACGCAGACCGCCATCAGGCACTGCATGAAGACCGAGAGGATGTTCTTGCGCCGCACGAGGCCACCGTAGAAGAAGGCCAGGCCCGGGGTCATCAGTAGGACCAGCGCAGAGCTGATCACTATCCATGCGGTGTCGCCACTGTCGATCAAGGCCTCGCCTCCTATTCTCTTGCCCATCCGCCCAGTCGGGACAAGCGTCCGCCAGCGTAGCAGAGGAGCCCGTCTTCCGGAAGTCGTGTGTCTGGAGTAGATTGAAGGTGCCCAGATGTCATACGAGCTGTCGAAGGTGCTGCGTGGCCGATCTAGTGCGAATCGGGCTCGGGGGCGTCAACTGTTACCTGGTGCTGGCCCGGGAGGGCTTCGTCCTGGTAGACACGGGGGCTCCGGAGAAACGGGTAGCCATCGACGCGGCGCTCCAAAGGGCGGGCTGCGAGCCCGGAG
>MELN01000053.1:71833-75007 GCA_001768675.1 Actinobacteria bacterium RBG_16_64_13 | reverse complement strand
TGTCCATCCTCTCGCTGCCCCGCGACTTGCGGGTGGAGGTCCCGGGCAATGGCACCCGGAAGCTGAACTGGGCCTACGCGCACGGCGGAGCGCCGCTCGCGTTAGAGACAGTGCAGGCGCTCACCAACGTGGACGTCGCCGAATACGTGCAGATCGATTTCCAGGCTTTCAGCGACCTGACGGACAAGCTGGGCGGCGTTTACGTGGATGTCGACCGCCGCTACTACAACGACGATCCCGAGAAGGATTATGAGTTCATCAAGATCTCGCCCGGCTATCAATTGCTCAGCGGCGCCGACGCGCTCGACTACGTACGCTTCCGGCACGACCGCAACTCCGACTTCGGGCGCATGTCCCGGCAGCAGCGGTTCCTGACCGCGGTCAGGGAGCAGGCCATGGGCTGGAACCTTGCCACCAAGCTACCCGGGCTGGTGAGCTCCCTGTTTGACAATCTTCGCACTACCATGGGGGCCAACGACATGATCAGCCTGGCCTACTGGGGCGTGCGTCTGGATGGATCACGCATCAGGCAGGTGAGTGTCATCGGTGACATCCGGACGGTCGATGGGGTGTCGTACGTGATCCCGGAAGAAGGGGCCATAGAGGAGGCGGTCCACGAATTGATGACGCCTCCCTCGGCCTCGGGCAGCGGGCAGACCACAGCAAGCGCAATGGGCGCCAACTCCACAACCACCACAGCCATAGACACCTCGGTGTTCATCACCGACCCGGACGCCATCGAGAACAGCCGTTTGTGGAAGCAGTACGCCGCTGCTGCGCGGTTCCAGGTGATGGCCCCCGGATACCTTCCCGAAGGCTATGCCTACGTCGACAAGAACCCGGCGTCGCCCGGGTCATACGACATCGTGGTTGATGGCGACAAGACCATGCCGGCTATCAAGATGGTCTACCGCCTCACCAGGAATGGCGAAGTGACCGATCAATACATGGGCATCATGCAGACCACTTGGCTGGAAGCGCCCGCGGCCGCCGAAGGCCGGGAATATCAGTACAACGGCATGACCTTCACTGTCGTGGGAACCAGTCAGAATACTGATCATGTCTGGTGGGTGAAGGATGGCGTCCTCTATTGGGTCTCCAACACCTTGTCGTACTTCTTGAACGCGAAAGAGCTGCTCAAAGTGGCTGAGTCGATGATAGTGATACCAAGCGGGGTCGTGCCCTGAGCCTGAAGCCGTATACCCTGTACGACGTTGAGGGTCAGCCCAGGGGACGGTGGAAGCGCATCATACTCTGGACATCGGTCGGAGTGGTCGTGCTGCTGTTGGCCGCCGCGGGAGGCTCCTATCTCTGGTTCCGCAGCCAGGTGGCGGGAGCCAACGCCCGGGTGACTCCCGAAGTCCGGATCGCGTTGACCGACAAACCCAGCAGCACCATCGTGTCGGTGCCCGAGGCCCCCGAATCGCCTTCGGCGATGAATCTGCTCGTCTTGGGGTCGGACCACCAGGAGGACGAAGAAGAGAAGTACGGCCGCTCGGATACGATCATCCTGGTGCACGTCGATCCCGACAACGACTACCTGTCGGTTCTGTCGCTCCCTCGCGACCTGCGAGTAGAGGTGCCGGGCTATGGCGCCAACAAGATCAACGCTGCCTTCGCCTATGGCGGAGCCGCTCTGACGATCAGAACGGTCGAACAGGCGACCGGTGTCGACATCAACCACTACGTCGAGGTCAGTTTCGACGCCTTCCGCGACATCACCGATTCTCTAGGCGGCGTCTATGTGGATGTGGACCAGCGCTACTACAACGATGATCCAGAATTCGAACTGATCAAACTCGCGCCCGGCTACCAACTCCTGCACGGCGCCGATGCGCTCGACTACGTCCGCTTCCGCCACGATCTCAATCTGGATTTTGGGCGCATGGAGCGCCAGCAGGCCTTTCTCAGCGCGATGAGGGAGCAGGCCATGGGCTGGGACCTGCCCTTGAAGTTGCCCGGGCTGATCAGTGCCCTCTTCGACAACATCACTACCGACCTGGGGGCCAATGACGTTCTCAAATTGGCGTACTGGGGCGTCCGGCTCGACGGGAACCGTATCCGGAGGATCAGCCTCTTTGGATCGCCCGAGATGGTCGACGGGATCTCCTACGTGCTCGCCAGCGACCATGCCGTCGCCAACGCCGTGGCCTCTTTCCTCACCCTGCCGGGAACGACTGCGGAGACCGGCGAGTCGGCATCGTCGACCACCACGAGCATCGCGGTGGCCAAGGCGGATCTCAGCGGGGTGGAGGTGGACGTGCTGAACGCGAACGGGCGGGCTGGTGAAGCCGCCGCCGCCGGCGAGTGGCTGAAGAGCCTGGGTGCGACCATCGTCAACGTGGGAAACGCCACGGAACGAGCAAAGGCGTCCCGGGTGGAGTACTCGTCGGACATGTCGGGCAAGGCAAAGCTAGTCGCGGCAGCGGTGGGCATAGAAACGGTGAAATGGAGCGACTCCGTGGAGCGCGTCACGGCGATCCTCGGCGAGGACTTCAGTCTTCCCGCCGACTTTGCCCTGCCGCCGAGTCCCGACAACATCCCCGCCGCGGGTGGCTGGAAGTCGATCGCGAAAGCGGTTCCCTTCGCGGTGGAGGGCCCGGCCTACATTCCCCGCGGCTACTACTTCGTGGAGCGGGTACCGACGACCGGGGCTACCTACGACATCGAGGTCGACGGTGACGGTGAGCCGGCCTTCAAGATGCTCTACCGGCTCAAGAAGAACGGGGAGTGGGTGGACCAGTATATGGGCATCACTGAGACCGCGTGGCTTGACGCGCCGGCTGCCAGTGGGGGCCGCGAAGTCGAGCACGACGGCAAGATCTTCACCATAGTCGGTCCCAAAGACAAGGTCGACCGCATCTGGTGGAAGTCCGACGACGCGCTTTACTGGGTCTCCAACACCCTCTCCCTCTTGTTGAGCGAGGACGAGCTGTTGGCTGTGGCCGAATCCATGGTCTTCATCCCGGCTGAATGAAAGTACTTGCCGGCCCGGGTGTCGACCTCGAAGGTGGTGGGGTCGAGGTAGCGGCGGCCCGCGCGCTGGCGGGACCGGGGGGCACAGTGCTCTCGCTCCGCGATGTGGGAGTGAGCAACTTCTCTCGTCCGCTCAGCGCGGCTGAGGTGGCGCTTCTGCGTGAAGCGATGACGAACGGCGGCCCGGCAGACGGAGCC
>MELN01000053.1:63688-71796 GCA_001768675.1 Actinobacteria bacterium RBG_16_64_13 | reverse complement strand
TGTGCGGGGGGACATGGAGCGGCGAGGCGGACGCCGGTCAAGGCGCCCACCGGCCCCGGCTGGTGATCGTCACCGATCACGCCAATCTCACTTGGCGGTCGCCGCTCACGGGGCCGAACGACGATTCCGTGGGGCCGAGGTTCCCGAGTATGACCGGGATCTACGCGCCCGAGGTGGTCATAGACCGCCTGGGCGCGGCCGAGGGTATGATAGTAGTGTCGGGGGTGGTGGCCGGGGTGCATGATGACCGCCGTTTGAGCGCCTTCGAGGCCGGGGTGGCCGGCGCGCAGGGCTACCCGGCAGTTAGCACCGAGCTGGTACCGGTGGTCATCGTGGCAGCGCATCTGGGTCTGCGCGTGGCCGCGGTGGTCGTTACAGAGGGGTCTTCAGGAAAAGGAGTCAGGTAGTGGTCGATCATGACGTGAAAGATGAGAACCTCGCGGCAAGCGGGGTCTTGCGGATCGAGTGGGCGGAGAAGGAGATGCCTGTTCTCGCGGCTATCCGCGAGCGGTTCGCCAAAGAGAGGCCGCTCAAAGGCATGCGCATCGGCGCCTGCCTGCACGTGACCAGCGAGACGGCCAGCTTGATGCGGACCTTGGCCGCCGGCGGGGCCGAGTTGGCCCTCTGCGCCTCCAATCCGCTCTCCACTCAGGACGATGTGGCTGCCGCGCTTGTTGTGGAGTACGGCATCTCCACCTTCGCGATCAAGGGCGAGGACAGGGACACGTACTACCGGCATATCCAAAGCGTCATCGACTTCCATCCGCAGATCACCATGGACGACGGGGCCGACGTAGTGGGCCTGCTCCACACCGACCGCACCGACGCGGCAGTGGGAGTCATCGGTGGCACCGAAGAGACCACCACCGGAGTGATCCGCCTCAAATCGATGGAGCAAGAGGGCGTGCTCCGTTACCCCATCGTGGCCGTGAACGAGGCCATGACCAAGCACATGTTCGACAACCGCTACGGTACCGGCCAGTCGACTCTCGACGGCATCATCCGAGCGACCAATCGGATGATCGCGGGCAAGGTCGTGGTCGTCGCCGGCTATGGGTGGTGCGGCCGAGGTTTTGCTACAAGGGCTAAGGGTCACGGGGCCGACGTGGTGGTGTTGGAGGTCGAGCCGTTGCGGGCGCTCGAGGCGATCATGGACGGCTTCAGGGTCATGCCCATGGCCGAAGTGGCTCCGATCGGCGACATCTACGTCACCGCCACCGGCGACATCCACGTGATCCGCAAGGAACACTTCGAGGTGATGAAGGATGGGGCCATCGTGGCCAACACCGGCCACTTCAACGTGGAGATCGACATCCCAGCGTTGGAAGCGCTGTCGGTGGCCCGGCGCCAGGTCCGGGAGTTCGTCGAGGAGTTCACTCTCGCCGACGGCCGGCGCATCTACCTCTTGGGCGAAGGCCGGCTGATCAACCTGGCCGCCGCCGAGGGCCACCCATCAAGCGTGATGGACATGAGTTTCGCCAACCAGGCGCTGGCGGCGGAGTATATGGTCAAGAACGCGGCGACGTTGGACAAGCGCGTGTATGACGTGCCTGCCGACATCGACGCGGAGATCGCCCGCCTCAAGCTGGAATCGCTGGGTGTCGGCATCGACACCCTGACGCCCGAGCAGGCCAAATACCTCGCCAGTTGGAACATGGGGACCTAGGCGTGGACGCGGCCCAGGATGCGAGCGAGCCTGCCGGCGGCGACGCAGTAGCCGCGGCAGCGGGGCCGCCGACGAACGGCGGGATCCACCCGGTCCTTTGGCGCGACGGGGTGGTGGTCATGATCGATCAGCGCCGGTTGCCGCTCGAGGAAGTCGATGTTGTTTGCGAGACCTGGGAGCAGGTGGCCGACGCCATCTGCACGATGGTCGTTCGCGGAGCCCCGGCCATCGGCGTGGCCGCGGGCATGGGCATGGCGCTGGCGGCGCGGGCCGCGCTGCGCGCCGGCGCCGGCGCGCCCGCCCACTTCAGGGCCGCGGTCCAGGCTGCGTCTAAAGGCCTATTCGAGACTCGCCCCACGGCGTATAACCTTCCCTGGGCGCTCAAGGAGATGGAGGCCATCTGGAGCAGGGATGACCTTTCTCCGGCCGAGGTCGTCGCCGAAATGGAACGGCGCGCGGTGCAGATCTATGAGGAAGATCTGGCTTCGTGCTGGGCCATCGGTGAATATGGGGCCGCACTCATCGAAGGGGAGCAGCCGGTGATTCTGACGCACTGCAACGCGGGAGCCTTGGCGACGGCCGGCTACGGCACGGCGCTGGGGGTCATCCGGTCGGTGCACGCCCGCAATCCCCGTCTGCACGTGCTGGCCGACGAGACTCGACCTCTCCTTCAGGGCGCGCGTTTGACCGCCTGGGAGCTCTCGCGGGAAGGCATATCTTTCGAGTTGATCACCGACAACATGGCCGGATACTTCATGAGCCGGGGGCTCATCACTCACGTGGTGGTAGGCGCCGATCGCATAACCGCCAATGGCGACGTGGCCAACAAGATCGGAACGTATACGGTGTCGGTGCTTGCCCGGGAGCACAAAGTGCCCTTCTATGTCGCCGCGCCCTTCTCCACGGTCGACCGTTCACTGCCGGATGGGAGCGCGATCCCCATCGAGGAGCGCGCTGCGATCGAAGTGACCGGGTACGGCGACAGGTGTTGGGCTCCTTCGGGTGCGCGTGTACGCAACCCCGCCTTCGACGTGACCCCTGCACGCAACGTCACCGCCATCGTCACCGAGCGAGGCGTGGCCTTGCCTCCCTACGAGGATAGCCTGCGGAAGCTGGAGGCGAAATGAGAGTCATGATCATGGCTGCCGGCATCGGAACTCGGCTCCGTCCCGTCACCGACTTGGTGCCCAAGCCCATGGCTCCCATCGCGAACAGGCCCGCGCTTCATCACATCTTGCGCTTGCTGGGCCTCCATGGCCTGCGCGAGGTGGTCATCAACTTGCACCATCTCCCCGAAGTGATCACCGGATACCTCGGGGATGGAGCCTGGCTGGGGATGGAGTTGACGTACTCTTCTGAGCCCGAACTCCTTGGGACCGCCGGCGGGGTCAAGAGCAACGCCGATTTCTTGGTGGACGGCCCGTTCCTCGTGATGAGCGGCGACGCGCTCACCGACATCGACCTCACCGGATTGGTGGCGGCGCACCGCCGTAACGGCTCCATCGCCACCATGGCCGTCAAAGAAGTGCCCGACCCCAGCCTGTACGGCGTGGTGGTGGCCGACGACGATGATCGAGTGGTCGGCTTTCAGGAGAAGCCCTCCAGAGAGGAAGCCCGCTCGCGCCTGTGCAACTGCGGGATCTACGTCTTCGAGCCCGAGATCTTGGACTACATCCCGCCAGCGCAGTTCGATGACTTCGGCAAGCGGGTGTTTCCCGATCTTCTGCGTGACGGGGTGCCCTTTCATATCTACACGGTGAATTCCTACTGGAGCGACGTCGGCAACCTGAGGGAGTTCATACGGGGCAACGCCGACGCGTTGACCGGGCGTGTCAACGTGGAGATTCCGGGCACGGAGGTCCGACCGGGCGTATGGATAGGCGAGGGGGTCTCAGTTCCGGCCTCGACACGCATCGAGCCCCCGGTCCTTATCGGCAGTGGTTGCCGGCTGGGAGAAGGCGTGGTCGTCGAGGGGCCGTCCGTGATAGGCGACAGATGCGTGCTTGGAACGGGAGCCCACATCATGCGAGCCCTTGTCCTTCAGGGGTCCGAAGTGCTGCCGGGCTCGGTGCTGGTTGACGGGATCATCGGTCAGAGGTTGAACTCGCCCGACCGTGGATGCTAGGCGCGCACACGTCGTTGTGCAGGGCGCGGGCACCGCGGCGGCGGCGAGCCGGGCGGCAGGTTTCGCGCGCTGGTGGCGTTGCTCGATCGCGGAATCGGTGCTCTCGGTGCTGTTCCCGCCACGGTGCGTGGGCTGCGGCGAGTTCGAGTCCTACCTCTGCCCCGCGTGTCGGGACACTCTTCAGAGCATAGGCCCGGGCGCGTGTCCTCGCTGCGGGGAGCCCGGCCCGCTGCCGCTTGTCGCGGGGCGCTGCACAAGGTGCCTCGGCGCCGAGCTGCCGTTTGTCGGGGCTCGTGGCGCTTTCAGCCATCAGGGGGTGGCGCGGCGGCTGGTGGCGGATTTCAAGTTCGGTGGACAGCCGGTGTTGGGACGCATGATGGCCGACCTCGCACGGCCCGCCTTCGCCGATTTCGTCGCATCCGCCGCCGCCCCCGATCGGCTGCTGGTCACCTGGGTGCCGTGTCACAGGGCGGCGGAGCGAGGGCGAGGCTACAACCAGGCCGAGGTCCTGGCTCGGGTGCTGGCCTCCGGGCCGCAACCTCTTGCGTACGCCGGTCTCGTCCGGAAGACCAAGCCGACCAAGCATCAAAAGGGCCTTGGGAGGGCGGGGCGGCAACAAAATCTGCGGGGAGTCTTTGCCCTCCACGAGAAAGCGCACGTCCGGCTGCCGGTTCGTACCCGGGCTCTCGTGGTGGTTGACGACGTATATACGACCGGGGCCACGGCGAAGGAGGTGTCTTCAGTGCTGGTCGCCGGCACAGGACTGCCGGTGCACGTGTTCACCTTCTCTCGAGCTGCATCAGGCCCGGCGGAGAGGCACGACTGAAGGAGGTATGTGGTATCTTTCACCGTTCCGCAGATGCGACTGAAACAGGCGGCTTGCGGACCCCCGATCTACCTTCGTACGACGAGTCAAGGAGCAGGACCGGCGTGAATCTCACGGTCAAAGGCAGAAATCTGGCACTAACGGACGCGATCGGCGCCTATGCCGAGGAGAAGCTGGGGAAGCTGAGCAAGTATCTGGCCAATGGTTCCCGGTGCGAGGTCGAGCTCTGGACCGAGAAGAACCCCAGCATCGCCGACAATCAAGTCGTGGAAGTGACGATCTTCACCAAGGGCCCCATCATCAGGGCCCGTGAGGCGTCACCCGACATCTACGCGTCCATCGACCTGGTGTTCGCCAAACTCGAGCGTCAGGTGAAGAAATACCGCGGCAAGCTCGTGTCTCGCTCCCAGGGAGCTCACAAAGAGGTTCTCGTATCTGAGGGCTTCAACATCCTTGAGGAGTCGGAGGAGTCCGAGGCCGAGACTTCCACACCACGCATCGTCAAGACGAAGCAGTTCATGGTCAAGCCTATGGCGCCGGAGGAAGCCGCCCTCCAGCTGGAACTGGTGGGGCACGACTTCTTTGTCTTCACCAACTCCGAGACCAACGAGACGGCCGTCGTCTATCGCCGGCGCGACGGCAACTACGGACTGATCGAAGCTCAAACGTAGTAGACCGGCCCGCCTGCGCATGCCGGCCCGGGCTAATTCTGCATAAGGGGAACGGCCGATGATCAAGGTCGTTGACAAGGTACTTCGCTTCGGCGAGGGCAAGAAACTCAGGCAACTCGAGGCGACTGTCGCCGAAGTGGCTGCGTGGGAGAGCGAGATCGCCGCCCTCTCCGATGAGGCTCTGCGCGCAAAGACCGTCGAGTTCCGGGGGCGTTTGACCAACGGAGAAACGCTTGACGATCTATTGCCCGAGGCCTTCGCAGTAGCGCGAGAGGCGGCCCGCCGGACCACCGGTATGAGGCCTTTCGATGTGCAGGTGATGGGGGCAGTCGTACTGCACCAG
This sequence comes from Actinobacteria bacterium RBG_16_64_13, assembly GCA_001768675.1. Taxonomy (GTDB): domain Bacteria; phylum Actinomycetota; class Thermoleophilia; order RBG-16-64-13; family RBG-16-64-13; genus RBG-16-64-13. The sequence continues at coordinate 66,165 of MELN01000053.1, read as the reverse complement.
GGATCGATCGCCGAGATGAAGACGGGCGAGGGTAAGACCCTGGTCGCGACCATGCCCGTCTACCTCAACGCGCTCGCAGGCCGTGGAGTTCACCTGGTCACCGTGAACGACTATCTGGCCGGCCGCGATGCCGCGTGGATGGGGCCGGTATATGAGTTCCTAGGCTTGTCGGTGGCGGCCCTCCAGAACAGCATGCCGGAAGATGCCCGGCGTGAGGCCTATAGGGCCGATGTCACCTACGGCACCAACACCGAGTTCGGCTTTGACTACCTCCGCGACAACATGGTGCTGCGCACCGAGCAACAAGTGCAGCGCGGACACAGCTTCTGCATCGTCGACGAAGTGGACTCGATACTCGTCGACGAGGCGCGGACCCCGCTTATTATCTCGGGCCCGGGCGAGCGGGCGGCGAAGACCTACTACGACTTCGCCCGCATCGCCCGCAGGCTCACCCCGGGGGAAAGCGAAGAGGCGGACTACGAGATCGACGAGAAGAAACGCACCGTCGCCATCACCGAAAAGGGCCTGGCCCGGGTTGAACGGGAGCTAGGGCTCGACAACATCTACGAGGACCTCTCCGGCCAGTTGGTCAACCACTTGATGCAGGCTTTGAAGGCCGCCGCGCTCTTCAAGCGCGACGTGGACTACCTCGTGCAGGACGGTGAGGTCAAGATCATCGACGAGTTCACCGGGCGGATCCTCGAGGGACGCCGCTATTCCGAGGGACTCCACCAGGCCATCGAAGCTCGCGAGGGCGTCAAGATCAAAGAAGAGAACCAGACTCTCGCCACCATCACACTGCAGAACTACTTCCGCCTCTACGAGAAGATCGGTGGCATGACGGGCACGGCCGCGACGGAGGCCGACGAATTCCGCGAGATTTACAAGATGGAAGTCGTGGTCATTCCCACCAACGAGCCTATGATCCGCGACGATGGCAACGATCTCATCTACAAGACCGAGAAGGCCAAGTTCAAGGCCGCCGCGGATCTTATCGCCGACTGCTACGAGCGCAAGCAGCCGGTGCTTGTGGGCACCATCTCCGTGGAGAAATCGGAACGGCTCGCGGAGATGTTGAAGCGGCGGGGGATCCCGCACGAGGTGCTGAACGCCAAGCATCACGCCAAAGAAGCGGGGATCATCGCTCAGGCCGGGCAGCCGGGGTCCATCACCATCGCCACCAACATGGCCGGCCGCGGTACCGACATCAGACTGGGCGAAGGCGTGGTGGAGGTCGGAGGCCTGTTTGTTCTCGGTACGGAGAGGCATGAAGCCCGTCGCGTAGACAACCAGCTACGCGGGCGTTCAGGCCGTCAGGGCGACCCCGGTGCAAGCCGGTTCATCATTTCCCTGGAAGACGACCTTCTCCGCATCTTCGGTGGAGACCGCATCCACCACCTCATGGACCGGCTTGGTCTCGACGAGGATACCCCGATCGAGCACAGCCTGATCTCCCGGTCGGTGGAGAGCGCCCAGAAGAAGGTGGAAGAGCAGAACTTCGAGATCCGCAAACGCGTGCTCGAGTACGACGACGTGATGAACCTGCAACGCGAGGTCATCTACGGGCAGCGTCAGCGCATCTTACAGGGCGACGACCTAAAAGAGGACGTTCTCGGAATCATCGAACGCATCCTGAGGCAGCAGGTGGCGTTCTTCACGGGATCCTCCCGCTTCTCCGAGGAGTGGGACCTGGAGGAACTGCTCACCATGCTGCGCACGTTCTTCCCCGCCACTCTCACCGTCGAAAGCCTGGGCGATCCGACCGAGCTCGACGCCGAGGAAGTGGCCGATATGGTGGTGGAGGATGCTCTCAGGGTCTACGAGGCCAAGGAAGAGCGCTTCGGAGCGCAGGCCATGCGCGCCCTGGAAGGCTGGGTGCTACTGCGTACCATCGATTCGAAATGGCGCGACCACCTGTACGAGATGGACTATCTCCGCGAGGGCATCGGACTGCGGGCCCTGGCCCAGCGCGACCCCTTGGTGGAGTACAAGAACGAAGGCTACAAGATGTTCCAGGAGCTGATGGAGTCCATCCAGGAGGACTTTGTCCGCTATCTATACCACCTGGAAATCGCACGCGAGGAGCAGCCGCAAGAGGCTGCCGGCGCCCGTGGCCTGGCCTATTCGGGCGGCGGCGACAGCAGTCTGGCTCAGAATTTCGCCGGAGCCGCCGCGGCGCGCTCGGCCGGCGTGGCCGACAGCTCGGCGGAGGCCTACGAAGCCGCCCAGCGCGCCACTCGCACCGTGGTGGCTCCCCGGAGCGTCACCAAAGGGGGCCGCAACGACGCCTGCCCGTGTGGAAGCGGCAGGAAATACAAGAAGTGCTGTGGCGCCTAGTTGCGCGTTTCGAAATGAAGCCTCGGCCGCCGAGTCCGCGCTGGGCAGAGCGATTCGTCGTCCTCAGTCGCGCCCGTAGCGCGGCTACGAACGCTCCCTGCGTCCTCGTCTCGCTCGCGCCGATCTCGCCCTGGCGGCAA
>MELN01000053.1:60607-63673 GCA_001768675.1 Actinobacteria bacterium RBG_16_64_13 | reverse complement strand
CGCGCCTAGCGCCGTGTATACTTCTCCCGAACATGGCTGAGAAGACAGAGAAACAAACCCCGTCCCTTGCCGAATATCGTGACCTCCTAGCGGTTTTCCGCGAGAAGTTCACGTGGGCAAGGGACTATCTTTGACCCCGACAAGGTAAAAAGCAGCATCGCCGCCCTTGAGGAGGCGATGCGCGGCCCCGATTTCTGGGACGATCAAGCTCACGCCCAAGAGGTAAGCACCCGCTACAGTCGGCTCCGCAGCCGCCTCGGGGATTTCGAACGCCTCGCTTCCCAAGTGGAAGAGTTAGACATGTCTCTAGACATGGCCGGTGAAGAGACCGGCGGCGACGAGGTGCCGGAGGAACTTGAAGAAGAGATCGCCCGGCTGGCATCGGACGTGGGCCGGACCTTGGAACACCTGGAGGAACTGCGGCTCTTCACCGGGGAATTCGACGGCGGTGACGCTATCGTCAGCATCCACCCGGGAGCGGGTGGCACCGAAAGCCAGGATTGGGCGGAGATGCTCCTGCGCATGTATCTGCGTTGGGCTCAGACCCGCGGATTCACGGTGGAGCTGAACGAAGCCAGCGAAGGTGATGAGGCCGGCATCAAGAGCGTTACCTTCACTGTGCACGGCGACAACGCTTACGGACTTCTGTCCACCGAGAGAGGGGTCCACCGCCTGGTGCGGATGTCTCCCTTCGACGCGGCCGCGCGCAGGCACACCTCGTTCGCCTCGGTGGACGTCACTCCCCTCATCGATGGCGAGGTCCAACTGGACATCGACGACAAGGAGCTGAGAGTAGAGACCTATCGTTCATCTGGCGCCGGAGGCCAACACGTCAACAAGACCGATTCGGCTGTGAGGATCACGCATATCCCCACCAGGACGGTGGTGCAATGCCAGAACGAGCGCTCGCAGATCCAGAATCGGGAGACCGCCATGCGGATGCTGCGCAGCAAGCTGCTCCTGCTGGAGCACGAGAAGCGGGAACAGGAAATGGCCCGGGAAAAGGGCGAACAGAAAGAGATCGCCTGGGGGAGCCAGATCAGATCGTATGTGTTGGCCCCGTACACGCTGGTGAAAGACCACCGCACCAATTACGAGAAAGGCAACGTCGAAGCCGTTCTGAACGGCGCCATTGACGAGTTCATTCGAGAGTATGTCTGGCAGAGATCCACGGGCAAGCTGGGCGCCCGCTCGGCTTGACCCTGGGAGCGGCAGGCTTTTTCTTGAATCCGCAGAATATCCGCTAGATGCCCAAGAACGGAGGTTGCAGGTAGCCCGTGATCAAGTTTGAAGACGTAACGAAGATCTACCCGCCTAGCACCGTTGGCCTGGAAAGGGTCAACCTCCATATCGAGAAAGGCGAGTTCGTCTTCCTCGTGGGACCATCGGGTTCCGGCAAGTCCACCTTCATCCGCCTGCTGATCCGCGAGCTAGAGCCCGATCGGGGTCGGGTCAGCGTCGGCGGCCGGGATCTTGCCTCTCTCCGCAGTTGGAAGGTCCCCTATCTGCGGCGCAACATCGGGTGCGTGTTCCAGGACTTCAAACTGCTCGTCAACAAGACCGCCTTCGACAACGTCATGTACGCTCTGGTGGTGACGGGCAACGCGACCGGCGCCTCCAAGAGGAAAGCCGCCGAGATCCTCTCTCTTGTGGGTCTGGGTCATAAGGCGGGCAGCTATCCCAACGAGCTTTCGGGTGGCGAGCAGCAACGGGTGTCGATCGCTCGGGCTTTCGTCAACCATCCGCCTCTCCTCATCGCCGACGAGCCCACGGGTAACCTCGACCCGGATACCTCTATGGGCATCATGCAACTGCTCTATCGCATCAACAAGACGGGGACGACCGTGCTGATGGCCACGCACGACCGCGAGATGGTCGACCGCATGCGCCGGAGAGTCATCGCGCTGGATTCCGGCAAAGTAGTACGCGACCAGAAACGAGGCGGCTATGGGGAGGATTAGCTTCTTCTTCAAGGAGGCCCTCGGTTCGCTCCGTCGCAACTTCTTCATGACCATAGCCGCATTGGTCACGGTCTTCCTGTCGATCGTGGTCTTGGGCGGGGTACTGGTGTTCGTCTACACGAGTGATGCGTTGCTCAAACAGGTGGAGGAGAAGGTCGAGATCACCGTCTACCTGAAGGACGGGGGCGAACCGGCGGACGTCACGGCCATGCAGGGCGAGATCCAGGGTTGGGTCGAAGTGGAGAGCGTCACGTACATCACCAAGGAACAGGCCCTGGAGCGGATGCGGGAGTGGTTCAAGGACAATCCCGAGGTCCTCGAGGGTCTCAGTGGCAACCCCTTGCCGGCCTCCTTCGAGATCGCCCTCAAAGATCCTCAGGCAGTAGCGGCTGTGGCAGGGCGCATCGATCTGGAGAATCCCATAGTGGATGACGTCCGCTGGGGCGAGGAGATCGCCGACAAGCTGTTCGCCTTCACGTCGCAGGCGCGCAACTTCATGCTCATCTTCATCGTGCTTCTCGGGATCGTAGCCATCCTCTTGATCTCCAACACCATCCGGCTCTCCATCTTCGCTCGCAAGCGGGAGGTGGAGATCATGAAACTGGTGGGCGCGACCAACTGGTTCATCCGCTGGCCCTTCTTGATCGAGGGGGTCACGGTGGGGTTTATAGGGGCGGCGGCTGCCACCGTGGTGGCCCTGGTGCTCAACAACTACTTGGCGGGCTGGCTCAGGCAAAACATACCGTTCCTGGACCTTCCACTGGATGCGGTGCCCTACGTAATGGTGACGGTGGTTCTTCTTGCCGTGGGAGTGGGGATAGGTGCCGTGGGCTCGGCTATCGGGCTCAGGCGTTTTCTCAAGGTCTGAGGTATCGCCCGTACGGATCGGGGAGCGTGCCGCGTGGATCTCAGCGCAGCTCGTAGCGATGTGTTCGTCCGGCTGGCCAAGACCGCGGCCACGATACTCGCGCTTGCGCTCTTGCTGACACTGGCGCCGTCCGCGCCGGCTCTCGAACCGGGCAGCGCACAGGCCGCGTCCAGCAGCCAGCTGGGCAAGAAGCTCAAGGACGTCCGCTCGGAGCTCGAGGAGATACGGAGCAACCTA